>NZ_JACSLK010000010.1:0-43677 GCF_018618075.1 Exiguobacterium sp. s5 | reverse complement strand
TCCTGAGCCAGGATCAAACTCTCCAAAGAATTTGATATAGCTCTTTAAAAATGACGAAGCTTGCGCTTCATTCAAAAATTGTAAAACTTATTTTTGCCTCATCGTTCAGTTTTCAAAGTTCGTCTGTCGCTCATTGGCGACTCTTAAAATAATACAAGTCATCGACACAGTTGTCAACCACTTTTTTTATTCTTTTCCGCTGCCATCAGCGGCAACGTTTATTACTTTACCGCATCCCTAAATAGAACGCAAGAGTTTTTGCAAAAGTTTTTCTAAAAAAGTTTTTAGCCTCTTTAAACCGGCAACATTCTCCATAGAAAAACCTCTCGCACGTAAGAGCGAGAGGTTAAAACGATTCTTTACTGTTGGTGTCTCATCGTCGGGAACAATAGAACATCACGAATCGATGGTGCATTCGTCAACAACATGACGAGGCGATCGATTCCGATTCCAAGACCACCCGTTGGTGGCATTCCGTATTCGAGCGCCTCAAGGAAATCGTTGTCCAATTCATGGGCTTCGTCATTCCCTGCTTCTTTCTCAAGAAGTTGAGCTTCGAAACGCTCACGCTGATCAATCGGATCATTCAATTCCGTGAAGGCGTTCGCATGTTCACGACGAACGATGAACAATTCAAATCGATCCGTGAAGCGTGGATCTGTATCGTTCTTTTTCGCCAATGGCGATACTTCGACAGGGTGACCTGTGACAAACGTCGGTTGTAACAATGTTTCTTCGACTTTCTGCTCAAAGAATTCATTGACGATGTGACCGAACGTCATATGGTCTTGAATCTCGACACCGTGCTCTTTTGCAAGCGCACGTGCATCTTCATCAGACATCTGTTGCCAGAAATCGACGCCTGTTTCTTCTTTAACCAAGTCGACCATGTGCGCACGTTTCCAACCGACAGCCAAATGAATCGTATCTTCTCCATATTGAACGTCCGTCGTGCCAAGAACTTCTTGGGCTACGTGAGCTACGAGTTCTTCCGTCAAATCCATGATGTCATTATAGTCCGCATACGCTTCATACAATTCAATCATCGTGAACTCTGGGTTATGACGTGTTGAGATCCCCTCATTACGGAAGACACGGCCAATCTCATACACGCGCTCGAGACCACCGACAATCAAGCGCTTCAAATGAAGCTCGATGGCGATCCGCATATATAATTCCATATCAAGTGCATTATGGTGCGTCAAGAACGGACGGGCCGCCGCTCCACCTGCGATTGTATGCAACATCGGCGTTTCGACTTCCAAGTAACCGCGATGGTTCAAGAAATTCCGAATTTCC
Organism: Exiguobacterium sp. s5; assembly: GCF_018618075.1. Taxonomy (NCBI): domain Bacteria; kingdom Bacillati; phylum Bacillota; class Bacilli; order Caryophanales; genus Exiguobacterium; species Exiguobacterium sp. s5. The sequence goes on along the minus strand of NZ_JACSLK010000010.1, from coordinate 42,378 downwards.
GAGATGATGCGGCTACGCAGAATAAACGTTTGACGCGAATCATTATTCGTAATCAAATCCAAGTAGCGCTGGCGATAGCGTTGCTCAACATCTTTTAAGCCATGATATTTATCAGGAAGCGGACGAAGTGCTTTTGTTAAGAGTTCGAACTCTTCAACATGAATCGACAATTCGCCGACGTTCGTCTTGAACAGCTTCCCTTTCACCCCGACGATGTCACCAAGGTCAGATGATTTGAATAAATCGAACGGTTCGTCACCTACATCATTTTTACGCACGTAGATTTGGATTTGTCCTGTGACGTCTTGGATGTGGGCAAAAAAGACTTTCCCTTTTCCACGTTTCGTCATGATTCGTCCGGCAAGCGTCACTTCGACGTCTTGTTCGGCCAAGGCTTCTTTTTCAATCGCCTCATATTGTTCATGTAATTCACCGGCGTGGGCAGAACGTTCGAACCGACGTCCGAACGGGTCAAGCCCTTGTTCACGCATCTCGGTCATTTTTTCAAACCGAACCTGCATTTGGTCATTCATTTCCAACTCGTGACTCACTACTCCATTCACTCCTCTATACGTATTGGGGATGTCTAATAAAAAACTGTCAGCCTCACGGCCAACAGCACAGCCTAAACCGTTTGCTTGTGTGGTTCACTTTTTCGCCAAACAAGCTTACCACAAATCAATTTTTTTCACTAGTTCACACTTCTTGCATTTGTCGCTCGAGCTGTTCCACAAAATGATACAACACGATGCCAAAAGCATCTCGCGATTCCGTTTCGTTGATTTGCTTCCGAACCGGGCCGCTGCCTTTCAACCCTTTCAAGTACCACGCCGCATGTTGACGCATCTCGCGAACGGCCGTCACTTCTCCTTTGATGGCAATCAAGCGATCGAGGTGCAACATACAGATGTCGATTTTTTCACGCGCCGCTGGTTCTGGCGGAAGTTCACCCGTTTCCAAATACTGCACCGTTTGATACAGCATCCATGGGTTACCAAGTGCTGCCCGCCCGATCATGACGGCATCGACACCGTAGTGATCAATCGCATGTTTTGCTTCTTGAGGTGTCGAAATATCGCCGTTACCGATAATCGGAACCGTCGCAATCTTCTTGGCTTCGCCAATCCAATCCCAGTTTGCAGTTCCTTCATATTGTTGAGACCGCGTACGACCATGAATCGCAATCGCCGCCGCTCCTCCAGATTGAGCCGCCCGAACATTGTCGAGAATATAAATATGGTCTTCGTCCCAACCGAGGCGCATTTTGACCGTGACCGGCTTATCGACCGCTTGCGACACGGCGTTCACCATCTCGTAAACTTTGTCCGGGTCAAGCAACCATTTGGCACCCGCCTCACACTTCGTGACTTTCGGGACTGGGCAACCCATATTGATATCGATGATGTCCGCATTCGTGTTTTGATCCACGTACTGGGCCGCTCTGACGAGTGTGTCTTTCGAACCACCAAAAATCTGAAGGCTGAGCGGCTTTTCCCGTTCATCGACGTAGAGCATCCGGAGCGTTCTTGCATTCTCCAATAAAATCCCTTTATCGCTGACCATTTCAGCACAGACGAGTCCCGCGCCAAATTCTTTAGCAATCAAACGAAACGCAGGGTTTGTCACTCCGGCCATCGGGGCAAGGACGGCGCGGTTCTTTATATCGATATTACCAATTTTGAACCCTGACACTTCTCCACTTCCTTTGCTAACGTTAAACCGAGCTGACCAATGATTGTAACGGTCCGAGACGGACGACGTCTTGCCGTTCCGACTCAGGAAGGGCTTCTAGCAACGCCCGCACCGTCATTCCCTTTACCTCGACCGCCGGAGCAATCTCCGCGAACGGGGCAAGGACAAAAGCGCGTTCATGCATCCGTGGATGCGGAACAGTTAACTGCTTCGATTGTATATCTTCGCTGTTATAGACCAAGATGTCAAGGTCGATTGTACGCGGTCCGTTTTTAAATAACCGCTCTCTCCCTAGGTCCCGTTCAATCTGTTGGAGTTGAAGCAAGGCCGCCTCCGCCGAAAGGGACGGCTCGACTTCGACGACCATATTATAGAAAGATGGCTGATCTGTGTATCCGACCGGTGCCGTCTCATATACGGATGACTCTTTCGTCACCTGAAGACCGTTTACCGCCATCGCTTGAATCGCTTCTGCCAGATAGTTGGCACGCTCCCCAATGTTCGATCCCAGCGCTACGTACATCATACGTTCCGTCTCCGTGTCATCTCGATTGCGACTGAGTCATAATGACCCGGGATGGGCGGGTCCGGCTTGATCACTTTGACGGTGACGCTTTGAATCTTGTCGCTGTGGGCCAAGACAGCCGTCGTGATGCGCTCGCCCAGCGCCTCGAGCAAATTGACCGGCTCCCCAGTGACGATGTCTTCCGTCAATTGATAGAGTCCCGCGTAACTGACGCCGTCTGCCAAATCATCCGATTGTCCGGCCGGCGCCAAATCCAACTCACACATTAAATCGATATTAAACCGTTGACCGAGTCGATTCTCTTCTGCAAACACACCGTGATAGCCATAAAAACGCATCCCATTCACAAACATCTTATCCAATTTGTCCGCCTCCCAGCATCGCGTCCATCATGAGTGACGCTCGTTTATTCTCTCGTACGTCATGAACCCGAATCCACGCACAGCCTTTCATAATGCCTAGACACGTCGTCGCCAATGTCCCTTCCAGTCGTTCTTCGGTCGGTAAATCAAGCGCTTGCCCGATAAATGATTTACGTGACGTACCGAGCAACACCGGATAACCAAGGTTCGTGATCACGTCGAGTCGATTCATCAGTTCCATGTTTTGCGCATAGTCTTTCGCAAAGCCGATTCCCGGGTCTAACCAAATCATCTCATCCGGCACACCTGCCGCTTGAGCGATTTCAATCGATTCATACAAGTCACCGACGACCTCCTCGATGAAATGGCCATAATTTCGATTGTCGCGATTGTGCATCAAGATGATGGGAACGTTAAACGCCCGTGCCACTTGTGCCATCGATTGATCGCCCCACTTCGAGCCCCAGACGTCATTGATGATATCGGCCCCGGCTTCTAATGCCGCCTTTGCCACCACCGGTTTGTACGTATCGATCGAGATGAGCACATCAATCTCTTGCTTCAGTTGACGAATGACAGGAATGACTCGCTCGATTTCTTCTTCCGCCGAGACGAACCGGGCTCCCGGCCGTGTCGATTCCCCGCCGATATCAATCGCGTCCGCTCCGTCTTGAACGAGTTGCTTGGCGTGAGCGACCGCCTGTTCAAGCGCCGTATACCGTCCTCCGTCCGAAAACGAGTCCGGCGTCACATTTAAAATTCCCATGATTTTTGTCATCGCGTTTCTTCCCTTTCAATCGCATGCAACAAGACAGACCAACATGCTTTAAATTTTGCCCCGTCTTTTCCTGGATAACTGTTCCCGGCATAGTCTGTGACCGGAGCAATCTGTTGAACCGAATTGGTCAACCAAATCTCGTCTGCCTGTGTAAGTTCCGCAAACGTCACATCACGTTCCTTCACATCAAACGTATCCATCACCCAACGTCGCGTGACCCCAGCCAGAGGTCCCGTCGCGAGCGGCGTCGTCCAAAGTTGGTCAGCTTCGACCCAGAAGATATTCGAGACAAGCCCTTCTACGACATGTCCTGAGTCATCGGCGAACAGTCCTTCCGCCTCCCGATCAACAAGCATGCGCTTCCCTAATATATTGTTCATATAATGATGGGATTTTAAGCGGAATGCCGCTTCGGGCCGACTTCTTGGAAACGGGATGGCTTCCAGCCGTTTTTCCGTGGGCTGGAACGATTCCGGTAACGGCTTGACGAGCAGTGTCACGTTTGGACGAGTGTAGCGTCCGTCGTAGAGTCCAAGTGGCGCCACCCCCGCGGACACGTTCAAGCGCACATACAGGTTCGGGGTCCCGTTTTGACGAACGACGTCTTGAATCGCCTGCTCCATCTCTTGTTTCGTATACGGTAAATCAATCCATAGTTCCGCTAAGCTCTTTTCGAGACGTTCCCAGTGAAGATCAAACAAGAACGGGATGCTATTGAACGTTCGAAACGTCTCGAACAGGCCCATCCCATATAAAAATCCGTGATCTTCCACCGGAATCGTTACTTCAGAGCTGCCCCGCAGTTCGCCGTTATGCCAAAGCCACATGACGATACACCTCGACGAAATTACGAATCATGTCTTTGCCGTGTTCTGTCAAAATCGCTTCCGGATGAAACTGGACCCCTTCAATTGGTAACGTTTCATGTCGAAGCGCCATGACCTCTCCAAGGCTCGTTTCCGCCGTGACTTGCAAGCACGATGGCAGCGAGTCTCGTTCGACTGCGAGCGAATGGTAGCGTGTCACGATTGTCTGTTGCGGGATGCCGTTAAACAGCGTGTTTCCGTCATGTTGAATCGCTGACGTCTTGCCATGCATGAGCCGCTCGGCATGAACGACTTTTCCGCCGAACGCTTGAGCAATCGCTTGATGTCCAAGACAGACGCCAAGAATTGGGATGCGACCGGCAAACGCCTGAATCGCGTCGATACTGATACCTGCCTCGTTAGGTGTACACGGACCAGGCGAAATGACGAGATAACTTGGGGCGAGCGCTTCAATTTCCTCGATCGTGATGTCATCGTTACGACGGGCGACGAGTTGTTCACCGAGCTCCCCAAAGTATTGAACTAAATTGTATGTGAACGAGTCATAGTTATCGATGAGTAAAATCATACCGTCGCCTCCGTCATTTCTTTCGCTGTCCATAGCGCTTTCGCCTTGGAAAGTGATTCGGCGTACTCCGCTTCAGGATCCGAATCGATCACAATCCCGGCACCAGCCTGAACATGGGCGATTCCGTCCTTCACGATCATCGTCCGAATCGTGATGTTGAACACGAGGTCATCATCCCAACTAAGCCAGCCGTATGAGCCGGTGTAAATCCCACGCCGGACCGGTTCGAGTTCCTCGATGATTTCCATCGTCCGGATTTTCGGCGCCCCGGTGATGGTGCCGCCCGGGAACATCGCGCCAAGTGCTTCGGCTCCCGATACGCCGTCCCGCATCAGACCGCGCACGTTCGAGACGATATGTTGGACGTGCGAGTACTTCTCGATGACCATCAGTTCATCGACATGCACTGTCCCGTAAGCCGCGACTTTGCCCAAGTCGTTTCGTTCCAGGTCGACCAGCATGACATGTTCGGCCCGCTCTTTCTCATTGTCGAGTAGCGTCCGAGCCAGTTCCAGATCTTCCGCCTCATCCCGGCCTCGCGGTCTCGTTCCGGCGATCGGGCGGGTCGAGATGGCGGCGCCATGTTTTTCAATCAACAGTTCTGGTGAAGCCGACACCATCGTGAGCGAGTCGTCAACGAAATAACCCATATACGGTGAAGGGTTCACTTTCCGGAGCGTGTCGTAGATGTGACGCGGGTGTGCGAGCAGCGGTTCCGACTGCCGGACGCTCAAATTCACTTGGAACACATCGCCCTCGACGATGTAGTCTTGAATCTTTTGCACGGCCGCAACGAATTCATCCTGTGACAGCGAACGGGATCGCTCGACCGTTCCGCTCGTAAGCGGCGGAAACGCATAATGTGATTCTGTTCGCCAGAGGGCGGCAAAGCGCTCGAGCTTCGCCTCCGCTTGCTCATCGGCCGTGACCATCACGTATAAAAGCGACTCTTCTTCATCGAAGACCGCTACTTCATCGAACAACAAGAATGAAACGTCCGGTGTTGCCAAATCGTCTTCCGCTTGCCGTGGTAAACGTTCGAGGGTACGGGCTACATCATAGCTCACATAACCGATCATCCCGCCGAAAAATGGGGGAGCACCTGCTGGCCGCTCGGTGGCGTACCGGGTCCGAATTGTTTCGACGATGTCGAGCGGGGCACCGTGCATCGTTTCTGTCGCATCAGAGGTGATGAACGTCCCGACCCCATCTTTCACGTGAAGCGTAGCGAACGGCTCAATCCCGGCCATCGTATAGCGGCCGACGCGTCCGCTCTCTAACCACGCATAGTGCTTCTTCCCTTCCGTCAATGTCATATATGTGTCGTACATCTTCTCTTTTGTCATACTCATGGTTTTGAACGCTGTTTGTCTCACGCCACATTCCCCCGTTCCACTGATTCATGCCTTTAATTGTACACAAGAAAAGGCAGTTACCGAAAGAAGTTGTCTCCCGGTAACTGCCGTTTGCTTATGAGCGAACGCTATCTGATTCTTCATCGAATTGATAGAGTGGTGTGCTGAGGTAGCGTTCTCCGTTTGACGGGATGATCGCCAGCACGTTTTTCCCTTTGCCGAGACGTTTGGCCGTATCGACAGCGGCAGCGATGGCTGCACCTGACGAGATGCCTCCGAGCACGCCGTTCGTCTTAGCCGCAAGACGTGCGTATTCGAACGCCTGATCGGTCGTGATTTGAAGGACACCTTCATAAATCTCCGTATCGAGAATCGACGGGATGAACCCGGCGCCGATGCCTTGGATTTTATGCGGGCCTGGTTTACCGCCCGACAAGACCGGTGAATCGACCGGTTCAACCGCTAGGATTTGAACGTTCGGATAGTGGGCTTTCAACACTTTACCCGCTCCCGTAATCGTTCCACCTGTCCCGACGCCGGCGATGAACGCATCGACTTGAAGACCTGACGCATCGAATGCGTCGACGATCTCAGGTCCCGTCGTCATCTCGTGCACGTTCGGGTTGGCTTCATTGTTAAACTGCTGCGGGAGGAAATAACCGTTTTGTTCAGCCTCTTCCGTCGCACGGCGAATCGCTCCGCCCATCCCTTCAGGACCCGGCGTCAAAATAAGTTCGGCGCCGTAGCCACGAAGCAAATTGCGACGTTCCATGCTCATCGTTTCCGGCATGACCAAAATCGCTTTATAGCCTTTGGCCGCACTGACCATGGCGAGACCGATTCCCGTGTTCCCACTGGTCGGTTCGATAATCGTATCTCCTGGTTTCAAGACCCCTTCTCGTTCCGCCGCTTCAATCATAGCGAGCGCAATCCGGTCTTTTACGCTAGACCCCGGGTTCATATACTCCAATTTCAAGTAAACCGTGGCATCTTCAGCGCCAGTCAATCCATTCAATTTCACAATCGGTGTCTTTCCAATCAAGTCTGTTACTGAATCTACGATACGCATTTCATTTCCTCCTCCATAATTCCGACTATTCCGATATTGTAATAATACCCTATCAGATTCAAAATATGCAATTTGGAGCAAAGCGGTCAGCGTGCTTGTTGTTTCATCGTTTCTAATTGTTCCGCCGAGAAGTGGTATTTCTCGCCACAGAAGTGACAAACCGCTTCAGCGCCGCCATCCTCTTCAATCATGTGACGAATCTCTTCGGCACCGAGCCCGATAATCGCGCTTTCCATACGGTCGCGACCACATGTGCAATTGAATTGGACCGGCTTTTGATCCAACACTTCGAGGCTGTCGCCAAGGAGCATATGGAGCATCTCTTCCGGTGTCTTCTCTTCTCCGATGAGGACCGACACTGGCGGGAACGTTTTGAGTGCCTGTTCAAGCGCTTGAATCGTCTCTTCTGACGCATCCGGCATCAATTGAACGATGATGCCGCCTGCCGCAAGAATCGATTCATCTTCCGGGAGGACGAGCACACCCGCACCGACGACTGACGGCACTTGTTCTGACGTCGCGAAGTAGTACGTGAAGTCTTCACTAATCTCACCCGTTTGAATCTCAGACGAGCCGCCGACAAAATCTTTTAAACCGAGGTCTTTAATCACCGAAATCGTCCCGCGTCCGACGGCTTCACCGACTTTCAGCTTCGTCAAACCGTGATCATTCACGAACGTGCCGCCTTCGACACGAGGATGTGACACGTAACCGCGCACGTCTCCCGCCGTATCAGCATCGACGATGATTTTCCCGATTGGTCCATCACCTTCGACTTTGAGCGTCACGCGAGCGGCGCCTTTTTGCATCGCACCGATCATCGTCCCGATCGTCATCGTGCGCCCGAGCGCTGCTGAAGCGACCGGTGTCGTCTGGTGACGGAGTTGCGTTTCAAAGATCGTTTTCGTCGTCCGGACGGCAAACGCGCGGACTTCCCCGTTGAACCCGAGGGCACGGACGAGGTAATCGGCTTTCATTTGGTCAAGTAATGCTTGTTGTTCTGGTTGAATCATATTGAGTAACTCCTTTAAGTTTATTTCTGGTTGCGCTCATAGATGAGACGAAGCCCATCAAGCGTTAAAAATGAATCGACGACATCAATCGTCTCGGCATGCTCGCTAATCAAACGTGCGAGACCGCCTGTGGCGATCACGGTCGCTTCTCCGACTTCACGCTTCATGCGGCCGACAATGCCATCGACTTGTGCGACATAGCCGTAATACGTCCCGGACTGCATCGCTTGAATTGTATTTTTCCCAACGACCGTAGGTGGCGTCGCGAGCTCGATACGAGGTAATTTAGCCGCCCGTTGGTAGAGCGCCTCGACCGAGATCATGATGCCCGGCGAGATAATTCCTCCGTGATAGCGGCGGTTCTCATCGATATAGCAGTATGTCGTCGCCGTACCGAAATCGACGATGATGAGCGGCCCATCATACTTGGCGATTCCAGCGACCGCGTTAACGATGCGGTCCGCTCCGACTTCGCGCGGATTGTCGACATGAATGTCGAGACCGGTTTTCACGCCGGGACCGACGACGATTGGCCGGACGTTGAAATAACGTTGCGACATCTGCTCGAGCGGAAAGATGACCGGTGGGACGACCGAAGATAGAATCACGCCGTCAATCTGATCGAACGAAACGTTCGAATGATCGAACAGCGATTTCACGAGCATGCCGTATTCATCGGTCGTTTTCGTGCGGTCGGTCGAGATGCGCCAATGATGGACGAGCGTCTCGCCGTCATACATCCCAAGGACAATATTTGTATTCCCAACATCAATCACTAAAATCATGATAGCGTTCCTCACTTTGTTGTCAATTACAGTTCGCTCGAATTATAACACGAAAAAAGACGAATGCCTTGTTTAGGGCATTCGTCTCTTACACTTAGCGTGATTCGTTGTTCGGGCGTTCCGTCGGCGTCGCTTCCGGCTTATCACCTTCAGGGACAACGTCCGGCTTCGCTTCTTGAACGACTCCAGGCTGATCGATGACTTGTCCGTGCTTGACGGCCGCCTCATCTTTCTTCGCTTCGTCGCTTGCATCATCTTTCGATGGTTCAGACGGCTCTTCCGGTTCGTGCGGAAGGTATTCGCGCGTCTTGATCAAGTGACGAATCTGTTTCGAATCGAGCGTCTCGACTTCGAGCAACGTCTTCGCGACGAGCTCGAGATCGTCTTTACGATCCGTCAAGATTTGTTTCGCTTTGGCGTAACAACGGTTGATGATATCACGAATCTCGAGGTCGATGTCTTGTGCAATCGCATCCGAGTAGTTCTGTTCCGTTTGGAAGTCACGGCCGAGGAAGACTTGTCCACCATGGTTTGACCCAAGTTGGAGCGGCCCGAGCTTATCGCTCATCCCGTAATCCATGACCATCTTCCGGGCGATACCAGTCGCACGTTGGAAGTCATTACTTGCTCCTGTTGACACTTCACCGAAGATGACGTCTTCCGCCACGCGGCCCCCGAGGAGACCGACAATTTTATCTTCAAGCTCAGGTTTCGTCATGAAGTAGCGATCTTCTTTTGGAAGCATGACGACATAGCCGCCTGCGTTACCGCGAGGAACGATCGTCACTTTATGCACTTCATCTGCATTCTCAAGTTCAATCCCGATAATCGTATGACCCGCTTCATGATAGGCGACGATTTGTCGTTCTTTCTCCGAGATGACACGGCTCTTCTTAGAAGGACCGGCGATGACGCGGTCAATCGCTTCCTCAACATCCACGACTGATACCGCTGAACGGTCAGACCGGGCTGCGACGAGCGCTGCTTCGTTCAATAAGTTTTCAAGGTCAGCACCTGAGAATCCAGGTGTCCGCTGCGCAATCGACTTCAAGTCGACTGTCGAATCAAGTGGCTTGTTGCGCGCATGAACTTTGAGTACCGCTTCACGGCCTTTCACATCCGGACGATCAACCGTGATTTGACGGTCAAAACGGCCTGGACGAAGAAGGGCCGGGTCAAGAATATCCGGACGGTTCGTCGCGGCAATCATGATGATGCCTTCGTTGTCACTGAATCCATCCATCTCGACAAGAAGTTGGTTAAGCGTTTGTTCACGCTCGTCATGGCCACCACCGAGGCCGGCGCCACGTTGACGTCCGACCGCATCGATTTCATCGATAAAGATGATACACGGTGCGTTCTTTTTCGCATTCTCGAACAAGTCACGTACACGTGACGCCCCGACACCGACGAACATTTCGACGAAGTCAGAACCTGAGATTGAGAAGAACGGTACACCGGCTTCTCCTGCAGCTGCACGAGCGAGCAATGTTTTACCTGTTCCCGGAGGACCGACAAGCAAGACACCTTTCGGAATCCGTGCCCCGAGTTTCGAGAACTTACGTGGGTCTTTCAAGAATTCAACGACTTCGATGAGCTCTTGCTTCTCTTCATCCGCTCCGGCAACGTCTTCAAACGTCACACGGCGCTTCTCTTGATCGTATAATTTCGCCTTCGATTTCCCGAAGTTCATCACACGACCACCACCACCGCCACCTTGGGCTTGGTTGAGCAAGAAGAAGAATAAGATGAAGATGATGATGAACGGTAAGATCGCGAATACGATGCTGAACCAGCTACCACTCGACTCTGCTTCTTCGATTTGGATGTCGGTATCCGCGCGAAGTGACGAGAGCACTTCGGCGTATTCGGCCTCGTTGGCCGGGATATTCGTTTCAAAACGCTGATCTTCGTCTCCTGTTAGATCTCCTGTAATTGAGATGGCTCCCGGAATTTCTTGTACGGTTGCCGTTTCAATCCGACCTTCTTCCACATATTCCAAGAACTTCGAATACGTAAGCGTCTCGCTCTGGCTATTCGGGTTTTGTAAATATTGAAGGAACAAGATCAAGGCTAGGAAAATCACACCGAAAACTAAGGTGTTTTTCACTGCACGATTCATTCTCTGCCTCCTATTCCGAGAAACGATGTTCTCGCCCATTCAGTATATGTGTATACTTTGGGTATTTCTTTTATCTTAACACGACGCATTTTCAAAAGAAAAACGTTAGCCCCCGTAAATGCTCGGCTTGAGCACACCGACGTACGGAAGGTTACGATATTTCTCTTCGTAATCGAGACCATAGCCGACAACAAACTCGTGCGGAATAACGAATCCGCTATAATCTGCCGACAATCCGTTCTTGCGGCCCGTCGGTTTATCGAGAAGCGTCACGATTTTAACCGATTTGGCTTTGCGGTACTTGAGCAGGTCGACGAGATAGCCGAGCGTGAGTCCACTATCAATGATATCTTCTACAATCAAGATGTCGCGTCCTTCTACAGATGTATTTAAATCTTTCTCAATTTTAACTTCACCCGTCGATGACGTTCCGCCATGGTACGTCGACACGTCCATGAAATCCATTTCTAAATGGATGTCCATTTCTTTGACGAGGTCTGACATGAATGGCATCGCACCTTTTAACACGCAGACGAGGAGTGGGAACTCTTCTTTATATTCTTCGCTAAGTGTTGTAGCGAGTTCTTTCACTTTACCTTGAATCTCTTCGCTTGAAATCAGTACTTTCTCCATATCGTTCATTAATGACATCTTAAAATCCTCCTCTTTCTTATCCGACACAATCATCATTTTACCATTAATCGTGGGCACATCGCACCCGACTTATCCGGAAAATCGGAAACTCTTACCCCTACTATAGCGATAATTCGTCCCGTTGCGTCAACTACCAATGGGACAAAAGGTCGTTTTTCTCGCGGAATCTTCGCGTCAATGAAGATGCGGGCGACTTTTTTCGTCCCGACGGACAGTTTTATCGCGTCTCCAGCCTCGACAGAGCGGATGATCAACGGCAACTCGATTGCCTCGAGCGGGATGCCATGTGCCTCTTCGACGATTTCAAGTGAAAATCGACTCTCACCGAACGTTACGCATGCTGGGAACGTCGTCACCACTAGTTCAGTCGGGAGAGGCAGCGGTCGATCGGTTGTCTGCAATGACAAGTTTCCACCTTGTTTCCAAAGTTGCCACGGACCTTCTAAATCAAAGTGTCCTGACCCTCGTGGATTCTCAAGAAGACGTTCCATCGCTTCTCCTACCTCTACCCCATATCGAGTAGAGAGCAATCGCCCCACGACGTGTCGCTCAAACCGATCTAAACCGAGCACGTCGTCTAGTTTCACATGAAACGCTTTCATCTCAAAATGAACTGAGGTATCCATCCACATCTCCATCCGTCGATAACGAGCGTCCCATAGTTCGCGCTGACGCCTTGCCGTCTCGCTCACGACGTAAACGAGATCCGGTCGAGAGGCGAGGAGTTGCGGGACGAGCTGATGCCGCAGCTTGTTTCGTAAGTAATCCGCTTCGGCATTGCTCGCATCTTCTCGCCATTCGAGACGATGTCGATTGGCGTAGGCAATCAGTTCTCGTTTCGTTTCCGATAGGAGCGGGCGGACGAGCTCCCCTCCTGCAAACGGACGACACTCGGGAATTCCTGTTACTTCGACGACGTTACGGTGTAGTTGAATGAGAACCGTCTCGAGTTGATCGTCCGCATGATGAGCCGTCATCAGTTGTGTATACCCGAACGCACGCATGACTTCTTCAAAGAATGCATAACGTGCTGTCCGGTAAGCAGCTTGTGAACCACCGTTCGGGAAAGTGAGCCGTTTGCCATGAAACGGCACGTCGTACGAGTCGGCAAGACGTCGCACAAATTCATACTCTTCATCCGACTCGAGACGCAATCCGTGGTGGACGTGGACCACTCCGATCTCAAGGCCGCTCTGGACGGCACGGTCTAACAAGACGACCGAATCGACTCCACCTGACACAGCAATCAATACTTTCGTCATCCGTCGCCCTCCTTGATATAACAAAAGAAGCCATCTCGAGTGAGATGGCTTCTTTTCGCTTAGGTAAGTGACCCGTACGGGATTCGAACCCGTGTTACCGCCGTGAAAGGGCGGTGTCTTAACCGCTTGACCAACGGGCCTAAATAAAATGGTAGCGGCGGAGGGAGTCGAACCCACGACCTCACGGGTATGAACCGTACGCTCTAGCCAGCTGAGCTACACCGCCATGTTATTGTTGTGTCCTAAGCACATTTTCTATAATAACCAGTACCCACGCCAGTGTCAATTCTTTTTTAAAAGTTTTTTCACAAAAAAATCGTGTATAGTGTCGTCTTATCCACTATACACGATTTTCAGTTCGTTGTGCATCACGCTTCTGACGTCGTCAGCCGATATTTTTTCTTCCAGGCAATGTGGAAATAACCCCAAAGCAAGAAGAAACAAATAGCCGATACAAACGCTAGATATACGATGGCTTGTTGCAAATAACTCCAACCGTCCGCTGACAAAATCTCTTTATAACCAGCAACCGTATACGTCATCGGCAACCAGGCGTTGAATGGTTGTAACGCGCTCGGAATGAGTTCAAGCGGGAACGTTCCGGCCGACGTCGTCAGTTGCAGGATCAATAGGACGATGGCCACGAAACGACCTGGGTTCCCGAGTGTCGTGACGAGCAGTTGTACGATCAACAAGAAAGTGATACTGACGAGCCAACTGAATCCGAAGAACTGAAGCGGTGCCTCGACTTCAAGTCCGAGCAGCATGACCATCGCCACATCTAAGACAAGCGCTTGAACAAAGCCGACCACGAGTAGGACACCCGATTTCGAGACGAGCCACGACAGGCTGCGTTTCGGCTTACCAGCCGGATCGTACAGCGGGTAGACGATGGATAACAAGAGCGCCCCGACGAATAGACCGAGTGACATGAAGTACGGTGCAAAGCCCGTTCCGTAGTTCGGTACCTTATGAATCGAGTCGTTGACGACTGTGACCGGTCCGGCCATCATGTCAACGTTATCGTCTCGAATGTCGATCGCGGCTGCTTCGGCCCCATCAGCGAGCGCGTCCCGTAACTTGCTGTTGCCAGCCGCAAGTTCGGACACTCCGTCTGCGAGCTGGTCGCTACCTGACTGAAGGTCTTTACCGCCCTCTGCCAAACGTACAGCGCCGTCCGCAAGTGTGTCCGTTCCGTCACCCGCACTCTTCGCTCCGTCCGCGAGTTTTGAACTTCCTTCTGAAAGAGCTCCTGTCGCTTCGGTCAGACGGTCACTACCGGTCGCAAGTTCGGACGTCCCGTCTTTCAACTCTCCGACCCCGGCATTTATTCGGTTGCTCGCGGCAGCCAGCTCTTTCGAACTCGTAGCGGCCGTTTGAGCCCCTTGTTCCACTTGTGTCGACCCATCCGCCAACGCCTGTGCCCCGCTTGCGAGCTCGGCTTGTCCGTCACGTAACGTCACCAGTCCCGAAGCAAGTTCATTGGCACCGGCCTCTGCTTGCGTCAATCCGTCACCGAGCGCGGCCTGTCCTTCTTTCACACGCGTCGCTCCCGCTGCCAGTTCATCGAACCCGGCTGCGGTCGCTGTTTGACCTTCCGCCAATTGGGCTACGATTGCCTGTAGCATCTCTGGTGAAGCAGGTTGCCCTGCCTCGGCGAGTGCTGCCAGCTGGGTGATCAACTGATCTTGGCTGGCCAACATCTCCGTCTTCATCTGACCGATTCCGGCCATGAGTTCCGCCTCACCTGCCAATAGAGCAGCATTGCCTTCTTTCGCCGCTGTCATCGCGGCCGCCAACTCATTCGAACCGGCGCTTAATTGATCACTGCCGTCCTTCGAACGCTGAATCCCAGCCGCGAGTTGTTGAACGCCTTGATTGAGAGAAGCCGTCCCGCTGTGCAATTCCTCCAACTTCGAAGCGAATGTATCTGTCCCTTCGACGAGTTGGTTCGTCCCGTCTTGAAGGGCGGACGCCCCGTCATTTACTTGACGAGCCCCGTCCGATAAGGCGGCACTGCCATCATGTACTTGTCGGCTTCCGTTCGCCAACTCGGTCGTCCCTGCCTCGAGTTGCGCGACACCTTTATTCAATTGACTCGCTCCGTCGGCCAACTCCTGTTGTTTCGAAGCGAGCAGCGCAGTCCCGTCGGCCAACTCGGTCGCGCCGTTCTCGGCCGTCTTCGAACCGTCTGCTAGTTTCGCGGCCCCGGTTGCGGCGTCATCGAGCCCAGAAGCGGCATCTTGAATTCCGTCACGCATCGCGCTGACGTACTGTTTGGCGACCTCGGTCGATAGTTCGCCTTTCACTTGTTCCATCGCCGAACCTCCGATTTGAGCCGCTAAAAAGTTATACGACTCATTGGCGATGTATTTCAGTTCGAGCTTCTCCGGCTCTTTATCGAGCGCGGTCGTCGCTTTTTCCGAGAAATCCGCCGGGATCTCAATCGCCATGTAATAGTCATGGTCGTCCAATCCTGACTCAGCCTCTCGTTTTGTCGTCTCGACAAATTCGAACGCATCAGATGTCATTAATTTCTCCACGAGTTCATCACCGATAGTCAGTTGTTCCCCATCGAACGTTGCACCCTGGTCCTCGTTCACGAGTGCCACCGGCAAGTCTTCCATTTGTCCATACGGGTCCCAAAACGCCCATAAAAACATCCCGGCATACATGAGCGGCACGAGCGCGACCGCGAGAATCGGAATCCATACCCGTCGATCTTTCCCGATACTGCGCCATTCTGCTGTCCACAGTTTCCATCCATTCATTTCAACTCTCACCTTTCACTTATAAAACATAACTATTTTTTCATGTTCCCTATTGTGCTCGCTTCCTTTCAAAAATGCAACCCTTTTTAGTTATTTTTCATAACAAAAAAATAGACGACAAAAAACCACAGACTGTGACAGTCTGTGGTTCGTCGTCTTTATTGTTACGAGTAGAAGCTGATGGTTTACGAAGGGTTACCCGCGCTTGGCTCCACGTCCACCGCGTTTTGAGTCGGTTTGACGTTTTAACGTTGTCAAGCGCTCGTCGCTATCTTTCAAGAACTTGCTCATCAACGTATCGAACGTTTCTGGTTCACGGCGTACTTCACGACGTCCGCCGCCACCACGTGGACCGCCACCGCGAGGACCGCCGCCACCGCGTGGGCCACCTTGTCCTGGACCACCTGGGCGTGGGCCGCCTTGACCCGGGCCGCCTGGGCGTGGGCCACGAGAGAAACGCTCGCCGGCTGGGCGCTCTGGGCGTTCACTGACAGGACGATCGACGGCCTTTTTGATAGACAACCCGATTTTGCCATCGTTTTCGACGTTCAAGATTTTGACCGTCACTTCTTGACCGACCGTTAGAACCTCGTTGATGTCTTTGACGTAAGAATCTGCCACTTCACTGATGTGCACCAAACCCGTTTTGCCATTTGGAAGCTCTACGAACGCTCCGAAATGCGTAATCCCTGTAACCTTACCTTGTACCTTGCTTCCTACTTCAATTGACATAAAATAATGTACTCCTTTTTTGATTGATTCCCTACAATTATACGAGTCGATTCGTCAACGGTCAACGAACCCACTTATTCCTCTGGTGAGAAGTAAAAAATAATCTCGCCATCTTTCGAGAACAACAACTCGTTGCGCGCTAGATTGGCGATGTATTCTTCGTCTTGTAAACGCTCGACCTGCTCTTTTAGTTCTGACTGTTCATCCTTCGTTTCCCGAAGTTCGACTTGCGCTTCATTTTGTTTCCGTTCTTGCTCGGACACATATCCGACTTTCGAGAAGTAACTCTGACCGATGAAGACAATCATCAACAAAAAGAGAAGCGAGGCTGCAGCCAGGCGGCGTCGAAGATGGATACGTTGCCGGTTCTGTTCTTTTTCCAGCTGTTCTCTTCGTTCATCAAGAGCCCGAATCCGCTGTTTGCGTTCCATCGGGTTACGTCCATTCATCGAATCACCTTCCTCCTGTCCTGTTACGTTCAGTATACCTTTTTTTTACGCTTCCGTACCACTGTTCACCTTTTCTTCTTTGAGCAAGCGGTACATTTCTTTCGCGTCCTCTTTTCGAGCATGCTCGGCAATCGAGTCGATGACAACCGTGACGAGCTTGTTTCCGAAGCGAATTTGCAACTCGTCACCGACTTTGACGTCCGTGCTCGCTTTCGCCACTTGTCCGTTCAACTGAATTCGGCCTTGGTCGGCGACTTCTTTCGCCAATGTGCGCCGTTTAATCAAACGGGATACTTTCAAAAACTTGTCTAATCTCATAATCCCTTCTCCTTCGCTTCATCCCAGAGCCGATCCATCTCGTCGAGCGTCATCTCGTCGAGGGAGCCGTTCGCTTCAATGTATTCGAATCGTCTCTTAAATTTTTGGTTGGTCCGTTCGAGCGCCTGCTCAGCGTTCAACTTGAAATAGCGCGCCACGTTGACGATTGAGAACAGGACATCGCCAAGTTCTCGTTCATCTTCCGGCTGACTTCTCCACTCGCGGAGTTCTTCTTCCAACTTCTCGAACGCACCTTGAACATCGTCCCATTCGAAACCGACTTGTGCAGCTTTTTTCTGCAACTGCTCGGCCCGCATCAACCCGGGTTGAGTCATGAGGACACCATCTAGCTGCGATTTTCTTTTTTCCCCTTTTTCCACTTGTTTAATCGCATTCCAATTCGTCACGACGTCATCGGCATCGTTTACTGTCACGTCACCGAACACGTGGGGGTGACGGCGGACCATTTTCTCGCTGACGGCGCCAATGACGTCCCGGATATCGAAATAGCCTTCGTCCGCCCCGATTTGGGCGTGGAGCATGACTTGGAGCAAAACGTCACCGAGCTCTTCTACAATCGCATCATCGTCTTCCGCGTCGATCGCTTCAATCAATTCGTACGCTTCTTCAAGCAAATATTTGCGGAGCGACTCGTGCGTCTGCTTCCGATCCCATGGGCACCCGTCCGGTCCACGGAGCGTCGCAATAATATGCTTCAACGTCGAAAACTCGCGCGCCAAATGCGTCTCATCCATGAGCGGCGGCACATAGAGCGTCGTCAAGTTGTCGACTTCTGCCACGCGGTCCATCTCGTAGAGCGGGATTTCACTGACCCGCTCGCGTTTCGTCCCGGCGGCCGTCACGAGTTTAACGATGTGCTCATCTGGATAACGTTCCATCAACTGGACTTTCACGTCTCCGGCCACGAACCCATCATACACTTGGCCAATCAACACATGTTGGGTCACTTGAATCCGTTCCACATCGAGCGCGGTTGCATCAAGCAATTGGAAGCCGTTAATCGGATCGATGCGCAGGGCTTGGAACATGGCGTCCAAAAAGCTCTGACCGCCGAGAAACGTGACGTCCGCACCTTGCTCGACGAGCAGTTCGACGGTCCGCTCCGCTACGAACGGATGACCTGGTACAGCATAGGTGATGGCCAACTCCTCACTCTTGTCGAGCAACGTCTCAACGATTTTGGCATACACTTCCTCAAACGTATCGCACGACTCGTAAATCGAGTCGAACGATTCAAAGTGGACCCCTTCCGTCTCCAGCTCTTGAACGACCGGATGTTCTTTCGTACGCAACCAAACGAGAGGTTGCTGTTTCAAATGACGATAGACACCGAGCGGCAATTGCTCGAGTTCGCCGGACCCGAGGCCGACGACCGTAATTCCGTAACTCATATCAGTTCTCCTTTTTCTCTAGCAGATTGATGAGACGACCTCCGAACGGGATCATTTCCCACTCGTCTATCGTCAAGATTTGTTCTTTCCATAACCGCCAGACATAACTGCCAGCCCCGACTACGAGCATAAAGCCGAGCCAAGCGAGAGCATCGAGACGATTTGGCAGCCAGTTCATTATGATGACATTCAAACCGAACAAGACACCCCCCATTGGCGCCACCGTTTTGACGAGACGCCCATAGTGTCGAAATCGGAGCATGCCAAGCGGAATGATTTGATCGAGCCGATTGAAATTGAAGGCGGCCATCGTTAAAAAGGCAAGGGATGTCCCGAGGGCAGCCCCTTCGATGCCATAGGGAGGGACGAGCCACAGATTGCTGACGAGTTTGACACCGATCGCGAGGATCATACCGACAGCGGCCGTCCGTTCCCGGTCAATCGCCTGTAGGCACGTCATACTCGCCACGGCAAGCGAAGCAGCAAACGTACTTGTCGCCAACAGAACGAGTGCCATTGTCCCAGCGGCATTTTCGAATAAGGCAATGTTTAATGGAAGCATGACACCCATCAAGCCGATGGTCGCCGCTGCGGCGACTGTCGTCGTCACACGGATCATCGAGCTGAGTCCGGATGACGTCGCCTCGACACGACCAGCCCGGTAATGGCGCACCAAATTTGGCACGTTCGCCATCCCGAGAGCCGTCGTGAAAAGAATCGCAAATTGAACGAGCGGATAACCTCGGTCAAATACCCCTTTCCCGACTTTCGCGGCGTAGTCCCCACCCATTAGATTGACAATCGTGAACGAGTCGACGAGTTGCATCCATAAAATCCCGAGCGAGGCGAAGCCAACGGCAAAGCCGGTCGTCAGTAAAATCCGAAGGACAGACCGCAACGTCGCACGTTGGACCGGGACGACCCGCAGCTTCTTCGCCCATAACGATAAGATGATAATCGCAACCACACCTCCGACGAGCGTCGCCGCGTACGCGTACCGGCTCAGCGTATAGGCGTCTTGTCCAAAGCGGACGCCAATCAACAGAGCGACGAGCAGAACTGTGACACGGACAAGGTTCTCGAGCACTTGCGAGATGGCGCTTGGCCTTAAGTCATCGACCGATTGGAACGAACCGCGGAGCACCGCCAACGCGGGCATAAGCAAATAGCTGAGGCTGATCACGCGTAACGTCGGTGCGAGCTGCATGTCACCGAGAAGACGGGCAATCGCCGGTGCGAGCATCCACATCGCGACGACAAGGGCGAAGCCGAGGCCGAGTAAGACATAAAAACTCCCCCACAACACCTCGAGCTTGCGTCTCGGCCCTTGGGCCCCGACACCAATTTTCGCAATCACGACCGGCATCGCATACATGCCGAGCGAGGCGACGATCGCAGCAAACGGGTATACCGTCTGATAGGCGTATAAGCCAAAGTCTCCCGCGATGTTTTGGTACGGGACCCGATAAGCGAAGCTGATGAATTTTGAAAGATAGCCCGCAAGCGCAAATAAGATGACCCCGGTCGCAAATTTACTTGGCGACCGCATGGGCCAACCTCTTCACAAGCTCCTCAAGTACCGTATCGGCATCGTTCAACAGTTCGATGACCGGCATCCTGCCGCTAAGCGACAACTTGAGAGCACCGTTGTCTTGACCGACGCCAAGTTTCCGACCGAGCGGCATCGTCCACTCCATGAACGACGGCACGTCGAGCGCTGTCGTCGATTCGAGCGACAATACCATCTCAATGCGACCCGGCGTCTGTTTGATGCGGGCCACTTTCGCCATTTCCCCATAAATGCGCAGACGCGTCAGTTGGATGAGGAGGGCGACAGGCTCCGGGAATTCCCCGAACCGTTCGATCAACTCGTCTTGGAGGGCGAACAGCGCCTCTGGTGTATCGACATATTTGAAGCGTTTGTACATCTCGATTTTCAATTCGCTGTCTGACAAATACTCGTCCGGGATATACGCGTCCGCTTGGAACGCAATCTCCGGTTTGAAGACGACTTGTTTCGCCTGGCCGCGCATCCGGTCTTTCCGTTCTTCGATGGCTTCGGACAACATTTGCGAGTATAAGTCGAATCCGACCGAATCGATGAACCCGGACTGTTGAGCCCCGAGCAGATTGCCGGCACCGCGAATCGATAAGTCGCGCATCGCAATCTTGAACCCGCTCCCGAGCTCCGTGAACTCCTTGATGGCCTGTAGCCGGCTCTCCGCGACCTCGGTTAAGCGTTTATCTTTCCGATACGTGAAGTAGGCGTAGGCGATTCGGTTGGAACGACCGACACGACCGCGCAACTGGTACAACTGTGACAGCCCCATCTTGTCCGCATCGTGGACGATGAGCGTGTTCACGTTCGGAATATCGATGCCGGTCTCGATGATCGTCGTCGAGACGAGCACGTCGGCTTCTCCTTCGAGGAAGCTGATAAGCTGGCTCTCGAGTTCAGTCTCGGTCATCCGACCGTGTGCCGTCGCGATCCGTGCTTCCGGTAACAAAGCGCGAATCTCTTCAGCCTTCCGCTCGATACCTTCGACCCGGTTATAGAGGAAGAACGCCTGCCCGCCTCGCGCGAGTTCACGCTCGAGTGCCTCACGCAAGACGATACCGTCATATTCCATGACGTACGTCTGCACCGGGTAGCGGTTCTCCGGCGGTGTCTCAAGCACTGACAAGTCCCGAATCCCAATCATCGACATGTGGAGCGTCCGCGGGATCGGTGTCGCCGTCAGCGTCAAGACGTCGATATTTGTCTTCAACTGTTTGAGCCGTTCTTTATGCTTAACCCCGAAACGTTGCTCTTCATCGATGATGACGAGTCCGAGGTCGGCGAACGTCACATCTTTCGACAAGACGCGGTGCGTCCCGACGACGACGTCAATCGTCCCTTCTTTCAAGCCTTTTTTCGTCGCCGCCATCTCGCTTTTCGAGCGAAAGCGGCTCATGACCGAGACGTTGATTGGAAACTCACTGAATCGCTCGAGCATCGTCTCGTAGTGCTGTTGTGCGAGTACGGTCGTCGGCACGAGGAACGCGACTTGCTTCCCAGCGAGCACAGCTTTGAACGCGGCTCGAATCGCCACTTCCGTCTTTCCGTAACCGACATCGCCACAAAGGAGACGGTCCATCGGCCGTGATCGTTCCATATCGGCTTTGATTTCGGCGATGGAACGGACCTGGTCTTCTGTCTCCGCATACGGGAACGAACCTTCAAATTGGCTCATCTCTTCGTCATCACCTGGGAACGCATAACCGACGGACGCTTCCCGCGCCGCATACAACTTGATCAGCTCGTCGGCGATATCTTCGACCGATTTGGCGACTTTCGATTTGACCTTCTTCCACTCGGTCCCACCGAGTTTATAAATCTTAGGCTCTTTACCTTCCGCCCCGACGTACTTTTGGACGAGATCGATTTGGTCGACCGGGACGTAGAGCGCATCGTCACCGGCATAGACGAGATGTAAGTAGTCTTGATGAATGCCGCCGACTTCAATCGTTTTGATGCCTAGGTACTTCCCGATCCCGTGATGGATGTGGACGACGTGGTCGTTCGGCTTCAACTCTTGATAACTTTTAATCCGTTCGGCGTTCGTCAAATTCTTCGTCTGTCGTTTCCGCTTCGTGACGCGTTTGAACAGCTCTTCTTCAGAGACGACGACGAGGCGACTCGTCGAGAGCTCGAATCCGCCCTCGATTTGTCCGATCATGACGTGGACATGACGCGGCAACAACTCGCCGTCCACATTTGTGAACGTTGACGAGATGCCATAGTCTTCAAGCAATGCTACCACCTTGTCGGCCCGCGTTTGATCCCCTGCTAAGAAGACGAGACGATGGTCACCTTGTTGCCAACGCTCGACTTCTTGCTTCAGCAAGTGCATCTGCCCGTGAAACGCCGGGAGCGGACGGCAACTGAGGTGGACCGTGTTCGTTTCCGGAATCCCCGACCGTCTCGACGGGAGGAGCGAGAACGCCACTTGCTTCAAATCACGAAACACTTTATGCATCGGAACGGCAAGCGTATAGTTGCTGACGGATTCCCCGCGTTCGATGAGCGACGAGAACCATTCGGCTTCCTCGCGATCTTGCACGTCGGCGGCGTCTTCAATCCGGGCCACTTCATCTAAAATCAAGACAGCATCCGGTCCGACATAGTCGAGGAGTGTCGAGCTATATAGCAGCGGCGTGTACTTTCCAACTTTTTCGGGCGCCTCACCTCGACCGAACTGTTCGATGTCCCGGGCAATCCCGTCCTCAAGTGCTTGACGAATCGTCTCCGTCTCAATCAACGAGAGCGTCCGATCATATTGACGTTCGAGTGCCTGTCCAGCTTTTTTCAATTGTTCTGTCGAAGCGATAAACTCGGTCGCCGGGGGAATGACCGCTTCGGCGACGACCCCTAGTGAGCGTTGTGTCTCAGCATCAAACGTAAAAATCGAATCGACCTCGGTGTCGAACAAATCGATGCGATACGGACGCGCCTCCGTGAGCGGATAGACATCTAAAATGCTGCCGCGGACGGAGAATTCACCCGGTGCGGTGACGGTAGCCGTTCGTTCATATCCGAGCGTGATCAGCGTCTCAGCAAACGGCTTCAAATCAAGCTCTTGACCTGGTTTGATGACTCGATGGCTTGTCCGCCAGTCCGTCGGGCTCGGGATAAAGCGACGTAACCCACCGAGTGGCACGACAAGGACGCCTCCCGTTTCGTCAAGGAGACGTGTTCGAGCTTCAATCCGTGCGGCAAGAAGTTCTGGGCTCGATGTGAGTGACAGTTCTCCAGCGAGCGTCTCATCGATCGGATAAAGCAATGTTTGACTCGGGCCGACGAGCGACTCGAGCTGATCGTACATTTTTTGGGCTTGGTACATGTTATGTGTGACGACCACGAGACGTCGGGGCGAATTTTTCGCCAAACCTGCCAACACGAGCGCTTTGGCACTCGTCGTCAATCCGGTGACGAGTTGACGATCAACTTTTGGCAACCGCTCCCGAATCACATTCGTCTCAGGCAATGCCAACATGAATTTCTCTAAAGCATTCATTTTGATTTCCTCCACCTCATACGACAAAAAAGGGTACGTTGACCCTTTAGTTATATCGATTCATGAGCGCGATCCATTCCGTGTCCACAAAATCAGTCGCGGCGGACACCGCTTGATCGAGCGTATCATTCAATTCTGGCATATCTTCTTTCCGGTAGTTCATGAGCACCCAATCGACGACTTTAATCGGATGCGGCGGACGACCGATGCCGAGTTTCAGACGTTTGAAATCTTGGGTTCCCAGGTGTTGAATCAGCGACTTGATGCCGTTATGTCCACCGGCACTGCCTTTCGGACGGAATCGCAGTTTCCCTGGCACCATGTCCAAGTCGTCATAAATGACGAGCAAGTCATCAATCTCAATCTTATAATAATCTAAAATCGGACGTACCGACTCCCCTGATAGATTCATGTAGGTGAGCGGTTTGACGAGGACGACACGTTCTCCATTGATTCTTCCCGTTCCGATCAATGCTTTAAACTTGGCTTCATCAAGTTGAATCCCATGTTTGTCAGCTAAGCGATCAATCGCTAAAAAACCGACGTTGTGACGGGTCATCTCATACTTTTTGCCTGGATTCCCGAGGCCGACGATACATTTCATCTTATTCCTCCTGAACAAAAAAGCCCAAAGGCGAACGCCTTCGGGCCTCGTTTTTTTAATCGAACAGCGTGCTCACCGATTTGTGCTCGTGGACACGCATGATCGCTTCCCCAAGCAAACGGGCAACCGACATCTGCTTGATTTTGCTCGAACATTCGCGACCTTCTAAATCGATCGTGTTCAAAACGACGAGTTCTTTGATTGACGAGTTGTCGATCCGTTCCATCGCCGGTCCAGATAAGACTGGGTGTGTACACGAGGCGTACACTTCTTTTGCACCAGCTTGGACGATGGCATCGGCCGCGAGCGTGATTGTTCCAGCTGTATCGATGATGTCATCGATCAAGATGGCCGTCTTGCCTTCAACGCTGCCGACGATGTTCATGACTTCAGCCACGTTCGCTTCAGGACGACGCTTGTCGATGATGGCGATTGGAGCCTTCAAGCGTTCGGCAAGCTTACGGGCACGCGTGACGCCACCGTGGTCCGGTGAGACGACGACAATGTCTTTCGCTTTAAATTCATCTGTCTCAAAATACGTCGAGATGAGTGGAACACCTAATAATTGGTCTACTGGGATATTGAAGAAACCTTGGATTTGAGCAGCATGCAAGTCCATCGTGATTAAACGAGTGGCACCTGCAACCGTCAATAAATCAGCGACAAGTTTCGCTGTGATCGGCTCACGTGAGCGCGCCTTGCGGTCTTGGCGAGCGTAACCGTAGTATGGCATGACCACGTTAATCGTCCGAACCGATGCTCGTTTCAACGCATCGATCATGACGAGTAACTCCATGAGCGTTTCGTTCACCGGTGAGCTCGTCGATTGAATGATGTACACATCATCGCCTCGCACGCTCTCCTCGATGTTGATGTAAAGTTCTCCGTCGCTAAACCGCTTCACTTGGCAATCGCTGAGCGGGATGCCAATTTCCTTGGCAATCTCTTCGGCGAGTGGGCGGTTTGAGTTTAAGCTAAATAGGCGAATTTCACGTTCATATACAGTAGACATGTTTAGGATTCTCCTCCATCGTTTTCCATAATAATAGGCAGCAACTTATCGTTTCGTGTAACCTTCTTTATTCGTTTGGCGTTCGCGTGCAATCGCAAGCGCCTCTTCAGGAACGTCATCCGTGATCGTCGAACCGGCTGCTACGATTGAGCCTTTTCCGACTTTCACCGGAGCAATCAAGTTCACATTGCAGCCGACGAAGGCATCGGCTTCGACGATCGTTTCGAACTTGTTCTTGCCGTCATAGTTGACCGTGATCGAGCCACAGCCGAGGTTGACGCGTTCCCCGATCGAAGCATCTCCGATATAGCTGAGATGTGATGCTTTCGCACCGTCTCCGAACGTTGATTTTTTGATTTCCACGAAGTTACCGACGCGCGTATTGGCGCCGAGGACTGCTTGTTGACGAAGGTGGGCGAACGGCCCGACCTGTGCTTCAGTTCCGACACGGCTGTCACTCACGACCGATTGACGAACCGTCGCACCGTCTTCGATGACGCTATTGCGGATATCTGAATTAGGACCAATCACGCACTCTGAACCGATAATCGTTTTCCCGAGAATGACCGTCCCTGGATAGATGATCGTATCCGAACCGATGACGGCATCTGGTGAGATGTATGTCGAAGCTGCATCCATGAATGTGACACCTTCACGCATGAGGCGTTCGTTCGTCCGCTTGCGCATGACCGCTTCAGCTTGTGAAAGAGCGACACGGTCGTTGACGCCGATCGTTTCATCGAATGTCGGCGCCGTGTGTGCTGCCACGACTTCGCCTGCTTCTTTCGCAATCGAGATGACGTCCGGCAAGTAGTACTCACCTTGAGCGTTGTTGTTCCCGACTTGCTTCAATGCATCAAACAAGAGCTCGTTATCGAACACGTACGTGCCTGTGTTGATTTCACGGATTTCTAGTTCAGTGTCAGACGCATCTTTATGCTCGACGACTTTTGTGACGTTTCCGTCTTCCCCACGGATGACGCGACCATATCCTGTCGCATCGTCAGCGATGGCTGTCAGTACTGTCACTTTCGCTTGCTGGGCTTCATGATGAGCCAACAGCGCCTCGAGCGTTTCCGCTGTCAACAGTGGTGTGTCGCCGCAAACGACGAGCGTTGCGCCCGGTTTGCCTGCGAGTTCGCTTTCTGCCATCTGCACTGCATGACCTGTCCCGAGCTGTTCTTCTTGGACCGCATATTCCACGCGTGAGCCCAACGTCTCTTGTACCGCTTCAGCCCCATGGCCGACGATGACGATTTGACGACTGACCCCGATTTTGTCGAGTTGATCGACGACGTGTTCGACCATCGGTTTTCCGAGGACCGGATGAAGCACTTTATATAGCTTCGACTTCATGCGCGTCCCTTTACCTGCTGCCAAAATGACTGCAAAACGATCCATTCTTGATTCGCTCCTATCTCATATCGACTGTAATGTACTCAATTGTTCGGTTTTTTTCTACATTCAAATCTTATTTACACCGTATCTACTATATCGAAACCGTGACGTGGTTTCAACCGTTGTAACCATTCGTAACCAATGAAACGTAAAAAGGCAGCGGAAGGGTCCCCATCCGCTGTCAAAGATTACTCATTCATGGCATTGTATCGTGCTTGCGTCTCGGCAATAGCGACGTCCTCTTGGCCGTACGCCTCTAGAACAGCCGCCTCGACTTTTTGACGCATATCTCCATTAATCGGGTGAGCGATATCGCGGAAAATCCCTTCTGGCGTCCGCTTGCTCGGCATCGCTACGAAAAGACCGGTACTCCCTTCAATGATTCGAAGATCGTGTACCACAAATTCATGGTCGAGTGTAATGGAGGCCAGTGCCTTCATTCTACCTTCCGTCGCGACTTTGCGAATTTTTACGTCTGTGATCTGCATGTTTCGCATCCCCTTTTCATCGTTGTCTAGACCGTGGTGTACCTTCTAAAAGGTTGAGATGATTCCAAGCGAACCGATTGACTTCGTACGAATCTTATACCCTTTCATCATAAAACGAAATCAAATTTTTGCCAATCACTTTAAGAACTGTTCGACGTTTCCTCGCGAAATGGTGACGAGCCCTTCATCCGAATCGACGTTCGTCAATTTCATCAAACTGACGTATTCGCTTACCATCTTCTTCTCGGCGCCTTCCGCTTCCATGAGGACACCGACACCCGCGAGGTTCGCTTCGAACTCATTCAAGAGACTCATCATCCCGCGAATCGTACCGCCCGCTTTCATGAAATCGTCAATCAACAAGACGTTCGCGCCACGCGGCAAGCTGCGACGAGCGAGCGCCATCGTGCGAATCGCCTTTGACGAGCCTGATACGTAGTTGATGCTGACCGTCGAACCTTCGGTGACACGACTGTCAGAACGAACGATGACGAACGGGACACCAAGTTGCTCGGCGACAGCGTACGCGAGCGGAATCCCTTTTGTCGCGATTGTCATGACGACGTCAACTTTACGATCGGCGAACACAGAGGCGAAGACTTGCCCCATCGGCTTCACTTGACGCGGGTTCCCGAGGACATCTGTCAAATAGAGATAGCCTCCCGGAAGCAACCGTTCCGGTTTCGACAATTGCTCACATAGGCCGTCGATCATCGAGAGCGACTTTTCCTTGCTCCAGCCTGGAATGAACATGACACCGCCGGCTGCCCCTGGCACTGTGACGAGTTTTCCCGTGCCATCATGCGAAAGCATTTCACTGACGATGACCAAATCTTCACTGATGGATGATTTGGCTGCTTTATAACGACTCGAAAACATCGATAATGAGACGAGCTGGTGTGGATGGTCCAGCAAATAACGGGTCATATCGACAAGACGACCACTTCTACGAATTTTCATACGGATTCCCCTTCACTTCTTCAATAATAGACGAATGTTCTAAACAGAATATATCATTCTCATTCGTCTTTGTTCAATGTTTTTTGCCGAGAATCCGAACGACGAACACTTCAGGACAAAATCCCTTCAGTCCATTATAGACACGATGTGCTTTTTGCTCGTGCTCAATCAATGCGAATACCGTTGGACCGCTGCCGCTCATGAGGACACCATCCGCTCCGCAGTGCAGCATCGTCTCTTTGATTTGGCGAACTTCCGGATGAAGTTCGAGCGTGACCGCCTCGAGGGCGTTTCCGAGATGTGAGCAGATGCCAGCGAAATTTCGATCCCGAATCGCCGTGACCATCGCCTCGGTGTTCGGATGCACAATCTTCTCCATCTGCACAGCACGATAGACGTCAGCCGTCGACACTCCGATTTTCGGCTTCGCCAATACGACGTAGCACGGCGGCGGTGACGGAATCGTCTCCAGCTGTTCGCCGCGTCCGCGCGCGATGGCAGTTCCTCCCATGACACAAAACGATACGTCCGATCCGACGGCGGCTCCGAGTTCGGCCAACTCTTCTAACGAGAGGCCAAGGTCGAACAATTCGTTCATACCCCGAAGTGTAGCCGCCGCATCGCTCGAGCCGCCAGCTAACCCTGCCGCCACTGGGATTTGCTTATCTAATACAATTTCGACACCCTGTTTGATATTGAATCGCTTCCGTAACAGCTCAGCCGCACGATAAGCCAAATTTCGATGGTCGTTCGGCACGTAGGCATGCTCGGACTGAATCCGAATCTCATCTGTATCGAGCACAGTCAATTCTAACCGGTCCGATAAGTCTACTGTCGTCATTACCATTTCCACTTCATGATAGCCATCTGTCCGCTTCCCAAGGACATCGAGCGTCAAGTTGATTTTTGCCGGCGCTTTCACACTGATCGTGCGCATATCGTTCACCCTTCCCATGTATCTCCTGTTCGCCATTGTACCGTAAACGAGCGCACAAAAAAAGAAGCAGCTGCCAATGCATCCGCCTCTCATTTATCGTTCAATTGCTGAATTCAATTTTAACTGTATCCGTTAGGACATCAGCGTAGCTATATGAGACACGTTCCACGTTATGATGGTCTTCATCCAATTTGACGACGAACACCGCGGGATACGTCTCAACGAGCGTTCCAAACCGAGTAACGACTTTCTTACGACCGCCGTTTGCTTTCAACGTCAATCGTTCTCCAACATGCGATTCGAGTTTCTGTCTGATTTCTTGCAACGTCTTTGGCATACGCTTCACCTCACTGTTACAAGTATAACACATTCAAAAACAAAAATAAAGATTAATATTATATCGATTCGTTATCCGGTCGTCAACTGTTTTTAAGTGGTAAAATTGTGTCAGCTAACCGTGCAAACTCCTCAAGCGAAAGCGTTTCGCCTCGCCGTTTCGGGTCGATTCCGGCTTCACCTAAAAACTGTTCGATTTCCATTTTTTTGTCTTTCCCGAGGTGATTCGTCAAGTTATTTAAGATCGTTTTTCGACGTTGTGCGAAACTGGCCCGGGCAAGCTCGAAGAAGAAGGCTTCATCTTTCACGTCGACCGCCGGTTTGGGACGCATCTTCAACGTGATGACCGCTGAATCGACGTTCGGGGCCGGCATGAACACGCTTTTTGGAACAATAAAGCTCACGTTCGCCTCCGCGTAATATTGGATCGCAATCGAGAGAGAGCCGTATGCTTTCGTCCCAGGCTTCGCTCCAATGCGCTCGGCAACTTCTTTTTGAATCATCATGACGAGTGAACGGAACTTGATTTGGCTTTCCAGTAAGCGCATGATAATCGGCGTCGTCACATAATACGGCAAGTTCGCCACAACCGAGATGTCTTCGATTCCCTGACTGAAAAACTCACGCTCGACGATGTCTTGAATATCGAGCTCAAGGGCATCGCCGTGGATGACATGCACATGTGGATAAGGAGACATCGTATCTTCCAGAATTGGAAGCAGACGTTGGTCGATTTCGAGGGCGACGACCTTTTTAGCCCGCTTGGCAGACTGTTCCGTCAATGACCCGATGCCGGGACCGATTTCAAGAACCCCGCTCGCTTCGCCCAACTCAGCTGCATCCACAATCTTGTTCAAAATATTTAAATCAATTAAAAAGTTTTGCCCAAGCGACTTTTTGAAAGAGAAGCCGTGACGTTCTAGAATTGATTTCGTGCGTTGGATTGTTGCAATGTCTTTCAATGATTTTCCTCCTCTAACTGAGCCAGTGCCCGTTCCCATTCCTCAATCGTGACCCGTAACGCTTCCACGCGCTTTACAAACTGTTTGGCGTTCGGTTCACCGATTCGGAGTAACACGCCGAGCCGTTTACGACGGCGCGCAGCGTCCGCTCCGCCAATCAAATCGGCTTCGAGCACCATCTGGCGGGTGACGAGCGGCATGTCAGTCTCAACTCGCTGTTCATACACCGCTTCGAGCACACGGCGAATCGTTGCCGGTGAAGCATGCTCGACCCCAATCTTGCCACGTTTATCTTTCGCTTCGGCCCGAGGTAAATAGGCATGCTTACATCCTTTAACCTGCTCCTCGACGATGGCCCGGATTCGGTCACCCGGGTAGTCTGGGTCCGTCAAAATGATAACGCCGCGCGTTTCTTGGGCGCGTTTGATTCGTTCGATCGTCTGTTTCGAGACGGCAGATCCGTTCGTTTCAATCGTATCGACGTCATATACTTCTTGAAGCCGCGTCGTGTCATCTCGACCTTCGACGACAATCACCTCTTGTATTTTTTCACGCATCATCGTTTCCTTCTTTCTCTTCTTGCTTCGGGATAACCCAAATCGTGAGCGGCTGACGCCCAAACGTTACCGCTTCTTCTTTCGTGTCCATCATCAAGTCAATTTTATGACCTTTGATCGCACTGCCTGTATCTAAAGCAATCGCCATGCCAAACCCTTCAACGTACACACGTGTGCCAAGAGGAATAATAGCGGGGTCGACAGCAATGATTCGCATCCCTTCATACAAAATCGTATCCGTCACATCATAACCACTACGGGTCAGAACCCTGTCATCAAATGTGACCGTGTCTTCTGCATTGTTCGTATACGCGGTCGCTTCGACGAGAAGTTGTTTCGCGGAAGTGAAGTCCAGCGCATCCTCGGCACGAGGTGTCTCTTCAATCTTAATCTCCGCCTCGTCTCGAAACGGACTCGACGGTTCGGTCGTGGCGGTCGTTTCTTGATTCGTTGCCGGTTCGATCTCCGGTTCGGCCACGACTTTCGTCCCACGTTTAATGATTTGAGGGCGTACGCTTTGTAGCGTTTCCACGCTCGTTTCGGTCCGATTTGTAATTGTACCATTTTCCACTGTCAGTGCATACCGCGTCCGTTCGAGTCCCGGGATGCCGACTTGCACGACTTCGGTCTCTCCAAGTTCGAGCGTATCGTCCTCTTTCATGACGATTTCAAACGGGATGAGACGACTCTCATATTGTACGACGTCTCGACTCACATTGACGCTGATGGTCATTCCATCCCGTACCGGTGTCGTGAGAGCCGGGACGACCGTATCTTGGTCAGAAACCGTCACATTCGCCTCCCGTAACGCCTGTTCGACAGTTTGAGCCATCGTATACAAGGTCTTCGCCTCGTCCCCGACGATGACATCGAGGGCGACGACAGGCTGGTAGCGAATCGTCATCCCTGATGTGACCGGTGCACGTACGCCCGGGTACACGTCGTCCCCTTCGCGTACACTCACTCCATAACGAAGCAACACGTCTTTGACGGTCCGTTCACGCGTCTCGATCGTCTCGACCTGGCCATAACCGATTTGAAGCGAGACGGTACGAGCTCGTTCGATATGAATCACTCGATCCGTCGGGACGTCGGCACTTAAAGCGGGAGTCACCATATCCGCCTCGTCGATCACGATACCGGTCTCGTCAAGCACTTCTAGCACCGAATCGCCGCGGCTTTCATGCACGGTTGTCACGCCGTCGTCGACGATGGTGATCGGTTCAGGCTGCATCGCCATATAGGCGAACACTGCCGTCGCTACGACACCAATACTCAAGATGATGCGCCTGAACATCATGGGAGACGGAATAGGCGCTTCGCATTGGCTGTCGTTGCTTCAGCGAGCGCGTCGTAGGACATGTCACGTAGCGATGCAATCTCTTCGGCGACGTACGTGACGTAAGCGGGTTCGTTCCGTTTACCACGGAACGGCGTCGGCGTTAAATACGGGCAGTCCGTCTCGACAAGGAGCCGATCGAGCGGGACTTGTTGCGCCACCGCCTTCGGGACTTTAGCGTTTTTGAACGTCACTGGTCCTCCGAGAGAGATGTAGAAGTTCAAGCGCAGACAGCGTTCCAACAATTCGACGGACATGCTGTAACTATGGAACACGCCGCCTACCTCTTCGGCATGTTCTTCCTCTAAAATATCGAGCACGTCGGCTGTCGCTTCCCGATTATGAATCACGATGGGCATGTTCGTCCGCTTCGCGATAGCGATTTGCTGCCGGAACACGCGTTGTTGGACATCTTTCTCCGACTTGTCCCAATGGTAATCGAGACCGATTTCCCCGAGCGCCATCACTTTCGGATGAGCCATTAGCGTCTCGATTCTCTTCAAATCAGCATCCGTACAATCGACGGCATCAACCGGATGCCACCCAACGATGGCATAGATATCCTCATACGTTTCCGCGAGCTCGATTGCCCGCGTGATTGTCGGGTTATCGAATCCGACGACGAGCATCGGGGAAACGCCCGCGGCACGAGCCCGCTCGATCGTCGCCTCGACATCCTCATTGAACTGCTCGGCATTGATATGGGTATGCGTATCAATCAACATGGTGCTTCCTCCTTATATAGACAAAGAGGGAGACCGAAGTCTCCCCCAAACGATTATTTGACGACGGCCCCGTTCGGCATATTCTCAGATACGGTCGCAAGCTCAAGCTTGCCGTCTTTATCAGCCGCTAAAATCATCCCTTGTGACAACTCGCCACGTAGTTTGACCGGCTTCAAATTGGCGACGACGATGACTTTCTTCCCGACCAAGTCTTCTGGCGCATACCATTCGGCAATGCCTGAGACGATTTGACGTGTCTCGCTACCAAGGTCGACTTGAAGCTTCAACAGCTTCTTCGCCTTCTTGATTTTATCGGCCTCGACGATTTGACCGACACGGAACTCGACTTGGTCAAAGACGTCGATTGTGATTTCTGGACGGACGTCCTCATCCTCAGCATCGCTCGCCTCCACTTCGGCTTCCTCGACACGTGCTTTCGATGCTTGACGCATCATTTCCTGAATTGCATCGATCTCTTCTTTTACATCACGACGTGGGAAAATCGGTGTCCCGTCGGTGACGACCGCTCCATCGAAGGCCGCAAACGTATCGAGCGCTTCCCATGACATGTCTTTCCCTTCAAGACCGAGCTGGCGGAACATTTCTTTTGGTGCCCGTGTCATGAACGGTTGAATCATGACCGCCACATGGCGAAGTACGCCGGCCAGATGCGTCATCACGGATGCGAGTTCACCACGCTTCGCTTCGTCCTTCGCAAGGACCCACGGTTGCGTCTCATCGATATATTTATTGGCACGGCTCACGAGTTGCCAAATGCTTGTGAGCGCGACGGAAAACTCCATGTGTTCCATGGCCGCTTCCGTCTTCTCTGTCGTCTCATTGACAACTTGAAGCAACGAGGCATCGAACTCCGTCACGTTGCCCGCGTAGGCAGGGATCTCGCCATCGAAATACTTCTTAATCATGGCCACGGTCCGGTTGAGCAGGTTACCGAGGTCATTGGCAAGGTCAAAATTCAAGCGATCTACAAACGCCTCCGGTGTGAACGTGCCGTCCGCTCCAAATGGAACTTCACGGAGCAAGTAGTATCGGAGCGAATCGAGTCCGTAGCGGTCGATGAGTGGAATCGGATCGACGACATTGCCTTTCGATTTCGACATTTTGCCGTCTTTCATGAGCAACCAACCATGGGCGAAAACTTGTTTCGGTAATGGAAGGTCAAGCGCCATGAGCAACGCCGGCCAAATGATCGTATGGAACCGGACGATTTCTTTTCCGACCAAGTGCACGTCGGCTGGCCAATAGCGGTTGAACAACTCGTCGTTGTCCGACCCATAGCCGAGGGCAGAGATGTAATTCGTGAGAGCATCGACCCATACGTACACGACGTGTTTCGGGTTCGATGGCACTTGGACACCCCAGTCAAACGTCGTCCGTGAGACGGCCAAGTCTTGGAGGCCCGGCTTCAAGAAGTTGTTGATCATCTCGGTTTTGCGCGATTCTGGCAAGATGAAGTCAGGGTGCGACTCGAAGTACTCGATTAAACGATCGGCGTACTTGCTGAGACGGAAGAAATAGCACTCTTCGCGTACAAGCTCGACCGGGTGACCGCTGTCAGGGCTCTTCCCATCAACGAGCTGTGACTCCGTGTAATACGTTTCATCAGGGATCGAATACCACCCTTCGTATTCACCGAGATAGATGTCATCGTTTTTCAGAAGCGTCTCGAATACGTGCTCGACGACGGCCTTGTGGCGGGCATCGGTCGTACGAATATAATCATCGTACGAGATTTCAAGACGGTCCCATAACACCTTGATGTCTTTAACGACTTCATCGACAAACGCTTGCGGCGTCACGCCAGCTTCTTTCGCTTTTTCCTGAATCTTTTGACCGTGCTCGTCTGTCCCCGTCAAATAACGGACGTCAAATCCTTTCAGACGCTTATAACGCGCGATCGCATCGCCAGCCACCGTCGTATAGGCGTGACCGATGTGTAGTTTGGCACTCGGATAGTAAATCGGAGTCGTAATATAAAAAGTAGGCTTCGCCATTGTATGTTCTCCATCCTTTCGACATTTGCAATTTCCATTATACACGGTTCGACAAAAGAATTTCCAAACCAATTGTTTGGAATTATTTTGTTATTACCTCATAAAAAATGTTCCAAAAAAACCCTTTCTTTGTTTCATGTCCTAACTTTCGGGGAATTTTAGGTATATATCGTTCTCATATCGCCAATTTTCGAAAATGTAGATTTCCAATAGTAAGCAGTTGACTGCAATTGGAAAGTTTAGTATGCTTTTTGCTGTAGTAACATTGTCGAATTTTGACGACTCATGTCACCAAGAGATTTCGACACCATTGGAGGAGGAAACACAAAATGAAATCTACAGGTATCGTACGGAAAGTTGATGAGCTCGGTCGTGTCGTCATTCCAATCGAATTGCGCCGCACACTCGGGATCGCTGAGAAAGACGCTCTTGAAATCTACGTCGACAACGATCAAATCGTGTTGAAAAAATACAAACCGAACATGACTTGCCAAGTGACGGGCGAAGTATCGGATGACAACTTCAAGTTGGCTGACGGTAAATTGATCCTTTCACCAGAAGGCGCACAACGCGTTCTCGTCGAGTTGAAAAACATGCTCGAAAACTACTACAGCGAAGAGTAAGCAAGGAATTCCTTGCTTACTCTTTTTTGTCGACTTGATGATAAGCGTCGTACACCTCGCCACGTGATAAACCGCGCTCTTTAGCGACTTGTTTGATAGCGGCGTTCGGCTTCAATCCGTCTTCGATATAACGATCGACGTGTTCGAGCGGCGATAACGCCTCCCACCAATCGTGTGTCGGTGCTATTTCCGTCGAACCAGCCACCATGACGACGAACTCACCACGTACCTCACCTTCACACCAAACAAGCGCTTCTTCTACCGTCCCGCGTAAAAACTCTTCAAACGTTTTCGTCAACTCTCGTCCGAGAACGAGTTGCCGATTGCCGAACGCGTCCTGAATCCCGGTCAGCATCTCTTTTAACCGATGTGGCGCTTCATAAAAAATGATGGTGCCCGGTTCATATTGCAAAGAAGATAACACATCGAGCCGCTCTTTCTTTTTACGTGGCAAGAATCCGTAATACAAAAACCGCTCGGTCGCAAGACCAGAGGCGACAAGAGCCGTCAACGCCGCGTTCGCTCCAGGGAGCACGACGACAGGGAGCTTCGCTTCAATGGCCAATCGCACGAGGTCACTCCCCGGGTCCGAGATCCCCGGCATGCCCGCGTCTGAGACGACGGCGACTGATTTGCCGGCCTCGATATCTTCGATTAAACGCGGGCCACTCACGTGCTTATTGTGCTCATGGTAGCTGACTAGTTTCGTCTCAATGCCGAAATGGCGACAGAGCTTCATCGTTTGGCGTGTGTCTTCGGCCGCAATCAAATCAACTTCTCCTAGAATTCGAACCGCTCGATACGTCATGTCTTCTAGATTTCCAATCGGCGTCGGCACAACATAGAGCGTGGGCCCATCAGTCTGATAACTTTTCTGTGAGTTCATTACTCGTTCCCTCCATCAATTGCTGTTTTTGAGCCCGCGTGAGTTGTTTGATGGACCATTCGTACTGCATGGCTTCACGTTTGGTCGCAAACGACCTGACATATCGTAACGTCACCGGGAGACGCGCTCGCGTATATTTCGCACCTTTACCGCTGTTGTGCACGTCCATCCGCTTATCTACATCCGTCGTATATCCGGTATAGTATGTGCCATCGCTACACTCGAGAATATAGGCAAAGTGCTTACGCATCGAGGATGGCCCGCATGTCGCTCGTATACGTGTCATCTTCCTCATAAACGACAAACGGAGGTAAGATTGTGAGCCCTGCTTTTCCATCTTTTGACCCCTCTATTAAAAGTGTATTTGCGTCTCGGCCTTGTTTCGGGTAAACGAGTTGCATTCGTTTCGGTTCAATCCGATACGCCCGCATGAGCGTTAGAATATCGAGTAATCGCTCCGGTCGATGGACGAAGGCTACCTTCCCACCCGGTTTGACGAGTTGACTGGCTGAGCGGATACAGTCTTCTAACGTGCAAAGCACTTCATGACGTGCAATCGTATGATGTTCATTTTGATTACGGAGCGAAGTTTCGTTTGCTAAAAAATAAGGTGGGTTGCACGTGACAACGTCATAACGAGCATGCCCTAGTACGCTGGTCGCATGTTTCACATCGCCTTCAAGGATGTGCAGTCTGTCACTTAAATCGTTAACGGCAATGCTTCGATTCGCCATATCAACGAGACGGGGCTGGATTTCAAGTCCTGTCACCGTTCCTTTCGTCCGATACGATAAAAAGAGCGGAATAGCCCCCGTACCGGCGCATAAATCAACGAGTCTTCCTTTTTGAATCGGGACCCACACAAATTCAGCCAGCAACACCGCATCCAATGAAAACGAAAATACATCATCACTTTGAATGATTTTTCCGGGACGTCCTAACAAATCATCAAGACGTTCACCTTGTTTTACAGTCACGCCATTTCCCTCCTACATAACGTACAAAGGCGACGGACGAGTATATACCCGTCTATCGCCCCTTATTAATGTTTATTTAGCATTGACATACAGAAGAGACAATCCCCGTCTTTTCTGACTTGTCCATAGTGCAAATTGCAGATATGAAACCCTTCTTGGTATAACGCCGCCAAGTTATTTTGTCCTTTTCCAGACAAGGCAATTTGAGGATCTCCGTTAGGTGTCTCGACTTCTGCGAGTTGTTCTACTTTTTCGCGCAGATGATGGTTCTCGAGATACATGTGTTGGTTTTCTTCGAGCAAATAGGCGAGTTGCTCTTTGAGCACCCCTAAATGCTCCGTCAACAATTGCATCTGTTGCTCGATCGCATCGACCCGCATCATGACTTCCTTTTTATCCATTCTTTCCACTGCTCAGCACCCCATCACTGTTTCGACGGTTTTCGTTTGACTGCACCGACTTCGACGAGTTCGTCGATTGTATACGTCACAACACGGGTCCGATCATTCAACTCGACTTGAATCAATTGATCCAAGATGTTGAGACCGATGACACGTCCGTCACCTTCTGGAATTTTGATTCGTTTTCCGACGTCTGGCAAATCCCGCTTTAATTCTTCATACGTATCGTTCTCGTATTTTAGACAGCACATGAGACGACCGCATACACCGGAGATCTTGTTCGGGTTCAAGGATAGGTTCTGATCCTTGGCCATCTTAATGGATACCGGTTCAAATTCCCCTAAGAACGAGGAGCAACACAACACACGGCCACAAGGTCCGATTCCGCTCAGCAATTTCGCTTCATCTCGAACCCCGATTTGGCGAAGCTCGATTCGAGTCCGAAACACACTCGCTAAATCTTTAACGAGCTCACGGAAATCAACACGGCCTTCTGCCGTGAAATAAAAGATGACTTTATTACGATCGAATGTATACTCAACATCTACTAACTTCATCTCAAGTCGATGTTCACGAATTTTTTCTTCACAGACGGCGTGAGCGTCAAAAGCGGCCAATCGATTATCTTGTACGATTTCGGCATCTTTTTGATCAGCGACACGAAGGATTGTCTTTAGCGGTAAAACCACTTCGTCTTCACCTAGTTGTTTACCAACTTGGACGATTTCACCGTACTCGATGCCTCGTACCGTCTCTACGATGACATGGTCCCCACGTTCAAGCGTTGCTTCGCCTGGTGAAAAGTAATAGATTTTTCCCGCTTCTTTAAAACGGACTCCGACTACTTCAAGCACGCTCTCCTATCCTTTCTGCAAATCGAACGTTAACCGTTCGAACGTTAATTGAGGATTGACGTTTGCCTCTAGTCGTCGAATCGCCTCATGGACAGATTCAATAGCATGGACGATTTTATGAACCGGACGATCTTTTACAAACGCGGTATATAGCGCTTGTTCTCTCGTAAACAACTCCGGGACATAGTCTGTTCGCACTTTGAAGTGGAGCGCTTGCTCCAACCAATTTCCGAACAGCTCGAGACCGACTCGCAATTCATTCCGCCCTTTAAAATGACCGAGCCATTTTTCTTGGGCGAATAAAAGCAATTCTTGCGGGCGTTTTGTCAATACTTCAACTAATTGTACCACTAGCCCATACGCCTGTACAAACCAGTCGTTGTGAAGCGCCTCACGCGCGTCTTCGAATTTCGGATATGTCTCTAAAGCAAGACGCGCTAAATCGCTCGTACATTGCACGTCTGCGACCAACGTTTCCACAAGCCGTTCTCGATCAATCGGTCGGAATACTAAATGCTGAGCTCGCGAACGAATCGTCGGTAAGAGAAGTTGTGGCTGAGTTGTTACCAAGATGGCTAGTTTCCCTACACCTGGCTCTTCAAAGAACTTCAATAGGCTGTTGGCGGCTTGTGGCGTCATCTTATGGGCTTGGTGAATCACATACACTTGACGGTCACCTTCTGCACCACGTAAAGACAAGTCACTCAATAACTGTTGCACCTGTTCTTTCTTAATGCTGGCTCCATCCGGTTCGACTTCCATGTAGTCGACAAGGTTTCCCGAATCCATTCGTCTACAGTTTCGACAGTTACCGCAGGGTTCTACCCCGTCAGGCGACTCGCAAAAAAGGGATTTCGCAAACAGCTGTGCCGTTTCAATCAAGTACGGTTCATAGTCACCTGAAAAGATATATGCATGACCGACCTTTTGAGCAACGATCGAGTTTTCAATCACTTTCGCAATAACCGTTTGAGATTTTGATAACTCCTGAAAACTCATGTTCGTGACCGTCCCCATTAAAACTGATGAAATCCTTCAATCGGCAAGACAAACACAGTCGCTCCGCCAACTTGGACTTCTACAGGATAAGGAATGTATGAATCAGCGTGTCCACCCATCGGTGAAATCGGCGTGATCATTTGATCCCTGCTCGAGCAGTTTGATTTGATTAACGCAAGTAGGTCATCTAACCGCTCTTTCGGTACACCAATCATAAACGTGGTGTTTCCTTCTTTCAAAAAACCTCCCGTTGTGGCTAATTTCGTTGCACGGAAGTCCTCTTCAATCAAAGCATCTGATAAGCGGGCACTGTCCTTATCATGTACAATCGCGATTACCATCTTCATCATTGCATCACTCCTCTTTCTTTTAATCGTTCTAACGTAATATCTAACACTTCATCCTGAATGGTTTCAATCGAGGCGTTCGCATCAATACGTACCATTCGTTCTGGATGTTGCTCTAATAATAATTGAAATCCTTCGTATACGCGTTGATGGAAAGACTCATCACGGCTCTCGATTCGATCTAATTGGCCTCTATCTTTCATGCGATGGCTCGCTTGATCCGGGGTCAAGTCAAAGAGAAACGTCAAATCTGGTTTGATCCCAGCAGTCGCCCAGTCGTTTAACGACAAAATTTGTGACAAATCATATTGGAGCCCATAGCCTTGATACGCAATCGAGGCATCCACAAATCGATCACATACGACAACTGCTCCACGGTGGAGAGCCGGTCGAATCACTTGATCAATGTTTTGAGCTCGGGATGCGGCATAGAGCATCATTTCGACTCGAGGCGTCATCTCATCATGTTCTGGCGAGAGCAAGACTTCTCGAATACTGTTTCCGACCTTCGTTCCCCCCGGCTCTCGGGTGACGACCACTTCATACCCTTGTTCAGTCAATGACTGAACTAACAATTGTAGCTGTGTTGTTTTCCCAGAACCATCTGGTCCTTCCACAGTAATAAACATACCTTTCACGCTTAAAACTCCTCTACGATAACATCAATTTGTTTCATCATAACATGTCTACTTGCCTGCAGGTTCCGTCCTAATGAAATCCATTCATTCAAAACTCGGATTTTCTCGTCTGTGATGACTTCTCCTCTTAGAATCCAAGGAATCCCCGGCGGATACGGAATAACGGTCTCTGCCGCAACAGAACCAATCGCTTGCTCAAACGGTAGACGTTCAATATCAGCGTCGTCCGATATAGAACGCAACAACGAAACGCGTTCAGTCATCGGGTAAGGATAGATTGTCTCATCTTCAACAATGAGCGGGACGTGCTGCGATGCATTTTTAATCAGTTTGACCCAATGTTGAATCTCTTGGCTTTTTAATTCCCTTAACGGCAAGCAGAATAACACGTGATCTTCTGCAGCTAGTTCCACGTCAATACCGATTGACGCTAAATGCTGGCTAAAGATCAGACCATTTTTAGGGTATGTTAACACAGTCATCTTGGTGAAGTCATCGCCCACTTTGATTGAAAACCCAGCACGTCTCATTTCCATGATGAATGAAAAATGACTCGTTTGAATATGAGTCCAATCTCGGTCACTCAAGTTTTCGAGGTACTCTCGGGCGTAATCAAGCGAGGCCATAATCAAGTAAGATGGGCTAGATGTTTGGAAAGATGAAAGCGCATGAAAGAGACGTTTTTCATCGATTTCTTCTTTATAATGAATCCATGCCCCCATCGTGAGAGCGGGCAATGTTTTGTGGGCTGATTGTACGACTGCGCTAGCCCCCTCGAAGATAGCTGATCGCTTTGGAAATGTAGGATGAATCAAATGAGCGCCGTGTGCTTCATCTACTAATAGGGGAATATTTAACGGACGCAAGTAAGCACTGATTTGCTGAATGTTTGCCATGTCTCCGTAATAAGTGGGAGACGTTAGGAGAAGCGCTTTTCCTCCTGGATACTGCAAGACAGCATCCTGAATTGTTTCTAGTGAAATGACAGTAGGCAAACTACTTCCTCTGTCTAATTCCGGTGTGAGTAAAATCGGTTCTAGACCAAGCCACTCAATGGCGTTCCAAACCGATTTGTGGGAATTACGTTGTACATACACTCGTTCTCCCCGTTTTACGGTTGCTGCTAATAGACTCCAATTCCCTGCAGTAGAGCCATTTACCAACCATTTGCTTTTACTCTGGTAAAGGGATCCTAATGCCTTTTCACCTTCTAAAATAATACCTTCCGCATGGTGTAAATCATCCAAGTGACCAAGCTCTGTTAAGTCATATGGCATAATTTTTTGGAAGGCCGTCGGAAGCTTTTCATCTCTCACCGTTCCATTGTGATGGCCAGGTACATGAAAAGAAACCCGTCCTTCTCGCACATGTTGCTCAAGCGTCTCCATAAATGTAAAAGGATTATGTTTAGGTTTTCGAGTCATTTAGACACCTTCCCATCCGAATTAAATACG
The DNA here is from genome assembly GCF_018618075.1 of Exiguobacterium sp. s5. Taxonomy (NCBI): domain Bacteria; kingdom Bacillati; phylum Bacillota; class Bacilli; order Caryophanales; genus Exiguobacterium; species Exiguobacterium sp. s5. Next base: position 114 of record NZ_JACSLK010000010.1, on the reverse strand, counting down.
ACATATATATACAAAAAGAGACGACCAAGCGGATGCTTGATCGTCTTTCGCGTTGGCCTGGCAACGTCCTATCCTCACAGGGGGAGACCCCCAACTACTTTCGGCGCTGAAGCG
>NZ_JACSLK010000009.1:0-53632 GCF_018618075.1 Exiguobacterium sp. s5 | reverse complement strand
GAGCCAGGATCAAACTCTCCAAAGAATTTGATATAGCTCTTTAAAAATGACGAAGCTTGCGCTTCATTCAAAAATTGTAAAACATTTTTGCCTCATCGTTCAGTTTTCAAAGACCAAGTGTCTGTCGTGTTAGCGACTTTTTAATAATAGCGATTTGACTTTTGAAAGTCAACCGTTTTTTATTATTTTTTTCATCCGCTTTCTGTTGTTCAGATTTGAACAGCAGCGACGTTTATTAATATATCAGCGCCCCGCATTTTCGTCAACTGTTTTTCTAAAAAAACTTTATTTTCTTCGGGAATCTTTTTTCCAACGTTGAAAACCGACTTTCCTCACATAAAAACAACGTAGCGTCCTCCCACCTAGGGCGACGCTACGTTGTTGAAGAGTGTAACTATCGAGTGCTTCCGTTCCTATTGGTGTTAGGACGATTTAGAAGACACCCGTTTCTTAGATTTAGCTTTAGCCTGATTCTTCGTCGATGGTTTGGCATCCTCTGCTTGAGCAGGCGCTTGGAATCGATGTAGCATCAATACTTGATACGCGTTAGCAAATACGAGCGTCGCTAACGCTGGCCACAAGAGCGCAATCTCATCCGTCGCCTGAAGGGCTGGAATCCATTCGATCAATGTTATAACGATCATCAAGAAGAGCGTCGGGATGAACGCACTCGCGTTCGTCTGTTTCGCCTTACTCGTTGCGATAATCCATGAAACGATCACTAACACGACCATCTCCCCGATATACCGCCACATATGATCGTTACCAAAAGCGAGCATACGAAGGTAAACCGCATCAAATAGCGCGAAGGCGATTAACAGCACTTGTACACGATTCCATAGTCTTGGGCCACGGAACAAATCCAATCCGACCCGGTGGACAATCAAGTAGGCGAAGAAGCCCATCATGCTAATCCCGGTCCATGTGCTCGAGTAACTGAGTGCCGTCACGATTGCTTCCCACGATTGACTCACTAAATAGCCAGGATTGGCCAGCAAGTTCATAACGAACCCAAACAACGTCCCGAAGACGAGCGTCGTCCAAAATAACCTTAAAAATCCTTGTACCTTCATCTATAAACCATTACCCTTCTATCTGTTGAATGACCGCTTGCGCTAGTCCGTCGTATGTCTTCTCAAACGGATGCCCATCTCGGTAAACCGATGGTGCAAAGTCTTCTTCATTCTCATACGGCTGACCGAGCGGAATTTGCGCGAGCAATTTGCTTTTCAACGCTTCAGACAATTTTTCGCCGCCGCCATAGCCGAAGACGTACTCTTTCTCCCCTGTCACTTTACTTTCAAAATACGCCATGTTTTCGATGATACCAAGCACTTTGTGGTTTGTCTTGATGGCCATTGCCCCAGCACGCGCAGCGACAAAAGCAGCTGTTGCGTGTGGCGTCGTGACGATCAACTCTTGACATGCCGGGAGCATCGAATGAATATCGAGGGCGACATCACCCGTCCCTGGTGGCAAATCGAGGAGCAAGTAGTCTAGGTCGCCCCACTCCACATCGTTGAAGAAGTTATTAAGCATCTTCCCGAGCATTGGTCCACGCCAGATGACTGGAGCGTTATCTTCTACAAAGAAGCCCATCGAAATCACTTTCACGCCGAAACGCTCGACAGGAATGATTTTCTCGCCACGGACGACCGGCCGCTCTTCAATCCCGAGCATGTCAGGTACACTGAAGCCGTAAATATCCGCATCAATCAATCCGACCTTCTTCCCTGCCCGCGCTAGCGCGACTGCCAAGTTGACCGAGACTGTCGATTTCCCGACGCCACCTTTGCCCGAAGCAATCGCAATGAATGTCGTGCCAGCATTTTCACGGAGAATAGCAGGCTTCGTCGCTTCTTTCAAACTTTCGTCATTGAGCGCCTCGAAGCGAAGACCGACCGTCTTGAATCCTTTTCCTTTGAGCAACGTGACAATCTCTTGTTGAAGTTGGAGTTGCTCGCCGCTCCCGGTTTGACCGAGTGCCACTTTTACACTGACATAATCTTCTTTAATGCGAATATCCTTCACGCCAGCTGTATCTCCAAGCGTACGGTTGATTGTTGGATCGATCAACCCCGCCAATTCTTCACGAACTTGTTCTACTGTAAGCATGTGGTTTCCCCCTAATTTCTGTCTCGCTAACAGTATATCAAAAAAAGCGTTTTCTTGAGGGAATGGAAACCAACAATTTCATGAGCAACAAAAAAACTCTCTACCCCGATGGGCAGAGAGTTTGAACCAAATTGTTCGAAGATTAACGCTTCGAGAATTGTGGTGCGCGACGTGCAGCTTTAAGACCGTATTTTTTACGTTCTTTCATGCGAGCGTCACGAGTCAAGAAGCCTTTTTCTTTGAGGCTTGGACGGAATTCTGGGTCCGCTTGAAGAAGCGCACGCGATACGCCGTGGCGAATTGCTCCAGCTTGTCCAGTGAATCCACCACCGTTAACGTTAACGATTACATCGTATTTACCTTCTGTTTCAGTCAATACGAGTGGTGATTTTGCCATCATGATCAAAGTCTCATGTCCGAAGTATTCTGAAATATCACGGCCATTTACAACAACTTTGCCGTCACCTGCAACGAGGTGAACGCGAGCCACCGAGTGTTTGCGGCGGCCTGTTCCGTAGTAACGTACATCTGCCATCGTTTAGTTCCTCCCTGTGTCCCGATTAACCGCGAAGTTCGTAAACTTCTGGTTTTTGTGCTGCGTGGTTGTGCTCAGCTCCAGCGTAAACGTGGAGTTTAGTGAATGATTGACGACCAAGTGATCCTTTTGGAAGCATCCCTTTGATTGCGAGTTCAAGCATACGCTCTGGGCGTTTTGCGAGAAGCTCTTTTGCAGTTTGTGATTTCAAACCGCCTGGATGACCTGAATGACGGTAGTAAATCTTGTCGTTCATTTTGTTACCAGTCAAGTGGATTTTCTCAGCGTTGATGATGATGACGTGGTCTCCGCAATCAACGTTTGGTGTGAAAGTCGGCTTGTGCTTACCGCGAAGAAGTGATGCTACTTCACTAGTCAAACGACCAAGTGTTTTGCCTTCTGCGTCGATAAGGAGCCATTTGCGTTCTACTTCAGATGCTTTTGCCATGAATGTCGTGCGCATGTGGAATACCTCCTAAAATGTCTGTTTGCTTAATTTTTTTAGTGCTTGTTTGATGCTTTATCATAATCCTAGTTTACGGGGCTAAGATTGTGGTTCATCTCTCAATGTGAAAATGAAATGCCAATGAATATAATACGATTTTATAGGGGGAATGTCAATCTACTTTTTCATAATTCACATTCCACAAGTATAGACCGTGCGGTGGGGCTGTAATCCCAGCGCTACGCCGGTCTTTTGAGGCGAGCATCCGGCTCACGTCTGCCGGCTCATATTTCCCACGCCCGACCTCTAACAACGTCCCTACCATAATACGGACTTGGTTATAAAGAAAGCCCGAGCCGACGAAACGAATATACATCTCATCGCCCGCTTCGACGAGCTCCGCTTCATAGATTGTGCGGACACGATCCTCTACCTCAGCCTTCGTCACTGAAAAGGAGGTGAAGTCGTGAGTCCCGACGAGCATGCGTAGCGCCTGTCGGATCCGCTCATAGTCGAGCGTGTACGTGACCGTTACAGCATGGTGGCGCCGGAACGGGTCCGCGTCGCTTCGGAAGAAATAGCGATACTCTTTCCGTTTTGCCCCGTAACGCGCGTGAAACGACGTATCGACCTCTTCGGCGGACCGGACAAGAATATCATCGGGCAACATTGCATTCAGCGCTTTGACGAACCGGTCGGCTGGCATAGCGAGGTGCGTATCGAAGTGTAGCACTTGCCCCCGAGCATGCACACGGGCGTCCGTACGACCCGAGGCCACTACTTTGACGGTCTGACTATGCATCCGCGCCAGCACACCCTCTACTTCGGCTTGAACCGTATTTCCGTTCGGTTGGACCTGATAACCGGCATAGTTCGTTCCATCATACGCAATCGTCAATTTAATTCGCTTCATCCTATCCCTCGCAATCCAATCAAGATGAGTGTGATGACCACGAAGATGATGAGTAACACCGTGTCACGACGGTGCCACGTCATCTCACGCAAGCGCGTCCGTCCTTCACCCCCACGGTACCCGCGGGCCTCCATTGCCGTAGCGAGGTCCTCAGCACGTTTAAACGCCGACACAAACAATGGGATCATAAGCGGGACGACTGCCTTCAAGCGATCCTTGAGCGGACCGCTCTTCAAATCGACGCCTCGCGCCTGCTGAGCCTTCATGATGCGATCGGTCTCGTCAGCCAAGGTCGGAAGGAACCGGAGCGAGATCGACAGCATGAGGGCGATCTCATGGGCAGGCACTCGGAATCGTTCGAGGGGGCGGAGCCCTGCTTCAATCGAATCGGTCAGTTCCATCGGTGTGGTCGTCAGTGTGACGAGTGTCGTCAACATGACGAGATAGAAGAAGCGGAGCGAGACGATCAAGCCCATCCGGACGCCTTCCGAATAAATCGCGAACGGACCGAATGCAATCAACTCCGTCCCGTCCCGGTTAAAGAACAGTTGCAACAACAGTGTAAAAATGATGAGGAATAAAATCATCTTCAATCCATTCCATAAATACCGCCATGACAATTGAGACAGTCTCACGGCGAACAAGGTAAAGCCAAGCAAGAACACGTTCGTCCATAAGTTATCAGCCAAAAAGACGATGGGAATGAAGCCGAGGATGAACAACGTCTTGGCTCGCGCATCAAGTGTATGGAGCCATGAATGTCCGGGAATGTACTGTCCGATGATCATGTCGCTCTCCCCTTTCTCAATTCGAGCGCGATCCAGTCCGCCAATTCGCCTTCGGTCCGTAAGGCCGGTGTCGCAACACCGAACGCAGGGGCAAGCTCACTCGCGAAGCGAAGCACATGTGGGATTTCAAGCTGGAGCCCTTTGACAAGCGCCTCATCTTTGAACAAGTCAAATGGATTCCCATCAAAGGCGACCTCGCCCCGTTCCATGACGACGACTCGTTCTGCGTACGCTAACACGTCGTCCATATCGTGCGAAACGAGAATGAGCGTCAAATCGAGTTCTTGTTTTAGCCGTTTGAATAACGCCAGCATCTCACGACGGCCGAGCGGGTCGAGTCCGGCCGTCGGCTCATCTACGACGAGAACATCAGGCCGACTAGCGAGCACGCCGGCAATGGCGACGCGACGCATCTGTCCGCCCGAGAGATCGAACGGGGAACGGCCCCATAACGTTTCATCCAGGCCGACGAGGCGCAACGCAGCATGAGCCCGCTCTTTCGCTTCGTCTTCAGACGCCCCAAAGTTTCGTGGACCAAACATGACGTCGCGTTCGACCGTCTCTTCAAATAGTTGATGCTCCGGATATTGAAAGACGAGCCCAACGCGGCGCCGAAGCGGTAGCAGGCTTTGCTTTTTGTCGCGACGCTTCGTAATCGCACGGACTTCGATGTCATCGACGACGACACGCCCTTTTGTCGGTCGCAGCAGTCCGTTCATATGTTGAACGAGCGTTGACTTGCCTGACCCAGTATGGCCAAGAAACGCAACAAGCGCCCCCGACGGAATCATTACATTCACATCGCGCAGCGCGGTTCGTTCAAACGGAGTATTCAATTGATATTGGTAAGTCACTTCTTCAATGCTAATCGGCATAGATGGTTCACCAACTCCGAATGTTGTAGCATCAGACGATCGAGTGGTATGCCCCGTTCCTTCAGTTCGAGTTGCATCCGGACAATAAACGGTACGTCGAGCTGAATGGCTCGTAACGCCTCCGGATTTTGAAACACGTCTTCGGGTGTACCGGTCATCGCAATCTTGCCTTTTGACAATGCAATGATACGGTCGGCAAACAACACTTCGTCGAGCTCGTGGGTAATGGCGACAACGGTCATCCCTTCTGAGACGAGCTGTTGTACCGTTTCAATCACCTCTTTGCGCCCAATCGGGTCGAGCATTGAGGTAGCTTCATCGAGCACGAGGACATGCGGGCGCATTGCGAGTGCCGAAGCAATCGCAACGCGCTGCTTTTGTCCACCGGATAACTGATGCGGTTCACGGTCCGCTAGTTCCGATAATCCAACGCGCGCTAGACTGTCATCAATTCGACGAACCATTTCTTGACGTGGAAGTCCCATGTTTTCGAGAGAAAATGCCACATCATCGCGCACGGTCGCCCCGACAAACTGGTTGTCAGGATTTTGGAAGACGACACCGATCCGTTTCCGAACGTCCCACACGTCTGTGGCGTCCGTTGGATCGAGTGTCTCAACCCGGACTTCTCCTTCTTGAGGAAGCAAAAGCCCATTCCACAACTTCGTCAAAGTCGACTTGCCAGAACCGTTATGGCCAACGATAGCGAGCCATTCCCCTTTGTATACGTCGAGTGACAGCCCGTTTAAGGCTGGCTCGGTTTGTCCCGGGTAACGAAACACGATATCGCGTACCATAATTTGAGATTCCATCTGCCGACTCCTTTCCGATGTGGAAACAGGGCAATACGTCACCGCATGCCCTGTTGACTGCCTAATGAATTAGACGAGTTCGATGATTACGACTTCTGCACCGTCACCGCGGCGTGGGCCGACTTTCATGATGCGTGTGTATCCACCTTGACGTTCAGCGTAGCGTGGTGCCACGTCTTCGAACAATTTTTGGATTGCGTCTTTTTCTCCAGCGTTCTCTTTACGAACGAATGAAGCTACTTGACGACGGGCATGAAGATCGCCACGTTTCCCAAGAGTGATCAATTTTTCAACGACTGGGCGAAGTTCCTTCGCTTTTTGTTCAGTTGTTTGAATGCGCTCGTTGATAATAAGGTCAGTTGCAAGATCACGTAAAAGTGCCTTACGTTGTGAGCTTGTACGGCCGAGTTTCGAATAAGCCATTACATTTCCCTCCTTCGGTTGAACTTAGTCTTCTTTACGCAAGCCCAAACCGAGCTCGTCCAACTTGAGTTGAACTTCTTCGAGTGATTTACGTCCGAGGTTACGAACTTTCATCATCTCTTCCTCTGATTTGTTTGCGAGTTCTTGAACAGTGTTGATGCCCGCGCGCTTCAAGCAGTTGTACGAACGAACTGAGAGATCGAGTTCTTCGATCGTCATTTCGAGTACTTTTTCTTTTTGGTCTTCTTCTTTCTCGACCATAATTTCTGCATTGAGAGCCTCGTCAGTCAAGCCAACAAAGATGTTCAAGTGTTCTGTCAAAATTTTCGCCCCGAGCGATACCGCTTCTTCCGGACGGATTGAACCATCTGTCCACACGTCTAATAGAAGCTTATCGAAGCTAGCATCTTGACCGACACGTGTTTTATCTACTTCGTAGTTCACGCGTTGAATCGGTGTGTAGATCGAATCGATTGGAATAACGCCAATCGGCATATCATCACGTTTGTTATCTTCTGCCTGGACGTAACCACGACCACGGCGAGCAGTCAAACGCATGCGAAGCGTCGCGTTGTCAGCGAGAGTCGCGATGTGGAGCTCAGGATTCAAGATTTCAACGTCGCTATCATGGGTAATGTCTGCCGCAGTGACAGCACCGGCACTTGAAACGTTAATCTCAAGCGTTTTCTCTTCGTCCGAGTACACTTTGAGAGCCAACTTCTTGAGGTTTAATACGATTTGCGTGACGTCTTCGACGACTCCGTCAATCGTAGAGAACTCATGAAGAACGCCATCGATTTGAACCGCTGTTACCGCTGCACCAGGGAGCGATGACAAAAGAATTCGACGTAGTGAGTTGCCGAGAGTAGTGCCATATCCACGTTCAAGCGGTTCCACCACGAATTTACCAAACGTAGCATCCTCGCTGATTTCGACCGTTTCGATCTTTGGTTTTTCAATCTCGATCATCTGAACCCCTCCTTGAGTGTATCCTGCCATGCAGCGCGAGCTGCATTGTATATGCTGTTTGTGCTAGGTAAGCCCTTCACACGCACAAGCGATTATACGCGGCGACGTTTTGGAGGGCGGCAACCGTTGTGCGGAACTGGTGTTACGTCACGGATTGCAGTTACTTCAAGACCAGTAGCTTGGAGGGCACGGATAGCCGCTTCACGTCCAGCACCAGGACCTTTAACGTTAACTTCTACTGTACGCATACCGTTGTCCATTGCAACTTTCGCTGCAGTTTCAGCAGCCAATTGTGCTGCGAACGGAGTCGATTTACGTGATCCTTTAAATCCAAGGTTACCAGAAGTAGCCCATGAGATCGCGTTACCTTGCGTGTCAGTGATTGTAATGATTGTGTTGTTGAATGTAGAGCGGATGTGTACCACACCGACTTCAACATGTTTTTTGACTTTACGTTTTGAACGTACATTTTGCTTACGTTTCGCCATTGTTCAATTCCCTCCTTTACTTCTTCTTGTTCGCTACTGTACGGCGTGGGCCTTTACGAGTACGCGAGTTGTTCTTCGTGTTTTGTCCGCGAACAGGGAGACTACGACGGTGACGAACACCGCGATATGCGCCGATCTCGATCAAACGTTTAATGTTGAGTGAAACTTCACGGCGAAGGTCACCTTCAACTTTAATTCCGTCAATTGCTTCACGGATACGGTTGATTTCGTCTTCTGTAAGATCACGTGTGCGTGAATCTTCAGATACGTTTGCAGCCTTCAAAATTTCTTGTGCTCTTGTTTTACCAATACCAAAGATGTATGTGAGCGAAATAACGATACGTTTTTCGCGTGGAATATCTACACCAGCAATACGTGCCATGTGTGCACCTCCTCTTAGATTAACCTTGTTTTTGTTTGTGTTTCGGGTTTTCGCAAATTACCATTACTTTACCCTTACGACGAATAACTTTACATTTTTCGCAGATCGGTTTTACCGACGGTCTTACTTTCATGATTATACCCTCCTCCTGGAAAAATCGGAGTTACTTGTAACGGTACGTAATCCGCCCGCGAGTCAAGTCGTACGGAGACAACTCGACAGTTACGCGGTCACCTGGAAGGATTCGAATGTAGTGCATCCGAATTTTCCCTGAGACGTGCGCGAGCACCGTGTGGCCGTTTTCTAACTCCACTTTAAACATTGCGTTTGGAAGTGGTTCGACAACAGTGCCTTCCACTTCAATGACATCTTGTTTCGCCATCATTTATTCCCCTTTCTATATGAAGATATTTAGGAGCACAGACGATCTATCGCATTGTACTGTGAGAGAAGGATCCGTAACGGATCAGCACGAAGCAATAGAGCCTCATTCACCGGAATCGAGTTTCGTTAAAATCTCGTATCCATCGTCTGTGATGGCGATGGTGTGCTCAAAGTGGGCGCACATGCTACCGTCCACTGTCACAACTGTCCAGTTGTCAGCCAGTGTCCGAACATAGCGTTGACCAGCGTTGACCATTGGTTCAATGGCTAACGTCATTCCAGTCTTCAGGCGCGGCCCTTTCCCCGGTGGACCATAGTGCGGAATTTGCGGTTCTTCATGCAAATTTTGTCCGACACCATGACCGACGTATTCGCGGACGACAGAGAAATCATGAGATTCCACATACGCTTGAATCGCATGCGAAATGTCTGTCAAACGCTGTCCAGCCTTAGCGTGCTCCAATCCTTTATACAGACTTTCTTCAGTCACGTCAAGTAACTGCTGTGTCTCTTCCGAGATTGTTCCCACTGGATACGTCCAAGCGGAATCTCCATGGTATCCGTTATAGTAGGCACCGATGTCGATCGAGATGATATCCCCATCGTTCAATACCCGTTTTCCGGGAATCCCATGAACAAGCTCTTCGTTCACTGAAGCACAAACGCTACCGGTAAACCCGTTATAGCCTTTGAACGACGGTGTCGCACCTTGGCTGCGAATGTATTCTTCCGCGATCCGGTCGAGCTCAAGCGTCGTAATACCTGGTTTGATGTGCTCTTTGAGCACCTGGTGTGTTCGAGCAACAATTTGCCCAGCCTCACGCATAATCGCTATTTCACGAGGCGTCTTCGTGATGATCATTCAGTACCACCGAGTAACGCTTTGACATCGGCGTATACGACATCGATTGGACGATCTCCATCCAATGTACGAAGATACCCTTTTTCAGCGTAAAAGTCAATGAGTGGTTTCGATTGCTCGATGTTGACGTCAAGGCGACGGCGGACCGTTTCCTCTTTATCGTCTTCACGTTGCATGAGAGCCGACCCATCCACATCACAGATGCCTTCCACTTTAGGTGGGTTGAAGATCACGTGATATGTCGCACCACACGTCGGGCAGATCCAACGACCTGTCAAACGCGGGACGAGAATTTCCGCATCCACATCGATATTCACGACATGGTCAATCTGTTTTCCCAAATCTTTAAGCAAACTTTCGAGTGCCTCTGCTTGAGCAACAGTACGCGGGAATCCATCGAGCAGGAAGCCGTTTTTCGTATCATCTTGACTCAAGCGTTCGCGTACGATTCCGATTGTTACCTCATCCGGTACGAGTTCGCCTTTATCCATGAACGATTTTGCTTCTTTGCCGAGTGGCGTTCCGCCTTTGATTGCCGCACGAAACATGTCGCCTGTCGAAATGTGTGGGATTTGGTACTCTTCAACGATTTTAGCCGCTTGAGTCCCTTTCCCTGCACCCGGTAAGCCCATGAGTACTAGATTCATCTCAGTTAGCCTCCAGTTTTGATTTTCACAACACGTCGTAAACACGACAGGAAGGAAGGGTGTACCCTTCCTTCCGCTTTAACGGATAAAGCCTTTGTAGTGTCGTTTTACGAGTTGACTCTCGATTTGTTTCATCGTTTCGAGGGCTACCCCGATGACGATCAACAAGCTCGTTCCTCCGATTTGCACCGAAGTTGGGAGACCGGCAAGCTTAATGAAGATTGTCGGCATGATCGCTACGAGCGATAAGAAAATCGCTCCGAAGAAAGTCAATCGATAAAGCAACTTCGTGATGTACTGTTCTGTTTGCGCCCCAGGACGAATCCCAGGAATATAGCCACCTTGCTTCTGCAGGTTTTCTGCCATCTGTTCAGGGTTTACCTGAATGAATGTATAGAAGTAAGCGAACGCGATGATGAGCGCTACGTAGATCGACATTCCGATTGGAGACGTCGTATCGAAGTAAGTCTGCAACTTCTGCGTCGTTTCCGGAGAAGCAATGAAGCTTGCAACAGTTGGTGGTGTCACCATGAAGGAAATCGCGAAGATGACCGGGATGACACCGGCAGCGTTTAGTTTGATTGGCAAATGCGTTGACTGTCCGCCCACAGGGGTACGGTTCGCCGTGCGTTTTGCGTATTGAATCGGAATTTTGCGAGCGGCCTGTTGAACATAAATGATCCCCATGGTCACTGCAAGAATGACGAGCAATAGCACAACCAAGTAAACGATGTTAATGAATAACGCGTCTCCAGCATTTTGGAGCTTCGTTTCATAAATCTGCGTAAAGATTCTTGGGAACCCAGCGACGATACCGGCGAAGATAATGATGGAAATACCATTCCCAACACCTTTCTCCGTCGTCATCTCACCAAGGAACATCAAGAACGCCGTACCTGCAGTCAGCACGATCGCGATCACGAAATAGGTTGCCGTGCCCCACGTCTCGTTGACGAGACCTGGATAGAGGCGGTTAAACCCGAACGACAATGACGTCGCTTGGATAAACCCTAACATGATCGTCCCATAGCGCGTGACCGTCGCTAGCTTTTTACGCCCAGACTCGCCTTGTTTTGCCCATTCGGCAAACTTCGGAACGACGTCCATTTGTAAGAGCTGCACAACGATCGATGCCGTGATGTACGGCATGATCCCCATTGCGAACAGGGAGAAGTTCTGTAAAGCATTTCCTCCAAACAAGTTCAAGAAGTCTAAAAGACCACCTGAGTCAAAACGCAACACATCCGTATTCACCATCGGCACCGGGATATGGGCCCCGATGCGGAAAATGATGATGATTGCGAGTGTGAAGAGAATACGCTGTCGAATATCTTTCACGCGCCACATATTGGAGATCGTCTGAAACATCAGATCACCTCAACTGAACCGCCAGCTGCTTCGATCGCTTCTTTCGCTGCACCCGAGAATTTGTTGGCTTTTACAGTCAATTTTGTTTCAAGCTTGCCGTTAGCAAGCACTTTGATTCCGTCTTTAGCAGAGCTGACAACACCAGTCTCAATTAAGAGTTCTGGAGTAACTTCAGTACCTGCCTCGAAACGGTTAAGCGTGTCTAGGGAAACAACTGCATACTCTTTACGAGTAGGGTTGTTGAAACCGCGTTTTGGAAGACGACGGTAAAGTGGGTTTTGCCCACCTTCGAATCCTGGACGAACGCCACCGCCCGAACGAGCTTTTTGACCTTTATGTCCACGGCCAGAAGTTTTACCGTTACCAGTCGCCATACCGCGACCGACACGGTTGCGTTCGTGACGCGAACCTGGAGTTGGCTTCAATTCATGGAGTTTCATAGTGGCACCTCCTTATTTAGTAAGATCTTTATTATTCGTTGATTTCGTTTACAGTCACAAGGTGCGACACTTTTTTGATCATACCGCGCATCGCTACGTTGTCAGGGACAACGACAGTCTGATGCATTTTACGAAGACCGAGTGTACGTACTGTTACACGCTGATCTTCCGGACGACCAATAGTGCTGCGTGTGAGGGTGATTGCGAGTTTCGCCATGTCTAATTCCCTCCCTTATTTAAGAAGTTCTTCTACGCTTTTACCGCGTAGTTTAGCAACTTCCTCTGCTTTTTTAAGCTCTGTCAAGCCTTTAACCGTCGCACGGACGATGTTGATTGGTGTGTTAGATCCAAGCGATTTCGAAAGGATGTCACCTACACCTGCGAGTTCGAGCACTGCACGAACTGGACCACCAGCGATAACCCCAGTACCTTCAGAAGCTGGTTTCATGAATACACGACCTGCTCCGAATACTCCTGTGATTTCGTGTGGAATTGTTGTACCGACCATCGGTACTTGAACCATGTTTTTCTTAGCGGCTTCAATAGCCTTGCGGATCGCTTCTGGCACCTCTTGTGCCTTACCTGTACCGAAACCGACGTGACCATTTTTGTCACCTACGACGACGAGAGCGGCGAAACGGAAGCGACGGCCACCTTTCACGACTTTCGCGACGCGGTTTACGGTAACAACGCGTTCTTCAAGTTGTTCCATGTTAACGTCTAACTGGCGCATCGAGTGTCCCCTCCTTTTTGTTAGAATTTAAGACCTGCTTCACGAGCTGCTTCAGCAACAGCTTTGACGCGGCCATGATAGAGGTATCCACCACGGTCGAACACAACAGTGTCGATACCTTTCTCGAGTGCACGTTCAGCTGCAAGTTTACCAACAGCTTTCGCTGCTTCAACGTTGCCGCCGTTTGTAAGATCGAGAGCTTTATCTTTCGAAGATGCTGACACAAGCGTTGTTTGTGCTGCATCATCGATGAGTTGAACGTAGATGTGCTTGCTCGAGCGGAATACGTTCAAACGTGGACGAGCTGCTGTCCCTGTGATCGTACGACGTACACGAGCATGACGTTTCTTACGAACTGCATTTTTGTCTGCTTTTGTGATCATTTATGCCACTCCTTTCCGTTCATTTCGTGACGAATTACTTACCAGTCTTACCTTCTTTACGGCGAATACGTTCATCAGAGTAACGAACACCTTTACCTTTGTAAGGTTCTGGAGCACGGTACGAGCGGATTTGAGCTGCAACGTGACCGACGCGCTCTTTGTTAATCCCTTTAACGACGATTTGCGTGTTTGAAGGAACTTCGATCTCGATACCTTCTTCAGCAACGTACTCGATTGGGTGCGAGTAACCGAGACTGAGGACGAGTTTGTTACCTTGCTTAGCTGCACGGTAACCAACCCCTGAGATCTCAAGTGTTTTCTGGAATCCGTTAGACACACCTTCCACCATGTTGGCGATAAGGGCACGTGTCGTCCCGTGGATCGTACGGTTCTCTTTCGAGTCATCCGGACGAACGACGTTCAATTCGTTCTCTTCAACTTTGATTTCCAAGGCTGGGTTAGCTGAAAGCGAAAGTTCACCTTTAGCACCTTTTACTGTGACCGTGTTGTCTTCTGCAACCGTGACAGTAACGCCAGCTGGAATCGTAACTGGTTTTTTACCAATACGTGACATTGATTACACCTCCGTTCTTGTTAGAAAAGTGACTTACCAGATGTAGGCGAGCACTTCGCCGCCGACTTGTTGTTGGCGAGCTTCTTTATCAGTCATAAGACCTTTTGATGTCGAAAGAACTGCGATACCGAGTCCTCCGAGTACTTTTGGTACTTCATCAGCTTTTGCGTATACACGAAGACCTGGTTTCGAAATGCGTTTGAGACCAGTGATAACACGTTCGTTGCTTGCTCCGTATTTAAGGAACAGACGAAGTGTACCTTGCTTAGCGTCCTCGATATATTCAACATCGCGAATGAAACCTTCACGCTTGAGGATCTCTGCAACCTCACGTTTGATATTAGAAGCTGGAAGCTCTAATTTTTCATGGCGAACCATGTTAGCGTTACGGATACGTGTAAGCATATCTGCAATTGGGTCTGTCATTACCATGCGATGTACCTCCTTTCACACTGTTAGTGGATTACCAGCTTGCTTTTTTAACACCAGGGATTTGACCTTTGTATGCAAGATCACGGAACTTGATACGGCTGATCCCGAATTTACCCATGTAACCATGTGGACGACCTGTGATACGGCAACGGTTATGAAGACGTACAGGTGAAGAGTTACGTGGCAATTTGCTGAGTCCGATGTAGTCGCCTTCAGCTTTCAATTGTGCACGTTTCTCAGCGTACTGGGCAACGAGTTTCTCGCGTTTGTGTTCGCGATTCACCATTGACTTTTTAGCCATGTTGTCGACCTCCCTTTAGATTATTTTTGGAATGGCATTCCGAGAAGTGTGAGCAATTCACGAGCTTCTTCGTCTGTGTTCGCTGTTGTAACAACAACGATGTCCATACCGCGTACTTTCGTTACTTTATCGTAATCGATCTCAGGGAAAATAAGTTGCTCTTTCACACCAAGCGTGTAGTTACCGCGTCCGTCGAATGCTTTCTTCGATACACCGCGGAAGTCACGTACACGTGGAAGTGAAACAGTTACCAATTTGTCGAGGAAATCGTACATACGCTCGCCACGAAGAGTAACCTTCGCACCGATTGGCATGCCTTCACGAAGTTTGAAACCAGCGATTGATTTCTTAGCCTTCGTTACGAGTGGTTTTTGACCAGAAAGAATTGATAATTCTTCCACTGCCATGTCAAGAGCCTTCGAGTTCGAAACAGCGTCACCTACACCCATGTTGATGACGATCTTGTCGACCTGCGGGACTTGCATGACTGAGTCATAGTTGAATTTATCCATCATCGCTTTCACGATGTCGCTTTTATACTTCTCTTGCAAACGGTTCATAGTCGAATGGACCTCCTTTCGTCACGTTCTTCTTATTTATCGAGTACTTCGCCCGATTTCGCGACACGAACTTTTTTACCATCGACTACTTTGAAACCAACGCGAGTCGGTTTGCCCGTTTTAGGGTCGAGTGGCATGACGTTCGAGACGTGAATTGGTGCTTCGATTTCAAGGATACCGCCTTGTGGATTCGCTTGTGATGGTTTCGAGTGTTTTTTAATCACGTTGATACCTTCTACGACTACGCGGTTCTTGCTTGGCATAGCTTTGAGGATAACCCCTTGCTTGCCTTTATCTTTACCAGACATTACCTGGACTGTATCGCCTTTTTTAACATGCATCGTTTTGCGCACCTCCTTATAGGATTGAAATTGGAAATTAAAGTACTTCCGGTGCCAACGAAACGATCTTCATGAATTCTTTTTCACGAAGTTCACGTGCAACTGGCCCGAAGATCCGAGTGCCGCGTGGGCTCTTGTCATCTTTGATGATGACTGCTGCGTTCTCATCGAAACGGATGTACGAACCATCTTTACGACGAGCGCCGCGTTTTGTACGAACGACAACTGCTCTGACAACGTCACCTTTTTTAACAACGCCACCTGGTGTTGCTTGTTTTACCGTCGCGACGATGATGTCACCGATGTTGGCAGTCTTACGACCTGAACCACCGAGGACTTTAATTGTCAACAGTTCACGCGCGCCAGAGTTGTCTGCTACTTTCAAGCGAGATTCTTGTTGAATCATGCGAGTGTACCTCCCTCCGGATGTTTATAGATCCGAACTGTTATTAGATGATTACTGATTCTTCTACTACTGTTACGAGACGGAAACGTTTGTCTTTAGAAAGCGGACGTGTTTCCGCGATACGGACGACATCGCCGATTTTAGCGACATTGTTCTCATCGTGCGCTTTAAATTTCTTCGTGTAGTTTACACGTTTGCCATAAAGCTTATGACGTACTTTTGTTTCAACTGCAACGACGATCGTTTTGTCCATTTTGTCAGACACGACGCGTCCAGTGAGTACTTTACGCTTATTGCGTTCCATGAGTGTTACCTCCTCTTAAAGAATCCGATTAGATTAGCCGTTGTTGATGCCGAGTTCGCGTTCACGAAGAATCGTTTTAGCACGCGCAATCGACTTGCGTACTTCACGGATACGAGCAGGATTCTCAAGCTGACCTGTAGCTAATTGGAAACGAAGGTTAAAGAGTTCTTCTTTCCACTCGCCTACTTTACCGTTGAGCTCTTCAGTTGTTGATTGACGGAGATCAGTTGCTTTCATTCGTATCACCACCATTTTCTTCACGTTTCACGAACTTACATTTCACTGGAAGTTTGTGCGCTGCAAGACGAAGTGCCTCACGTGCAACTTCCTCAGATACACCCGCGATTTCGAACATTACTTTGCCAGGCTTAACTACAGCTACCCAGCCTTCTGGAGCACCTTTACCCGAACCCATTCGGACTTCGAGAGGCTTTTTCGTGTATGGTTTGTGTGGGAAGATCTTGATCCACACTTTACCACCACGTTTCATATAACGTGTCATTGCGATACGTGCTGATTCGATTTGACGGTTTGTGATCCAGCTCGCTTCGAGCGATTGGAGACCGAATTCACCGAAATGTACTGTTGTGCCGCGTTTTGCATTTCCGCGCATTTTACCACGGTGTACACGACGATATTTCACGCGTTTAGGTAACAACATAGTGTGTTGCCTCCTTCCTGAAAGAGTGTTTATTATTCAGCGTTTTTAGCTGTGTTGTTTTTTGTTGGAAGAACTTCACCATGGTACAACCAGACTTTAATTCCGATTTTACCATAAGTTGTGTCAGCTTCAGCTGTTCCGTAATCGATATCGGCACGGAGTGTGTGAAGTGGAACTGTTCCTTCCGAGTACTTCTCTGAACGAGCGATATCAGCGCCACCAAGACGACCAGAAACTTCTGTTTTGATCCCTTTGATGCCAGTGCGCATCGAACGTTGGATTGATTGTTTCATTGCACGACGGAATGACACACGGCCTTCCAATTGACGAGCGATGTTTTCAGCAACAAGTTTAGCGACAGCGTCCGCGTTTTTCACTTCAACAACGTTGATGTGAACACGTTTGCCTTCAGCAAGCTTGATGATGTTTTTGCGGAGTGACTCGATTTCCGAACCACCCTTACCGATAACCATACCTGGTTTCGCAGTGTGAAGCGAAATGTTCACGCGATTTGCAGCGCGTTCGATTTCTACTTTAGAAATACTAGCATCCTTCATTTTGTTTTCGATGTATTCACGAATAACGAAGTCTTCATGAAGGAGATCTGCGTAGTCTTTCTCAGCGTACCAACGCGAATCCCAGTCTTTGATAATACCAACGCGAAGACCGTGCGGATTTACCTTTTGACCCACTACATATCCCTCCTTATTTCTCAGTTACCACGATGTGGATGTGGCTTGTGCGTTTGTTAATACGGCTTGCGCGACCCATCGCACGTGGGCGGAAGCGTTTGAGTGTTGGACCTTCGTTGACGTAGATTTCCGACACCACAAGGTTCTCAATATTCATATCGTAGTTGTGCTCTGCGTTTGCAATCGCTGACTTCAATACTTTTTCAACGATTGGCGACGCTGCCTTGTTCGTGTGAGCAAGGACAGAGAGCGCTTCGCCGACTTGTTTCCCGCGAATTAAGTCTACAACGAGACGTGCTTTGCGAGGAGCAAGACGGACCATATTAGCTGATGCTTTAGCTTGCATGGATTTGACCTCCCCTCAAATTACCGTTTCGTTTTCTTGTCTGATCCGTGACCTTTGTACGTGCGTGTTGGAGCGAATTCACCAAGTTTGTGACCGACCATGTCTTCTGTCACGAATACTGGTACGTGTTTACGACCATCGTGTACACCGAACGTGTGACCCATGAATTCTGGGAAGATTGTCGAGCGACGTGACCAAGTTTTGATGACTTGCTTCTCACCAGATTCGTTGAGTTTGTCAACTTTAGCGAGCAAATGGTGATCTGCGAATGGACCTTTTTTCAAGCTGCGACCCATGATAGAACCTCCCTTTGGAATGATTCGGGAACGGCTCTTTCGAACCGCCCGAGAATCATGTAGTAATTATTTCTTGCGACGACGAAGAATGTACATGTCGCTCGATTTGTTTTTCTTACGAGTTTTAAGACCAAGAGCTGGTTTACCCCAAGGAGTAAGTGGGCCCGAACGACCGATTGGCGCACGACCTTCACCACCACCGTGTGGGTGATCAACCGGGTTCATTACAGAACCACGTACTGTTGGGCGTTTGCCTAACCAACGTGAACGTCCTGCTTTACCGATGTTTACGAGTTCGTGTTCTTCGTTACCAACTGAACCGACTGTCGCGCGGCAAGTGCCGAGGAACAAGCGTGATTCACCTGATTGAAGACGAACGATGACGTACTTGCCGTCACGTCCTTGGATTTGTGCCGATGCACCAGCCGCACGAACAAGCTGACCGCCCTTACCAGGCTTAAGCTCGATGTTGTGGATAGTAGTACCGACAGGGATGTTCACGAGTGGAAGAGCGTTCCCCACTTTGATATCCGCCTCAGGACCAGACATGATTTCCATGCCTACTTTGATGCCCTTAGGAGCGAGGATGTAACGTTTCTCACCATCTGCATAGTTGATGAGGGCGATGTTCGCTGAACGGTTTGGATCGTATTCGATCGTAGCAACGCGTCCGACGATGCCATCTTTGTTACGTTTGAAATCGATGATACGGTATTTGCGTTTGTGCCCGCCACCTTGGTGACGTACAGTCAAACGACCTTGGTTGTTACGACCGCCTTTTTTCGAAAGCTTTTCAGTTAACGATTTTTCAGGACGGTTCGTTGTGATCTCTGCAAAGTCGAGAGATGTCATGTTACGGCGACCGTTAGTGGTCGGCTTAAACTTTTTAATTGCCATCGAGGATTCCCTCCTTTTCTTCTAAGGTAGTAAATTAACCGAGGAAGTCGATTGTGTTGCCTTCAGCAAGGGTTACGATCGCTTTTTTACGACGAGCTGTGTAACCAGAGTGACGACCGACACGTTTCGCTTTCGGTTTCATGTTCATTGTGTTTACCGAAGCAACTTTCACATTGAAGATTGTTTCGATAGCGTACTTCACTTGCGATTTAGTCGCTTTAACGTCGATTTCGAAAACGTATTTGTTAGCTTCCATGAGGCTAACAGAACGCTCAGTGATGATAGGACGTTTGATGATATCGTATGCTTGAGCCATTATGCAAGCACCTCCTCTACCTTCGCAACCGCATCTTTAGTGAAGATGACTTTGTCGTTAGCAACGAGGTCAAGAACGTTAACGCCTGCTGCCTCGATCACAGTCACTCCTGGGATGTTACGAGCTGCGAGAGCGATAGTCTCATTGTAGTCCGCTGTGACTACAAGAGCCTTACGTTCTACTGACAAGCTGTTCAAAACAGCAGCCATGTCTTTTGTTTTTGGTGCATCGAAAGCAAGGCCTTCGAGGACGATCATTTCGTTGTTTTTCACTTTCGACGAAAGCGCCGAGAGAAGTGCTAAACGACGAACTTTTTTAGGAAGCTTGTAAGAGTATGAACGTGGTGTTGGACCGAAGACTGTACCACCACCAACCCATTGTGGTGAGCGGATAGAACCTTGGCGCGCACGACCAGTTCCCTTTTGTTTCCATGGTTTACGGCCGCCACCGCGTACTTCCGAGCGACCTTTCGTATCGTGAGTACCTTGACGGCGTGATGCTTGTTGCATGACGATCGCGTCGTAAAGTACTGAGTCGTTAGGCTCGATACCGAAAATGGCTTCTGCCAATTCGATCTCGCCAACTTGTGAACCTGTTTGGTTAAGCAAAGCTACTTTAGGCATTCGTAATTCCTCCTTTCCGTGCAGTTAATTAGTTACCTTTTACCGCTGTTTTGATGATGACGTTCGACTTGCGAGCGCCTGGGATTGCGCCTTTAACGAGTACAAGGCCGCGTTCCGCGTCAACTTTGACAACTTCAAGGTTTTGAATCGTTTTACGCTCGCCACCCATTTGACCAGGAAGAAGCTTCCCTTTAAATACGCGGTTAGGAGCTACAGGACCCATCGAACCAGGACGACGGTGGTAGCGCGAACCGTGAGCCATTGGTCCACGTGATTGTCCGTGACGCTTGATCGCACCTTGGAATCCTTTACCTTTCGATGTACCTGTTACGTCTACTAATTCACCTGCAGCGAAAATGTCCGCCTTGATCTCTTGACCGATTTCGTATCCTTCTACTGAAGTACGAATCTCTTTCATGAAGCGCTTAGGTGTCGCACTTGCTTTCGCAGCGTGACCTTTTGCCGGTTTGTTTTGACGTGATTCTTTGATGTCGCCGAAACCGAGTTGAACTGCTTCGTAACCGTCTGTTTCAACTGTTTTAAGTTGAAGAACGACGTTTCCTTCGACAGCAACTACTGTTACCGGTACGACTTCGCCTGCTTCGTTGAAGATTTGAGTCATACCAAGTTTTGTTCCTAAGATTCCTTTAGCCATGAGATACACCTCCTGTTTAATAATTATTGTCTCTTCTGGCTAGTATCTACTATATGAAGAATTAAAGTTTGATTTCGATGTCAACACCTGATGGTAATTCGAGGCGCATAAGCGCATCAACCGTTTTTGGTGTTGGGTTAACGATGTCGATCAAGCGTTTGTGTGTACGCATCTCGAACTGCTCACGAGCATCTTTGTACTTGTGAACCGCACGAAGGATCGTGTAGATCGATTTTTCAGTTGGAAGCGGGATTGGTCCCGAAACCTTTGCACCTGAACGCTTCGCAGTATCAACGATTTTCTCAGCTGATTGATCGAGTACGCGATGGTCGTATGCTTTTAAACGAATACGGATTTTTTCATTTGCCATGTAAGTTTCCCTCCTTTGTCGCCTATTTTTAAAAATAGACAGTTCTCCGCGGAAATTTCCACACCGGCCATGGCAAAGCTGCCTGGCGTGTCATAACCTCCCGCTTCATCGCAGCGTGCTTGTGTCAGCAGAGGTATCCGATCATTGCAAATCAACGATTGGACCCGATTTCTGCTGTAAAGTCTCTCACCACTCGCACAAACACTTAATCATTATATCGAATCTACATATGAAATGCAAGATTTGATTTTTAAATTGCGCCGGATGTCTGATGAGTTGTTCAACGTTCACTAATGTAACAAGATTTGAACCCATTTGCAAGCTATTTTCCTTCTTTTGTTGAACTATTTGTTACAAGAACCGCCATGCCAACTCTACCTAGCGTTTCATACGTGCTCCGAAGCGTTCCGTGACGGATTCGATGACCGAGGCTGGGGCTCGTTTCAAGCAGGTTTGGACGATCGTTTCATTCATTGGATGAGTCTCGAAGTATTGACTTAACCGTTCAAGCTTATCGATACGGTTCATTACCGTATACAGTACGACCCACTCTTCGAGATGCATCCAACTGCCGACCGGTTCAATATATGGATGTGTATAGATCCCATCGGTGCACTTCATCCGAAAGCTGGCCATCACATCAATGTCTCCGCCCTCGAACTCATATTCGCCAAAATAGGTCGTCACGTAATCTGGATGAGGCGTCGACTCGACTTTCTTTCCAGCACGGCTCAGTACTTGATCGACTCGCTCGAATTGATCCGGTTCGACAAACACATCCAAGTCGTTCGCCGTTTCAATTAGCCCATGATGCTTCAGTAACGTCGACCCACCGAACCGACACGCGATCCCGTTCAGCCGACATAACGTTTCGACTTGCTTCTCCATCTTCGTCTCCCCTTTCGTTCGACATATGTCCCATCTTACCACGTCTTGCCACAAAACAAAAAAGCAGCCCGCAAAATGCGGACTGCTTGAAAGGTCAGTGAATCAATCGATTACTCGATGATTTCAGTTACTGAACCAGCGCCTACTGTACGGCCACCCTCACGGATTGAGAAACGTGTTCCGTCTTCGATCGCGATTGTAGAAATCAATTCGATCGTCAACTCGATGTTGTCTCCTGGCATTACCATTTCAGTACCTTCTGGAAGGTGAACGATACCTGTTACGTCAGTTGTACGGAAGTAGAACTGCGGACGGTAGTTCGCGAAGAATGGCGTGTGACGGCCACCCTCTTCTTTAGAAAGAACGTAGATTGAAGCTTTGAATTTTGAGTGCGGCGTGATTGAACCTGGCTTAGCAAGTACTTGTCCACGCTCGATGTCTTCACGTGATACACCACGGAGAAGAGCACCGATGTTGTCGCCAGCTTCAGCGTAGTCGAGAAGCTTACGGAACATCTCTACACCAGTACATACAGTTTTCTTAGTTTCTTCTGTAAGACCAACGATTTCAACTTCGTCGTTGACGCGGAGAACACCACGCTCAACACGACCAGTCGCTACAGTACCGCGACCAGTGATTGAGAATACGTCCTCAACTGGCATCATGAATTCTTTGTCCGTGTCACGAACTGGCTCAGGGATGTACTCATCAACTGCGTTCATGAGTTCCATGATTTTTTCTTCCCACTGAGCTTCGCCGTTAAGCGCGCCAAGTGCTGAACCTTTGATTACAGGGAGGTCGTCGCCTGGGAAGTCATATTCAGAAAGAAGTTCACGGATTTCCATTTCAACGAGCTCAAGGAGTTCTTCGTCGTCAACCATGTCAACTTTGTTCATGAATACGACGATGAAAGGAACACCTACTTGACGTGAAAGAAGGATGTGCTCACGTGTTTGTGGCATTGGGCCATCAGTTGCCGAAACAACGAGGATCGCGCCGTCCATTTGTGCAGCACCAGTGATCATGTTTTTAACATAGTCAGCGTGACCTGGGCAGTCAACGTGTGCATAGTGGCGTTTTTCTGTTTCGTACTCGATGTGAGCTGTTGCGATTGTGATACCGCGCTCACGCTCTTCAGGAGCACCATCGATTGCGTCAAACTTTGTAGCTGTTTTCCCTTGTGCTTTTGAAAGTACAGCTGAGATCGCTGCAGTCAAAGTTGTTTTACCGTGGTCGACGTGGCCGATTGTACCAACGTTAACGTGCGGTTTAGAACGGTCGAATTTTTCTTTACCCATTCTAGATTCCTCCTCTATTAGACAATTAGTTTTTTATTTAACTAGGAAGACGTAGGCTACTTTTAACATACGTCCTCCTTAGCTTACAACAATCAATTAAGCGTTACAACCGTTATTAGCCGTTCGCTTTTTTGATGATTTCTTCTGCGATTGACTTCGGTACTTCTTCGTAGTGATCGAAGTGCATCGAGTACGTTCCGCGTCCTTGCGTACGTGAACGAAGCGATGTCGCATAGCCGAACATTTCTGAAAGTGGAACCATTGCTTTAACGACTTGAGCGTTACCGCGTGCTTCCATACCTTCTACGCGTCCACGGCGTGACGTGACGTCACCCATGATATCTCCCAAGTATTCTTCTGGGATGACAACTTCAACACGCATCATTGGCTCAAGGATAACAGCTTTCGCTTGCTCCTTAAGTTGTTTAACCGCCATCGAAGCAGCAACTTTAAACGCCATCTCGTTCGAGTCGACATCGTGGTACGATCCGAAGACGAGGGCAGCTTTAACGTCAACTACTGGGTAACCAGCGAGGATACCGTTTTCGAGAGCTTCTTCAATCCCGTTTTGAACAGCTGGGACGTATTCACGTGGTACAACACCACCGACGATCTTGTTCTCGAATGCGAATCCAGCGCCTTCTTCGTTCGGCTCGAATTCTACGACAACGTGACCGTACTGACCGCGTCCACCAGATTGACGTACGAATTTCGAATCGATCTTCGCAGCGCCACGGATTGTCTCACGGTAAGCAACTTGTGGTGCACCGACGTTTGCTTCTACTTTGAATTCGCGACGCATACGGTCAACGAGGATATCAAGGTGAAGCTCACCCATACCAGAGATGATTGTTTGACCAGTCTCTTGGTTTGTTTCAGTGCGGAAAGTTGGATCCTCTTCTGCGAGTTTCGCGAGGGCTTGACCCATCTTGTCTTGGTCAGCTTTCGATTTAGGCTCGATAGCGACCGAGATAACTGGTTCTGGGAATGTCATTGACTCGAGAACGACGTTGTCTTTCTCTGAGCAAAGTGTATCACCAGTCGTAGTATCTTTGAGACCAACAGCCGCGGCGATGTCACCAGCGTATACCATTGGAATCTCTTCACGGCTGTTCGCGTGCATTTGAAGGATACGACCGAGGCGCTCACGCTTACCTTTAGTCGAGTTCTTCACATACGAACCAGCTTGTGCTGTACCAGAGTACACACGGAAGAACGTCAATTTACCGACGTAAGGATCCGTCATGACTTTGAACGCAAGTGCCGAGAACGGCGCGTCATCTGAAGGCTCACGCGTGATTTCTTCTTCTGTGTCGAGGTTGATCCCTTTGATTGACTCAACATCAACTGGTGATGGGAGGTAATCAACAACAGCGTTCAACATCAATTGAACACCTTTGTTTTTGAAGGCCGAACCAACGAGTACAGGGTAGAATTCTACGCTGAGTGTTGCTTTACGAATACCAGCTTTGAGTTCGTCGATTGAGATCTCTTCGCCTTCGAGGTATTTCATCATCAACTCTTCGTTGTAGTCTGCGACCGCTTCGATCAATTGACCGCGAAGTTCTTCAGCTTGGTCAGCCATGTCAGCTGGGAAGCCATCTGTTACTTCGATGTCAGTACCGAGGTCGTTCGAGTACATGTACGTCTTCATTTCGACGAGGTCGACGATTCCTTTGAATTCGTCTTCCGCACCGATTGGAAGTTGGATTGGGTGTGCATTTGCATGCAAGCGCTCGTGAAGTGTTTTCACCGAGTACAAGAAGTCCGCACCGATCTTATCCATCTTGTTGACGAATACGACACGTGGAACACCGTAAGTCGTCGCTTGACGCCATACAGTTTCTGTTTGTGGTTCAACACCTGACTGAGCGTCAAGTACTGCAACTGCGCCATCAAGTACACGGAGTGAACGTTCAACTTCAACCGTGAAGTCTACGTGTCCAGGTGTATCGATGATGTTTACACGGTGGCCATTCCACTGTGCAGTTGTCGCAGCAGAAGTGATCGTGATTCCACGCTCTTGCTCCTGCTCCATCCAGTCCATTTGTGAAGCTCCTTCATGAGTTTCACCAATCTTGTGGATACGACCTGTGTAATAAAGAATACGTTCAGTTGTTGTCGTCTTACCGGCATCGATGTGAGCCATGATCCCGATGTTACGAGTATTCTTTAGGGAGAATTCTCTTGCCATACTGGGTATTCTCCTTCCGCATGTGTTTTTCGTGTGCTGGCACACGATATGATTATACCCGAAAGCCACTCCATTAAGCCACCGCTTGGTGACGTGGAGTGGTCTTTACGTTTAACTTACCAACGATAGTGAGCAAACGCTTTGTTCGCTTCTGCCATCTTATGCATGTCTTCGCGTTTCTTAACAGACGCACCAGTGTTATTGGCTGCATCCATGATTTCATTCGCGATACGTTGCTCCATCGTTTTCTCGTTGCGGAGACGAGCGTAGTTCACGAGGTAACGAAGACCAAGTGTCGTACGGCGCTCTGGACGAACTTCAACAGGAACTTGGTAGTTTGCTCCACCAACACGGCGAGCTTTAACTTCAAGTACAGGCATGATGTTGTTCATTGCTTCTTCGAACACTTCCATAGGCTCTTTGCCTGAGCGTTCAGCGATGAGGCCAAATGCGTTGTAAATGATAGTTTGAGCTGTACCTTTTTTACCGTCTAACATGACACGGTTAATGAGGCGAGTTACCAATTTCGAGTTGTAGATCGGATCTGCGATAACGTCACGACGTTCTGCACGGTTTTTACGCATCCGAGTACCCTCCTTTCAAAATTTCAGTAGTTTTTAGTTTTGCGAGAATTACTTCTTCGCAGCTTTCGGACGTTTCGTACCGTATTTAGAACGGCCTTGCATACGTCCGTCAACACCTGCAGTGTCAAGCGCACCACGAACGATGTGGTAACGTACCCCTGGTAAGTCTTTTACACGTCCTCCACGGATAAGAACAACGCTGTGCTCTTGAAGGTTGTGGCCAATACCTGGAATGTACGCAGTCACTTCGATTTGGTTAGTCAAACGAACACGAGCATACTTACGTAATGCCGAGTTCGGTTTCTTCGGAGTCATTGTACCAACACGTGTACAAACACCACGTTTCTGTGGCGAGCTCACGTTAGTTTGTGACTTGATGAAACTGTTGTAACCTTTGTTAAGTGCTGGAGAGTCAGATTTAACGACTTTCGATTTACGTCCTTTACGGACTAACTGGTTGATAGTAGGCATCTTTGAAGATCCTCCCTTCCTGAATTATGCTATTTTCTAGACCCACCGACCCGGGTGGTTCATTTAAGGTCATAACGAAACGCTTTTACGAGGCGTAGGCATTCCATGACCTCGCAAAAACGTGAGTTATACCTTGAAAGTGGCAATAATAGCAGCCAAACCTTTCCGAAGAAAGATCGGGTGACGTCCGAGTAGCTTGCCGACTGCTGGACACCGTTGTCATCGACAACAACCGATTGGCGGCACTAAATCATAGTAGCACCGCCAACCTATGCTGTCAAGACGTTTTTATTCTACAGTCGTGTCTTCGAGGACGGCTTTCGTCTCATCTTCTTTGAGCTGTACATCGCGGTAAACCGGCATCCCAGTACCAGCTGGAACGAGTTTCCCGATGATGACGTTCTCTTTGAGTCCGAGAAGATAGTCGCGCTTGCCTTTGATGGCAGCATCTGTCAACACACGAGTTGTTTCTTGGAACGAAGCGGCCGAGAGGAACGAATCTGTCTCAAGCGACGCTTTCGTGATTCCGAGAAGGACCGGTTTCGCTGTTGCCGGGCTCTTGCCTTCGCGGAGCGCATCTTTACATGCTTCTTTGAAGACGCTGATGTCGACGAGCGAACCAGGGAGGAGCGGCGTATCACCAGACTCGATGACTTTGACGCGGCGAAGCATTTGGCGAACCATAACTTCGACGTGTTTGTCGCCGATCTCTACCCCTTGCATCCGGTAAACTTTTTGTACTTCTTGGAGAAGGTAGTTTTGTACGCCAGATACACCACGGACGGCGAGCAATTCTTTCGGATCGATCGAACCTTCCGTGAAGACTTCCCCAGCTTCTACCGTATCTCCGATTTGAACACGAAGACGTGCTCCAAACGGAATCGTGTACGTACGTGTCTCGCTAAGTCCTTCGACCGTGAGTTCACGTTTGTCACGCGATTCTGTGAAATCGATGACCGTACCCGGGATTTCCGAGATGACCGCTTGCCCTTTCGGGTTACGAGCCTCGAATACCTCTTGGATACGCGGAAGACCTTGTGTGATATCATCTCCGGCTACCCCACCTGTGTGGAAGGTACGCATTGTAAGCTGCGTTCCTGGCTCACCGATTGATTGCGCGGCGATGATTCCGACAGCTTCGCCGACTTCAACGTTCGAGCCAGTCGCCAAGTTGCGGCCGTAACATTTTTTACATACGCCGTGTGACGTGTTACATGTAAAGGCTGTCCGGATTTCAACTCGTTCGATTCCAGCGTCGACGATGTCGCGAGCGAGATCTTCGGTAATCAATTGGTTCTTCTCGACCATGACTTCACCCGTTTCCGGATGTGCCACTGTCTCGAACGCTGTACGGCCGACGAGGCGGTCATACAAGTTTTCGATTTCTTCCGTGCCTTCGCGGAGAGCGGCGACGCGGATACCGCGGTCCGTTCCACAATCTTCTTCACGGATGATGACATCTTGGGCTACGTCAACGAGACGACGTGTCAAGTAACCTGAGTCAGCCGTCTTAAGGGCTGTATCGGCAAGACCTTTACGCGCACCGTGTGTCGAGATGAAGTATTCCTGTACCGTCAGACCTTCACGGAATGAAGATTTGATCGGAAGTTCGATGATGCGGCCAGATGGAGCGGCCATCAAACCACGCATCCCTGCGAGCTGCGTGAAGTTGGACGCGTTACCACGGGCACCTGAGTCAGACATCATGAAGATTGGGTTCAAGCGATTGAGGGATTTCATCAATCGTGATTGAATCTCATCTTTCGCTTCGTTCCAAGAGCGTACAACGCGCTCGTAACGCTCATCTTCAGTGATGAGACCGCGACGGAATGACTTCATGATTTGATCGACTTGGGCTTGCGCTTCATCGAGAATTTCTTGTTTGTCCGGAAGAACGATGATATCAGCGATTCCGACCGTCACACCGGCTTTCGTCGAGTGTTTGAAGCCGAGATCTTTCATCCGGTCAAGCATGCGGCTTGTTTCAGTCGTTTCAAACTTCTGGAACACTTCCGCGATGACTTTTCCAAGGAATCCTTTTTTGAACGGTTCGATGAGTGGACGTGAGGCGATTTCTTCCGCCACGTTGGCACCTTTGTCGATGAAGTACTTATCAGGCGTTGCTTCCTGCAAGTTTTCCATCGTCGGTTCGTTCAAGTATGGGAACGTGTTCGGTAAAATCTCGTTAAAGATCATCTTACCGACCGTTGTGATCAACAATTTCTCGTTTTGCTCATCTGTGAACGTCGGGTTGTTAAGCGTCCGTGCTGGAAGAGCCACACGTGTATGCAAGTGGACGTAGCCATTTTGATACGCGATGAGCGCTTCGTTCACGTTCGACAACACTTTCCCTTGTCCGATGGCATCGTCGCGTTCAAGCGAGATGTAGTAGTTACCGAGGACCATATCCTGCGATGGTGTAACGACTGGTTTTCCATCTTTCGGGTTCAAGATGTTTTGCGCCGCGAGCATAAGAAGACGAGCTTCGGCTTGCGCTTCGGCAGAAAGTGGTACGTGGACCGCCATTTGGTCACCATCGAAGTCGGCGTTGTAGGCCGTACATACGAGCGGGTGAAGACGAATCGCACGACCCTCGACGAGAATCGGTTCGAAAGCTTGAATCCCTAGGCGGTGAAGCGTAGGGGCACGGTTCAAGAGAACCGGGTGCTCACGAATGACTTCTTCGAGGACGCCCCAGATTTCTGGTTGCATCTTCTCAATCTTACGTTTGGCGTTCTTGATGTTCGAAGCAATGCCGCGACCGACAAGTTCTTTCATCACGAACGGTTTGAAGAGTTCAAGCGCCATCTCTTTCGGGAGACCACACTGGTACATCTTCAAGTTCGGTCCAACGACGATAACTGAACGTCCTGAATAGTCGACCCGTTTACCAAGAAGGTTTTGACGGAAACGACCTTGTTTCCCTTTCAACATGTGTGAAAGTGATTTCAATGGACGGTTACCTGGACCTGTTACCGGACGACCACGACGACCATTGTCGATGAGGGCGTCAACCGCTTCTTGAAGCATACGCTTCTCGTTTTGCACGATGATGTTCGGCGCGCCGAGGTCGAGCAAACGTTTGAGACGGTTGTTACGGTTGATGACTCGACGATATAAATCGTTCAAGTCAGATGTCGCAAAGCGTCCACCGTCGAGCTGCACCATCGGGCGAAGCTCAGGCGGAATGACAGGAAGTACTTCGAGGATCATCCAATCTGGATCATTGCCTGATGTGAAGAATGCATCGAGCACTTCAAGGCGTTTGATCGCACGTGTACGACGCTGACCTTGAACTGTCTTCAATTCTTCGCGGAGTTCTCCGACTTCCTTCTCGAGTTGCACGTCTTGAAGGAGTGTCCGGATTGCTTCCGCACCCATGTCTGCTTTGAAGTCACTACCGTATTTTTCACGGTAGAGACGGTATTCTTTTTCCGAGAGAAGTTGTTTCTTCTCGAGCGGAGTGTCACCTGGCTCCGTCACGACGTACGACGCGAAGTAGATCACTTCTTCGAGTGCACGTGGTGACATGTCGAGAACAAGCCCCATTCGGCTTGGAATCCCTTTGAAGTACCAGATGTGCGAAACTGGTGCCGCGAGCTCGATATGGCCCATACGCTCGCGACGCACTTTCGCTTTCGTCACTTCAACGCCACAGCGGTCACAAATGACTCCTTTATAACGGATCCGTTTGTACTTTCCACAGTAACATTCCCAGTCTTTCGTAGGACCGAAGATTCGTTCACAGAACAATCCGTCCTTCTCTGGTTTGAGTGTACGATAGTTGATCGTTTCCGGCTTTTTGACTTCCCCGTAAGACCACGAACGGATCTTCTCAGGTGAAGCCAAGCCGATTTTCATATATTCAAATCGATTAACATCTACCAAGGGGCCGACCTCCCTTTTCGCCTTATTCCTCTTCCGTAACAGTCGGTTGAACGACTTGTTCTAACGCCGATGTTGCGTTCGGGATGTTGTCGTCATCTTCATCTTTCATTTCAACTTCTTCATCGTCCGCAGACATCATCTTGACTTCCATACCGAGCGCTTGGAGCTCTTTGATCAAGACGCGGAACGACTCAGGAACGCCCGCTTTCGGAACGCTCTCACCTTTCACGATGGCCTCGTATGCTTTCACACGGCCCACCGTGTCATCCGACTTGATTGTAAGGATCTCTTGGAGCGTGTAGGCTGCGCCGTACGCTTCAAGTGCCCATACTTCCATCTCACCGAAACGCTGTCCACCGAACTGTGCTTTACCACCGAGCGGTTGTTGTGTGACGAGCGAGTATGGTCCTGTCGAACGAGCGTGAAGTTTATCATCAACCATGTGCGCGAGTTTGATCATATACATGACACCGACCGAGACGCGGTTATCGAACGCTTCACCAGTACGACCGTCATAGAGACGAGTCTTGGCATCTTTGTCCATTCCAGCTTCTTCAATCGTTGCCCATACGTCTTCCTCACGCGCACCATCGAATACAGGTGTCGCCACTTTGATGCCGAGCTTTTTAGCCGCCATTCCAAGGTGGAGTTCGAGTACCTGACCGATGTTCATCCGCGATGGTACACCTAGTGGGTTAAGCATGATGTCAATCGGTGTGCCGTCCGGCATGTATGGCATGTCTTCTTCAGGGAGGATCCGCGAGATAACACCTTTGTTACCGTGACGTCCCGCCATCTTATCCCCTTCGTGAATCTTACGTTTTTGAACGATGTAGACACGAACCATTTGGTTCACGCCCGGTGAGAGTTCGTCACCGTTTTCACGATCGAACACTTTGACGTCCAAGATGATGCCGTCGCCGCCGTTTGGTACACGGAGTGACGTATCACGGACTTCACGTGCTTTCTCACCGAAGATCGCGTGCAAGAGACGCTCTTCCGCCGTCAATTCAGTCACGCCTTTAGGCGTTACTTTACCGACGAGGATATCGCCATCCTTGACTTCCGCACCGATGCGGATGATTCCACGATCGTCCAAGTTGCGAAGCGCGTCATCGCCGACGTTTGGAATATCACGTGTGATTTCCTCAGGTCCGAGTTTCGTGTCGCGTGATTCTGACTCGTACTCTTCGATATGAATCGATGTGTACACGTCATCTTTCACGAGACGCTCACTCATGATGATCGCATCCTCATAGTTGTAACCGTCCCATGTCATGAAGGCGACAACGACGTTACGGCCGAGCGCGAGCTCACCCATATCCATCGATGGACCGTCAGCAAGGATTTCTCCTTTTTCGACACGGTCGCCAGCAGCGATGATCGGCTTCTGGTTGTAGCATGTCCCTTGGTTCGAACGAACATACTTTTGAAGTTTGTAGCGGTCAAGGTCACCCGACACCTCAGAACCGTTCACGTCAGACGTGCGGCGGACCAAGATTTCGCGCGCTGTGACACGCTCGACGACACCTGGGAATTTCGCGATAATCGCGGCTCCAGAGTCTTTCGCTGACACGTACTCCATACCAGTACCGATAATCGGTGAATCAGGTTGGAGAAGCGGTACAGCTTGACGTTGCATGTTCGCTCCCATGAGGGCACGGTTCGAGTCATCGTTCTCGAGGAACGGGATACATGCCGTCGCGGCAGAAACAACCTGTTTCGGCGAAACGTCCATGTAATCGACTCGGTTTGGCTCAACTGACAAGTTTTGTCCGCGGAAACGGCAAAGGACTTGTTCGTTGGCGAAACCGCCTTCTTCTGTGAGCGGCATGTTCGCCTGGGCGACGACGTAGAGATCTTCTTCATCCGCCGTCATATATTGAATCTCGCTCGTGACGAGACCTGTTTCTGGGTCGACTCGACGGTACGGTGCTTCGATGAAGCCGTACTCGTTTACTTTCGCATAAGACGAAAGCGAGTTGATGAGACCGATGTTCGGTCCTTCTGGTGTTTCGATTGGACACATCCGACCGTAGTGCGAATAGTGAACATCTCGAACTTCGAAACCGGCACGCTCACGTGTCAAACCACCCGGTCCAAGTGCAGAGAGACGACGCTTGTGCGTGAGCTCTGCGAGCGGGTTTGTTTGGTCCATGAACTGTGACAACTGCGAGCTACCAAAGAACTCTTTTAGCGACGCGATTACCGGGCGAATGTTGATGAGTGCCTGTGGTGTGATCGCGTTTTGATCTTGAATCGACATCCGCTCTTTAACAACACGTTCCATACGAGAAAGCCCGATCCGGAATTGGTTTTGGAGAAGTTCTCCGACTGAACGAAGACGACGGTTTCCTAGGTGGTCGATGTCATCTGTTGTTCCGACTTCGTGTAGCAAGTTAAAGAAGTAGTTGATCGATGCGATGATATCAGCCGGCGTGATGTGTTTCACACTGCGGTCGATATTGCCGTTACCGATAATGTTCAAGATACGCTCTCCATCTGGGTCATCTGGTGAGATAACTTTGATCGATTGAAGACCGAACGGTTCACCTTCAGCGACGCCGCCTGTCGGCTCAGCATCCATATAACCGAGGCCGTTTTCCAAATGTGGAAGAACGCGGTCAAGGTTGCGACGATCGAGGATTGTTCCAGCTTCAGCGATGACTTCGCCTGTTTCTGGGTCAACGAGCGTCTCGGCCAATTTTTGACCGAAGAGACGGTTTTTAAGATGAAGTTTTTTGTTCATCTTGTAGCGACCGACGTTTGCAAGGTCGTAACGTTTTGGGTCGAAGAAACGAGATACGAGAAGTGACTTCGCGTTCTCAACCGTTGGTGGTTCACCAGGGCGGAGACGCTCGTAAATTTCGATCAACGCTTTTTCTGTTGATTCTGTATTATCTTTTTCAAGGGTATTGCGAAGATATTCATCATCCCCGAGAAGGTCGATAATCTCTTGGTCCGTACCGAATCCGAGGGCACGCAACAACACCGTTACCGGGATCTTACGGGTACGGTCGATACGAACGTAAACGATATCTTTGGCATCTGTCTCAAGTTCGAGCCATGCACCGCGGTTCGGAATGACTGTCGCACCGAAACCACGCTTACCGTTTTTATCGAGTTTGGCGTTGTAATAAACGCTCGGCGAACGAACAAGCTGGGAAACGATAACGCGTTCTGCACCGTTAATGATAAACGTTCCCGATTCTGTCATGAGTGGGAAATCTCCCATGAACACTTCTTGTTCTTTGAGCTCACCTGTTTCTTTGTTTTGCAGACGTACTTTTACGCGCAATGGCGCAGAGTAAGTAACGTCTCGCTCCTTCGATTCATCAATCGAATACTTCGGCTCACTGAGCGAATAATCGATGAACTCGAGCACAAGGTTTCCAGTGAAGTCGGAGATTGGCGAAATGTCCGTAAACATCTCTTTCAATCCTTCACGTAAGAACCACTCGTAAGAAGCAGTTTGAATTTCAATCAAATTCGGAAGCTCTAATACCTCACTGATACGGGCAAAGCTTCTTCTCTGACGGTGACGACCGTACTGAACAAGTTGACCAGTCAACTGATTCACCTCTCAGACCCCCAATTCTCTATCGAATTTTTCGGGCGTAATAATCGAACATTGTCATTGAATGTCGTCTCTTTTCCGCGTCTAAAAAGCGGCAAACGCGGCAGTTCAAGGCGAATTCCATTCCAATGGCATTTTATAATGTTAGCATATACGTTATAGCGAGTCAACAAGACTTCACCGTTTGTCAAGAGCGAATTGCTCGGAAAATGAAATAGCCTTTTTCTTTCACAACCGTCTCGACTTGACCAAACACATCTTCAAGCAACTTCTTGGCAGAAGGCGCTCCTTGTTTCTTTTGGATGACGACATAGAGCGCTCCACCTACGACGAGATGCGCATGCGCGCCTCGCAAAATCGTGTGGACCACTTGCTTTCCGGCCCGAATTGGCGGATTGGTCACGATTGCGGCGAACTGTTCGTCACCGACCGCGTCGTAAGCGTGGCTGAGCCGCGTCTCGATCGTCACTCCGTTCTGGGCGGCGTTTTGCTCTGACAAGGCAAGCGCTCGCTCGTTCACGTCGACGAGGAGTGCTTCACGCCCAGAGGCATCGGCAAGCGAGATCCCCATCGGACCGTAGCCACAGCCCACATCTAAAATGCGCCCTTCGACGTCAGGCACTTCAAATGATTCGATTAAGAGACGTGACCCAAAATCGACCGATCCTTTCGAGAACACGCCGCGGTCCGAGGTGAAGCGATATGTCTTCCCTCGCAACTCGTACGTCCATGTCTCAGGGGCACTTTTCGAACTAGGGTCGTTCGTATAGTAATGATCTCCCATGCATTGAACCTCCTAACCCACTCTTCAAGGAAATAAAAGAAGCTCGCCATAGCGAGCTTCTATAGGTTGTGAAGTAAAAGTTGGATTACTTAACTTCGACAGTTGCGCCAGCTTCTTCAAGCTTAGCTTTGACTGCGTCTGCGTCTTCTTTAGAAACGCCTTCTTTGACTGGAGCCGGAGTTCCGTCAACGAGTGCTTTCGCTTCTTTAAGACCGAGGCCTGTAAGTTCACGAACTGCTTTGATGACGTTGATTTTACCAGCGCCAGCGTTTGTGAGGATTACGTCGAATTCAGTTTGCTCTTCAGCTGCTGCTGCGCCTGCACCTGCAACTGCTACTGGAGCTGCTGCTGATACGCCGAATTCTTCTTCGATTGTTTTTACGAGTTCGTTAAGTTCGAGAACCGTCATTGATTTGAGGTCTTCGATGAATTGCTCTTTGTTGAAAGCCATTATGGTTTTCCTCCTTTGATGTTGTAAAGATTGGTTTTGGTTACGCTACGAGACAAAAATTAAGCAGTTTGCTCTTCTTTTTGTTCTGCGATTGCGTTTGTTGCGACTGCGAGCCCACGGATTGGAGCTTGAAGTACGCTGAGAAGCATCGAGAGAAGACCATCGCGTGATGGAAGTTCTGCAAGGGCTTTAACTTCTTCGAGTGAAGTTACTTTGCCTTCGATGATTCCGCCTTTCAATTCGAGCGCTTTGTGCTCTTTCGAGAAGTCGTTCAAGATCTTCGCAGGGGCAACAACGTCTTCGTTAGAGAAGGCGATTGCTGTAGGACCTGTGAAGACTTCGTCAAGACCTTCGAAGTTCGACTGAACTGCCGCGCGGCGAAGAAGACCGTTTTTGTATACTTTGAACTCGATTCCAGCGTCACGGAGTGATTTACGGAGTGTAGTCACTTCTTCAACTGTAAGTCCACGGTAGTCAACAACGATTGTTCCGACGCTCGCTTGCATTTTTTCAGCGATCTCATCGACGAGTGCCGATTTTTGAGATACGATTTTTTCGCTTGCCATGTGTTTGCACCTCCTAGTCAATTCTTATACCGGACGAGAGGCTGCTCTCCAAAAAGAAATCCCTCGTATGAAGACATACGAGGGCGTAATTGTTTGAAAGTAAACCTGTGACAACAGGCTCAAGTTCGAGCAAAGACACCTCGGAAGGGTTTACGGACCGATGTCCACCTTCTGTCTACGGTAATCCAACATATTCGGTTGAACGTGTATTACTTTAACAGCGGTATCACACGTTGTCAACAGTTTATTTCAAGTAGATTACTTGATGAAGTCGGCAGTCGCGACACGGATTCCAGGACCCATTGTCGAAGAAAGCGCGATGTTTTTAAGGTAAGTTCCTTTTGCAGTAGCAGGCTTCACTTTCATGAGTGTCTCGATGATTGTCTCGATGTTCTCAGAGAGTTTTGTTGCTTCAAATGACTTCTTACCAACTGGTACGTGGATGTTACCGGCTTTGTCAACGCGGTACTCTACTTTACCAGCTTTGATGTCCGCGATTGCTTTCGCAACGTCGAACGTGACTGTGCCTGTTTTCGGGTTAGGCATGAGGCCTTTTGGTCCGAGAACGCGACCAAGTTTACCAACTTCACCCATCATGTCAGGTGTCG
This sequence comes from Exiguobacterium sp. s5, assembly GCF_018618075.1. NCBI lineage: Bacteria > Bacillati > Bacillota > Bacilli > Caryophanales > Exiguobacterium > Exiguobacterium sp. s5. Next base: position 16,987 of record NZ_JACSLK010000009.1, on the reverse strand, counting down.
CAACGATTACATCGAAGTCGAACCATCCTTGTTGGATTTTAGTGATGAACTCAGAGTCACCGACGTAGTCAGCGCCAGCCGCTTCAGCTTCTTTAACTTTTTCGCCTTTTGCGAAGACGAGAACTTTTTGTGTTTTACCAGTACCGTGTGGAAGTACGACGGCACCGCGGATTTGTTGGTCCGCTTTCTTCGGATCTACGCCGAGACGGACAGCAACTTCGATTGTTTCATCGAATTTAGCAGTAGCTGTTTTCTGAACGAGTTCAACGGCCTCAGCGAGTTCGTATGACTTCATGCGGTCAACAAGCTTAGCTGCTTCTTGGTGTTTTTTACCCATGATTCTTTTCCTCCTTGTGGTTAGCGGAATTTCCTCCCACATAATGAAGGGATTGAAGGTGAGCATAATATTCACCGACAATCCCAGAGACTAATAAATTAGTCTTCGATTACAATACCCATACTACGCGCAGTACCTTCAACCATAAGCATCGCTGTTTCAACAGACGACGCGTTAAGGTCAGGCATTTTAAGTTCAGCGATTTCGCGAACTTTATCACGCTTAACCGTTGCTACCTTCTTACGGTTTGGTTCACCAGAACCGCTCTCGATACCAGCAGCTTTCTTCAAAAGAACTGCAGCTGGTGGAGTTTTCGTAATGAATGTAAACGAACGATCTTCGTATACCGTAATGACTACAGGAATAATCAATCCGGCTTGGTCTTGTGTACGAGCGTTGAACTCTTTACAGAATCCCATGATGTTAACACCTGCTTGACCAAGTGCTGGACCTACTGGTGGTGCTGGGTTAGCTTTACCAGCTGGGATTTGAAGTTTAACGAGTTTAGTAACTTTTTTCGCCACGAGACACACCTCCTTAAGTCTAAAATGTGGTTTCTTGGACGTTGTGCGCCCTCCCACTCAATCTATTAGGTCGAGTTTGTACCGAAATATAGCACAACATCAAACATTTCCGATTGTACCATCCGTTTCCGAGAATGGCAAGTGGGTATTAGTTAATTTTCTGAACTTGTTCGAAATCAAGCTCAATTTTTGTTTCACGGCCGAACATGTCAACGACAACTTTGAGCTTCTCTTTATCGGCTTCGATTTCATCAATCGTACCTTCAAAGTTCTCAAATGCGCCTTCTTTGACACGGACGAGGTCGCCGAGTTCGTAGTTGTAACGATCTTTCTTCTCGATGAGACCCATCTGTGACAAGACGTTCGTCACTTCGTCCGGTTGAAGCGGGATCGGCTTGGCGCCGCCGCCTGTTGAACCGAGGAAGCCGGTGACGTTCGGCGTGTTCCGCACGACATACCACGAGTCGTCAGTCATGACCATCTCGACGAAGACGTAACCTGGGAAGCTCTTCACTTCTTTTTCTTTAATCTTCTTCTCGCCACTCTTGAGCGTGACTTCTTCTTGCGTTGTTTCAGTCGGAACGAGGACGCGGAAAATTTTATCTTCCATGTTCATCGAACCGATCCGACGTTCTAGGTTTTCTTTGACGTTGTTTTCAAATCCAGAATACGTCTGGACAACAAACCATTGTTTCTCCACGGCTTTCACCTCTTTCCTTAGTTGATTAATAGGTTGACGAGATAGCTGACACCAGTATCTACGCCGAACACGAACAGGCCGATCACGACGACCGTCGCGATGACCGTGATGGTATATTTTGTGAGCTCTTTACGAGTCGGCCAACTCGTTTTCTTTAACTCTTTCCATACATCGCGCAAAAAGTTCATGGTAGCTTCCTCCTACGTTGAATGCCAATCTACATTACTTCGATTCTCGGTGTGTCGTATGCGCATTGCAACGCCGACAGAACTTTTTCAGCTCGAGCCGTGTCGTCACGTCGTCTTGTTTCATGGTCGAATAACCGCTCGACCCGCAATCTGAACACGCGAGACTTACTTTCTTTGCCATTCATGAGCGCCCCTTTCGACAGCTCTCCTATAAAAAAGAGCGAAAAAAAAACGCCTCCTGTAAATGGCGTCTACGGACAAGGCGCTGCCTTAAAAGTATCACATAGGAGGCGTGCGGTCAATATCGGTTAGCTCGTCATCGTTTTGACGTCGACATGCCGCTCAAACTTTTTCTTCACGCGCTGTAACGCATTATCAATCGATTTCACATGACGGTCGAGGTCGTCCGAGATTTCTTGGTACGAACGGCCGTCCAAATAAAGACGCAACACTTTTCGTTCCAAGTCACTCAGGAGCTCTTCCATCTTTTCTTCCATGAACAGTTGTTCTTCTCGCGTCACGAGCAAATCCTGCGGGTCCGTCGGATGCGGCGGCAAGATCACATCGAGCAGTGTCCGATCCGACTCGTCGTCAAAGATTGGCTTGTCGAGCGAGACGTAAGAATTGAGCGGGATATGCTTTTGACGGGTCGCCGTTTTGATGGCAGTGATCATTTGACGGGTGATGCACATCTCGGCAAAACTTTTAAACGAGGCGAGCCGCTCATCGCGGTAATCCCGGACACCTTTATACAGACCGATCATGCCTTCTTGCACGATGTCCTCGTGATCGGCACCGATCAAAAAGTAAGACCTTGCCTTCGCCCGGACGAAATATCGGTAACGTTCAATCAAAAACTCAAGAGCGTCGCTATCCCCCTCATTACGCGCAAGAAAGACCAGCTCTTCGTCGGACATGCTTTCAAATTGCTCGTATGGCCATCCGTTCATGTTTCATACCCCCCGGCGATTGATGAACTTATGTAAGTTTGTGCTCTCATTATAGGCGTCGGTTAAAACGACCGTCAAATAAAATTCTAAAAATTCCGTCAATTACATATCGTGTAACTCATACATCTATTAGTATACAACATTTCTTTCCAAATAAATGTCAAATTAAAAACAAAAGACGAGTCCATTTGATGAACTCGTCTGTGATATCCTTCACCGCCTTATTTACGACGGCGTATTTCTTCCAATCGGGCTCTTATGTCTGGTGAAAGGTCAATCGTTTTTCGATTCGACCGGTCCTGTTCGAGTGCCGACCGTTCTTTTTCAATCAACACCTGGGCGTGCTTCCAATCCTTCAGTAACTCATTGGCAGGAACCCGGAGCGCTCCTTGTCCGAAGATAACCCACTGTTCGGTGAAGTCGTTCGTCGCGACAAACAACGTCACGAGCCGATCATCGACAAGGGCGTGCGCACGGCGTTCAATCCATTCATCCGCCGTCTCGTTTTCTTTCGTATAGACGACCGCGACACGACTCTGATTCGCTTTCGATTCCCGCCCGTATCGCATATGGGCATCGAAGACGATTGTCACTTCGCGACCCGTGACCGCTTGGTACTCGGCCATCGCTTCAATCAAATCGTTTCGCGCTTTCTCAAAATCGATGTCGCGCAGCTTTCGAAGGTGCGGCCATGCGCCAATAATGTTATATCCATCCACGAGGAGCAATTCCCGTTTCTTGATGCTCATGACAATGGGTTACGTGAGCGATGCACTTCATACAAGAGAAGCGCGGCCGCGACCGAGGCGTTCAGCGATGTGACGTGACCGACCATCGGCATGTGGACGAGGAAGTCACACGATTCGCGTACGAGGCGGCTCATCCCTTTACCTTCACTACCGATGACAACGACGAGCGGCATGTTCCCATCGAGGCGACGATAATCTTGGCTCTCGCTCGCGTCTGTCCCGACAACCCATAGTCCTTTCTCTTTCAGTTCTTCAAGCGTCCGCGTCAAGTTTGTGACGCGTGCGACCGGAATGTACTCGATCGCGCCTGTCGAAGCTTTCGCCACCGTCTGCGTCAAACCGACCGAGCGGCGCTTCGGAATGATAATCCCGTGCGCCCCGACCGCATCCGCTGTCCGCAAAATCGAACCGAGGTTATGCGGGTCTTCGAGTTCATCGAGCAGGATGAACAACGGCGTTTCTCCTTTTGACTCGGCAAGGGCGAACATATCTTCGATCGACTTATATTCGTAGGCGGCGACCGCAGCGACGACACCTTGGTGATGTTCGCTACCGGCCATCTTCTCGAGTTTCGTTTTCGGGACGAACGAGACTTGAACCGATGCCTCGTTGGCCATGCCGATGATTTGAGCGAGCGGCCCTTTCTGTTGCCCTTCCATAATAAAGACCTTGTTCATATCGCGACCGCTCCGGAGCGCTTCCATCACCGGGTTGCGCCCGTAAAGGAAGTCGATTCCTTCCTCGAGCACGTCGACTTCTTGATAGTCTGGTCGTTCTAGTTTTTGACGCTTCGGTCGATCATTTCGTTCGCCGCGCGGACGATCAAATGACCGTTGCTCATGCGCCCTTCCTCCGTCATGTCGTTTCGAATGACTCGGTTTCGAGCCATGTGAACGCTTGTTCGATGAGTTCTTCAAGACGATCCCTTCTTTCCATTAGATATGTGTAACCAATCAATGCTTCGAACGCTGTCGAATAGCGATACGTATGAACATCTGTCCGCTTCGGGATTGAACCGGATTTCGCGTTCTTCCCACGGCGGACGACAGCCGCTTCATCATCACTCAAGACACCCGTCTCGAGCCAGTGAGTCACGATCCCAGCCTGCGCTGCCGCATTCACGTAGCGGATGGCGCCACGGTGTAGGTCGTTCGGCTTCGTCATCCCTTGTCCGAGCAGTCGTTTGCGTACCGCCATCTCATAGACGGCGTCGCCCATATAGGCGAGGGCGAGAGCGTTCAGTTGGGGGGCAAGTTGTTTCATAACCGCTTCCACCGCACCCCTTGGGCTGTATCCTCGAGTTGAATCTTCTGTTCTTTCAAGAGATCTCGAATCTCATCGGCACGCGCGAAATTCCGCTCCGCCCGAGCCGTGTTCCGCTCTTCAATCAATTGATCAATTTCCGCGTCAAGAAGCTCTAGCTCTTTCTTGATTGTCAAACCAAGCACACCTGTCAATTCTTCGAAGAGAGCAATCACGTGTTCGAGCGTGACTTTCGAGACGTGGTCTGCTTTTGCGTAGATGTTCGCTTCACGTGCCAAGTCAAATAGGACGGTCACTGCATTCGCCGTATTGATATCATCATCCATCGCTTCGATAAACGTTGTTTTAATCGTCGCGAGCTTGCGTTCCATCGCCTCGCTCGGCTCTTCAAGGCCGGCCGTGACCGATAAGCGGTATTCAACGTTTTGATACGACTCCTTGATGCGATCCCATCCGTTCGCCGCTTGCTCGATCAACTCACGGCTATAGTTGATTGGATGACGATAGTGGACCGATAACATAAAGAAGCGGAGCACCATCGCATCCACTTCCTTCAACGCCTCATGGACGAGCAGGAAGTTCCCGAGCGATTTTGACATCTTTTCATTCTCGATATTGATGAATCCGTTATGCAGCCAGTAGTTGGCGAACTTCGTATGATTGCACGCCTCCGACTGGGCAATCTCGTTCTCGTGGTGCGGGAACTTGAGGTCGTGTCCTCCAGCATGAATATCAATCGTTTCGCCGAGGTGTTTCTTTGCCATCGCCGAGCACTCGATATGCCAACCCGGACGACCTTGTCCCCATGGGCTCTCCCACGCCGGCTCGCCTGGCTTCGCCGCTTTCCATAAGACGAAATCGAGCGGGTCTTCTTTCTTTTCCCCAACGTCGACACGTGAACCCGCGCGCAAGTCTTCGATTGATTGCTGGCTCAATTTTCCGTACGTCTCGAACTTACGAGTACGGAAATATACGTCCCCCCCTGCCTCATACGCAAAATCTTGCGTCTCAAGTTCGCGGATGAACGTGATAATCTCGTCCATCGTGTCTGTAACGCGTGGATGGACGTCAGCCGGTAACACGTTCAAAGCACCCGTGTCTTCTAAATAGGCGTCGATAAAACGGTTCGTCAGCGTCCCGACGTCTTCACCGAGTTCGTTTGCGGTCCGGATGATTTTATCGTCCACATCCGTGAAGTTGAGAACATATTTGACCTCATAACCTCGGTACGCTAAATAACGACGAACTGTATCGAAGGCGATGGCCGGCCGGGCGTTACCGACGTGAATGTAATTGTAGACGGTCGGTCCGCATACGTACATCGACACTTTTCCCGGAACGATCGGGACGAACGGTTCTTTCTTATTCGTGAGGCTGTTGTAAAACTGAATCATGTGTTTTTTCCTCCATCCGTTTCTCTAATGACGCAAGCTTCCGCTGCAAATCAGCGACGGCATTTTCGAGTCGCTCTTGGCATTCACGGTCCGGGTCCGGCAATCGATGATCGAGGTCATGTTGTTTGACCCGCTCCCCGTTTCGGATGACGACTCGGCCTGGAATCCCGACGACGGTCGAGTCAGACGGGACGTCTTTTAAAACGACGGAACTCGCCCCGATTTTGACGCAATCGCCAATCGTGATATTTCCGAGCACTTTGGCCCCAGCTGAGATGAGCACATCGTTCCCGATGGTCGGATGTCGCTTCCCTTTCTCTTTGCCCGTCCCACCAAGCGTCACGCCTTGATAAATGGTCACGTTATTACCGATGATGGCGGTCTCGCCGATGACGATGCCGAACCCGTGATCGATGAACACCCCTTCGCCGATGACCGCCCCGGGATGAATCTCAATCCCTGTCAACCAACGGCTCGTCTGAGCAATCATTTTCGCCAACAATTTCACGTTACGCGTCCACAGTCCGTGCGCAATCCGATGTGCCCAAAGCGCATGCAAACCAGGATATGTTAAGATGACTTCTGCTTTCGAGCGGGCAGCCGGATCGAGCTCGAGCACGTTCCGAATATCCTCACTCACACTTTTCCAAAATCCCATAATTGTTCTCCTTTTCCATATCAAAAACAAAGACGCCCCTGTGCCAAGGCACAGAGACGCCGTAAGCGCGGTTCCACTCTGTTTGGGAAAGTTCCCCTCTCAAGTCTCGTTAACGCCGAGTCGCGGTCCCGACTACATATCGCCGGAACGGCTCCGAGGTGCACTTCGACGGGGGACGCTTCTAGAACTTCCAGCCTAGGTTCTAGTCTCTGTTAAGTGTCATACCGCTTACTTTCCTCATCGTTGCCTTTTAAGCTAATAATGTTGTGAGACGTGCCAAGACACGCTCTTTGCCAATCAATGAAATGGCGTTCGGAAGCTCTGGTCCGTGCGTCTGCCCAGTCGTGGCGACCCGGATCGGCATGAACAAGTTTTTCCCTTTTTGACCTGTTGCTTTTTGTGTCGCTTTCGTCGCTGCTTTGATAGCTTCAGGCGTGAACTCCTCAATCGCTTCAAGTTGAGTCTTGAATTCGGCGAGGACAGCCGGTACCGTTTCACCAGCGAGAACCGTATTGGCCTCTTCGTCGTAATCGACCTCATCTTTAAAGAATAGGTCCGTCAACGACACGATTTCAGCACCGTGCGTCATTTGTTCTTTATAGAGGGCGATGAGCGCCGTAGCCCAATCCGCCTGTTCCATCGACAAGGCGTTCGGTAAACGTCCTGCTTCTTGTAAGAATGGTAAACTGAGTGCCACCACTTCGTCAAGCGAAGCCTGTTTCATGTAGACACTGTTGATCCAAGCGAGTTTCTGTTGGTCGAAGACGGCCGGGCTCTTCGAAAGACGACCGGCGTCAAACATCTCGATGAACGCTTCTTTCGTGAAGATCTCTTCTTCTCCGACCGGCGACCAGCCGAGAAGCGAGATGAAGTTAAAGAGCGCCCCTGGGAGATACCCGAGGTCGGCATACTGCTCGATGAATTGGATGATCGACTCATCACGTTTCGAGAGCTTCTTATGGTTTTCGTTATAGATCAATGTCATATGGCCGAACGAAGGGTAGTCCCAACCGAGCGCATCATACACCATCATCTGTTTCGGTGTGTTGGCGATATGATCGTCCCCACGCAATACGTGGCTGATTTTCATCAAGTGGTCGTCGACGACGACAGCAAAGTTATATGTCGGGATCCCATCCTGTTTGACAATGACCCAGTCGCCGAAGTCTTTCGATTCGAACGAGACATCCCCTTTGACGACATCCGTCCACTTGTACGTGACCGCTTCTGGTACGCGAATCCGAATCGATGGTTTACGTCCCTCGGCTTCGAACGCCGCACGTTCTTCTTCGCTCAAGTTACGATGGGCACCCGAATAACGAGGTGCTTCGCCACGTGCGATTTGGGCTTCGCGCTCCGCCTCAAGTTCTTCAGACGTCATATAGCACTTATAGGCGAGTCCTTTGTCCATCAACTCGTTCACGTATTGATTGTAAAGGTCGAGGCGTTCCATTTGGAAGTACGGGCCGAAGTCGCCGCCGCGGCCTGGGCCTTCATCCCAATCAATGCCGAGCCATTCCAAGTATTTCATTTGGCTCTCGACACCGTTCTCGACGTTCCGTTTCTGGTCCGTATCCTCGATTCGGAGAATCATCTTCCCGCCAGCATGGCGAGCATATAAATAGTTAAATAGCGCGGTCCGGGCGTTCCCGATATGAAGGTGACCCGTCGGACTCGGCGCATAGCGTACGCGCACTTCACTCATAATATTTCCACCTTTCTTCTCTTCTGCCCAAATAGTATACCACTTTTGTCAAGCACGGTTGAGCAGGATGACCGCCTGAGCGGCAATTCCTTCTTCACGTCCTGTGAAGCCGAGCTTTTCGGTCGTCGTCGCTTTGACGTTCACTTGGCTGATATCCGCTTCAAGCAACTCGGCGATAACCGCTCGCATGTCGTCGATGTACGTTCGGAGCTTCGGTCGCTCCGCCATCACCGTCGCATCGACGTTGCCAAGCACATAGCCTTCTGCTTTGACGAGTTGCCACACGTGTTGTAACAATACTTTCGAGTCTGCATCCTTAAACTCAGGGTCCGTGTCCGGGAAATGCTTGCCAATATCGCCCGCTGCAATCGCCCCGAGCGCCGCGTCGGCAATCGTATGCAACAAGACGTCCGCATCTGAGTGGCCAAGTAGGCCGCGGTCATGCGGAATCTCGATTCCTCCTAAAATAAGCGGGCGCCCTTCCGCGAACGCGTGTACATCAAATCCTTGTCCGATTCTCATCGATAATCCTCCTTCGTTAAAATCGCTTCTCCAAACAATAAATCTTCTGGGGTTGTCATTTTAATGTTGTGATAGTCCCCTGTAAGGACAATCACTTTTTTACCAGCCCACTCGAATAAACTCGCATCGTCCGTCCCGATAAATCCTGACGCTTCCGCCTGATCATGAACCGCTCGGATGTCAGCCGCAGGAAATGCTTGCGGGGTTTGCGCCAGCCAGAGCGCCTCACGCGGCACAGTCTGTGTGATGTGTCCGGTTGCGACTTGTTTGACCGTATCTTTGACCGGCACAGCAAGAATCGCACCTTCCGTTCGGGCAGCTTCCGCGATAGCGTGAAGTTGATCAATACGCACAAACGGCCGTGCCCCATCATGAATCAAGACGACGGCATCCGGGTCGACGACTTGTAAACCCGACCGAACGCTCTGTTGTCGTTCTTCCCCACCCGTCACGTATGTAATCGGGGTCTCTAAATGATGCAACTGTCGCTCGAACCACCCTTGTTCCTCAGGGCGCACTGCGAGCACGATGCGCTCACACCATGCATCTTTCGAGAACGCTTCGACCGTCCATACGATAATCGGCTTCCCTTGTAACGTCAGCATCAATTTATTCTCATCGGCTCCCATCCGCTTCCCTTTCCCTGCGGCTGGGATGACCACTGTATAACGCACCATTCCATTCACCTCTGTTCGTGAAAAAAGAGAGCGCTAATGCGTCTCTTTTTCCATGCTTATTCAGGACGCGCAAAAATCATACGGCCAGCCGATGTTTGAAGAACGCTCGTCACGACAACAGGCAATGTCTTCGAAATCAACTTGCGCCCACCTTCAACGACGACCATCGTGCCGTCTTCGAGGTACGCGACGCCTTGATTTTGTTCTTTACCTTCTTTAATGACCGTCACGACCATCTCTTCCCCCGGGATGACAATCTGTTTGACTGAATTTGCCAAATCATTAATGTTCAGCACAGGGACATTTCGAACTTCGCACACTTTATTCAAGTTGTAGTCGTTCGTGACGACAATCCCTTTTTTCAATTCGGCCAACTTGATCAATTTAATGTCCACTTCGGCGACGTCTTCAAAGTCCCCATCATAGATTTCTACTTCGATGCGGTCGTTGTCTTGTAACTCCTTCAAAATATCAAGACCGCGACGACCACGGTTCCGCTTCAACGTATCCGACGAATCGGCGATATATTGAAGCTCGCCGATGACGAATTGTGGCACGATGAGCGTGCCTTCGATGAAACCGGTCTTCGAAATGTCGGCGATCCGACCGTCGATAATGACGCTCGTATCCAAAATTTTATCGTTCGAGCGGCGCAACGGTTCTGCTTCCGGCTTCTCGCGTTCACTCTTGACGAACAGTTTAATCCATTCGTTCCGCTTCCGATAGCCGACAGCGAAACCGAAGTACCCGAACAAGGCGGTCACGAAAATCGGTACGATTTTGCTGAGTAAGAAGATATTTGTTACTTCTAATGAGACACTGATCAAAAAGGCAATCAACAAACCAATAATCAATCCGATCGACCCGAACAAAATATCACCGACCGGTAAACGGACGAGCCGTTCTTCAACAAAACGGATAAATTTAACGACCCCATCGGTCAAGAATAAACTAAGAATGAAGAAGATAAGTCCACCAATCAAACTAGCCACATAAGGAATCGTCAACCAAGCCGGCACATTCACTCCGAGGTCACCTAACAGCAACATCGCTTCGATAATACCGAACCAACCGACGACGAGTCCGATTAAAATAAATCCGATTCGTACAGCAATCTTCACTCATTCCACCTCCTTTATTATGAATTAAAATTTCAAGAAATTAACACTTTCATTGTAACATGGTTTTTTTGAAAGCGTTCGTTACAAAGCGTTAAAAACTGCCGGAAGCGCCCCGTCAGAACGGGATGGCAAGTTGGAGCGCTTCATCGACAGTACTGACACCGACGACATCGATACCAGGTGGGGCCGTCCAGCCCCCGAGGTTATTTTTCGGGATAATCGCCCGCGTAAATCCGAGCTTGGCCGCTTCGGCGACACGCTGTTCAATCCGTGACACCCGACGCACTTCCCCGGTCAATCCAACTTCGCCGATGCAAACATCCGTCGGACGGGTCGGACGATCGCGGAAACTTGACGCAATCGAGATACAAATCGCCAAATCAATCGCAGGCTCATCCAACTTGACACCGCCCGCCGCTTTTAAATAAGCATCTTGCGTTTGGAGTAAAAGCCCTGATCGTTTCTCAAGGACGGCCATGAGGAGCGCGACCCGGTTCTGGTCGATCCCTGTTGCCATCCGACGTGGATTTCCGAATGAGGTCGGGGAAATTAATGCCTGCAGCTCGACGAGCACCGTCCGCGTCCCTTCCATCGACGCGACGACCGTTGAGCCCGAGACCCCGGCAGTCCGTTCTTCTAGGAAAATTTCAGACGGATTGAGCACTTCTTCGAGACCGCCTTCCTTCATTTCAAAGATACCGATCTCGTTCGTCGATCCGAACCGATTTTTGACGGCCCGTAAAATACGGAACGTGTGGTGACGTTCGCCTTCAAAGTAAAGGACGGCATCGACCATATGCTCGAGCAGACGAGGTCCCGCAATCGACCCTTGTTTCGTCACGTGACCGACGATAAAGACGGCAATTCCACGGGTCTTCGCGATTTTCATGAGCGCTGCCGTACATTCCCGAACTTGGGCGACACTACCTGGCGCCGACTGAATCTCATCCATATAGACGGTTTGAATCGAGTCGATAATGACGAACCCTGGTTCCTCTTCATCGATGACCCGTTCAATCATCAACATATCCGTCTCCGCGAGGACATATAAGTCCTCGGTCGGGAGGCCGAGCCGCTCGGCGCGAAGTTTCGTCTGTTTGAGCGATTCTTCCCCGGAAATATAGAGCACTTTCCGTCCACTGTGCGCCAAATGGGCGCTCACTTGAAGCAAAATCGTCGACTTTCCGATTCCCGGATCGCCACCGACGAGGACGAGTGAGCCTGGAACGATTCCGCCCCCAAGCACGCGGTCAAACTCCTGACTGTTCGTATGGACCCGCGTCTCTTCTTGTGACACAACGTCCGACAGACGCTCCGGCTTCAGCTGTCTCGAGGAGCTATGGACGAATGCGGCCCCCCGCTTCGCCTTTTTCTCTTCGACAAACTCTTCAACGAGCGTATTCCACTCGTTACAACCTGGGCAACGCCCCATCCATTTTGCGGATTCGTATCCGCATGACTGACATACGTACTTCGTTTTAATTTTTGCCATGATGTTCCTTTCCGTCTAAAAAAGCCCCCTCACATGAGAGAGGGAGCCTTGTAGTTACTGAACGACACCTTCATTACGGACGACGAATTCGCCGTCTTGTACATCGAGCGCCACTTTGCTGCCTTTTGTGATGCTGCCGCTGAGCATCGCCTCTGAGAGTCGGTCCTCAACCTCACGCTGGAGCGCACGGCGGAGTGGACGAGCCCCGTATTCCGGGTCGTACCCGACTTCAGCGATTTTCTCGAGCGCTGATTCGGTGAGACTGAAATCAATGCCTTGTTCTCCGAGACGTTTCGTAAGTGTCTCGGCCATAAGTTTGACAATTTCTTGGATGTGCTCTTTTTGGAGCGAGTGGAAGACAGTGATCTCGTCAATCCGGTTCAAGAACTCGGGACGGAACGCTTTTTTCAACTCTTCCATGACTTTGTCTTTCATTTCGGTATATTCACGTTTCACATCATCTTCAACCGTGAATCCGACATATTTGTTGCGTTTGAGGGCTGCCGCACCGACGTTTGACGTCATGATGATGACCGTGTTCCGGAAGTCGACCGTACGCCCTTTCGAGTCAGTCAAGCGACCGTCATCGAGCACTTGAAGCAAGATGTTGAACACTTCAGGGTGGGCCTTCTCAATCTCATCAAGCAAGATGACCGAATATGGTTTGCGACGAACCTTCTCAGTCAATTGACCGCCTTCTTCATAGCCGACGTAACCTGGAGGCGACCCGACGAGACGGCTCGTCGCGTGTTTCTCCATATATTCAGACATGTCGATTCGGATGATGGCGTCTTCGTCACCGAACAACGCTTCAGCCACAGCACGAGCCAACTCGGTTTTCCCGACACCAGTTGGTCCGAGGAATACGAACGAACCAATCGGACGTTTCGGATCTTTCAATCCGGCACGAGCCCGGCGAATCGCCCGCGAAATCGATTTGACGGCCTCATCTTGACCGATGACCCGGCCGTGGAGAATCGATTCGAGTTTGAGGAGACGATCTGTCTCTTCTTCGGCGATCTTCGTCACCGGGACACCTGTCCAGTTGGCGACGACTTGCGCAATATCTTCTTTCGTTACTTCGAGTTTTTCGTTCCCTTGCTTATTCTGCCATTCCGACTTGAGCTGTTCGAGCTCATCCCGGAGTTTCTGTTCGGTATCACGTAACGAGGCAGCCTTCTCGAACTCTTGACTCTGTACAGCCGAATCTTTCTCTTTGCGAATCGACTCAAGACGAGCCTCGAGTTCTTTCAAATTCGGCGGTGCCGTGAACGAACGAAGTCTTACTTTCGAAGCAGCCTCATCGACGAGGTCGATCGCTTTATCCGGAAGGAAACGGTCCGAGATGTAGCGGTCCGAGAGAACGACGGCTTCATGAATCGCTTCATCTGTGATTGTGACGCGATGGTGCGCCTCGTAACGGTCACGTAACCCGAAGAGGATTTGTTCTGCCTCATCCGTTGTCGGTTCATTGACTTGGATCGGTTGGAACCGGCGTTCGAGTGCCGCATCTTTCTCGATATACTTCCGGTACTCATCAAGTGTCGTCGCTCCGATACATTGGAGTTCACCACGTGCGAGTGACGGTTTCAAAATGTTCGACGCGTCGATTGCGCCTTCAGCGCCGCCAGCTCCAATCAATGTGTGCAATTCGTCGATGAAAAGAATGACGTTCCCAGCTTGGCGAATCTCATCCATTACCTTTTTCAATCGGTCCTCAAATTCACCGCGGTATTTCGTTCCGGCGACGAGTGTTCCCATATCAAGTACCATGACACGTTTATTACGAAGAGTTTCTGGAACTTCGTTATTAATGATCTGTTGAGCGAGACCTTCGACGACTGCCGTTTTCCCGACCCCTGGTTCCCCAATGAGGACCGGGTTATTTTTTGTCCGGCGAGACAACACTTCGATGACGCGTTGAATCTCGCCAGCGCGGCCGATGACTGGGTCAAGACGCGACTCACGCGCCTGTTGGGTCAAGTCACGGGCCAAGCCGTCTAGCGTTGGTGTCGCGGCACTCGTTCCAGGTTGTGACGCATTAGAAGATGACTCCGTGTTTCCTAAGAGTTGAAGTACTTGCTGACGTGCCTTCGTCAAACTTACTCCAAGGTTGTTCAAAACACGAGCCGCCACACCTTCGCCTTCACGAATCACGCCGAGTAAAATGTGCTCGGTGCCGACGTAAGAATGTCCAAGTTTTCGAGCCTCGTCCATCGAGAGTTCGATTACTTTTTTTGCACGCGGTGTATAGTGAATCGTTGAGCCGTTTTCTGATCCACGGCCAATGAGTGCCTCTACTTCTTGTTGAATCTTTTCAGACGTGAGTCCGAGGGCGAACAGTGCTTTAGCAGCAATCCCTTCCCCTTCACGGACGAGTCCGAGTAAAATATGTTCCGTACCAATATTATGATGGCCAAGTCGTACCGCTTCCTCTTGTGCTAAAGCTAATACGCGCTGAGCTCGTTCTGTAAATCGACCAAACATCATTGACAAAACCTCCTTAAAGTTGGATCAAACTAAGCCATGATCTAACGTTCGACGAACGAGAGTCGCTCGTTCGCGATCTCGTTCTTTCGTAGATAATGTTTTCCCGAAATGTTTTTGTAGGAAACCTGATTGAAGCTTTACAATTAATTCGTGAAACTGAGGTGGACTCCAATCCGATAAAATACCCAGGTCACTTGCCAAATGCAAATCCGACAGACGTTCAATCGCTTCTGTTGACGATAGCAGTTTTGCATAACGTAAAATTCCGTATGAGCGATAAAACTGGTCCTCTAACTCGTCTTGGTTGCTAGCCAGTAGCTCTTCCCGTGCTTGTCGTTCCGCCTGAATGACTTGCTCCGTAACTTCCATAAAATCTGTCAACAACTGTGCTTCATGACTGCCGAGTGTGCGTTGGTTCGATAATTGAAACAACCGTCCCGCCGCGTCGCTACCTTCTCCATACCGTCCCCGAATCGTATATCCGAGCTTGCGAAGCTCTTTCAATATAGGAGTAATTCGCCCTGTCAACGTTAGCCCTGGGAGATGGAGCATCACTGACGCTCGAAGTCCTGTACCGATATTACTTGGACAAGTCGTTAAATATCCGAGCTGTTCGTCATATGCGTATGGGAGAGATTCGCCACAGAGAACATCGACTCGTTTCGCGAGTTCAAACGCTTCTTCCACTTGATAACCCGGGAGTAACGTTTGAATTCGTAAGTGATCTTCTTCATTAATAAGCACACTGATCGTTTCATCTTCACTTAACAAGACGGCACTTTCTTCTTTTCCAGCAATCGTTGGGCTAATCAAATGTTTTTCAACGAGTGCTTGTCGTGTCACTACATCGTAAGTGCCCATGTGCAAATACTCGAAGCCTTGCAATCCGCCAAGTGACGTTTCAACACGTTGACAAAGCTGATGTTGACTTTCTTTAGATAAAACCGGAGAAAAGACTGTATCTTTTAAATTACGCGCTAGACGGATACGAGTGGAGATGACTAAGTCATCAAGTTTCGCTCGCTCTTTCATCTTCGGACCGAGTGGATGCTTGAGAAATGGTTCCATCATGCCTCACCTTGTCCTTTCAGCTGAATTATTTCTTTTTTAATTCGCGCTGCACGTTCATAATCTTCTTGTTCGACGGCTCGTTGTAACTCCCCTGCTAACTTTTGGAGTCGCTCTTCGATTCGCTCGTCGGGTGTGCGCAAGGCATCAGGCATCGAACCGACGTGAACATCATGGCCTTGCTGGTACTGCCGAGTGATTTTAATCAGTTCATCACGAAATACCGTATAACAAGTAGCGCATCCAGCTTTTCGTAAATGAGCCAGCTCGTTTTGTGTCAGTTGACACGTGGGACAGCGTTTCACGACCGGTACATAACCTGACATGAGTTCTACTGTACAATTACGACATAGTTTACGCGTTACAGGAATTCCATTCTCCACTACTTGAATTTCATTGACGGCAGGTCGCCGTTTGCATCGTTCACATAGCATAGATGTATGCCTCCGTCAGTCAATGGTAACTAAGTAATTTCATTAATGCGAGTAACTGTTGTCTTCGAATCAAGTGTCGATCTTCAGCGTTCAAGCCGAGCGCTTCATCAGACAATAAATGATACAACAAGCGCACTTCCCGCTCACTCAACATCCCTTCTTCAAACAAGCGAATCAAGATGTTCTCGACAAGCTGTTCGGAAAGACGAGGATGGTCTTGTAAAATATCCATCAAGCTGACCAACACGTCTTGCTTTTCATGCAAAATCACACGACGAATGCGAATGTATCCTCCGCCTCCACGCTTACTTTCGACCAAATATCCCTTTTCGACCGTAAAGCGCGTATTGATGACGTAGTTGATTTGAGACGGAACACACTCGAAACGCTTAGCGATATCTTGCCGTTTAATTTCAATCGCTTCGGCCTGGCTCTCCTTCAGCACTTGCTTCAAATACTGTTCGATTACATCCGATATGTTTCTCATCTCCACCACCCTCTGACCATCTTTGACTTTTGACTATATTCTATCATTGATTCAAAAAAAGGCAAACGAAAAGCGATGTCGCAACTGCGACATCGCTAGATATACAAAAAAAGACGAGCAAGCGGATGCTTGATCGTCTTTCGCGTTGGCCTGGCAACGTCCTATCCTCACAGGGGGAGACCCCCAACTACTTTCGGCGCTGAAGCGCTTAACTTCCGTGTTCGGCAT
>NZ_JACSLK010000008.1:0-115916 GCF_018618075.1 Exiguobacterium sp. s5 | reverse complement strand
ATATAGCTCTTTAAAAATGACGAAGCTTGCGCTTCATTCAAAAATTGTAAAACATTTTTTGCCTCATCGTTCAGTTTTCAAAGTTCGTCTGCCGCTCTTAGCGACTAAATGATAATAGCATTTATCATTGTTGTGTGTCAACCAGTTTGTTTACTAAGTTGTAAGCATCGCTGGCAACAGAGATAACTATAGCATCCCTTTCTATAACATGGCAAGCATTATTCTAAAAAAACTTTAAAAAGTTTTAAATCACCTTTTCACCTCGGCCCGACTCAAGGATTGGAAGACGATCGACCGACGGAATGATTTTACATTACGGAAAAGTACCAACCGGGGTCAAGGGAGGATTATACCAACTATCTAACCTAATCTACTGCTCACACTCCATAGTCCCCTTTCCGGAATCAAGCGTTATCTTCATAGCCATGATGTCTTTCTAGACTCTCGCAGATACCAACCGTTCGGAAGCAGGCCACGTACGCTACAACTACTTGAATCTCTAAATCGCGAATCAAACGTTTCAACTCCTTCTATATATAAAGGACAATTGCCTAGTAGGTGAATGGAGGTTAAATACACCATCGACTGTTCAATACCATATATATGAAGAAAACCATCATTTCACGAAGGAATGGTGGAACAGGACCATTCGCCACAATCAAATTTTCAAATGCGTTCTCTCACAAGATGTCACGTTTATCCGCAATGAACACATTACAGAAACCACGCACCAACGATGTATGATCTGTTCCTTCCCGAAAACACTGCATACAAAAAAAGCCGACTCATAACCGAGTCGGCTCCGTTTATTTACGCGTGTGGCAAGAACATGAAGTACGCCAAGAATATGACTAGCATTCCGTACATGATTGGGTGAATCTCTTTTGTTTTCCCTTTCGCGATCATCATGAGCGGGTACAAGATGAACCCAAGCCCAATCCCCGTCGCAATCGACGAAGTGAGTGGCATCATGATAATCGTTAAGAATGCCGGAACCGCGATTTCGATTTTTTTCCAATCGATATCAAGGAGAGCTGAAGCCATCAACACACCAACAATAATCAAGGCCGGTGCCGTGACCGGTGCCGTGACAACCGCTAAGAGTGGTGAGAAGAACAAAGCCAATCCGAAGAATAAACCTGCGAATACAGCAGTCAACCCTGTACGACCACCCGCCGCAACTCCCGCCGACGACTCTACATATGATGTCGCAGTCGATGTCCCAAAAATTGCACCTGCAACCGTCGCAGTCGAATCAGCCATGAGCGCCTTACTCGCACGCGGCACTTTGTTTTCTTTCATGATCCCAGCTTGACGCGCCACCGCGACGAGCGTGCCGGCTGTATCGAAGAAGTCGATGAAGAAGAACGTCAAGATGACGATAAGCATTTGAAGTGTGAAGACATCACCAAAGTTAATGAACGCTTGGCCGAACGTCGAAGACATGCTCGGCGGCATCGATACAACATCTGAAATCGCAGTCGGTGTCGGCACGAGACCAAAAATCATTCCCGCGATAGCTGTCAACAACATCCCAATGAAAATGCCACCTTTGACGTCTCGTGCCATTAGCAATGCACTTACAACAAGACCGAATACCGCGAGGAGCGTAGTTCCTGTTCCGAGCGAACCGAGACTAACAAGCGTCGCTTCGTTCGCAACGACAATTCCTGCATTTTTCAAGCCGATGAAGGCGATGAAGAAACCAATCCCTGCAGCCACCGCCATTTTAAGCGGAGCCGGAATCGCATTGACGACCGTCTCACGAATGCCCGAGAGCGTCAAAGCGATAAAGAACAGTCCTGAGACGAGAACACCCGAGAGTGCCGTCTGCCAAGGGATGCCCATGCCGATAACGACACTGTAGGCGAAGAAGGCGTTAAGCCCCATGCCTGGCGCGATGGCGATCGGGTAGTTGGCGAACAGACCCATCGTGACCGATCCAATCAGTGCGACGAGACCAGTTGCGACGAAAACGGCACCCATATCCATACCCGCTGCGCCCAATACGTTCGGGTTGACGAATAAGATGTAAGCCATGGCCAAGAATGTCGTGAATCCTGCGACGAGTTCGGTTTTCACGTTCGTTCCAAGTTCTTTCAACTGGAAGTGACGTTCGATTCGGCTTTCTGACGGTTGATGATTTGGTTCTTGCTTGAGCTGTGTGCTCATTGATTTTCCTCCTTGGCTCGCCGTAAAACGAGAAAAGGTCCCCGATCGATGACCGGAGACCCCACGCGAAACATACAGGGACATACGTCCCCGAATCTATGTCTCGCCGTAGTGAAATCATTTAAGGTGATTTCGTAGAGACTCTCGGGCCATATTCCCGATATTATACGGCAAAATAATTTTTAATTGTTCGGATATGATAAGAACGTTTTTATCTTAACAACGTCAAAAATGAATGTCAACAGTAATGACGGATTTTAATCAAATATTTCATTCTAATGTTCGGTTTTTCCATATAAAAACAGAGAGGATTGCTCCCCTCTGCCTATTATTCCCACTCGATTGTTGCTGGTGGCTTCGATGTGATGTCGTACAGGACACGGTTGACGTGACTGACTTCGTTGACGATACGGACCGAAATCTTCTCGAGTACATCCCATGGGATGCGGGCCCAATCCGAAGTCATCCCATCAATTGATGTGACGGCACGGACGCCGACCGCATAGTCATACGTCCGCTCGTCGCCCATGACGCCGACTGAACGAATCGGTGTAAGGACCGTGAAATATTGCCAAATATCACGTTCGAGACCGGCTTTCTTCACTTCTTCGCGCAAAATCGCATCAGATTCGCGCACGATTTCGAGTTTCTCTTCTGTGATTTCACCGAGAACACGAATGCCAAGACCTGGTCCCGGGAACGGTTGGCGCCATACGATATAGTCTGGCAATCCGAGTTCAGTACCGAGTTCACGTACTTCGTCTTTAAAGAGCGTGTTGAGCGGCTCGATCAACGTGAAGTTCATATCTTCCGGAAGTCCACCGACGTTATGGTGCGACTTGATCGTTTGTGCCGTATCTGTTCCACTCTCGATGATATCCGTGTAGAGCGTACCTTGGGCAAGGAAGTCCATGTCCACAAGTTTAGACGCTTCTTCGTCAAACACGTAGATGAACTCGTTGCCGATGATTTTTCGTTTTTGTTCCGGATCTGAAACACCGGCAAGTTTGGCCATGAAACGATCCTGTGCATCAATCTTAATGACTTTCATATTGAAGCCGTCTGCGAACGTCTTCATGACACTGTCCGCTTCGTTTTTACGGAGCAAACCATGGTCGACGAACATACATGTCAACTGGTCGCCGATCGCGCGGTGAACGAGCGCCGCCACGACCGATGAGTCAACACCACCTGACAAGGCACAAAGAACTTGCTTGTCACCGACGATTTCACGAATCTTCTCGACTTCGATGTCGATGAAGTTTTCCATCGACCATTCGCCTTTGGCACCACACACTTCATAGATGAAGTTTTTCAAGATGTCGTTTCCGTACTCCGAGTGACGGACTTCCGGGTGATACTGCACCCCATACATCTTGAGGTCATCACTCTTGATTGAGGCGACCGGACAAGAAGGGTTCGTCCCATCAACGATAAATCCTTGCGGTGCTTCCATGACGAGGTCACCGTGACTCATCCAAACAGTATGTTCCACTGGAAGATCCTTGTAGAGGGCCGAAGCTTCCGGTGTCGAGAAGAGCGTCGCTTTCCCGTATTCACGATGTGCGGCCCGCTCGACACGTCCACCGAAGTGATGTGTCATGAGCTGCATGCCGTAACAGATCCCGAAAATCGGAATCCCGAGTTCGAAAATTTCTGGGTCACAGCGATATGCGCCTTCCGCGTACACACTGTTCGGGCCACCCGAGAAAATAATCCCGGCCGGAGCCAGTTCACGAATCTCAGCAGCGGTCATCTTGTGGGAATGAAGCTCACTATATACGCCAAGGTCACGCACACGACGTGTGATCAACTGGTTGTACTGGCCTCCAAAGTCGAGCACCAAAATCATCTCTTGTTCTATTTTCACAAAACCTCCACCTTTCTGCCTTCTTCTCAAAAAAAGAGCGAGCTTCTCCCACGGATTCACTAAACCGAAGAAGAAGCACGCCCTTTTCTGTGTATACGAAACGTGCTCCTTCATAGTCGGTCCATTTACGGTGGTCCGGTAGAGACTCTCGCGCCAATTCACGAGTATATACGAAGGAATGCTGTTCAATTATCTAACTAATGCGTCTATCTTACTGTATGCATCCGCCTACTTCAACTCATAATTCGACGAATCATGATTTTCCAATATTCTTTATATTTTGAATTCGGTGTTTGGTCGGCATAGATACTTTGCTCGAACAGACGGGTCAATCTCGTCATTTCGGTCGACTCATAATAGGCATCGACCTCTGCAGCGAGTTCGGACGGCGTGCGCCCGTCGACTTTGAAGCCTGCTCCGCGGAGTCGTTTAACTAGATATCGATGCATGGCGACGAGCCGATTTTCATTCAATGGACGCCGTGTCCACCAAAGCATCATGACGAGGCGTTCAATCGATTTCCGGTTCCATACGAGAACAGCGACCGTGAAGACAATCAACACCCAACCCCAGACCGGCATATTCCAATTCTCCGTTGCCGCCTCACCTGATGTGACATCATCGAGTGCCAAATCTTCCTGTGGACGGCTCGTCTGCTCATTGTCTTGCGATGCTTGTGGATCGTTGGCTGCCGGGTCTTCTGAATTCGTTTCGTCCTCCGTCTCGATTTGAAGTAAGTTGGCGTCCGAGAAACTGATCGTCGCCTCGAGCGGGACCCAGCCTGCGCCTTCCACGAAATATTCTACCCATGAGTGAGCGTGACGGTTCCGGACCGTGTATTCTTCTTCCCCTTGAATGACCCCGCGCGCATCACCCATCGTGAAGCCTTTGACCCAACGCGTCGGCACCCCGCTCGCCCGTAGAAGGACGGCAGCCGAGGTCGAGAAGTTGTCGCAGTACCCGATCAACGTATCAAACAAAAATTGATCGACGTAATCGGTATCCCCTTCCGGGACGGCGACGTCTTCCGTATTGTATTGGAAATCTCCAGATTGGAAGTAGGATTGGACCGCTTGGGCTTGGTCGTAAGGTGTCTCACTGTCGCCCGTGATATCGGCTGACAAGTCGCGGACCCGATCCGGAAGCGAATCCGGCAGTTGCAAGTACGCCTGCCGTTCTTCTTCCGTCAAGGTCGTCACCGGTTCGTTCAATGCCAGTTGCTCTTCAGTGAAGGAAGGGACGCTGTAGCGAAGTTGAATCGTCTGCGGCGTCGTTTGGCCATCATTGTCGAAGACGATCTTTCCGGACGGACGGATGTGAATCGTCTCGTTCGGGAACGGCTCCTCGATACTGCCGACCCTGAATTCGGTCCCATTGTCCGTCTCGGTCGCTTGTGGATACTCCCCGCCATACGGGACGAACGTTTGACGCCGGTCGAATCGGAGCAACGCCTGTTCAGGCGTCGTATCGACGTCCGGGTCGACGAGCTGGCCGCGGTTGTAGTCCGAGTCGAGGACCGGGGACTCGACCCAACCTTTCCCGGTGTAAATCTCTTTTGATTCGATGCGCCAATAGCGTGCCGGTACACCACGGGCGATGAAGACGATCCCGTCATCCTGTTCGAACGGTCCACCGAGTTGCTCATCGTTCACCCCGTAGCCGACACGACCGCTGCCTGACCCTTCATCGTTCCCAGCGTTTTGGAAACTCGTCGTCAACCGGTCGGACCAGTCCCCTTCAATCGTCGGCGACACGCTCGCGAGCGCCAACACGACCGAAGCGAGGAGAGCGATACTGACATAGCGGACGAGCGACTTGCTCGGCCGTTTCGCCAAATCGGTGACGAAGAGTAACAAGAGTGACGCTAAAATCGCAAGTAGTATTTTTCCTTCTCCGTCATAAAGCGTCCATGTATCAAAGTACGCCATCAACCCGAGCGTCGAGACAATCATCCCAAGGACGAAACCATAGCTTGGATACGTCCGTCCGACCAAGATGGCGAACAGGACACCGATGAGCGCCATCGCCGAGAAGAAAATCGCTTCTTCTGGTAAAGCCCCGCTCAGCACGCCACTCAAATCTTCTAGCCAGAGCCCAAACCAATCTAAGATACTGCCGTGATACACGTACAGGATGGTAAAGAAGTTGAGGACAACCACGGCGATGAACCCATACCAAGGCAACAAGCTCGCAAACATCGGGACGAGGAGTAAAAACAGGAACGGCCAATTGACGTCGAACGTCGTGCTCCCGACAATCGGCTCGACCCAAAACGACAACAAGTAAGCGGCAAGTGCCGTATAGACAATCCGTTTCACCCACATCGTCATGTCGTCACCTCGTTCGCCGTGTACAAGTGATAGCTGCCTTGGGTCTCATTCATGATTTCGCGTACCCATTTCGTCTCGAGCGGGCTGATTAAAATCAAGTTTCCGACCTCTTGCGGCAAGTTACGCTTCAATCGTTCAACGAGACGCCCTTCCGGTTCCGGCGTCGCCGTCAGCAAGTAATGCCCGACCTCGGCGCTTTGGTCCGGCAAATGGAAAAGGCGGACCTGTTCTTCGATGACATACAGTTCAAACGGCAAGTTTTTCCGTTCAAGTTGCCGAATCGCACCGACGAGTAACGACAGTGATCGTTCGAACGCTTCTTCGTGTCCGGCAGATGTGGACGGGACGAAGACGAGCGAGAGTTTTTTCTCCTGCTCTTGATCGAACGTTTTCGTCATCAAGTTATCTCGACGAGCCGAGGCCTTCCAGTCAATCCGGCCGATGCGGTCACCGGCCGCGTATTCCCGGACACCGCTCGTCGTGTTCGCTACTTCTGTATATGTCCGCGTGCGCCGGTACTGTTCGCCACGCCCACCGACCTGCTCATCACGCGGCAAATCGAACGGAAGTTCAGCCGGCGACACTTCGACGACCGTCTCGAGCCGCAACGTCCGTTTACGATCGAACAGCCCGAACACGTCACGTACGTGAAGGACCGTCCGATCGAACACATGGATGCCTCGGCGAATCTGCTCAATCTCATAATGAACCGTCTCTGTTCGCCGAAAAAAGCGGTCGACCGGAGTAACAATCACGTCCGTCGATGTTGCGAGACGAGGCGGTGGTGTCTCTTCTAACGTGACGATCCCGACAAGAAACGGGTATTTCCGCTCCACTTGCAGTTCTACGTCCATCGTTTGTCCCGAGACGAGTCGTTTGGTCGTGATTCGCCGCGAGACGTCGGCTGCCGTGACCGGGTAAATCATAAAGATTGTCCAATACGCTGCCAAAACGAAAAATGACCACCAAAGTGTCGAGGCGACGATACTCCCTTCGATCCGGGCGAACGCGTAAAGTCCGAATGCCGCCGCCCACACGAGGAACAGCTTCATCCAATTTTTCATACTTCTTTGACCTCACGATCCATCGGGACCGGTAGCGAGTCGAGCCAACCTTTGACGAGCTGTTCGGCCGTTTTCCCTTTATAACGCGCCTCTGCCGTCAACAAGATACGGTGACCGAGCACACTACCCGCGAGCGCCTTCACGTCATCTGGCAAGACGAAATCACGGTTATGGATATACGCCCACGCCTGAGCTGCCTTCATCAGAGCGAGCGTCGCACGCGGACTACCCCCGAGGTACGTGTTCGGGTCGTTGCGCGACTCATGGATCAAGCGGACGATATACTGTTTGACCGCACTCGAGACATGCACGTCACGCACGTCACGCTGCATCTGTTCGACTTCGTGTTTCGTGATGACACTTTGGAGCGCCTCGAGCGGCTCTGCCTTTTCGAAACGGGTCAACAAAGAGATTTCTTCATTGAACGACGGGTACCCCATCTCGATTTTAAGAAGGAATCGGTCGAGCTGGGCTTCCGGGAGCGGGTATGTTCCTTCATGTTCAATCGGGTTTTGTGTCGCCATGACGAAGAACGGGGAAGGTAAGATTTTGACTTCCCCATCGACGGTCACACTGCGCTCCGCCATCGCCTCGAGTAACGCCGACTGCGTTTTCGGAGAGGTCCGGTTGATTTCATCAGCCAAGACGATGTTCCCCATCAAAGGTCCCGGACGGTACTCGAACTCTTTTGTCTTTTGATTGTACATTGAGATTCCCGTCAAGTCGGACGGCAACATGTCCGGAGTGAACTGAACGCGTTTAAAATCCAAATCAATGGCACGACTGAACGTACGAACGAGCATCGTCTTCCCGACCCCGGGCACGTCCTCTAACAATACGTGACCTCCGGCAAGCAACGCAGTCAAACTTTTTGCGATGACATCTTCTTTCCCGACGATCACCGTTTCAATGGCATTGATGATCGATTGAATGGCTGGACGATAGGACATAGCCGACTCCCCTTTTTTCTCTAATCGCTGATGCGTTCGAAAATTGAATGTTCTGACTTTATTGTGACATATTCAAGCGCTCGTGTGAAAGAAAACCATCATGCCAATCGGTTTTCCATTCTTTACCCGAAAAAAGGCGCCTTGTCTCTGATTTGAGCAGGCGCCATGACGTTTATTTTGGACGTTCGATTTCAAAAGTGTCCCCGAGGGTCGCATAAAAGTTGCCGGCGAGACGACTGACCGGCGCCAGTTGTTCCGCATCGATGCGTCCAGCATGATAAAGCGCTGGCTCGATGTGAAACCGGACGACGCGAGCGATCAACAAGTCCGCTGTCACGACGCCATCGTGTTCGATTGGAACGTGATGGTGAAGTTTACACTCCATCCGGATTTTGGCTTCTTTCACACCCGGTGTCTCCACGACGTCGCTAGGCACGATGGTGAAGGCCGTCCGCTCGAGTTCGCTTTCCTCGGGTCCTAGATTGGCTGCCGTCTCATTGACGAGGGTCACATTCGTTTCGTCTACGATATGGATGACGAGCTCTTCGGTCGCGACAGCGTTGCGAGCCGTGTCTTTCATGACACCGCCCTTCCGTTGAACCGACACCGAGAGAAGTGGTGGTTCGGAAGCGACGATATTGAAATAACTGAACGGAGCGGCATTAATCGTCTCTCCGTTTCGCGTCGTCACAAATGCGATCGGGCGCGGTACGACACTTCCAATCAAAAATTTATACGCGTCACGTTCGGTTAAAGCTGAAGGTTCAATCGATAGCATACGATAGCACTCCTTTGGATTCGACTATAGGTTCAAACTATCCCGTTCACAGCGGACGTGTCAAACGTGAGCACATCGGAATGTGTAGGATGATGAAATACGGGGTATATCCGTCTAGATATGACAATTAAACAGACAATCATCTGATGGCACATCGCTTGAGCAGTTCGGTGTTCATCTGATTTTTCTTTTTGTATATTTCGGTTATGACGATTGAATTGGAGATGGTTTTAGTTAAGGAAGGAAGTAGAGCGTATTATGGGCAAGTGGATTGAACAATTGAACAGTCGTCAAATACTCGGCATCCTGTATGGGGTCTGTATCGTCAGTCTCTTTTTAACGGCAATCGCGGCTTGGTTTGTTCGGGATGATAACGTCTCGCCAAACGAACTTTTGACGTTACGTTGGATTTGGATGACCGGGTTAGTCATGTTTATCACTGCTATTTTATTAATCGGCCGTCCATTGATTAAACGAATGGTCGGACAAAATGAGAAAATGCATGCGAAGCAACAAGAGATGCAGTCGGTGCTCGAGGCGTCTAAACAAAACGAGACAAAATTGAAGTATCGTAACGAACTGATCGAAGTACTCGCTTCAAAGGAGTCGTTATTAGACTACTCTGCTGTCATCGAAAAGATCGTCTGGTTGACCGAGGCTGAGTTCGGGGCGGTCCTCCTAATCAAAGACGATGAAATCACATCCGTCGTACCAAAAGGGATGACGACAGAACAACAAGAAGATTTAAAGGTGCAGTCGCTCTTGTTAAAACGCGTCATGATCTCGAAATCGCTAGAAGCGACATCGAAGAAAGTGGCCGATCAGATTCACGGTTATCCGTATTACATCCACGAGACGGTTATCCCCGTGAAAGACCCGTCAGATGGGACGATGATCGGTTGCTTGTACTTGGCATGTTATGACGAGCCGTTCGACGCGAGTGAAACGTCGGAACTGAACGCATTTGCGAATCAGTTGGCTATCTCGCTATTGCGGACCCGACTGTATCGCCAAATGCAACAAGACCGGAAAGAGACGGCGCAACTGATCAACTCAGTGCGCGAAGCCATCCTCTACTTCAATTATGAGGAAGACACAATTGTCGGCAACCGCGCCTTTATCCGCATGTTCGATGAGCTCCAATTCGAGTACGCGGGTTATGAGGAACTGACGACCTTGTCGATCGATATCGAACAGTTCGCCGAACGGGTCGACCAACAAGACCTCTTCATCAGTTACGTCGAGCGTGTGTTCGACCAAGAACCACCGGAAGATGGCCTCTCGATTTCCCTTGACCAAGGTGATTGCTTCCTCCAAGTATACGCCGAGAGCATTTACCGGGATGGGAAGATACACGGCACGATGCTCGTGTTGCGTGATGTGACGGCCGAGACCGAGATCGACCGAATGAAGTCGGAGCTCGTCTCGACGGTGTCTCACGAATTACGAACTCCGTTATCTTCCATTTATGGGTTTACAGAATTGATGCTCGAGCGCGACTTGAAAGAAAGCCGTCGCGAATTGTATTTGAAGACCATCCATGACGAAGCGAAGCGTCTCTCCTACTTGGTAAACGACTTCCTCGACCTGCAAAAGATGGAGGCCGGGAAACAGACGTTTGAATGGGAAACGGTTGACCTTCTCGAACTTGCTCGTGACAGCATCAGCTTCTATCAAGAAACGACCGACTCGCATCATTTACACCTCGATGCCGACGTCGGACAAGACTTCAAAATCGAAGCTGATTTAGAAGGAATGCGGCAGTTGCTTGGTAACTTGCTCAGTAACGCCATCAAGTATTCACCTGAAGGCGGCAACGTGCTCGTCTCGTTGGAACGACTCGAAGGACAAGTCGTCATGAAAGTCCGGGATAACGGGATGGGGATCCCTTCTTCCGCCTTGCCGAACTTGTTCGGGAAGTTTTACCGAGTCGACAACTCGGACCGCCGGAAAATCGGCGGAACGGGCCTCGGTCTCGCCATCTGTAAAGAGATCGCCAAAGCGCACGACGGACATTTACATGTCGAATCGATTTACGGTGAAGGTAGCACCTTTATTTGTGAGCTCCCGACGTCAAAAGAGGCGATTCATCAATGAGCGCGGCCGGATTCATTCCGGTCGTGTTTTTTATATTATTGCTTCTCTTTTTTGCAGGAATGTTTTGGCATAATCTAGAAAAAGAGTAACACCGAGAACCTGAGGCGACGTCACTACACCCTTCCCATTATTCTCGCAGGTAAAATTTAAAAAAAGAGCTATACTAGTAAGGAAGAGACAGACAAGATTGGAGGTCATGGAGTTGGATCATCGCGACCCACCGTTTTCAGAAGTAGGCGACTTTAAACAATGGGGCCGTTTTGATATAAACGTGCCACTGCAGGGCGGGCAAGCTGAACTTCAGACTGCCGTGTCGATTGTAAGAAATCATATTCCGTTGCGATTGGGTGGATTTTATATCATCGCGAGTGAAGATGGGATTTTGACGAGCGGCTCACACGACGCCAATTTACAAAAGCACATCATTCACTTGCTCCAACAAGTGCAAATGGGCCATGTGGAAGATGAAGCGTTGATGAACGAACCGATTTGGACGATTCATTATTTCACCACTCCATAAAACGACAAGAGACGATTCGGGCGTCTCTTTTTTTGTGCAAAAAAAAGAACGCCTCGAGAGGCGTTAATCCCATCGAGACATAATCGCAATGGATTTTTCATAGTATTCAGTGGATAGTTTATACTTCCCATTTTCACGTAGCTCACGCGCTAACCAAAGTGCGTATTTGTTTGTGTAATGATAATCATCAGACGACTCAAAATAGTGAACTGCCTTTTTCAAACTTTCAATCAATTCTTTACTGTTTCCATGAGTGTATTTATCACGGAAGACTCCAAAGTGGTATATAAATTCGTCTAGGTTTTCCTGTATACCAGCTTCTTTAATGATATTTTCTCCCTTTTCTACCCAATCAAGTACTTCTTTCGCATTATCCCGAATAGAGTATTCCTCAATTAAAGAAAGAATACTTAGTAACTTACTTTTGGTTTCTACTTTATATTCTAATCCTTTCAGGAAATATTCTAATGCAAGTTCTCGGTTTCCTTGCAAAGAATAAATTTCTCCTGTGTTATTGTATAGCATCCCATAATACCCTTTTAAATCAGTAGCTCCAGCAGCCTTTATTGCCTTTTGGTAATGGGACAATGATTCATTAAATCTTTTTCTTCTTTTGAATGCTAATCCAATAATTAAGTGGCATTCGATAACCCGTTCCACATAAAAATTATCTTTAAAGTATGTCAAAGCTGTAGTAACGTGTTCGATTGTTTGAAGATAATCAGTGTATTTATAATACATTCCACCAATGATGTAATTGATATCTGCTATTTCCCATTCTTCTAAATATGTTGTATCCAACTCGTCTCTTACTTGTTGCATAAGAGACAAGGCGGTGTCTTTATCGTTTAAAGAAAAAGATTTTAAAGCCTTTAGAACGTTAAACCGCATACGATCTTCGGAAGTGAACTGATCTTGTAGCCATTCTAATTCAGTTAAATATCCTTCTTTTCCACCAGGCATAAAATCAAATCGAGCTAACACTAATAACATTAATATATATAGAGGTTTGTGTTTGTAAATCCTATGATCGTTTTTATATCGCTCTATTCTCTTCAGGTTGTCCGCAGTTTCTTTAGGCTTTCTAGATAAGATGGCTTCTTTCATTAATCTGGTGATTTCTAGCCTAATCTTTTCAATTTCCGCTTCAGTTACTGTTACGTACAGAGGAATGTCTAAGTCTAACTTCCTAAAAATTAGTTCTAATACTTCCTCACTAGGTATGGTCTGATTATTTTCAATTTTACTTAAATATGAGATAGAACATATTCCACGGGCTAAAACTGACTGTTTCATATTACGGCGCAGACGCTCTACTTTAATCAAATTCCCATAATTATTTTGCATGCAGTAGCATCTCCTGGACTCTTTTTATAATACTTTAGACCCGATTTTCATCAAATTTCATCTCATCTAGGAAAATCAGACTTATAAATGGTCGATTTTCAAAGGTTTTAAGCGTCTATTTTCCCAAACGATACAAAATCACTAGTCCTTTTATCCATGATAGAATTTAACTAATCCCAAAAAGGGAATTTTGTTAGTTTTAACAGACTGTCTCATTTAAAGTTTATTCCATCCATGATAAAAAGCAAGACATAGGGCATAAACTAAAGGAGGTCATCTAAATGAGTAAACTTAGTAATCTCCTCGCTAGAGATTATGTAAAGCCACGCATCTATTTTACAACAAGAAACTTACCTACAATCGATGCATTATTTACCCCCTCAGATCAAAAACAGTTTAGAGGCCTTGATAATCTATCAACTCTCTTACAAGATTCTAAAGGTATTATCATAAATGCATTCCACATCGATTATTATCAAACTTTACCAAATTTAATCGCACGCATATTAAGCGAAACTTATTCTTCAAAAAAAATATGGGTTATTGGTCCCGAACTCTCGTTAACTATTTTGAAAAGAAGTATGAAAAGTATTTATCCATTTAGATCTTCTATAGGATATTTAAACGCAGATCAGTGTGAAAAAGCCCTGATTGAAACGTGTGTAGAAAAACTGCACGATGGTGATTTACTGTATGTTTTACCAGAGGTTTCATTTGCATGGAAGCCTGGAGTTGACGAGGATTATAATAACCATGAAGAACATCCTCTATGTAGTGCGATTCTAAGCCAAAAATCAAAATGCTCTGTTTTACCAATTACCAATTCAGATGTTGATAACATGATTGAAATTCACGAACCTGTTTATTCAAAAGATTACCGAGGCTCTATATTTGAATCAGCTATCCTTCAATCTCGTCAAGTTTTAACAGCCTTAAAATTGAATCAACCACATCTCGAATGATTGCCAAATAGTACCTTTACGTCATATATTGTTTATATACGGAAAAATACACAGCATACAACCTAGAAAAGAGGTACTATTTATGAAAAAATTCAAAAATGCGCTAATTGTTTCATTAGCTTTACTTCTTCTTTTCGGAATTTCAAAGCCGCTAATTTCAGAAAATCCGTTCACATCAGAAGAATTGGCCGCTGAAGATTTCCCACGCCTCTGGAGCTTGCCGGCTAACCAAGTCGCAGCTGAGGATTTCCCACGCCTCTGGAGCTTGCCGACTAACCAAGTCGCAGCCGAGGATTTTCCACGCCTCTGGAGCTTGCCGACTAACCAAGTCGCAGCTGAGGATTTCCCACGCCTTTGGAGCTTGCCGACTAACCAAGTCGCAGCCGAGGATTTCCCACGCCTCTGGAGCTTGCCGGCTAACCAAGTCGCAGCCGAGGATTTCCCACGCCTTTGGAGCTTGCCGACTAACCAAGTCGCAGCTGAGGATTTCCCACGCCTCTGGAGCTTGCCGACTAACCAAGTCGCAGCTGAGGATTTCCCACGCCTTTGGAGCTTGCCAACTAACCAAGTCGCTTCTAAAGACTCTTCACCTCTTGCCTAATCCTTCAAAAGAGACGCCCTTGCGCGTCTCTTTTTTATTTCCGAATCTCTGGAAATAAACTTTTAGAAAAAAAGTAAAACAATTTACATATTAACCTCCATTTTTTTCTTGTTTCCTTATATAATAACGGAGACATGATGACGATTTCATTTCACAGCTATTTCATATGAACGACGAACAAAGGAGCGGATCTCGATTGAACCGAACGAAACCATCTTGGAACTTGAAACTGTTGCTTAGCTCTTCCCTTGTCATTGGTGGCATGGCCATCGCCCCATTCGACTTGACGCCGACCGGTTTCGAATCGAGCCGTGTCGAAGCTGCCTCGACCTACACGACGACAGCTAACTTGAACCTTCGTTTGAGTGCCGCCACTTGGAGTCCGATTCTTCTAACGATTCCATCCGGGGCGTCCGTCAAATATGTCAGCACGTACGGGTCTTGGTACAAAGTCAGTTACGGCGGAAAAACCGGCTACGTCGCTTCGCAGTACGTAAAAGTATCGAGCGCGTCGACAATCACGCCGAGTTCAGCTTCGTACTACAAAACAACAGTCAATTTGAACATGCGATTGACGGCAGCCTCATGGAGCACGGTCTTGATGACCATCCCGAACGGCGCCACTGTCAAGTACGTCAGCCGCTACGGCTCTTGGTATAAGGTCAGCTACAATGGGAAAACGGGCTATGTGGCTTCCCAGTACTTATCAGCCACAGGAGCCCCGACCACGACGACATCGACAACCTCCTACCAAACAACGGTCAACTTGAACATGCGTTTGACGGCTGCCTCGTGGAGCAAGGTATTGATGACCATCCCGAACGGCTCGACCGTCAAGTATGTCAGCAAGTACGGCTCTTGGTATAAGGTCAGTTACGGTGGGAAGACGGGCTACGTCGCTTCCCAGTATTTGAAACCAGCCACGACGACGACACCGACGACGTCCACGGGTACGGGACGTACGATTGTGATCGATGCCGGACACGGTGGAAACGACCCTGGAGCTGTCTACGGCTCATCTTACGAAAAAGTGATTGCGTTCGACATTGCCGCACGTCTCGCGAGTACGCTCTCGAATACATATGGCTATAACGCACGGATGACACGCACGAACGATGTCTACTTGTCGCTCGCACAACGCGTCGAATTGACGAAGTCGTATAAAGGCAGCGCCTTTGTCAGCATTCACAACAACTCTTCGACGAATACGTCTTACCACGGTCATGAAGTACTCGTGCCGACCGGAGAAAGCTATACGACGAACCCATACATCTCGGCTAGCCAGAGTCTAGGAGCGGCCATCAACCGTGAACTCGGTGCCCGTATCCCGACAATCCGTAACCGTGGCGTGAAGTATCAAAACGTTTACGTCGTCGGAAAAAACAGCGTCCCTTCGACACTCGTCGAATACGGGTTCATCAGCAACGCGAACGACCGCTCGCATTTGACGAGCACCACTTACCGGCAACGGATGGCAGACGCCACCGCTTCTGGGATTCATCAATTCATGAGCACTTATAAATAAGCAAGAGACCTGACCGCATATGCGAATCAGGTCTCTTTTTCTGTAGTCGTGCAACGCCAAATCTTATGCGGTGCGCCAGGTCCCCAGTAATGGTCAAGCGTCAACGTCGGCGGCCCGAGCCGCTTTTCCCAATAGGCTTGAGACGTCGGGAAGCCAGCATCCAAGTAAAACGCCGTCTGTCCGTTCGCTGACAATTGTCGTTTGATGTTCTCAATCAAGAAGTGACCTACCCCTTGACGTTGGGACGTAGGCGACACATACATGCAACCGACTTCTGGCGTGTTCGGTTTGACGTCGATATGGGCAGTAATGATGTCATTGGGAGGTAAAATCGCCGCTGTGCCCACGATGACGCCGTCTTTTACGACAACGAAAATTTGAACGGACTCGTCCTCGAAACTGTCCTGAACGGTCGTGTTCAATCGCTCTACTTCTTCATCCAATAGATCGGCATCCTCAAACTGTTCTCGCCGAATCAAGTCACTCAGACTCTCCATGAACAGTCGTTGGAGCGGTTTGACGTCTTCGCGGTCAAGCGGGCGAAAGTTCAATGTCTCCACTTCCCTCTAGTCCTGAATTGTACGTGCTAGTCTTTACCCGCGTCCCGATTGGGTGTAACGTTCGCTTGATGCGATCCTTCGACCGCTTCGAGTTGCTCGAGGTGATCATAACCGAGATGGCCGTGTGTCTGCCAGACGAGGATGATCGCGGTCGTAAGGAGTAACAGCGTCAAGTGAAGAAATCCAATCGGGAACGCGCCCGGTTCAATTAACGGAACGAGCGTGAACGAGACGTTGAACATCGTGTGCAATAGGAACACGGACCATAAGTTCATCGTCGTGACGTTATAGAGCCACGAAATGATAAACGTGAACGCCAGAATTGCCGAGCCATACGCCCAAAACGGGATCAATGACTGCCCCGTCCCCTCCATGAAGAAGAGCGGAATATGCCAGCCCGCCCAGATGACGCCGACGAACAGGCTCGCCTTGACGGGCGTGACTTTCAGTTGAAACGCATCGAGCAAATATCCGCGCCACCCGTACTCTTCTTGGATTGTTCCTCCAAGGAACAACATGTAGAGGAAATAGGGAACAACGAGCCATGGACGTTCCAGTAACGACGCGCCATCGGCATCGGACCACCAATGGGCAATCAAAAACAACACAGGCAGGAACAAGAGCCCGAACGCGTAATAGCGAACGGACATCTTCCACTCGAACCCTCGCTTCCAAAGCGTCTTCACTCCTGACCAGCCATTCTCTCGAAACGCCATATAGCTCCCTGCCAGACTTGGACCGAACGCCCCAATCACGACAATCACCTGGATCGGTAATTCGGTCCACATATACAGCCCCCACCACGTCAGCCATGAGAACCCGAACGCGATGAGGAGAAACAGAATGATTTCTTTTTTTGTCGGAATCAACGCGTCCCCCTCCTTCTACACGTAGTTTACCCGCTTTCTGCCGGGCTTCCCTATTTCACGCAAAAAATATTTTCAACAAGTGAAGCAAAATGATAGGTGGGCTTTTGTTTTGCGGGGTATAATTAGAATTACTATAAAAAATACATTCTTTAGCGAGGTACACATGGAACCAGTAGTCGAACACTCGATGAGTCATAATGTTTTTCTTGTGATTCTCTCTTATATTATCGCCGCCGTTTCTGCATACGCCGCCATCGAGCTGGCACGGCGTGTCAATTCAGCGAACCGTTCCGTCCAGAACGTGTGGATCTTAGCTGGAGGTGCGACGCTCGGTCTCGGGATCTGGTCGATGCATTTTATCGCCATGCTCGCGCATGAGGCGTTGCGACCGGTCACGTATTCGATCCCGCTCGTCCTATTTTCCGTCATCATCGCCATGGCCGGCTGTATTTTCGGCTTCTTGATCGTCTCGCGTCGCACGACCCGCCCCGCTTTGATCGGTGCCGGGGTTGTGATGGGCGGCAGTATCGCGAGCATGCATTATGTCGGCATGGCCGCCCTGCAAGGTGTAGTGACTTCGTATAATCCATGGCTTGCGGCGTTATCGATTCTGATTGCGATTGGGGCCTCTCTCGTCGCCCTCTGGATTGGTTTCTTCTCGAAGTACGCCAAGCAAAAGATCGATCTCGAATTGAAAGTATTTTTCTCGTTGCTGATGGGCATCGCCATCTTCGGCATGCACTTCGTCGGGATGCTAGCCGCGTCGTTCACGTTCGTCGAGACGGATTCTCCGTTCGCCAATGCGATCGAACCGTCGTTACTCGCTTGGCTCGTCACGGCAATCACAATTCTCTTGTTCGCGATTTTCTTCCTGTCGCTCACGCTCGATCGTCACCTTCGCAAACGAGAGTTCATTCAAGCGACGATTCTTGATTCGACGACGGATGCCGTCGTCACGACGACAAAGGATGGAATGATCCAATATGCGAACACGGCCTTCTATCGCTTGTTTGACGAAATCGAGGAAGATGCTTTTTTCCAAGACTATCATTCGTCGCTCACGATCAATCAACCGTTTTATGAACCACGGCGCGTCGACATCGGTGATCGAACGATTGAGGTCACGAGTTATCCACTCAAAGGCGAAACGATGGACCAGATGCTTTGGTTCCTCCGTGACGTCTCAGAAACGATCGCCTCACAGCGTCTCGTCGAACATATGGCGTATCACGACACGCTCACGGATTTGCCGAACCGGCACA
This sequence comes from Exiguobacterium sp. s5, assembly GCF_018618075.1. Taxonomy (NCBI): domain Bacteria; kingdom Bacillati; phylum Bacillota; class Bacilli; order Caryophanales; genus Exiguobacterium; species Exiguobacterium sp. s5. Next base: position 97,009 of record NZ_JACSLK010000008.1, on the reverse strand, counting down.
AGCTCGAACGTATTCTCGCCGAACATATTCAAATCGAGGACCCGGTCGCTTGTCTCTACATCGACATCGATCGTTGGCGGTTCTTGAGCGATATGCTCGGTCATCACGGTTCGGACGAATTGACGATGCAAATCGCCGAACGTCTGCAAGTGACGATTCACCCGGACGACATATTGACACGCGTCGGGTCATCCGAGTTCATCATCTTGTTGTTCGACAAGCGGAGTACGCTTGCCAAACAGAAGGCAGAGAAATGCATCAAAGCCATCTCTCAGCCGTTCGATATCGACGGCACGACCGTCGAACTGACGATGAGTGCCGGAGTTAGCCATTATCCGAAAGACACGACATCGGCCGAGGAGCTCGTTCAATACGCCCGCCTCGCCGTCCACGAATCGAAACGGACCGGAAAGAATCAAATTAAAGAGTTCGAAGACGAGTCGAAGCACCAAATCCTTCGTACCGTCGAGATCGAGAAGGCGCTCACGCATGCGCTCGACCGGAACGAGTTCACACTCGTGTATCAGCCGAAAGTGTCGCTGACGCAAAACCGGCTCGAAGGCGTTGAGGCGCTGCTTCGTTGGAACAACCGCGAGCTCGGTCACGTGTCACCGACCGACTTCATTCCAATCGCAGAAAACACGGGCCTCATCCATCCGATTGGCAGTTGGGTCATGCGTGAGTCTTGCCGAGCCTGGGTGCGCTGGAAGAAGTCTGGTGTGAAACCATTCACCCTTTCGGTCAACGTCTCGCCGCTCCAATTCGCACGTGAAGATTTCGTCGAGTCACTCCAAGCCATCTTGGATGAGACCGGGATGGACCCGATGTTCCTCGAATTGGAAGTGACGGAGTCGTCGATGCTGTCATACGAGGCGTCGACACGGGAGAAACTTGCCCAGCTCCATCAGTTCGGCATCTTGATCTCGCTCGACGATTTCGGGACCGGCTACTCGTCGTTCCGTCAATTGCGGGAGCTCCCGGTCCAAGTGTTGAAAATTGACCGGTCGTTCATCGTCAACTTGTTCACCGACCGGAACCAGGAAGCCATCGTCCGTTCGATGATCCAGCTCGGCCATAACCTTAATATGAAAGTGCTCATGGAAGGCGTCGAGACGTCAGATCAACTCGAATGGTTGCTGAACGAACAGTGTGATTACGTTCAAGGTTATTACTTCAGTCGTCCCCTTCGTGAGAAGGACGTCGTGAAGCACGTCAAATCGGTCACCACTTATATTGAGTTCGGGAAAACCCGAGCTTGAGGAGACTGCAGCCCTGCGCTGCAGTCTTTTTGTATGCGAAAAATCTCCCATGCCGCTCGGGCACAGGAGATTTGATTTACGAGACTTGCGCTTTTTCTTGTTCGCGAATCAAGTGGTATTGCTCGAGGATCAGCTTCGTCAGCGTATCGTCCTCATGCAATTGGAGATATTTTTCCACCGTCGAGACGATGCCGTCTTCTTCGATGGATAGATTGAGTTCAGAAGATTCTGAATCCTCAGGGTTGTAATAGGTCAAGGCAGCTGCGATTCCGTAGGCCAGTTCATTCGGTTCGATGCCGTTGTCGATCAGTTCACGGGCCGGTTTGACGAGCCGGTCACTCGGTCCTAGCTTGCGGATCGGTGAGCGGGCGACACGTGAGACTTCATCTTTCAACTTCGGATTCTCGAATCGTTTGATAATCTTTTGAATGTATTGACTGTGTTCTTTCGCCTCGAACCCGTACTTCTCGAGAAGGAGCCAACCAGTCTCATACAAGGCACCTTGCACGACTTGGCGGACACGGCGGTCTTTCAGCGCCTCGTCGATCGTCGCTTTCCCGAACAAGGAACCGATGTACGATGCGATGGCGTGGCCGGTGTTGACTGTGAACAGTTTCCGCTCGATGTATGGCCCAATCTCGTCGACCCACGTCACACCTTGAAGCGGGGGCCGCTCGGCCAATCCTTTCGTCTCGATGACCCATTCGTAGAATGTCTCGACCTCGACGAATAGCGGGTCTGCGTGTTGCTGCAGCGGAACGATCCGGTCGACGGCCGCATTCGGGAACGAGGCATTGGCCGTCCCGATACCACCTGATGCTTCGATCGCTTGATGAAGTGACGCGCTACCACCGATCATGTTCTCGCAAGCAATCACATAAACCGGTGCCGATGTCTCTCGTTCACGGAGCCCTTCGCTGATGAGGGGCGCGACTCTCGGTAGCAGCGTCGGTCCGACCGCGGTCGTGACGAGATCGGCCTCGGCGATGAGGGCGATGACGCGTTCCGGGTCGGTCAAACTGTTGACGCCGCGGACCCGATCGACGACGACGTTGTCGACGCCTTCTTCGGCAAATCCGACTTCATAGAACCGTTTGTCTTCTAACGCCTGGATGACGGTATCATTGATATCGACGAACGCGACCTCGTAGCCGCTCTGATTAAGCAACAATCCGATAAACCCACGTCCGATATTCCCTGCTCCGAAATGTACGGCTTTCATTACGCCACCTCTTCCATGAATAACGACAAAATCTCTTCTTTCGTCTTCGCCTGTACAAGACGCTCGACATTATCCTCATCTGAACAGATGACTGCGATTTGGGACAGGAGTTCCAAATGTTCATCATCCACACCGGCAATCCCGATGACAAGTTTCGCCGTCTGGCCACCGAAATCGACGCCGGCCGGCACTTGAAGGATAGAAATCCCCGTCTTTTGAACGGCGGATTTCGCTTCCTCAGTCCCGTGCGGAATCGCGACTTGGTTCCCGATATAAACGCTTGATAGCGCTTGACGTGCATGCATCGCTTGGACGTAAGCCGGAGACACGCATCCGGCTGCTTCTAACACTTCACCGGCTGCGTCGATCGCTTCGGCCGACGTGTTGAACGATTGGTTGAGTCGAATCATCTCTGTCTGAATGAATGGCATTTTAGTTCCTCCTATACCTTAAGCCTTTGTCTCTGTCTGTTGTGTTATGAGATTTTGCTGCGTTCTGCTTTAATTTCTTCAATCAATTGATCGTAGTAGTCGGCGTTCAAGAAGTTCGTGACCGAACGGTGAATCGCATCCGGCACTTGTGCCTCGGCCCGGTCCGTCAAATCCTCATGGGTGATGATGAATTGAGCGTCTTTCGGCAATTGACTGATTGACGTGTTCGTGACTTTGATTGGCAAATTCGCCTTGTTCACTTTATTGCGAAGTACCGAGGCACCCATCGCGCTCGAACCCATCCCGGCGTCACAAGCGAAGATGATGTGATCGACTTTATCGAGACGGTCGTGAACGAGAGCTGACGCATACGACTGTTTGCCTTTCATCGCGCTGACGTTTTGTGTCGCTTCTTCGAGTGACACTTCTTCGGCCGCACTTGATTTCAAGATGACGCTGGCCACGGCGAACGTGACCGCTGCCGACAAGAGAATCCCTGTCACAAGTCCGAGGTATGAACCGCGTGACGCCATCGCGAGGATTGCAAAGATACTACCTGGTGACGCTGGTGCGACGAGACCGACATCGAATAAGACGAATGTGAAGACCCCTGTTGCGCCCCCTGCGATCATCGCAAGGATCAAGATTGGTTTCATCAAGACGTATGGGAAGTAAATCTCGTGAATCCCACCGAGGAAGTGAATGATCGCTGCCCCTGGTGCCGTCCGTTTGGCCGCACCTTTAGCGAACACCATGTAAGCGAGCAGTAAACCAAGACCTGGTCCCGGGTTTGCCTCAAGTAAGAACAAGACCGATTTCCCGGCGTCCGCCACTTGATCGACACCAAGCGGGCTCAAGATCCCGTGGTTGATGGCGTTGTTCAAGAACAAGATTTTCGCTGGTTCGATGAATAGACTGGCGATCGGCAACAGTTTCGCGCCGACGATCCAGTCGACACCGGCTGCCATGACTTTATCAAGGCCGCTCATGATTGGACCGAACACTTCGAAGCCACCGATCATGAGAAGACCACCGATGATACCGACCGAGAAGTTGTTGACGAGCATTTCAAATCCAGCTTTGACTTTGCCTTCGATGAGGCGGTCAAATTGTTTAATGACATATCCACCGAGTGGACCCATGATCATCGCACCGAGGAACATCGGAATGTCCGTCCCGACGATGACCCCCATCGTGGCGAGTACCCCGACGACTCCGCCTCGTACGTCATGAATCAACTTACCGCCGGTGAACCCGATCAAGAGCGGTAACAGATACGTGATCGTCGGACCGACGAGTTCTGCTAATTTTTCATTCGGCCACCAGCCCGTTGGAATGAAGAGGGCGGTGATGATCCCCCAGGCGATGAAGGCGCCGATGTTTGGCATGACCATTCCGCTCAGGAAACTCCCGAACCGTTGTACTTTGACTCGAACCCCGCCCGAGCCAGCTTGCGCATTCGCCATGTATAAAACCTCCAGTCGATTATTGTGAAAGGTAGATTGTTGTAGTGTAGCTAACCGGTTTGTGCTCTACACTCGTATTGTAGTCTCAGCGTAAGCGCTTTCTCAATTCAATCCAGTTCACACTTTGGCAACATTCTCTGCCAAATAAAAAAATGACCATGGCGGGTCATTTCTCGTGCAGCGTGTCTTGAATCATTTTCTTCATACATTCATGAAGCAAGAGACGCAGTTCTTTCTTTGAACCGTTACTGTATAAGTTCATATGTTGTTCGCTCTCAATCAACGATCCACTGACGGCACTGAGGAACTGGAGTTCGACGTCCTCTGCCTCTTCGGGTGCGAGCAGGACGAGCAGACGCGATACCGGTTCGGTCGATTGGTCCATCATGAGGAGCGGGATCGATTGATTCAAGTCGAAAGCGAATACACTCGCTCGTTCAATCGAGGCGTGACGCCCATGGAACAAGGCCAGTTTCGTGCCCGGAATCCCGAGCCCGGCCACTTCATGACGCCGGAGCAGTTGGGCCGATAACTGGATGCCGCTTTGGACGAGTCCACGTTCTTCTAGATGCGTCCCGATATCGAGCAAGATGTCTTCCAATCGGTCGCTATTATCGAGCGTGACGAGATCGAACTGCCGGTCCATCCCTTCGAACGTCTCGACGAGGGCACCGAGTTCATTGAAGTCGAGCATCGTCGAGTGGCTCTTCTCTTTCGTTTGGAACGACTGTGGGAGCGATAACAGCAAGTGGCGGACGCGTTGCACTTCTTCGTTCGTCAACAGCGGATTGACGATGAGCGTCGGCACTGATAACGGCGGCAACGGCACAGTCGACAAGATAACGTCATAGTCGTCGAGTCGATGCTGTTCAAGACCGAACAACGACGAGTTGACGACGTCCTGCATCTCTGGAAACTCTTGTTTGACCCGGTTGACGAGCATCTTCGAAGATCCGAGACCCGCCGAACAGACGACGAGGGCTCGATATTCGCGGCGCCGAACCGGTTTAACGAGCGCGGCGGCGAAATGCATCGCCCAAAACACCGTCTCTTCTTCCGTGAACGTATTCGTCCCGAAGACAATATCGGCCGCCTGTTGAATCGCCGAACGTAAATGCGGATAGTCACGGTCGATGTGCGGACGGACCGTGTCCGTATCCGGAAGGGCTTGGGTGTTCATACTCGATAAGATATGGGCGAGTAGCCCCTTCTCGAGCGCGGCATCGTCCGTGAAGGCGAATCCGTGGATCAGTGAAACGTGATGGATGAGCTTATGGACACGGATCTGCATGACCCAACGCTCTTCCTCATCTTCTTTCATCTGTTCCTTCAACGACCGGAGCCGGTTCGCTTCTTCAGCGAACCAGACCCGCTCCGCCATCGAGAACGGCGTCCCGAGGGCCGTCTCCATATCAAATGCGACTTTCAAATAATCGTCCGAACGGCCTTTCGTATACATCTCGAGGAAGAAGCCGGCGTCCAGACGGGCTTGTTGCACGCCATAGGCGAACGTCACCCGCATGATGGTCCGGTCGTCCATCCGCTCATACGGATGTTCCTTCAAATAGTCATAACCGTCACGGAGCGCCTCGAGCATGACGTCACACGGGACGGTCTTCAAAAAGGTCGGGATGTAGTCATCCTCCCCGCGCACGAAGCGATAGAACGCGAGCGTGTCCCAATGGGCGAGAAGCGCATTGATCATCAGCTTCCGCTTCTCGGCTTCAAGGCCGAGCACCCGCGCGCCGACCCCTTTCTTCCGCTCGACTTCGAGGTGATACTCGTCGAACCAACGATCGAGTTTCTCCAAGTCTTGTGTGAGCGTGCTCGGTGAGACGTGCATCTGTTTCGCGACCGCCTGCAGCTTAAGCGTATCTTTTTCAAACAGGAGCCTCCAGGCGAGCTCGAAGATGCGGTCCTCCGCCGTCGGAATCGCCTCGGCCGACAAAATCAAATCTTCCCGTAGTTGCTGTTTCGCGTCGGAACGCCCGATGAGACTGAGGCCGTGCCCGCGCTGCCAAGCGAGTTCTAACTCGAACTCGCGCAAGATGCCCTCGAGCAGTTGACGCTCCCGTTGAATCGTCCGCTCAGACAAATTGACCGCTTGCGCGATCTCCGCGAGCGGTGTTGATGTCTCCGTTGCCAATAGATGTAGTAAAATCGAGCGCTCTCGGGCGCTCCACTCATGTTTCATATCCATTCACCCATTCCTCGACAAGCTGTCGATATTCCGTGAGCGATAACATGTGTCTGACCGAGCGAACGTGCGCGGTCGGATGATCGACCGCCTCCGTCCCGGCTTGATAAATAATCCAATCCACGTCTTCCGGGATGTCCCGATACGTGCCGTGTTGAATCACACACGACACTTTTCCCGAACACGCTTCAGCAAACAGCTTCGCCGCCATCGCGCTCGTGACGAACCCGCATGGACAGGCAATATATACGTTCATGTCAGACCTTCTTTCATCGCTTATCTTTATCTAACCATACGATGCAATCGCTTACTCCACCTACTATTTTGCTTGTTGGCAAAGATATCGGCAAGCAGTAAAAAGCACCTTTCCTCAATCGGAAAGATGCTGTGTCTAAAGTTAGGCGGTCTTCAAGCGATTCCGTGCATGAATCGACTTCATGACGGCACGGGCAATCGGTTGGGCGAACAACAACTCGACCCAGAACGCGATACCGAAATTGCGGAACCACGTCGGGAAGAAGTGTTGCAACGTATCAAAATCGATTTCCCCCATCCCGATCCACGGTCCGATGATTGTCATGAACAATGAGATTAGCGAGACGTTCAACACGATGTTCAATAAGATTCGGGCGTTAAAGCCATCCATTTCTCCGTCAAATCGTTTGAATAGCATCCCGGCTGCCGGTTTGACGATGAAGCGAATCAAGATCATGAGCGCGATCCAGGCGAACGGGATGATTTTGAGCGTGTCGATATAATGGGCGACACTAAAGCCGCGTTCCATCCCGACGATGATCGGCGCGATCGTGTTCACGGACAAAATCGAAATGATCAGCATGAACAAGACGCCTTCTTTTGGACTTTGAGGTAATCGGTCTTCTTGGTACATAAGTAAGCCTCCATACAACATATGATTTCAGAGGGTAGACGTATCTTGTGACATATATTTTCGGTCTATGACCAATATCTCTACAAACTGATTGTCATAGTGTAGCAAGTTGGAGGCCTGCTTCGTAAGCATTATTTTTTGAAATTATTCAACCGTCACCGATTTCGCCAAGTTACGCGGTTTATCGACGTCACAGCCACGTGCGAGCGCGGCGTAATACGCCATTAGTTGAACCGGTAACACCGTGATGAGCGGGGCGAGAATCGGTTCGACGTGCGGCAAGATGAACTCATCGTTCTCATGCTCGACGCCTTGCATCGAGATGATACACGCGTTCGCACCACGGGCGACGACTTCTTTGACGTTGCCGCGGATGTTCAAGTTCGTCTTCGGTTGCGAGATGAGTGCGATGACCGGTGTGCCATCTTCAATCAAGGCGATTGAACCGTGCTTGAGTTCGCCACCCGGATACCCTTCCGCTTGGATATACGAGATCTCTTTTACTTTGAGCGCGCCTTCGAGACAGACCGACGCATCGAGTCCGCGTCCGATGAAGAACGTGTTCGGAGTCGTCTTCAAGTAACGGTCCGACAAATCTTCAAACAGTTCTTTTTGCGACATGATCGAGTCCATGATCGTCGCGACACGCGCGAGTTCCGGCATCAACTCGAACGGCAACTCTTTCCCGTTCGCGCGAGCGATGTCGTAGGCGAGAATCGCGAGCACGGCGATTTGGGCCGTGTACGCTTTCGTCGACGCGACCGCAATCTCCGGGCCGGCGTGGAGGAGCATCGTCTCGTTCGCTTCACGCGAGAGCGTCGATCCTGGCACGTTCGTCATCGTGAGTGCCTTGTAGCCGCGCTTCTTCACTTCGACGAGGACGGCCCGGCTGTCGGCCGTCTCTCCAGACTGTGACAAGAAGACGAAGAGCGGACGTGAACTTAAGAGCGGCATATTGTAGCCAAACTCTGACGAGACGTGGACCTCGGTCGGGATGCCGGCAATTCGCTCAAGGATGTCTTTTCCGACGAGCCCAGCGTTATAGCTCGTGCCACAGGCGACGATATAGATGCGGTCCGCTTCCGAGACGAGCGAGCGCACGCCTTCCGTGAGCTCGATGTCACCGGCGTCGTTCTGGTAGTGCTGGATGATGTTGCGGATGACGGCCGGTTGCTCGTCCATCTCTTTCAACATGTAGTGCGCGTACGTGCCTTTCTCGATGTCTGACGCATCGATCTCGGCCGTGTACGGCGCACGCTCGAGGACGTCGCCGTCGAGTGTCTTGATCGTCGCCGATTCGCGCGTCAAGATGACGATCTCGCCGTCGTGGAGCTCGAGGTACTGGTCCGTCACCTGGAGCATCGCCATCGCGTCAGACGCCACGACGTTGAACGTGCCGTCTCCGAGTCCGACGAGGAGTGGTGACTTGTTTTTGCCGATATAGAGGCGTTCTTGATCTTCCGAGTCGATCATCGCGATCGCATACGAGCCGTGGAGCTCAGACAACGTCTTGCGGAACGCCGCCTCGACGTCATTTAGCACGACGAAGTTCTTCTCCATCAACTGGACGATAACTTCCGTGTCCGTCTCCGAGAGGAACGGCACGTCGAGTGTCGCCTTGATCTGTTCGTCGTTCTCGATGACACCGTTGTGGACGAGCGTGAAGCGGCCCGTCGTGCTCTGGTGCGGGTGGGCGTTCGGCACGCTCGGCACCCCGTGTGTCGCCCAACGTGTGTGACCGATGCCGATGGCGCCTTCCGCTTCGACCGGTACGATGTCACGAAGTGCGGCGATGCGACCGACTTCTTTGAACACATGGACATCATCACCGACGAGCGCGATTCCAGCTGAGTCATAACCTCGATACTCGAGCTTCTCCAACCCTTTTAATAAAATCTCTTTCGTTCCGACTTGACCAATCATTCCTACAATTCCACACATACAAAAATCTCCTCTATATTCGATTTCTCGAAAAAGGAAACGGGCTTTTTAGAGTGCTGTCAACGTGTTCCTCATTGTCCGTCCGGTCACCCGAACGTTTTAAAAGAACACTTTTAGTCGTGACAGGCGACTAGGAGGCATCCGCCGAAACATCGATTACCCCCACCTCGTCAACTCCATAGAGTTCTGGCGCTTTTCCTTCATAGCTGGCCGTTTCTCCAGATACCCTTTCATGCTAGCGGTTCTAGATGTAAACGAATAGCGATTTTGTCACAACGCGCTTCAATACTTTTTTACTGTTCATGCAAAAGTCACCACTTTCACTAAAAAGCCACTTCTTTTACAGGCTTGTCCCATCGACCTCGTTCGGGCATGATAAAGGTATCTATTAGATGAAGTGGAGGAATGGCCATGAATATCGTCTTTCTCGTCATCGGCATCATCTTATCAACCGCATCCAAATGGCTGCAAATTGAAGGACAGAGTGAACTTGGCGATTTTCTCGTGTTTCCAGCCGCCTTTTTCTTGGCGCTCGCACTCTTGTTCAGCTTCCCGTTCTTTAAAGAATGGTGGGACGACCCGTCGCTTCGTCCGAAAGCGTATCGCTTTGCCGGACTTGCTGCCGGCGGTGTCTTATCGTTTCAGCTCTTCGCTTGGCTTCTATTCGGACAAGGCGAGTGGATTGGGAGTTTCTTCTTGATTCCGTTCCTCATCTGCCTCTACTTCATCATCCGAACGTTCAAATGAAAACGGGGCAGCGCTCAAGCGCTCCCCCGTTTTTAAATTGTGTCGAGGTCGAGTAGGACCCCATAATGATCACTCGGCAACACTCCAGCATTCGTGACAGGAGTCTTCCCAAACACGTCCACGCTCGAGATGAGCGGGACGTTCCCTTCGTCGTGACGCAATAACATCCAATCGTAGCGTGTTGGTTGTTTCTGCAAAGAATCCTGCTTCAAATACGGGTTGTGTACATAATCCAGCGTCGGCTCATCCCCACCACGATGACATGTGGCGACATCGATCCAACGATTTGCGGTCAAATCACGATAAATCTCCGACTGTGGATTGTCATTGAAGTCACCACATAGCAGCTCGTAACGTTCTCCCTCACCGATCCACTCGCGGACCGCCTGCACTTGTGCTTCCCGAATGACCGGCGACCTCCAATTCAAATGGACGTTCGTCAATCCGAACGCGTGACCTCCTGCTTGAAACGTCACCCGCATCGCACAGTAGTTCGCTTCTTCTACCTCGTGGTGCCAAATCGCATCATTCGTATCGAGCGGAATATGACTTAAGATAGCGAGCCCTTCATCGGGTGAGTCCGGATAGGCGAGAAATACGCAAAACGGATAGCCCGTTTCGTTGGCGATCTGCTCGGCCACACTGATGCCTTGCTCCCCTTCCACATGCGTTTTGACTTCTTGAAACGCCAGCACATCGGCGTCAATCATCTTCACTGTGGCACAGATGGACTCGATCCGTTCGGACCATAATGTCGGATTGTTCCAGAGGTTGAACGTCGCAATCCTCATGTACTGGCTCCACTTTGTTGCAAATCTGTCAGCACGAATTGTTCGCTTTCTTGAAGCTGTTGAATCGTTTCGCTCAACTCACCGACCGTGTTGTCTAAATAGTAACGGTCCGGTGCACCCGAGCTTAGAAACTCGTTCCGCAATAGGATAACCCGCTCCCCCATCTGCGCATCGCTCGGCCGGTGTTGATCACGTTGGACGTGAACGTCTTGCTCCGCCCATAAGATGACGTAGCGTACTTCAATACCTTGTTCAATCCAGTGAACCGTGTAGCGCTTCACGTCTTGCCAAAAGGCGACCCAGTCCACGACGACATCATATCCCGCTTCAAGAAAATTATCGGTTAAAGATACGATGTTCTTCCATACCAGGTCGTTCGCCCGCTCCGATTCCCATGGCCTTTCACGACCGGACACCGTCATATGACTGATGTCGTCACCAGACACATATGCACTCTTCTCCATGTCTTGAGCGAACCGTCTCGCCGTCGTCGACTTCCCGACACCAGCCGGGCCCGAGATAATCCATACCTTCTGCTTCATCAATTGTTCCCCCTTCAACATGTAAAAGGAAGCGCCTAAGCGCTCCCCCACTTTTGCTCTTCTCTCAATTCGGCTTCCGTGACGTAGTGATCGTCGAGCTGAGCCATGTGACGCTCGTACAAACGATGCTCGAGAATAGCGAGCACGTATGCTCCTAGCCCAATCAAAGCGAACGTTTGGAGTGTAATCAAATCCGTGAGCAATGCATAAACCCACACTAGGAAGAAGGGTAGTGTCACGAGCCCGAAGATCGAGTTAAGATGGATGAGGCGCTTTGCTGCATCCGACTTCAAAAATTGTTTTTTAATATTCTCACGTTGCCACATCTTACGAAAGTCAGGAAGACCCGCTGCGATGCTGAGAAATATGACTGTCATTGGTGAGAGCCAATTATACTCTAATGAGAAAAATAGAAGCGCGGCCAACACCGCTGACAAGAACACGTGTGTGGAATGCTTTCTCTGATCGAACGCCGTCAATTCTCGCATTTGGCTCCGTTTATCCATGCTTTCGTTCCTTCTCGATGTCGCGCGCTTCCCGAATCAGTTTCAAATCCTCTCCCGTCAAATAATGACCGTCATGCTTTTGGATGATGCGGTCGAGCCATCTCCCGAAAAAGGCTGCTCCCCAGAAAAAGGCTTGCGACAACAAAAATGCCTGGAACGTTTGTGGCTGTGTCGTCTCATAAAATACGACGACCCCGTAGTATCCGATCGCGCTAAACCCAATCGAATAAACCGTGTACCGCAGCGTGAGCAGCTTCCGTGCTTTTTCGTTTTTCACGAACCGGAGCCACATGAGGAATCGAGTCGTTTCAATGCTAATCAACATAGCGAAAATCGCTACTAAGAACAATAGAAAGAACGAATCGGGCATCTCCCAGTACGATGCGTAAACGAGCATCCCAACGATTGCAGAAACAGCCAGGATACCAAAACCCCAACCGGTCCACTTTTCAAATCGAAGAATCGTATCAATTTGTTGTTTTGATTGTGGTGACAGTTCCATTTAGCTCATCCTTTCGATTACTTCATCATAAGTCGGCATCGTCGGATCGCACGCGGTGATTTTTTGCTGAATGAACCGACTCCTTGCCGAATCGGTCATCGACCAAATAGCGAAGACGCCGCCGAGTAACAATCCCACCGACTCTACCGTTAACAACGTCGCGAAAAAGGTGAACAAGAGGATGGACCCGATCCAATCGACGCCCATTTTTAATTTCAATAAACGGTGGACGTCAACGCGGTTCGAAATGTGACGCATGATGCGGTATTGGCGATAACTCATATACATGGTCAAGACGGCTACAAAAAACATGAGCGGAATCAGCCAGTCCTTGTTCACAATCAACGCGGCAATCAGTGCAATCACGTAAGTGACCCATATTGGTACCGCGAGCTTTTGCATCCGTTGCACCCAACGTATCTCTTGTTGTAATTGTTGTTCCATCCGCTCACCTCCTAGTGTGTTCATTTATAGAAAGCAACACCCGCTCCTACTTAACTCGTTCCCTCATCATGCTTCCTCCAGTTCAAGGGCTCGTAAGATTGGATCATGGGCTTTTAGCGCCCGGTGTAAGCGACGCGACACGACTTCGGTAATGATTCCCCAGATGACGACCGCGAACGCCCAATAGATGTTGTCTTGACTAAAAATCAATAGCCCACCGACCATGATGATGAGTACGCTCGTATTTACGACGTCGTATACCAACTGCCAACGGAGCATTTTTTGTGCGGCTGACTCGCACAAAAACGACCGTCTCATCCGATATTTTTCCCCGTCCGAGATGAGCAGGGCAATGCCGACAAGGCCGAGCGGGACGGTGACCCACGTTGCCCGTCCAAAAAACATTAAAGCGAACGCCAGAATGATCACCGCCAATAGGGCGTAACCGATACGTGTATGTCGTTGCTTACATTCTCGTTCCCGTTCCATCCGAACTGATTGTGCCATTGTCTTCTCCTCCTCACTCTTCTCTATTTTTATACGAAACCCTTTTGAATTCGTTTCGCAGATTTCAATGATTCTCTGTACAATCGTTCGACGTTTTTCAACAATTTCCGAAGGATTGTCCGCCACCCTGATTCAATTTCTGATATACTGATAGCGTATTCATACCTACAAATTTTCATGTGAAAGGTGCAGACCCTGATGGCTCCAAAGTATAAACAAGTCGCTGAACAGATTGAGACAGACATTATGAATCATGTCTATCAACATACGAACAAGCTCCTCACCGAGGACGAATATGCTACGAAATACGGCGTCAGCCGCAATACGATTCGAAAAGCGATTGAGATTCTCGTCAACAAAGGGTATGTCTATCAGGTCCAAGGGAGCGGCGTCTTCGTCCGTGACCATTACATGAGCGATTACGTGAACCTCGAGAAGTTGCAAGGTCTCACGAGCGACTTCAGTGGACGGAAAGTCGAGACGCAAGTCCTTGATTTCGAATTGACGACAGCGAACGAGGAAGTCGCCGAACGGATGAAGTGCAACGTCGGGACGCCCGTCTACTACGTCAAACGTCTCCGGCTCGTCGATGACCATCCGTTCTCGGTCGAGGACTCGTATTTCCGAAAAGACCTCGTCGTCTATCTCGACCGGAACATCACCGAGAAGTCGATCTACAACTACTTCCGCAACGACCAAAAGCTCGCCATCGGTTTTGCCGACCGTGTCATTTACGCCGACTTTTTGAACGCGGAAGACGCGGCACTGCTCGGACTGAAAGAGAACGACCCGGCCCTTCTCGTCGACAACACCGTCTATTTGACGAACGGTCAAATCTTCGACGTATCGCGCTCAACACATCATTTCCGCCATGTGAAGATGCTCAAAGTCTCTAACATCAAGTCCTAAACGCGCTCGAGAGATTGTTCTCGTGTGCGTTTTTTTATGTTCACATTTCGGACGAAAAGAAAGGGTTTACATGTAAGCGGTATCGTGCTACTATCAACTTGTAGAATTTGTACCTATGAATTTTGGTTATCCATACAAAAAGGAGAGATACTATGGTTTCTGAAACAATCGAAATTACTCCCGAAGATATCTTCGGTTTAATCGCCCTCTCAGGCGACGCCAAAGCGAGCTACCATCACGCGATGCTGTTGATGCAAGAAGGCAAAGCAGATGAAGCGGCTGAAGCAGTTAAAGCTGGTGACGCGACATTGAAAGAAGCACACGCCATCCAGACGAAATTCGTCACACTCGAGGCACAAGGGAAAACGGCTACGGTCGGCGTTCTCATGGTGCACGCACAAGATCACTTGATGAACACGATCCTCGTAAAAGAGATGCTCGGCTATATGATGAACATGCAAAACGAAATCAACCAATTGAAAGGAATGGATCAAAAATGATGAAAATCGGACTCTTCTGTGCAGCAGGTATGTCAACAAGTATGTTAGTAGAAAAAATGAAAGCGGTTGCCGCTGAGCGAGGCATCGATGCTGAAATCGCTGCTTACCCAGAATCAGAAATGGAAACGTACGTGGATAACCTCGACGTCGCGCTTCTCGGACCACAAGTCAAATACTTGCTCTCGAAAGGCAAACAAATCTGTGAGCCGAAGGGCGTTCCAATCGATGTCATCAACACTGTCGACTACGGCATGATGAACGGAACGAAAGTATTAGACCACGCATTGAAACTCGCGAATAAATAAACTGAGGTGACCACTTTGAAAATGCCAAACAATTTCTTGTTCGGCGCCGCATCGGCTTCTTACCAAGTCGAGGGCGCATGGAACGAGGACGGGAAAGGACTCTCGAACTGGGACGTCTTCTCGAAAATTCCTGGGAAAACATTTGAAGATACAAACGGCGACGTCGCAGTCGACCATTACCACCGTTATAAAGAAGACATCGCGCTCATGGCAGAGATGGGACTCGAATCATATCGCTTCTCAATCTCATGGCCGCGTGTCTTCCCGAACGGCACAGGTGAAGTGAACGAAAAAGGACTCGAGTTCTACAACAACTTGATTGACGAGTGCTTGAAGCACAACATCGTCCCATTCGTGACACTTTACCACTGGGACCTCCCGCAAGCGCTTGAAGAAAAAGGCGGCTGGAAAAATCCAGAGACGGTTGACGCATTCGTCCGTTTCGCCGATACTTGCTTCCAATCGTTCGGCGACCGTGTCCGTCACTGGATCACGTTCAACGAAGCGGTCATCTTCTGCTCGCTCGGCTACTTGACTGGGGCACACCCGCCAGGCATCGAAGGCGACGTCAAAGGATACTTCCAAACGACACACCATGTCTTCGTCGCTCACGCTCGTGCCGTCGAGTTGTTCAAACAAAACGGTTACGAAGGTGAAATCGGAATCACACACGTGTTCAACCCGGCTTTCAGCATCGATGACGCTGAAGAGAACAAATTCGCTGAAATGCACGCGAACGCCTACTCGACGCACTGGTTCTATGATCCGATTTTGAAAGGTGAATACCCAGCGTACGTCGTGAAAGGACTCGAAGAGCAAGGCCTTCTCCCTGAAATGACAGACGAAGAGCTCGACCTCTTGAAACGCACGGCTTCGATGAACGACTTCATCGGCCTCAACTACTACAGCCCGCAACGCGTCATGAAAAATGACTCGGCGCTCGTCATGGCCGGTGGCCGCGAGAACTCGACAGGCCGTCCGGGTAACCCTTCATTCGATGGCGTCTATAAGACGGTCATGATGGATGACAAGGTCTACACGAAATGGGCTTGGGAAATTTCACCGGAAGCGTTCCTTGACGGCATGCACATGCTCAAAGATCGTTACGGCGATGTGAAAATCTACATCACAGAGAACGGTCTCGGTGATGTCGACCCGATCGTGGACGGAGAAATCGTCGACGACGCTCGCATCGAATACATCGAAGGTCATATCCGCGCCGTGAAACACGCTGTCGAACAAGGTGTCAACGTCGCAGGTTACTACGCTTGGTCGGCCATCGATCTCCTCAGCTGGCTCAACGGATATAAGAAGCAATATGGCTTCATCTACGTGGACCACGCCAACGGACTTGCTCGTAAAAAGAAAAAATCGTTCTACTGGTACAAAGACATTATCGCTACTCGCGCTGAAAACCTATAAGGAGGTTCCCCATGAGCCGCTTAGAAACCGTATTTGAAAAATTCACGCCAGGGTTCGTTCGTTTCGCGAACGCCAAGCCCGTCCTTGCAATTAAGGACGGGTTCATCCTGACGATGCCGATGACGATCATCGGGTCATTGTTCTTGCTCATCCTCGCGCTCCCGATTCCAGGCTGGGCCGAATTCATGTCAGGTCTGTTCGGAGCCGATTGGACGCTCCCGCTCACGCAAGTCGTCGGTGCGACGTTTGACATTCTCGCCTTGATCGGTGTATTCGGAATCGCTTACTCGTACGTGAAAAATGAAAAGATCGAAGGCGTACCAGCTGGTATTCTCGGAATCATCTCGTTCTTGATCATCACGCAAGCGTCTGTCCTCTCTGAAGGTGGAGAAACAGTCGGCGGAGTCATCCCGAAAGTATGGACAGGCGGACAAGGTGTCCTCGCTGCCATCGTCGTCGGATTGGTCGTTGGATTTATTTATTCGCAGTTCATCAAACGCGGCATCAGCATCAAAATGCCTGACGGTGTTCCACCGGGCGTATCGAACTCATTCTCAGCACTTGTCCCTGGTCTTGCGATTATCACACTTGCGGTTGCGACATTCGCGACTTTCCAAGCGGTTGCAGATCGTACGTTCACTGAAGTCGTCTATGACGTGCTTCAAGCACCACTTCAAAACTTGACCGACACACTTGCCGGAGCCGTTATCATCATGGTGCTCATGTCAGTCATGTGGTGGTGTGGAATTCACGGAGCTGCGATCATCATGGGTATCATGGGACCACTCCTTACAGCGAACGCGCTTCAAAACCAAGCAATCCTTGATTCGGGTGAAACACTCGTTGCCGGTGAGAACGCGAAAATCGTTACAATCCAGTTCCTCGACGTCTTCACGAAGCTCGGTGGATCAGGAATCACAATCGGTTTCATCATCGCGACACTCATCGTCGCCCGTTCGGCTCACTTGAAGCAACTCGGTAAGCTCTCACTCGCACCAAGTCTCTTCAACATCAACGAGCCAGTCATCTTCGGGATGCCAATCGTGTTCAACCCGATCATGTTCGTACCATTCGTCATCGTTCCAGCGATTGCTTCGTTCATGGTGTACTTCTCAATCCTTTGGGGCTGGGTCGACCCGTTCAACGCGCTTCAAGTGCCTTGGACGACACCACCGGTCATCTCTGGTTTCTTGATCGGCGGATGGCGTGCAGCGCTCTTACAGATCGTCACGATCGCCATGGCCGTAGCCGTCTACCTCCCGTTCGTCCGCATGCAAGATCGCGTGTCGTATGGTGAAGAGTTGAAAGCACAAGAAGACGCAGACAAAGCGTCAGCCTAAGCAAAAAACGACAGCCCTTCTCAGCGATGAGAAGGGCTGTTATATTTAGGGAAACAAGTAATAATGTGGATGGTCCTCAAACATTGTCTGCTCAGTCGACACGACTTAGGAATGAGGAAGAATTTCTATGACGAGAAAGAACCTGCAATGGATTGCGTCTGCTATCGCTATATTGCCTACGTTCGCTCTAGCGATGGCTATGATTGTCGGATTTCAGTTATCAAGAGAAGACACGAGAACTATCTTGTCTATAGCTTACGGGCTATCGGTGGCCCTACTCTTGATTTCTCTTCTTCTACCTAAGATAGTTACTAACAAATAGATAAGGAGTAACTGGATATGAAAAATTACACCCCTAGCTTCATGATCTTATCGAGCGCAGCGCTCGCTTTCGGGCTTGGGTTCAAATCCATCGTCCCGTACGCGATGTTGATCGGCATCGGGCTACATATGATTTTTCTTCTATGTGCCGCCTACTCGTTAGGCAAGTACCGGGCCAATAAATCACAACTCGATTCGTAACGCCATGACACTTACTGTCACGGCGTTTTTTTCATCTGTTTCGTCTTATTACAAATCACGCTCCCGGATCGGAAATTCAGCTGCGATGTCCCGCAAGCCTTTTAGGAAGCGTTCCACGTTCGCTACAGAGGTTTCAAAGTTAATATCAAGTTCTTCCACCTCGTCCCCGAGCGGGTGCTCCAGATGGCCTCGCACGTCCACTTCGTCCCCATCGCCGTCTCTCCTCGTCACCGTCAAGCGGATATACGGTTCTGTCGGTTCGAACTCGACTTTTTGCATGTCACCGGCAACGAACGACTCGAATACCGGTATGTAGTGTGCGACGAGCAAACTGTCGAGCATGATGTCATCGAACGTGATGCGATGGTCCGGCGTATGGAGCCCGACCCAATTCCGATGCCACGCCGCATCATGGATGTCATCGGCGTCAGGATAGGCATACGCATAGCTCTCGATCGTCACATCAATCGTTTCGTCGCGCGACGCCAACTTCGTGAGCGCCATCGTCAACCGTCCTTCCTGAGCGAATAGCCGTCAATCTCCAAGAGGCGCATCCGTTTCTGATCCACCGCTGCGTGGACGATGACCGTCACGCCTGGATTGAGTTCCATCATCTTCTTGATTTTCGTCAAGTCGTCCCCTTTGATTTCGACCGGCAAGACGAACTCGCCTTCCTTCAAATGGATGAACTTGATCTTTCCTTTGTCGTCATAACCTGTCACTTCATACGTCGCATACTCGCGTTTCATCAACATCTCCCCTTCTTCCGAATCAATCTCCACACCGAGATCACGAATCTCCCGTTCCCGTTCAATCCGTTTATTCCGTTCCATCAGTCCTCTCACCCCTAAAAAGGAAGAGAACAACACAAAAAAGATCACGAGGACATTTGAATAGACCAACCCATAGAACAACCCGTACATAAACCAGCACAGCAACGACATCATCATAAGCATGGTCGTCTTACCCTGTTCCCGCTCTTGATTCGTTCTATGGTGTGACGCCATCGTCCGTCCTCCTCTCCCTACTTCATACGTTCCCCGCATGAATCGGTTCCACACAAAAAATCCACCCCTGTAGCGGCAGGGATGGATCCATCTTACGCCTCGACGCTATCCGCGTGTTTGGCTTTATGGTCGCCGATGACGCCGGCGTACCATTTCGCGCTGTCTTTCCAGACGCGCTCTTGCGTGTCGAAGTCGATGTAGAGGATGCCGAAGCGTTTCTCATAACCGAAGCTCCATTCGAAGTTGTCCATGAGCGACCAGAGATAATATCCGGCGATGTTCATGCCTTCGTCGTTCAAGTCGGATACGGCTGTGAGGTGCTTTTTGACGTAATCGATGCGTTTATCGTCATGGACTTCGCCGTTCTCAAGCACGTCGTCGTAAGCCGCGCCGTTCTCTGTGATGATGATTGGAAGGTCTGTGTACTCGTTACGTAAGCGACGGATCAGGTCTTTGAATTCGTTCGGGGCGATATCCCAGCCCATGCCCGTCTTGTCGTAATCGGAGTACGCAGCCACCGTCATGAAGTCGTTCGCCGCGCTGAACTCAACGAGTCCGCGGCTGTAGAAGTTGATGCCGAAGAAGTCGCACTCTGTCGAGATTGTCTCCATGTCACCTGGTTTGATGAAGTCGTACGTATGAACATATTTCGCGAACAAGTTCATCATGTCGACCGGATACTGACCTTTGAACACTGGATCGAGGAACCAGCGATTCGAGTAACCGTCCGAGTTGTTTTGTGCGAGTCGGTCGTTCACCGAGTCCGTCTTGGCGTAAACCGGTGACAAGTTGAGCGTGATGCCGATTGGTGTCGTCGACTTCAACTCTTGTTTCAACAGTTCGACCGCTTTTCCGTGCGAGAGGAGCATATGGTGCACGGCGCGAACCGCTTCGTTCATGTCGCGATGTCCTGGAGCGTGGACACCGACGTGATAGCCGAGGAAGCCGGCACACCATGGCTCGTTGTGCGTGATCCATGAGTCGACGATGCCGTCGAGCTCATCGAAACATACTTTGGCGTAGTCGAGGAACCAGTCGACCGAGTCGCGGTTCACCCAGCCACCTTCTTCATGTGCCCACATCGGGAGATCCCAGTGGTAGAGCGTGACGGCCGGCTTGATGCCTTCCTCACGGAGGCGTGTCGCGAGCGTCTTGTAGAACGCCATCCCAGCCGGGTTGAACTCACCTTTCGCCGGGAAGATGCGCGGCCATGCGATTGAGAAGCGGTACGTGTCGACACCGAGCCGTTTGATGTGCTGGATGTCTTCCTCGAAGCGGTGGTAGTGATCGCAAGCGACGTCACCGTTATGCTTCTCGAACACGCGTCCGTCGATGTCGCAGAACATGTCCCAAATCGACGGGGTGCGCCCGTCTTCGTTATGCGCGCCTTCAATCTGATACGACGAAGTCGCGGTCCCGAAGACGAAGTCTTTATTGAATTGCATAGTGTGTTCCTCTTTTCTCTATTATTCTTTGACCGCACCAGCCGAGATACTGCTGACGATGTATTTCGACATGAACAAGAAGGCGATCATGATCGGCACGACCGAGATGGCGATACCGAGGTAAAGGGCACCGAGGTTCTCGGCGACTTGCGAACCTTTCAAGAAGCCCATGAGGACCGGCAACGTGTACTTCTCTGGTGAGAACAAGAGCACGAGCGGCATCAAGTAGTTGTTCCATGAGCCGATGAACGTGAAGATCGACATCGTGGCGACGGCCGGCATCATCATCGGGAGTGCAATCGTATGGAAGATGCGAAGCTCGCTCGCGCCATCGATCCGGGCCGCTTCGATCATACTGACGTGCAGCGTGGCCTGGGTGTACTGCCGGATGAAGAAGACGACGAACGGACTCGCGATCGACGGGATGATGAGCGGGATGAACGAGTCGAGAATGCCGAGCGTTTTCGAAATCTCGTAGAAACCGATGAGTCCGAGTTGTCCCGGTACCATCATCATGACAAGCATGAAGATGAACATCGCATTTTTCCCTTTGAAATCGTAGAAGGCGAAACCGAACGCCGTCATCGCCGAGAAGTAACCAGAGAGCAATGTGACGAGCACAGCGATGATCAAGCTGTTCTTGAAGCCGTTCCAGATGTTGATGTAGTCACTCAAAATCGCATAGTTCTCGACAAGTGCCGTCCCCGGGAGAAGGGAGAAACCAGACATGATTTCTCCGTTCGTCCGTGTCGCGTTGACGAGCATCATGAGGAACGGGATGAAACAGACGATCGTCAAGACGATCAAACCCGTGTAGATAACACCACGGCTGAGCCATTTTTTCTTTTGCTTTTGCTTCGGTGGATCCACTTGGCGGGGTGTTTCCTCGCGTGGCGGCTGTACTTCGCTGTCGGCGAGCATACGCCGTGATTCTGCATTTTGTTCCATTGCTTATGCTCCCTTCTGCGCAGCGCGTTCTTTGCGGAACATGCCTTTGAAGACGACCGCCGAGAAGACGAGCGTGATCAAGAACAAGCCGTAAGCGACCGCTGACGCATAGCCGTAGTTGTTATACTTGAATGCTTGGTTGTACAAGTAAAGGACCATCGTGTTCAGTGATCCATCCGGTGCACCAATTCCGTCCGTCAAGAGGAGCGGAAGATCGAACAATTGGAGTCCACCGATGAGTGACGTGATCATGATGTACAAGAGAATCGGTTTGAGTAGTGGCAGTGTGACATACGTGAACATTTGCCAACGGTTCGCGCCATCGATATGGGCTGCTTCGAAAAAGTCTTTTGAAATTCCCGACACGCCGGCCATGACGATGATGAACGAGTGACCGAACCACATCCATGTCAAAATGAGTGAGACGGACAGTTGTGCCGTCACCGGTTGCGATAACCAGTTGATCGGGTCAGAGATGATCCCAAGTTTCAAGAGGATCATGTTGAGTGAACCGTGCTGCCAGTCGAGCAAGATTCCGAACAAGAGCGCGACCGAACTGATCGTGATCAAGTTAGGCAGATAGAAGAACGAGCGGAAGAACGCGAGGCCCTTCAGTTTTAGACGAAGATCTGAGAACAGGAGTGCCAAAAGCAGTGCAAGACCGATCTGTAAGGCAAAGTTTACTCCCCAAATCTTGATCGTATTGACGAACGCCTCGATGAAGTATGTGTCAGTCAACAGGCGCGCGTAGTTCGCAAAGCCGACGACCTCTTCTCCTTGGCTGCCGGTATAGTTGGTGAAACTGTAGTACAGGGTCAAGAAGACCGGATAAATACTGAATGTCAAAAAGACGACCCAAAACGGGGCAATAAAGGCATAGCCATAGCGGTCTAGTTTTTTCACGTCGTGTTACTCCTTCCCTAGCAACCCTTAAGGGGGGAAGTCCCCCCACGGGTTAGCTGGCCTCAGTCAACTGTAATGTCTGGGTAAGCGTTTTTCGCTTGTTTCTTGAACTCTTCGATCGCTTCTTCTTTCGACTTCTTACCTTCTACATATTGAAGGACTGAAGCGCCGTAGAGCGTGTCGAGCTGTTGGTCATATTTCGTGACGATCCCTGGTGTGATTTCATCCGCTTGGTCAAGGAAGAACTCGTAGTTGTTCTGTCCGCCGAGGAACTCATCGCTGAAGTCGTCTTTGATTTTGTCGGTAACTGGTTTGTAAGCGAGGACGTCGCCTGTCTCTTCAGCCCAGCCAGTCAAGAACTCTTCGTCTTGTGTCATGAGCTTCACGAAATCGTAAGCAGCTTCTTTGTTTTTCGATCCTTCGTAAACACCGAGCCATGTGCCGCCCCAGAAGTACGGGCTTGGACCGTTCGTGACTGCCCAGTCACCAGCTGTGTCTTTCGCGCTGTCTTTCAAGACGCTGTGAAGACCCCATGTTGGAAGGACGTAAGAGAACACTTCCGTTTCCGTTTCTTTGCCGCCTTCTTTAACTTTAATCGGCTTCGACATGCCTTCGAACCAAGATGGTGACCATTCTGGAGCGAGTGCCGTGTATTGTTTCTCACGAAGTTCTTTCGCGTAGTCCATGTAGTTGATCTTGTCTTCTGTCAACACGAGTTCGTTCTTGTCGTTTACCCATGCTTCTGGGTTCGCGCCTTGTGAGAACCAACGGATCGCGCCTTCGTCTGGGAACATCTTGTAACCTTTTTGCTTCATCTTCTCAGCGACTTCGAAGACGCCATCCATCGAGCTCATCATGTTGCCGATTTCAGTCGGATCGTCTGTGCCGAGGACTTCTTTCGCTAAGCTACGTTTGTAGTAGACGCCACCTGGTGTCGTTTGCCACGAGAGGGCGCGCACGTTGCCGTCTTGGTCTTTCCCGAGGTCGAAGACGTACGGGATGTAGTCGTCTGAGATTTCATTGACGTTGTACGGCTCATCAGAAAGGTTTTCCCAGTAGCCTGCGTCAACCCATTGCTTGAGGAACGCGATCTCGCCTGTGAAGACGTCCGGTGCCCCAACGCCGCTTTCGAGTGCTGGCTTGAGTTTTGTCGGATAGTCGGCGATTGGAACGATTGTCAATTCAACTTTGACGCCGTTCTTCTCTTCGTATGTTTTGATTGGCTCTTTCAATTCGTCCGTGAACGACCAAACTTTGAGGACGTCATCTTTTGAACCAGACTCAGAACCTGAAGTTCCTTCATCGTTTGAGCAAGCGCCCAAGACGCCGACTGATAATGCTCCGATTGAGAGTAAGCTGACTAATTTTTTACGCATGTGTGAACCCATCCTTTTAAGTGTTTTAGAAAGCGTTTACAAGAAGAGGTAATAATTTGTCGAAAGCGCTTTCGAAAATATTGAAATAAAATATCGAAAGCGGTTTCGATTTAGGGTGAATGATTTTCGAAATCGCTCTCTTCTCTCCATTCCGCTGAAGCGAACAGAGCGACTTCGAAAGATCATCGTGACTTGTTTACTTTTTGACCGGTGCGCAAGACGCACGTTCAATCAACCGAACTGGGATGACACGACGTTCAGTCCGTCGTTCTTTGGCTGTCATCTGCTCGATGAGCAGCTCGGCCGCCGCTTCTCCGATTTCGTCCGTATCTTGACGAATCGTCGTCAGCTTCGGTGTGATGTATTTGATCATCTCGATGTCGTCATAGCCGATAATCGAGATGTCTTCCGGGACCCGGAGACCGTGTTCATGGACGGCTTCGATTGCCCCGATGGCCATTTGATCGCCTGCGACGAAGACTGCTGTCGGCGGTGCCGGCAGTTGTAATAACTTCTCCATCGCCTGCTTGCCTTCTTCGACCGAGAAGAACCCGGCGTTGACCAAGTAACCTGGTTGAATCGGTAAGTCGAGTGCGTGCATCGCAAGCTCATACCCTTTCACCCGGGCCGCACCAGCGTCAATCGACGAATCTCCGGCGATATGCGCGATATGGCGATGTCCTAACTCGTACAAGTGGTTCACAGCCATGCGGGCACCTTCCGTGTTGTCCGAATAGACGACGCTACAGTTGGCGCTGTCCATATCGACCACGACGATTGGGATATCGCTTTGCATGAGCTCTTGCACTTGCTCGTCCATCCGGTCCGAACAAATAACGACGATACCGTCGACTGCTCGATGTTTGAAATGTTCGAGATAACTCATGTCACGGTTGCGGAGGTTTCGAGAGGCGAAGATTAAATCGTAGCCGTGTTCCTCGGTCGCGTGACGGAAACTTTCAATGATGCCGTTAAAAAATGGATGTTTCATTCCGACTTCGTTCGCTTCTGAGAACATGACCCCGATCGCCCACGATTTTTTCGTCGATAACGACTGGGCGTGTGCGTTCGGCAGATAGTCCATCTCAGCCGCTGCTTGTAATATTTTGGCTCTCGTCTTTTCGCTGACGTCCTTATAGTTGTTCAACGCTTTGGAGACCGTCGTAATCGAAAAGCCGGTTTTTTTAGCTAAATCATAAATCGTGCCCATGTCATTCTCCTCTTCCCGAAAGCGCTTTCGGTAATTTGATTGTAGCGCATGAATTTGTAGGAATCAATTCTTTTTCGTGGAATATTTTGAGATTTATTTTCGTACCGTGTTTCTTCTATATTAACGGATAAAATCACTTTTTGTCGTTAGTGTGTCCGCGTGTATAACCAAACGAGGTTCGTGAACTTTTGAACTTCCGTCTCTCCCGTCTCACCTTTGAACAAACGTTGGAACGGTTTCAGCAACTGTTCAAGGACGATTTTCCGGAGCCGGTCTTGATGGAGCTCGTACGTGATTGCTTCGAACAAATCGGCTTGTTCCTCGGTCATCTTCACGTGCTCATGGATGCGCGCTGCCATCCCAATCAACTCATCTTTCGTGACGAGGTTCTTATCCGTCGTCCCCCGCATTTGATCGACAGTGACCGGGTTCAAGATATGTTCTCCGGTGTCGACCATACGCGCCGCCATCAACTCGACGTAGGCGTACAAATTACGAATCAATCGCTGAATCGAGTAGGCTGTGTTCGTGATGCGGAGTGTGAACAGGATATGTTGCAACATCCCGTTGAAGAGCACTGTTAACTCGACCGAATACGGGCGAATCTCTTCCCCGATAATTTCCGTCAGGCGCATGGCGAGCCACTCGATCTCATAGACGCGGTGTTGTAGGACGAGCTTTTTCAATTCAGGCTCATTCGCTGACATAATCGACTCGAACAAGGCGTGGAGGTTCCGCTCCTCGTTCAATTGAATGAGAATCGAAATCTGCTCGATAAAGACGTCCTTGTCGCGCATGTCACGTCCCATCTGCATCTCAATCCGGCGTTGTCCAGCGTCATAGCGCAAGTTCTCGAGAATGTTGGCGACACAGTCCGTCTTCGAGGCGAAGTAGTTATAGAACGTGCCTTTTGAGATGTTGGCCCGTTCGATGATTTCTTGGACCGACGTCTGCTGCACTCCGTTCTCAATGAACAAAGCCATTGCGACGTCAGCAACTTTTCGTTTCTTATCCTTCATATATTGATTGCTCCGTTCTGTGTGGTTTCTGGCTTAAGTATACCATTTTGAACCGACAGTACAAAATGGTTGATTTATTTGTACGGCGGGTATAAAATCACTACATCAACACTTACTAGTATATAACTATTCAGAACATAAAGGAGCAACTCGTATGAAACCAGAATTCCAAAAGAAACCGCCGTATCTCATGCTCGCGGTCCTCTTTGTCGGGGCGTTCATCGCCTTCCTCAACAACTCTTTACTTAACGTCGCGCTCCCATCGATCATGGTCGATTTGGAGATTGCTGACTACTCGACCGTCCAATGGCTCGCGACAGGATTTATGCTCGTCACAGGCGTGCTCGTCCCGGCATCGGCCTACTTGATCACCCGGTTCTCGAACCGTGGTCTCTTCATCACGTCGATGGCGATTTTCGCTCTCGGGACGGCCATCGCCGCTTTCTCTCCGAACTTCGGTGTCTTACTCGCCGGTCGGATGATTCAAGCGGTCGGGGCGTCGACGATGGGACCGCTCTTGATGAACGTCATGCTCGTCAGTTTCCCGCGTGAAAAACGCGGAACGGCGATGGGCATTTTCGGTCTCGTCATGATTTCAGCACCAGCGATCGGTCCGACACTCTCGGGCTACATCGTCGAATACTACGACTGGCGCGTCTTGTTCGAGATGATTCTCCCGCTCGCCATCATCGGTCTCGGTCTCGCCGTCTGGAAAGCCGAGAACGTCATGGTCCAAAATAAAGAGCAATCGCTCGATTACTTGTCACTCGTCTTATCGACGCTCGGGTTCGGTGGCGTCTTGTACGGTGTCAGCTCAGCGAGTTCAGATGGCTGGGATAACCCAATCGTCTTGACGACGATGATTGTCGGGTTCGTCGCTTTGATTGCCTTCGTCATCCGTCAGCTCAACATGGAGAAGCCGCTCCTCGACTTACGAGCATACAAATACCCGATGTTCGCGCTCGCTTCAATCATCGCGATTGTCAACGCCGTCGCCATGTTCTCCGGAATGATTTTGACACCGGCCTACGTACAGAGTGTCCGTGGCATCTCGCCGCTCGACTCTGGGCTCATGTTGTTACCGGGTGCGATCATCATGGGGATCATGTCCCCAATCACAGGGAAACTGTTCGATAAATTCGGACCGAAGTTGCTCTCGATCACGGGTCTCACGATTACAGCGATCTCAACGTACATGCTCGCCAACGTCCAACTCGATTCGACGTACACGTACATCGTGACGACGTACACGCTTCGCATGTTCGGGATGTCAATGGTCATGATGCCGATCATGACTAACGGTCTCAACCAGTTGCCGACAAGCCTCAACCCGCACGGAACGGCCATCAACAACACGGCCCAACAAGTATCCGGTGCGATTGGGACAGCAGTCCTCGTCACAATCATGAACTCGGTGACGAAAACAGAAGCCGAGTCGCTCATGACCGGCGTCGACCCAGCGACACTCACCGAGAGTGCGATGGGCGCGTTGACACAACAAGCGCTTCTGTCAGGCATCCAGTATTCGTTCTATGTGGCACTCGGAATGAACCTACTCGCGCTCGTTCTCGCCTTCTTCGTGAAACGGGTCGATGTACGCAAGCTCGACTTCAAGGAAGAAAAATCAGAACTCAAAAAAGCGAATTAATGAATACAACAAGCCGTCCTGTGCGAACAGGGCGGCTTATTTTCTCGGTTATCCTTTTGTAAAACTCAAATCATTCCGACTCGGATGCTCCGGGTCAATCTGTCGAATCTTCCGCTCGTAGTGTATCGTCGTGGCTGCCTGGGCAGCAATCGCACCAAAGAAAATGACGAGCCATAAGAGCAAGTTTGACTGCATGTCGTTCTTAAATAAGAAGTAGAATCCAATCGCCCCGAACAACGAGACGGCGTTGCGACCGACATACGTGCGGCGAATGAACTTCTGAACGGTCCGTTCGTCCGTCAACCGTTGCATGAATCGGCTCTCGCGCCATTCCAGATAGATCAACACAACGAGCGCCGCTAAGAAGGCGATTCCATAACCTGTTTGAAACTCATTCATGACCAATAGCGCAAATGAGAGACCGACCGCGATGACGACCGATACGTGCAAGGGCATCCATCTTTTTTGATACAGTTGAATCGTCCGGATCCGTGCTTGTTTCTCCATTCGTAATCACCTCACTTCTATCTTACGTAAGGAAACTGGTTTTTGTTCCCTTTTTTAAGGATTTAGATTATTCTGATTAGAGGAAGATATTGAATGTAGGGGTGAAGGATAGTGACTTGCAACCAAATACGATTGTTTAGCGGACTCGCACTTCTCGTGACGGGCGTCGCTTTACTACTTAAACGTTAACAAGCATTCGGGGCATCTGCCCGGATGCTTTTTTCATGTAAACTGAAAGAACAAACTTGAGGACGTATAAGCTCTACGTCCGTTAAGGAGGAACAGAGAATGTCAACTTGGGACAAACGGTTCAATACGGATGAGTATGTATATGGGGAAGCCCCGAATGCTTTTGTGAAGCAACAGGCACATCTGTTCAAACGAGGGATGCGCGTGCTCGCGATTGCCGAAGGGGAAGGTCGAAACGCGGTTTGGCTCGCGGAACAAGGAGTCAATGTGGACATGTGGGACTATTCGCAAGTCGGTCTCGACAAAGCAAACCGGTTAGCAGAACGTCGCGAGGTCACTCTTCATACTCGTCTCGTCGATTTGGCCGTTGCGGATTGGCCGATAGACACCTATGACGCGATCGTCTGTATTTACGGACATTTCCCCGACAACGTGAAAAAATCCGTCTTGGAAGGCGTCAAGCGGGCCTTAAAACCAGATGGTTATTTTGTGACGGAAGTCTACAGTGAGGCGCAACTTGATTACGGGACGGGCGGTCCGAAACAAAAAGAACTGCTTTATACGCCCGCTGACTTCTCCACACTAATGAACTCATTCAAGACGATTCACTTTTTCGACGGGACCGTGGAACGGTATGAAGGCGCGCTCCATAACGGCGAATCGGCGGTCTTGCAATACATCGGTCAAAAAGCAAGCACCCTATAAATAAACGAAAACCGACTCGCTAACCACGAGTCGGTTTTGTCGTTGTGACATCAATGCCCCCGATACTTTCCAAGCGCACGCATATTCAACAAGTAGAGCACACCGGCATAAACGATCAAACCGAGCACGTAGCCCCAAATGCCGGCAAATCCACTACCGTACACCATCACTTCTTTAATCGCCGTCGCCCCGTAAAAGATTGGCATGACATAGCTCAAGTTGCCGAGGCCGTATGGAATCAAGTCGAGCGGGATTAACCCTGAGAAAAACACTTGCGGGATGATCGTGAACGGGATCATCTGGACGACCTGGAGTTCTGATCGGGCGAACACCGAAATCGTCGCGCCGAACAAGACGGCCGTCCCGGCCATTAGAATCATCACGAGAAACACCCAGCCGATATTGCCGAGCGATGTCAGCCCGAGCACGTAAATCGTATAGAGGACGATGAAGACGGACTGGACGACCGCGAACACGCCGTAGCCGAGCGTATACCCTAGAATGACCTGGCCACGTTTGATGGGTGTCATGAGCAGACGTTCGAGCGTGCCGCCGCTCCGTTCTTTGACGAGCGCCATCGCGGACAGGATGAAGACGAAGAAGAACGAGAACAGTGACAAGAACACGTAGCCGAACGAGTCGAACGTCGATTGGCCTTCTTCCCCGTATACATAGTTCATCTCGATATCAGCCGCCGGATTCAACACCGACAGCGCCGTTTGAATCTCCCGCACCGCCTTCGACGACTTCGTCGACGGTTCTCGGAGCGTGATTGTCGTCCCTTCCTGCGTCGCTTCAAAGATCGCATCGACGTCCTTATTGTCTTCCAAGTATCCGAACGGGTCGTCGACCGTGTCCAACCGGACGTCGAGCGTCTCGGCTTCGAACGCCTCGACGAGTTGCGTTTGTGCGTTCTCATCAAGCACGACGACCGGCACGTAATCCGAGTCACCGAGGAGGAAGTAAACGAGCGTCAAAATGAGGAGCGGTGCGATCAAAATCAAGGCGACACTCCGTTTATCGTTGAGCGTCTGAAAAATGACGCGTTTCGCCAAGTTACGCATGATCCATCCCTCCTTCTCGACCGGCGATGAGGAACAATTCCTCGACGCGACCGTTCTCCGTCTGGTCCAACAGGTGCGGGACGGTATCGTAAGCGATCAAACGGCCGTTATAGATGAGCGCGGCCCGGTCACACTCGAGTACCTCGTCCATGACGTGCGTCGAGACGATGATCGTCGTCCCGTTCGCCCGAATCGCTTGAAACTGATCCCAAATCTGCCGGCGCAAGATCGGGTCGATTCCGACCGTCGGCTCGTCTAAAAATAAGACGTCGGGTTGATGGAGGATGGCAATCGCAAGCGAGAGCCGTTTTTTCATCCCGCCCGAGAAGTTACGGACGAGCTTTTTGCGGTCATCCGTCAAATCGACGAGCGTGAGCACTTCCGGGATGCGTTGTTGGAGCTTCGTTTTACCGAGTTTATAGATTGAGCCAAAAAACTCCAAGTTCGCCTCGGCCGACAAGTCGTCATACAATCCGTCGTTCTGGGGCATGAAGCCGATATTGTGGAGCATGCCCATGTTCGGCATCTTTGTTTCGCCGATGCGAATCGAACCTTTGTCCGCGGCCAAGGCACCGATCATCAGCCGAATGAGCGTCGTCTTCCCCGAACCGGACGGGCCGAGCAAGCAACAAATGTCGCCTGAGTTGATGGTAAAGCCGACATGGTCGATGGCCAATTGGTCACCGAACGATTTACTGATGTCGTTCAGTTGAATATCCATATTCATTCTCCTTTTCGATGCCTTGTTCGAGTACACTGAATTAATAGACACCGTGTTGGTTTATAGGTTCAGTATAGACCTCAGTCGACAGCCCAACAATCGGCAATATCGGCCATCGTGTCGGTTATCAGACAGTTTTCACTCAAGTGTTGGATAAAGGAGAATATTCAGATGGGACATGAAGATTTACGCATCACACGAACGAAACAATTGATTAAAAGCGCCTTCCTCGAGTTGATTGACGAGCATGGATTCGAGGCGGTCACCGTGAAAGCGATCACCGAACGGGCCGGCATCAATCGCGGGACGTTCTACAGTCACTATGTGGATAAGTTCGACTTGATGGAGAAGTCGATTGAAGCGATTTTCCATGAGGCCGAACTTAAACTCGTCAAAAACCTCCCTCACGTCTTCGATGAAGAGCGCGGCGAATCTTCCTATCAACTGCTCGTCCCGTTCATCCGTTTCATCGAAGACAATAAAATCTTGATGAAACCGCTCCTCAGACCGAACGGGGACCCGCAGTTCCAGGCCCGGCTCCGGTCGTACATGCATGCGGCGCTGTTCCATCGTTCCCCGACGGTCTTATTCGACGAGACGAAGGCGCTCGTGCCGGCCGATTATTTAGTGTCTTACATCTCATCGGCCCATATGGGTGTCATTTACGAATGGCTCTATAGCGATCGGCCCGACACGGCCGAGGACATTGCCCGCATCATCTATACAATCACGTTCGAAGGGCCGCTCGTCGCGGGTGGTCTCCGTGCACATTGAAACTTTTACCGTTCCCTCCTGTACGTTAATATTTGGATAAAATACTTCTCAAATGGGTATGTATACGGAGAAGAATGTCTTTGGTTCATAAAAATTAACTGGCGAAAGAAGGGCGGCTCGTCTATGCAAAACGTGAACAAGTCTGTGATTGTGATCGGTGGAGGTCTCGGAGGGATATCAGCGGCCATCTCGCTCGCTCAAAAAGGGTATGACGTCTCCTTGTACGAAAAGAACGACCACATCGGCGGGAAAGTGAATCGGCTTGAACAGGACGGGTTCGGCTTCGATCTCGGCCCCTCAATTTTAACGATGCCGCAGATTTTTGAGAAACTGTTCGCAGGCAGCGGTAAGCGGATGGAAGACTATATACCGACAAAACGGCTCGACCTCGAGTGGCGCTCGTTCTTCCCGGACGGCACGGTACTCGACTTGTATCACGACTTGGCCGTGATGAAGCGCGCCAACCCGTCGCTGTCGCGGAAAGACATGCGTGAGTATCGCGAACTGTTGAAATATGCCGAGCGCATCTATAAGACGACAGAGAAGAGTTATTTGAAGGAAGGGTTCGAGTCTCCGCGCGAAGCAGTGGCACAGACCGGACTCTTCTCGACGTTGTTCGGCTTCGATTTGACGTCGACGATGTACGACGGGATTGCCAAACGAATCAGCAACCCGCATTTGCGGACGATGCTGTCGTATTATGTGAAATATGTCGGCTCATCCCCGTACAGCGCACCGGCCGTCCTCAACATGATGATTTACATGCAGCACGCGCAAGGCTGCTGGTACGTCGAAGGCGGGACGCATAAACTAGCGGAAGGATTGACGAAACTCGCTGAAGAGATTGGTGTGAAGCTCCATACCGGGCAGGGCGTCGTCCGGGCCCATACGTTGAACGGTCAACTGACGGCCATCGAGCTCGAGGATGGACGGCTTCGTTCAGCTGACTATTTCGTCTCCAACATGGAAGTCATCCCGTTCTATCAAAAGATGGTCGAGGCGGATGAACAATTCGTCGACAAGCTTGTCGAAAAGTATGAACCGGCCAGCTCCGGCTTCGTGCTCCACCTCGGGGTGAACAAAGAGTACCCGGCCCTCGGCCACCACAACTTCTTCTTCTCGGAGAACTTGCATGAACAGATGGACAAGATTTTCGAGCAGCACGAGTTGCCGGACGACCCGACGATTTACTTGGTGAACGTCAATAAGACCGATCCGACCCAGGCACCGGACGGGCACGAGAACATCAAAATTTTGCCGCACATCCCGTACATCCAAGACAACCCGTTCACGCCAGAGGATTACGCCGCCTTTGAAGAGCGTGTCCTCGATAAGCTCGAGCGGATGGGCTTGGACGGGTTGCGCGAACACACAGTGACGCGCGACGTCTGGACGCCGCATGATATCGAGCGGACGTACGGCTCGGATCGGGGCGCGATTTATGGGACCGTCGCCGATAAGAAGCAGAACGGCGGCTTCAAGCACAAGAAGCAGAGCGAGCTGTACGACAACCTCTACTTCGTCGGCGGCACGGTCAATCCCGGTGGCGGCATGCCGATGGTGACACTGAGCGGCCAGCAAGTGAGTGATAAGATTGCGAAACGTGACAAAGTGAAATGATTTTCTTCAATCCCTCATTCTATGTGAGGGATTATTTTTTGAAACTTTTTCCAATCATTTTCCGTATATTGTGCTACGATACAACAATCAAACCAAGCGGAGGAACAGGATGCATCAAATCACAAGTTATTTCTTTATGTATGCCAAAGTTGTCGTCACCGATAAGATTCCATTCATCTGGACGCTCGGGATCCCACTCATTATCGCCTTGACGCAGTCGTTTTCAGATATCCGCCAAGCGACGACAGCGGAATACTACCCAGGGCTCTCTTATTTCTGGGTGTATATTATTCTTGCTACATATGTGAACGGTGTCGGTATAGAACTCGCTCGAATGCGCGAATATGGACTGATGAAAACGTACGTGATGATTTCCGGGAACAAACTGACGTATGTCATCGCCGTCATCTTAGCACAGCTATTATTCGCCTCCATCAGCCTGCTTTTATTCACAACGGTCGTCACACTCGTACACGGGTTCTTCTCGTTCAAGTTGATTGCAACGTCTCTACTCGTATTGATCGGGAGTATCCCGTTCGCGGTTGCTAGTGTCGCCATCACGGCACTTCCAGTGAAAGTATCGAGTCTCGGGACGTTCGCGAACATTCTGATGTTTCCGCTCTTTTTATTGGCAATCAACTCACCTGATCAATGGTTCAGCTTCCTCAACCCGTTCTACGCGCTCCATGAATTCGCGCTCGGATTGCTGCACCTGACTACTCAAGTCGAACTCTCGTTTGGAGTATGGGCGACATTCCTTTCCGTACTCGGTTACTTCATCATCGGTGCGATTGCGTTGAAACGCTTCAGTCTCGTCTCACTCATCACACGCTAGGAGGTTCTTATGCACGTACACCAACTTACTTATCACTATCCGAAAGCGACGCGTCCTGTGCTCGACGGTGTCTCGTTCACACTGCAACCGAATAAGCTGAATGTCTTGATCGGACAAAACGGTGCCGGGAAGACGACACTCTTTGATTGTATGACCGGGACACTTTCAGTCGACAAAGAATCACTCGAACTCGTCCCGACGGCGGACATGTTGTATTTGACACAACTCATGTATAACCATCATGAGTTGACCGGAAAAGACCTCGCCTACTTTATCGGACGGTTATCCAAACGTCCCGATTTCAAAAAACTCGAGTCGTATGTGAACGGACTCTCGACCGCTCGAGAGCAAGAACTGTTCGAACACTTATGGAAGATGAAACTCGGGAAAATGTCTGTCGGGGAGCGGAAATGGTTGTTCGTGACGTTGCTCGCCTCGGTCAAGCGCTCCCTCTATCTGTTCGATGAACCGACGAGCGGGGTTGACCCGGCATCGCGGATCCACATCATGCGGCGGTTGCACCGTCTCGTCCAAGAGGGACGGACGTGCCTCATCTCGACGCATCAGCTACATGACCTCTCACAATTTGAGGCACATGTCATCTTCCTCCACGCGGGACGTGTGTTATACGAAGGCGACTTCCAAGACTGGTTGCGCGCCTCCGGGACGACCGACCCGGACGAGGCGTTCGTCGCGATGGTCGAAGGAACGACGAATGATGTGGCGGTGACACGATGACCGATTCATTTTGGGAACGACACCGCTTCAAGTTCTATACGATCGGCATGGTCATCTGCGGGATATTGGTGGGCATGTTTTCATAAGAAAAAGCATCTGACACGACGTCAGATGCTTCTTTTAGTTGCCTGAACTCGATTTTCCGATAATCAGCTTCAATACAAGAATGACTCCGCCTAACATGACAGCAAAGGTACCAAGCGACCAGAGCATGTCAAACACTCGTAGATCCATCGTCTTCCTCCTTATTTGAGCTGACGTTTCGCTTCATCGCGATGCGCCGTCCGCAGCTCATGATTCGTCACGTGCTCCGGGTCAATCAACTCGATTTTCCGGTTCACCCATACCGATAAGAAGATGAATGGGATAAACAAGGCGAGCAGCATAATGGCGAAGATGACGAGTGACCCTTCAATCGCCCAAGCGATGGCGATGAAGACCCCAAGCAAGATGACGTTCGCGAGCACGATGCCGAACTCGAGTCGCACGAACTTTTGATAGCGCGCGTCGTCATTGAATGTGAGCAGCAACTTCATGCGGTGCCACGCCCGATAGAGGCTCGGCAATTGCGTCGCCATGATGATGATGGCGAATGTCGCGAGGGTGATGTCTTGCGTAAAGATGAA
Source organism: Exiguobacterium sp. s5 (assembly GCF_018618075.1). Taxonomy (NCBI): domain Bacteria; kingdom Bacillati; phylum Bacillota; class Bacilli; order Caryophanales; genus Exiguobacterium; species Exiguobacterium sp. s5. The sequence continues at coordinate 61,232 of NZ_JACSLK010000008.1, read as the reverse complement.
GTAAAAGGCGATCCCTAAAATTGCGAACGTGAGCAAGAGCGCCGTCCGGTTCACCTTTCGGTCGTTCTCGACCATTTGTTTCAGCCGTTCATTTTTATTAACCATAGTTAGGTACTCCCATCATGATGACTTTCGTTTTTCGCGCTCGAGTTGCGCCTTGCCGAGCTCCGTCGCGGTCACATGCTCCGGGTCAATCGTTTTCAACTCACGGTCGATGCGAATCCCAAGCGCCAAGAACGTGATCAGACCGACGATAACGACGATGACGAGCGTGAGTAGCGTGATCCACCCGAGCATCGAGCTAGCAATCAACAATAAAAGAAACACGATGTTCCCGACGGCCAAGCCGAACTCGGACCGTACTTTCTGTTGGTAGCGAGCGTCGTCGTTGAAGGTGAGCAGCAACTTCATCCGATGCCACCCTTTATACAGCACGGGCAACTGTCCAACCAAGATGATCGGCAACAGTAAGAGGACGTCCGTCGCCCAAAAATAGATGATGAACAGTGCGATGATTCCTATCGTCGGGTACAACATTTGTTTTTGTCGCTTTCGATCGTTCTCCATCATGCGTTCAAGTCTTATGTTATGGTCAACCATCCAATCCCCCTAATCAAATCTCGTTACCTTCTTTTACGAAAAGAAACGGCAAATCGTTTCACTCGACTCGAATATCGTTATCGAGAATGTACATCGTCTCTTCGTAGCGTTGTTTACTATAGGCGTCGTCTTGCCTGTGGAGCGTCTCAAAAAATGCTTCGAACAGTTGTTGATCTAAAGGCTTCCGTCGAATAATGACTTCTTGAATGACGCTTGTTGCCGTCTCTCGCAACGTCTCGTCATCCATCCATGTCAATAGCTCACGAACGAGTTCGTCCGCTTCAAGTAAATCCAAGCTATTGAACCAAAGAACCGCACCAATCCTTTTGTCTTCTAGATGATCGCTATAGAGTAGGCGTCGCGCATCTTTCAGGAGCGTCTCCCCTTGTTTCATTTCAGTACCTGATTCTGGAGTCATTTCTTCATATACTCCCATATCCACCGTCGTGAGCGCTTCCGTGAATTGACGGAATGAGTCGAACAAGACATCAATCTCTTCCGTATCCGTATCGATATAGGCAATCTTCGGCGTCGCGCCTTCACGGTAGTCGAATGCGAGGAAAAAGTGCCCGTCACCGGCGAACGCAATCAATTGTTCATCCTCGACACCCCACTCTTTTAATAACGCCTTGGATTCAATCAACCCTTTATTTAAACCAACTCCAGCAATCGAATCGACGAGGGCGATGTCATCTTGCCCATTCCATGTAATCGGTAAGTCGCGCTGTTCGACATATCCCCCGTTCTGGATACGAATCGCCTCGAGATAATCGTCCGGCAGTTTCACCCCGAGGCGCCCTTCCACTTCAGTTAATACGTCGTCCGTTAATGCGGGCAACCGATTCGGATCGTCCGGTATGTCATTCCAAATGATCATTGTTCCCCTGCTTTCTTCAATCGTCTGTATTGGCGAATGTCTTGATTCGTCACATGCTCTGGGTCAATCTTTTTGAGTCGCTCATTCACCCACCATTCGAAATATAGGAAAGGTACAACGATGAGCGTACCAAGCAATGAATACGTGACGTGTTGAAAATTTTGAATGACTGTACCCCAAATAAATACCGCGAGCCCGATGACCGTCATGAAGATGAATAAAAAGTTGAGTCGAACATATCGGCGATACAGCTCATCCGAACTAAAACGGAGCAATAGCTTCATCCGTAACCAGCCCCATAAAATCAGTGATGCGTAAATGACTAAAAAGGCTGCGAACACCTGCATGTTCGTTAAGGTGTAACGACTATGGAGATAAAACGAGGTCAAGATGATGATGGCGACCAGTAGACCAAATAAACGAATCGAGACTTGTTCAAACCGCATCAATTGAAGCAAGCGATCTTTATGCTCGACCATCATTCCTTCTCCCATTTCCGTTTCATCCGTTCCCGTTTCGTAAATCCAATCAAGCTATCCGAGACATGCTCGTGATCGATCCGAAGCAAGCGGGTATCGAGCCATGTCTCAACCACCAACATGCCTGCAATCAACGTCGCCGACAGTCCACTGAATACCGGCAATGCGAAGTATCCGGATACATACCCGCCCATCAAACCGAGCATGACCCATAACATCGCAATCGCGATGACGCCTTTCGCCCGGATTAACCGTTTGTAGGAGCGATTTTCATTGAACGTCACGGATACACGCGTCTTCTGCCACGCTACGCGACTGAGCGGGACAGCCGTCATCATCAAAAAGACGAACATCGCAAGCATTGGCAATGATGCATTGGTATAGATCCACCACCCCAGTCCTAGCCCTGCCGCGGCGGCCCATAACAAGTTAAACGCACCTTTTTTGGGAAGCATATATAACTGCTCGATTCGTTCTTCTCGTGTCACCATAAATGTATTCCTCCTTGAAACCAATTCGGACCGTTCACCGTATATACGAATAGCATACCAATAATTAGGAGGTATTTCGATGGATATTCTCATTTTAGCCATCCTGCTCGGCATCGTCGGCTTCATTGTGACCCGCTCCTATACCATCTACCCATCATCGTTTGGAGACCGTTCACCCGTCCAACCACGCGCCTCGATCACGACAAAATGCCCGCATTGCCAAACCGTCGTCAAACGGCAGGAACACGGGCAGACTTGTTCAACTTGTCGGAAATCGTTTTAGACGACTTGCTTTGCTTTTTGGTGAACCATCTCTTTTTTCCCACTCAACTGGAACAACAGCACCCCGCCGACAATCAACACGATGCCGACAAACGTCTTCCATGTGAACGGGATGGCTTCTAGCCCGAACCAGCCGAGCGTGTCCCAGAGGAGTGCGAATAGAATTTGTGACACCATGACGATCGAGATGGCATGGCTCGGCCCGAGCTGTTGGACGCCTTGCGTCACACTCATGACGACACCGACCCCGATGATGCCGCTGAACCAATACCACGTCTCCATACCCGTGACGGCGAACAGACCCGCTCCTTCACTGATCAATCCGACGAGCAGTGACGCCAGGAAGCCGAGGGCGAGCACGAGCGTCGTCGTCGCCCACGCCCCGACCCGTTCTTTTACTTTGGCGTTAAACGTATTCTGCACACAGACGAGCATGCCGCCCATGACCGCGAGCATCATCCCAAGTGCCATGACGTGTCCTCCTCATTCATAAATACTCTCCCCAGCAACGGCAATCAGCCCGGCGCGATCAATGATGGCAATCGATCGACGATCCCGTTCAATCAATCCTTGTTCGACGAACCGTTTGAGCGTCCGGTTGACGTGGCGATAGCTCGTCCCAATCAAATCGGCGATATCGGTCAACTCATCGACGGTCGACCCGAGCGTCGTCTCTTCCGGTGTCATCGACAACAGATAGCTCGCGAGCCGCACGTCGACCGGATAAAACAAGTTGAAACTCAGCGACTGCGACTTCATCTCGAACTTCTTCGTGATCCCTTCGAGCAAATAATGCAGCCACGTGACATCGTCTTGGGCGTGACGCGCGAGATCCTCGAAGCGGACGACGAGCATCTCGACCGGCGTGACCGCCTCGACCGTGTTCAAGAACGGCGTGCGGCGGACGTATTCGATGTCGCCGGATTAAGTCAAGCGGATATTTGAACGACAAGACGAGCCGTTTCCCGGCCGCCGACGTGTGGGCCACCCGAATCTTTCCACTGACGAGAAAGTGGAGCTGCTCGGCCTCAGCGCCTTGGATGCAAATCGCCTCCCCCGGTGCGTAACGGACGAGCATGAGATGAGGACGGACGGATGAAGGGAGCACCCCATCCAACCCATACCGCTTCATGTAACGGTCAATCTGTTCCATCAGGCGTCATCCTTTCAATACGAGAATCCCGACAATCATCATGACGACCCCGAGCAGTTGCGTCCGGTTCAAGTCACGGCGCAACATCCCGAACCAGCCGCGCCAGTCGATTACGAGCGCGAGGGCAAGCTGGGCAATCAAGAACAACGAGATGGTGAGGGTGACGCCGAGCTCATGCACGGCCGTCATATTGCTGAACAAGATGAACGCGGCGAACGCGCCGCCTGACAAATAGAGCGGCTCGACGCGACGCATATGGATGTACGTCCGGTCGCGGACGAGAAGCATGATGACGAGCGCAACGACGAAGCCCGTCAATTGCGTCAACGTCGCAGCTTGCCACGTCCCGATACTCGAACTGATGCGAGCGTTGGCGACACTCTGTAGCGTTAAAAAGAAGCCGCCGCTGATGGCGAACAGTACTCCGCGCATGATGTCTTTCCTCCCTTACGACAAACGAATCAGCATGATCCCGATGACCATGACGAGTAAACTGACGAGTTGAATCCCGGTGACCGGGTTCTTCGCGGCCCCGAACCAACCGAAGCGGTCGATGAGCAGACTCCCACACAGCAAGCCGACAATGACGATGACGACGGCGATGCCGGTCCCGACCATCGGTACGATCAAGACGTTCCCGCCGATGAACAGTGCCCCGATGATCCCGCCGAGCCAAATCCACCACGGCTGACCGCGTAGCCCGCGCCATTCGACGCTCGGCCGCAAGACGAGTAAGATGAGCAGTAACGTGACCGTCCCGACGACGAACGAGACGAGCGCCCCTTTCAAAGCTGATTCGAGCACCGTTCCTAAATAACCGTTGATGGCCGTCTGTGTCGCGCTCATCATCCCGGTCCCGATTCCGACGAGGCGCCAGACGTTCAAATTGCCGGTTCCCGTCTGCGATGTGGCGACGAGTTTACCGCGGCGACGATTGATCCAGTCCGTTAGCGCGACCGTGCCGACGACACCGAGCAAGACGAGCAAGGCGCCGAACACGCGCCACGGCGTGAGGACGTTGACGGCTGAATGGAACCAGCCGAAGTGGTCAATCAACAGCCCCATCAATATCTGTCCAAAGATCGGCATGATGACGGTCTGAACGCTGCCGAGTCTCGGGAACAAGAGGATGTTCCCCGTTAAAAAGATGACCCCCAACAAACCGCCCGACCACATCCAAAGCGGTTCTCCTTGGAAAATGGATGATTCGATCCCGAATGATTGCCCGGTGAGCAGTAACGTGAGCGTTAAAAAGGTCGTCCCAATCGCGAACGACAGGAACGACGCGACAAATGGTGACCCGACGATGGTGCGCAGACGCGAGTTCACGCTCGTCTGCATCGGCAACAAAATCCCGATGACGAGTCCAATTACAATGGCTAACATAGTCTCTTCCTCGATTCTCTCTATATGCTGTGTACGTGTTAAGCTTACCCCTCGAGCACTCGAGCATAAAGGACCGATGTCCTGAGTATAAAAAAAGAACCTTACATGGCGTAAGGTTCACTTCATTCCAGATATATTGTATCCTTCGATGATATGCTTTTGGAAAATCATAAAGATAATGATAATCGGCACAACCATGAATGTGGCCCCAGCCATCTGTAAGGCGTAGTTTCCACCATGTTGCCCCTGTAGAAGCGCTAATCCAACTGACAGTGTGTAAAGAGCTTCATCATTGGCGATAATAAGCGGCCACAAGAAGCTGTTCCAAGCACCGATGAAAGTCAAAATTCCTTGTACCGCCAAAATCGGTTTTGACATCGGCAAGACGATTGAGAAGAAAATTCGAAACTCACTCGCTCCATCCAAGCGAGCCGCTTCCAGCATTTCCTCTGGAATCGTCGTCATGAACTGTCGGAACAAGAATACCCCGAACGCACCAACGAGACCGGGGAGGACAATCCCCATCATGGTGTTCGTCAGACCCATTTGATTGAGCATCAAATAAACGGGAATCATCGTAACCTGTCCTGGAATCATCATTGTCGCCAAGACACCGACGAACAAGATGTTACTCCCCTTAAACTTATGCTTCGCAAACGCATAACCGGCCATTGCTGTGAGCAATAAACCGAAAAATGATGCGAGTACAATCAACAACGTGTTCTTCAAATACGTTAAAAAGTTTAAATTCACGAATAAATCGATGTAATGTTCGAACGTCACATTTTCCGGTAGGATCGTCAGCGGTAGCGCCAAGATTTCCGCATCCGTCTTAAAGGACGAGATCACCATCCAGAAGAACGGCAACATAAAAGCGATACCGAGGACGGTCAAAACAAGCGCGACCAGCAACTGCGAGAGTTTGGCTTTTCGTTTATGGTTTAAGTCGGGAAGTGGCGAGAATTTCTCCCGCTTCACATTCACGGCTACCGGTTTTTCATTTGGAATCATGAATGCCCCTCCTTAATAGTTGTTTTCGTTCTTTTGAAGACGGAACTGAATGAGTGTCACCGTAATGATCAGAATGAACAACACGACCGATCCGGCAGCCGCATAACCGAAGTTACTGAGCTGGAAACCGTTGTTGTATATAAACAACGCGAGTGACGTCGTCGAATTGAGTGGTCCCCCCTCGGTCATGATGAGCGGTTCTTCGAAGAACTGAATCCATCCAATCAAAGTTGTCACCGTTACGAAGAAAATCGCATATCGGAGCAACGGAATTGTAATCTTGAACATTTGCTGGAACGTACTTGCCCCATCTAACGCTGCCGCTTCATAGTACGTGCGTGGAATCCCTTGAAGAGCTGCCAAGAAAATAATCATATTGATTCCGACCGCACGCCATACGGCAAGCATGATCAACGATAATTTAGCGATAAACGGATCTTGTAGCCACGGGACATCTGGAAGGCCGATTGTATTTAACAGGAAATTGAAGAGACCATACTGCGGATTAAACAAGAATCCCCAAACGACCGCGACCGCTACAACGTTCGTGATCGACGGCATATAAAAGACGACACGGAACCATTCGAAGACTTTGCCAGTCCCGAAATTGATTGCCATCGCAATCGCGAGCGAAAGACCGATCACAATCGGTACCCCAATAACGACATAAACGATCGTGTTCAATAACGCTTGGATGAACACTTCATCTTTGAAGATTTCAATGTAGTTGGTGAGTCCGATCCATTCAATGTTTGCCCAGTTCGCAATTCCCGCCAAATCCATGTCTGTAAAACTCATGAAAAAAGCGATGAATAACGGCATGATCGAGAACATGAGTAACAAGAGAACGGTCGGCGCGACGAGCAAGTATGGCGCTCGATCATTAAGAAATTGTTTCATAAGGTTCTCCTTTAATTAAACGAGAGGGGGTGTACCCCTCCGTTTATTTTAAAATCGACTTCGCTTTTTCTTGGAACACCTTAACTTCATCTTCTACAGTAGCCGCACCGCGATACATTTTCTCAAAGCTCTGCAAATATGTTTGCGCTACTTTTTCCCACGTTGTCATCATCGGCATCGGCTCTGCCGCTTCCATCTGCTCACCGAATGTTTTGAGTTTCTCATCGTTTTTGAGCGTTTCGTTCTCTGCCCATGTCGCTTTTGTCGATGGAAGTGACTTCGTCATCTCCATCCACTCTGTCTGTGTTTCTGGTTTACTCATATATGCGATAAACTTCGCGGCTTCGTCTTTCTTCTCACTGCTTTCAAAAATACTTAAGTTCGATCCTCCAAGGAACGAGATATTATTTTCTTTCGCTGGAAGAACGGCTGTACCCCACTTCTCTTCAATGTCAGGCATTTGATCATTGATAATGTTAATCATCCATGGTCCACTGATGAACATCGGCACGTTCGGTTCTTCTGCCCCGAACGCCTGCACAACATCAAGCCCTAAATCGATTGGTGCATATCCTTCTGTGAAGTAGTTTGTTAAATATTCTGCGCTTTCGATGAATTCTGGTTGATCAAAGAGCGGCTCTTGATTTTCTGTTAACAGCTCTGAACCGTTTTGACGAGCGAACATGAACGATAGCATTTGGTCGTTCGTGTCCAACGTAATCCCGTACATGTCTTCCCCGTCACGAGCCGCAAGTTTTTTCGAAGCGTCTTCTAATTCATCCCACGTTTTTGGCGCTTCTGGATAACCTACTTTTTCAAGTGCGTCTTTCCGATAATAAAGAACACGTGTGTCGACATACCAAGGTGCCCCGTAAAGACCGTCCTCGAATTGAACCGTTTCAACCGATCCTTCATAAAAGTTTGATGGATCAAGTTCCGGGTAATCTTTTACGAAATCTTTCATATTCGCGAGTGCTCCCGCCTCTACGAATTCAGGCATCCAAGACGTTCCCATTTGAACGACATCTGGACCATTTTTCGAAGCGACCGCAGTCAACAGTTTATCATGCGCTGTATCCCAAGGGATTGCTTGTACTTTGACGTTGACGCCTTCGTTTTCTTTTTCATATTGTTCTGCTAGTTTCGGCAAAGCTTTTCCTTCTTCACCCATCGCCCAAACTGTGATGGTATTTGCGTCATCGCCGCTCGATCCAGAAGAACATCCCGCCAATAGACCTGAAATGATTACCGTGCCCGCTACCGCTGCTAACCCTAATTTCTTCATCTGAATTCCTCCGTTTCTCGATAATCGAAACGTTTCGATTATCGTGTAAAAAAATAATGTTTATACAAAGGTTTTACTGCAAATCAACAGGTTAAACGTTTCTATAAACATTATAGTTCACAATGTATCCGCTTACAATACGTATTTTATCTTTTATTATTTTTTTTTCGAATCGAGGCGTCTTTCATGAACTTTGAAGGGATCGTCTCTTTCGAATTTTCTTTCTCTTCAATCAGTTGGAGTAACGCGCGAGCCGCCTTCTTGCCCCAGTCAGGCTTCGAATAGCTGACACTTGCGATCCGAGGCTGCGTATAGTTTGTAATCTCGAGTTTATCAAAGCCAACGAGCGAAATGTCTTCCCCGATTCTGAAAGAAGAGTTTTGCAAGACGTCATAAACCCCGAGCGCCATGTCATCATTTAAACACATGATGGCATCCCCTTCTTCGAGCACTTCAAGTAAGTCACTCGCTGCCCGAATGCCTGACCGTTTCGTGAATTCACCGGTCCATTCCCGGACGGTTACCCCAGCCGCGTTCGCGCGATCAACGACAACTTTCCGTCGTTCGACAGCATCATGATTGCCGACCGGTCCGTTCACAAGATGGATTTGTCCAGGGTTGGTCTCTAAGATGGCGTCCATCTCTTGATTCATCCCAATCTGATTATCGAGCAGCACACAACTGATGTTCGGATGCTCAATTTCACGGTCGAGCATCGTCAGCGGGTGCCCTCGGTCCGCGAACTCTAAAATCTGTTCTTGGGTGAAGCGATGCCCTAAGATGAGCGCCCCATCCACCATGCGTTCGGTCATCAGACGATGTGATTCGGGACCGTTACAAACAATCAACTCATAGCCAGTATCAGACAGCTCTTGGTTGATGCCTTTTAATAACTCTCCATAGAACGACCCGGAATAATCGCCTAAAAACGCTCCGATAATATGTGTCTTTCTCGTTTTTAGCGTCCTCGCCGCGGCGTTCGGCACGTAGTTCAACTCTTCGGCGATTTTAATGATGCGTTGCCTCGTCTTTTCTGTCACTTTCGGACTGCCGTTTAGCGCATATGAGACGGTCGATATCGAAACGCCAGCCTCTTTTGCGATGTCTTTAATTCCTGCCATTTCCTCACTTCCTTCTGTCAAAAATTATAACATATGAACGCTTCATACGGCCGTAGCATTGGCGCCTCAACCTGCTCTGTCGAAACCAAACGTTCCCCGCAACCACTGGGCATCGGCAGCGTATCTTGAGACAAATTTGCGACGACAAGAAGTGGAGGCTCCCCATCGATGATGCGGCGGTACACATATAGCCGCTCCTCGGTCGGTACGAGTTCATAAGCTCCGTCTCGAAGCAGTCGATTTGTCCGGCGTAGCGCAATCAATTCTCGGTACAGATGAAGCAGACTCGTTTTATCTGAACGCATCGTCGCGACGTCCCTGCCTGCTTCGTCGTGAGCTGATCGAAGCCACGGTGTTCCCGTGCTGAACGAGTCCGTCCCTTCGCCCCATGCCATCGGAATCCGGGCATGGTCACGTCCTTTCATGCGAACGGCATCAAGCGTTCCACCCGCCCGCAAATAATTTAGCGTCTCGATGTCTTGATACTCCTCTGTCGCAATCATACCGTTCGTCATCCCGACCTCTTCTCCTTGATACAGAAACGGGATTCCTTTCAATCCGTATAGGAGGACCGCGAGCATCTTCGCAGCCCGCTCGTCATCGTCATACCATCGTGAAATGACACGCGGCTGGTCATGGTTATTCCAAAACAGGCTATTGCGTCCTTCCACCGCAAACGCTCGTTGCCACGTATCGAGCGTGGTTTTTAGCCTCGACGGTTCGAACGGAGCGAGCTTCCATTTGCCTTGTCCTGCCTGCTCATCGAGAGCACATACTTCAAAATTGAAGACGACGTCGAGCGAACCGTCCCGTTGCAAAGTTAGAATTTCGTTCGGAGTCAATCCTCCAGCTTCCCCGACAAGCAACAAGGAAGAGGTGTCAACTTGCGCCACTAAATCTTTCAAGTAACGACGCATCAACGGAAAGTCGAGCCATTGCTTTCGATGGACGTCTTTGCCAATCAAATCAATGACATCAAACCGAAAACCAGTCACCCCGCGCTCGACCCAAAACGCTAAGACTGCCGCCATTTCTTTACGTACTTGCTCGTTCCCCCAATTCAAATCTGGTTGTTCCGGAGCGAATGCATGGAAGTAGTACTGGCCCCGGATCGGTGAGTACGTCCACGTCCCGCCCCCGAAGAACGAGCTCCATTCATTCGGCGTATCACACCAAATGTAGAAATTACCGTACGCTCCTTCCGGATCACGTTCGGATTGAAGGAACCACTCATGCTGATGCGACGTGTGGTTGGCGACGATGTCCATCATGATGCCGATTCCTCTGTCACGTGCTTCACGAATCAACTCGTCCATATCATCCATCGACCCGAACAGAGGATCGATTTGTGTATAGTCTGCGACGTCATAGCCATTATCGTAACCGGGCGAGACGTAAACCGGATTCAACCAAAGCATCTCTACCCCGAGCCAGCTTAAATAGTCGAGGCGACTGATCACTCCTTGTAAATCACCGACCCCATCGCCGTCGCTGTCTTGAAAACTTTTTGGATATACTTGATAGACCGTGCTCACTTTTTTTGCGTCCATATAGTCCTCCTATTAAGAAAAGGGTGACGAATTCGTCACCCCTTCACCGTAATCACTAACTCATTCTTTTCCTTGGCGTAGCGCAAAAATTCATCTTTTTCGACACGCTGTCCTGCTTCGCGATATGGATTCGTTAGGGTGTGACCGTTCAACCTCTGACCATTCAGCGTAATACTCGGCTCACCCATACGGAACTGGACCATCGTCTCCGTACCGAACAAGCGGATCTGCACATATGTGTCCGCATCCACGATCGGATCGAACTCGACATGGGTTGTCCCGAGACGAATCCCCAGGTAGTTCGAGACGAGTTGGTTGAACCAGATTCCCGGTCCACTCGAATAAATGCGCCATCCCGCTTTCACGGGTACCGTTCCATCTTTCAAGCGGCCGAACTGTGACTCCGCCGCATAGCGGTCAGCGAAATCTCCGTCCGAACTACTGAAGTAGGCGTTTCGTTGTCTCGGTGCGGCATTCTTCACTTCGTCCATCCGGACCGGGTTGATCATATTGAAAGCCGGACGAATCTTCTCGCGTAGCCCCGCCTTCGCCAGCGCCTCGATGTAGCGGATGTGAGCATGCACGTACTGCAGCCCGATTTCACGACCAAAGTTCGCTGCCTGTTCGGCCCGCATAAAGTGACGGCTGACTCCGCCCCGGTACTCGGCAGGTCGGTTCATGAGACGGACTCCGTCCGGGAACGTCAAATGCGTGGCAATCAAATCAAAGTTGCGTGTCATCTGGTCTTGATCGACAAGTTCAGCGATGACACTGCGCGTCATTGGCAACAAGCGGTAGCGCATTGGCAGCGTCTTGTCGGACGGATGAAGCATCGTCTCGAAGCGTCCATCAACTTCTTTTAAGAATCCTGCGATAACCCCGTCCCGAATCATCTCGTCTGTGAACTGCTTCCGAATTGCTTGGCTCAACTCACCTAAGCGATCTGCCAAATGTGACGCCGGCAACTGTTCGTGCAACTGACGGAACGCTTGGTACGTCAATGTGACCGTCCATGAACTGATGAGGTGACGTTTCAACTCTTCATCGGCTGGTTGGAGCGTGTCGTCCCAGTCTCCTCCACCGTAGGCTGAGAAGACAGAACCTTCGACAAAGTGATCTTCAATGAATCCAAGTGCTCGTTCCACGTGCGAATACAGTGAAGCGTCCGCTTCTGTCTTTCCGTCACGGTCGCGGAACGGAATTATTTCGTCTAGACATGTCACGTCCTCAGTTCGGGCCAAGTAATCCGACAATGCCTTGAGCGGCCAAACGATGACATCACCATGGCTATCCTCTTGTTGGATACCCGCATATTCATCGAACATGAACCATTGCGGCCAATCTCCGTCCTTAAATTGATGGCTGAAAATCACAAGCAAGAGTTTTCGCGCCTCTTCAAAATGACCGGTCGCAAGCAAGAACTCCATCGGCCCTTGTGAAACGTCCCGTGTACCCCAGGCTGCTCCACCGTATTGCTCAAGGCCGTGCGGTGACTGATAGTGCACCCGCATGTTTTGGACGTACCATAGCGCTTGAATATTCAACGCCTCGATGTCAGATGCCTCGCCTTTAAGCGTGAGACCGTTCATATAACTATCCATCCACATTCGGTAAGCGTTCCGCTCCTGCTTTTCGTCTAGCTCAAACGGACTGTGATTCGCCAAACCAAGATGCACCGTCACGCGCTCGCTTGGTTCGTATGACATCCAAACAAGATCGTCCTCGAACGGTTGGTCGAACCAATCCGACGTTTTGAGGAGCTCAAACGGCTGATTGCTCTCGATTGCATATGTCAGATCAGGCCGTATACCGGCGCTGTCTGCCGTTTCGTCCGCCTTGAATAGGAGCCGGTTGTCCGTCTGCTCCATACGGAACGGAACGACGTACTCTTGCGTGTTCATCGCGACCTGGTGACTCATGACGAACCGTCGCGGTTGCGACGATTCGACGGTCGTCTTGATGACAGGAGCACCTGAGGCGATGGACGTACGGACGATAATCGTCTCCCCGTCCAAATCGTAGCGCCATATGGCCTCATTCAGACTCATCTCGAACAGGCTCGGCATCGTCAGCAAATGGTATGCCCCATCCATCTCGACATAGATGCGTTGCCCCGATGTTTTCGGGACATTGAGTGGATTTCGGACGTTAGTCGTCCATTTGTTGAAGTTTGTATTGCCATAAACAATATGTGAGTTGAAGACACCGTTCATGAATACGGTCGTGGCGAGCTTCGACTCGTCCGGCATCAGACTCCCGGCGTTCAATAAGATATTGCCGTGACTTCGCTCAACGAGGTGCTCTTTCGCCGCTAAGACGACGTGCGAACCCTCTTCTGTGAAGAAGGACAAGAGCTGTCCACCCGCTGTCTCTTCGAGTCGTCGCACCGGATAGAGGCGCTCGATTTCGCTCATCGCGAGCCCACCGCCGCTGATTGATTGGAACGATTGACGAAGATACGGACGAGGACGTACTGTTTGTTCGACAGGTGCTCCCGCTTCAATCGTTGCGAAATGCTTGATCGATTGCTCTGTCAGCGCTTCCGGATGATTTTGAACCAATGACAATTCGAATGCGATTTCTCGGTCCGTCCCCATGTCTAACGGTTCAGTCCGAAGTGTCGGCAAGGCGAACTCATATTGATAGACACGGGAAGGCAGTGCACCGTCTAGTCCTGCGGCTCGCCCGGTCAATTTATAGGATGTGCCATACACGTCAAAACCATCCGTCGCATATTCTGCGATAGCTCGGGACGATGTCATTCGAATCGCTGGGAACCCGGTCGACTGCTTTTGATTTTGGCGCGCCATCAGCGCCGTATCCGTCTTCATATAGTCGATATACTGCGCCATGTAAGCCTCGTTCGTGCGAACACCGCCTTCATCAGCGAGTCCGAGATCTTGGACGTATGTGACGTCGAATTGACCTGTCCCTTCGAATGTAGCGTCAAAGCGAACGCCGTGGTCGCTGATCGTCCCTCGTACTTCATAAGCAAACTCCGGATAGTGTCCTGACCAAACGATTTCCTGACCCGAGGCCGCGAAATCACTAGGTGAATGCAGTCCCAGCAACGGCCGGGCAACTCCGCCCTCATGTCGGACATAAAGGTTTGCCATCGAGCCATCGAATGGATGATGGATTAACTGATTGACCATGATCGGTCCGGTTTTCAATTGGCGGATGTCTCCCATCGGAGTGAGCGAAAGGCTCACGTCTCCGCATGTTAGTGTTGTCTGTTCGGTTAATACATTCACGTCGTACACCTCGTTTTTGTTTTTAGTTCAAAAGATTTTGCCAATACGTCACGGCTGTTCGGGCCCACAAAGAGCGTAAACGTTCCCGGATCGGCGTCAAACGAACCGTTCGGCTGAAGATAGTGGAGCATATCTCCTTCAACGGTGAACGTTACCGTCACGGATTCGCCGGCTTTGAGGGTCACTTTCTCGTACCCTTTCAATTGTTTGACCGGCCGTGAGACTTTGGCTATGTTGTCTTGGATATACCATTGGACAATTTCATCTGCCGTCGTCGCCCCATCATTTCGAATGACGACAGTCGCCTCGACGATGCCGCCTGTCATGTCTTTGACGATGAAATCGTTGTAGCTAAACGTTGTGTATGTCATGCCATATCCGAACGGGAAGAGTGGCTCATTCGGTGCGTCGAGATATTTGCTCGTGTAGCGTGGATCAGCGTGTTCGATGTCTGACGGACGCCCTGTCCGCAACGCGTCGTAGCGGATCGGTACTTGGCCGACGTTATAAGGAAACGACATCGTCAGTTTCCCCGACGGACTGACTTGCCCGTATAATAAGTTCACAAGCGCCGAACCGGCTTCAGTTCCTGGATACCAAGCCTCGAGCACCGCATCCGAATGTTCGACGACGTCGCGCAGATCGAGCGGACGGCCATTGAATAAAATCGTCACGACTGGTTTCCCGAGTGCCTTTAGACGCTTAAGCCCTTCGCGCTGTGTCTTCGGAAGACGAATGTCCGTACGGCTGCCGGCTTCACCGCTCATCCACGAGGCTTCGCCAAGCGCCAGGATGACGATATCCGACTGTTCTGCGATGCGGCAAGCCTCCGTCCAATCAATTTCTTTTTCGACGGTCGATCCTTCCGCAAACACATAAGGAATTTCAGCCCGGTCAAATGCCTGCCGCAACGTCACGGCCTCTTCTCTTTTCCCATATCCGGCCCACGGGCCAAGCACATCGTTCGAGTCGACGAACGGTCCGATGAGCGCGACACGTTGCTTTTGTAACGGAAGGACACCATCATTTTTCAAAAGGACCGCACTCTTTTCTGCCAGACGACGCGCCTGATCTCGATGCCCATCTGAAAGGTGGAGCGTTGTCTCTTTCGCTTGATCGATCCCTCGGTAAGGGTTGTCGAATAAACCCAATTCTTCTTTTAGCGTCAAGATCCGCAAGACCGCCTCATCCAGTAAAGCCTCATCGACCCCATCTGCAAGCATCGCTTCCAGATGATTCGTGTATGCGCCCGACATCATATCGATATCAACGCCAGCTCGGAGTGCGAGTTCGCCCGCATCCTTCAGCGTCTCGGCGACGCCATGATGGATGAGTTCTTTGATTGCCGTCCAGTCCGAGATCAATACACCTTCGAAGCCCCAGTCACTGCGGAGGATATCCCGCATGAGATATTCACTAGCCGTGGCCGGAACACCATGGACGACATTGAAACTCGTCATTACCATCTTCGCCCCCTCTTCAAGGGCTCGTTTATAGGCTGGCAAATGGAACTCACGCAGCTCGCGGTCAGATACATCGACCGTATTGTAGTCGCGTCCTCCTTCCGGCGCGCCATACGCCGCGAAGTGCTTGACGCAGGCAGCCAACGTATCGTCTCTCGTCAAATCGTCCGACTGGTAACCGCGGACGAACGCCGCCGCCATCTCGCCGTTCAACCACACGTCTTCTCCGGTCGATTCCATGACACGTCCCCAACGCGGGTCGCGTGACAAGTCAGCCATCGGAGAGAACGTGACGTGTA
This sequence comes from Exiguobacterium sp. s5, assembly GCF_018618075.1. Classification (NCBI taxonomy): domain Bacteria; kingdom Bacillati; phylum Bacillota; class Bacilli; order Caryophanales; genus Exiguobacterium; species Exiguobacterium sp. s5. The sequence goes on along the minus strand of NZ_JACSLK010000008.1, from coordinate 45,081 downwards.
GACCGGATGCCGTCGCTTCGATAGACGAAGTGCGTGCCATTCGTTCGACCTCATCAAGATCCCAAGAACAGGCCATCGCGAGCGGGACCGGAAAAATCGTCCGGTGACCGTGGATGATGTCCGCCATGAACAAGAGCGGGATGCCGAGTCGATTATGTCGCAAGTAACTTTCCTGCAACTTTTGCGCTTGTTTCGCGTTGCTGATCCCGATGACCGATCCGATGTTCCACCGATTCTCATCGGTGATGCCGTCTTCTTTCAACAACTCCGCAATCGGTCCGGTGATCACATCTTGCTCATCATCCGAAAAAATGGATGGCAGTGTCTGAACAAGCTGTCCTACCTTTTCAGCCACTGTCATCTCCTGCACTAATTGTGTCGCTCTCATTCCATCCCGCCTTTATCTATGATTTGTAAATCGAAACGTTTCACCTGTGTATACCAAAAGTATAAGCGCTTACAAAAAGAGATGCAATGGTTAATCGAAACGTTTCTATAAAAAGTATTAATTTACTGCAAATGATCATCTTCAGATTGAAATACACCTCACTCAACCATTTCGAACTGAATATACTTTAGATTCCCGTTGCCCCGAATCGTTCCATAAAAAAATGAGCCCTGACTTATGTCAATGACTCATTTTCCCGCCTTTATTTCGTCGCACTTTGGCTTTATTGAATGATTTAGAGGTTACATGCTCTATGTCAAAATCAAGAATAGCTCGATTGATTATATGCGAGAACAGCACCCCACCAATCACACCAATCACCAAGGTAGGTCCAAGTGTCCAAATCGTGATGAAACCGGTGTGATAGCAAGCGAACAGACACAGGAAAAGCAAAAAGATGAACCATTCGACGATGAAATCACTATAAATCCAGCGCCGATAGCGAGGATCTGGATTAAATGTCAGCAATAGTTTTGTCTTCCTCCATTCGACGCATAGTTGCGGCAAGTACAGCGCGAACACGATCAACGGTAAGTAAATCGATGTCTGATAAGAGATGAACGCGACGACGATGAGGTTAAAGAAGAGGCCCCAGTAGCGCCAGTGCCACGTCGCATCGTCGTGTGCGAGCAAACGCTCGATTCGTTCCTGTTTCGTCAACATCTTCATAGCAATCCACTCGCCGTTGCCAATTCAGAGCGGACCGGTTGAGCTGCATCTGCGCTTTGAACAGTTTCATTGAAGCGTTTATACAGAAGCGGCAACAGGAAGACAATCCCAATGACGAGAACCCACGTCCACCAAGGGGCCACCAGTTTATAACTCGCCACGCTACCGACGATGAAGACGTACCATCCGCTTAAAATCCGGTAGACGTTCCGCGTCGCCATTTGTGCTCCGCTTTGATCGGATAGACGAGCAAACGCCTCCCCTTCTTTCAGCAAATACACGATTGAACCGCTGGCGAACAACCCCATCAACCCTAAGCCAACCCACCAAATATGATCCGCGAGCAACGTGACAAACAATAGTCCAGGGACAGGAGCGAACATCACGTCTCGTCGCCGCTTCCTTTGCTCACGGTATCGATTCATTTCGTCAATCCGTTGTTGTTTCGTCATACGATTCCATTCCTTTTCTAATCATTGATTCCATCAAGCCGACGCTTCAGTTGCTCGCGATTGGCTTTGGCCAGCATGTTCGACGTGACGTGTTCCGGGTCGAGTTTGAGCAGTTTTCGATCGATCCACAGCGGTAACAAGACAGAAGGTGGTGCCCCGATGACCACTGCCCACATCAACACGTCCGGATGAATCTGTCCCGTTAAAAACAGTGCAATCAGACTGAACAATAAGATGAACGTGAAAACGAGTAAAGAAAACTGTAGCTTAATGAGACGGCGATACGTCCAGTCGTCATTGAACTGAAGATAGAGCGTCGTCTGCTTCCATTCGAAAAACAACGTCGGGATGAGACTAACCACCGCAATCACGCCAGAATAAGTCGTATGCATCATGAAATAGAGCGCACTCACAAAGATGACGACACTGCTCCCAATCATAAAACGACGATACGTTGTATTGATTTGTAACAACGCTTCAGTCCGGGCTTCCCTGTTCATCTCGTACCTCCTCAGTCTCTGACGTTGTCGAGTCGAATCTCACGCAGCATCGGATGCTCCGGGTCGATGTCACTCAATCGCTCGTCTTGTTTTCGAATCAAGCGGTATCCACCATACAACACACCGATTGTCAGCACCACTATCCACGCATACATCCAACCGAGGTTAAGCGTCAGCGCAAACGATAAAATGAATACGACGAACAGCGCAAAGACAAATCCGTTCCGACGGGCGATGATGATTTTGGCATCTTCTCGCTCAGTCAACTCGGTCTCGACTCGGTTCGCCTTGAAGAAGATTCCTCCCAGCAGCAACAGACAGACGAGTACGCCGGCCACGTACCAACCGTTCCATGAATCCGACTGAATCAATCCGACGAGACAAAACACCATCGGAAACGTGAGCAGACTTTGAAATACGGCCGTCTTTACATTGGTTTTATAAATCAAATTGATGCGTTGTTGTTTGTTCATCGAATCCCTCCTTAAAAACTTTCCCGTTTGACGTCGCGACGCCTCGGTTGCTGGGGATCGATCAGCTTTACTTTCTCATCAAGCAGCCGCTCGACAATCACCAGCGCCAACGCTGCAAGGGAGAATATGAAGAATGGGACCCAACTGATTGTTTCGAGCTTCAAGAGCAACGGGAAAAACAAACAGCTGAAGACAACCATCATGTAGTCGAACACATATTGAATGTGGATGACCCGCTTCGCTCGAATGTGGTCTGTGAAACTGCTCATGAATCGACTTTCCCGCCCAATCATCACGCCGTATGCCAACAGCGACACCACCATCAAACTTCCGTACATGAGCGATCGTGTCTCAGTTTGCAGAAAGAAGAAAAGTAATACCCCAATCGGAATCGCAAAACCCATCCGTACGAGGAGCCATTTTCGGTTTGCGGTAACCATTTGCTTCAAACGCTGATGTTTATTCATAAGCTACTCCTTTAATTGTGATGGACTTACACGCTAACCTCGTGTCTTTTCAACCTCACCATGTGAATCTCGTACGTTGAATCTCGCGACGAGTCGGTTGTTCTGTATCCATCCAGCTCAACTGTTGATCGAGTTTATGCTGCGTAAACCAGATTAATGCGCTGCCACTGACGAATAGGATGAAAGGAATCAAGCTGGTCAGGATATTCAGTCGCATCATCATCGGAAAAATCACGGCCATCATGACGACGAACAAGTAATCGAGTTGATATTGGATACCGATCACCTTCTTCGCTTGATCATGCGCCGTTAATGCTCTGACGAAGCGCGCTTCCCTCATAAACAAAATACTTGCTGCACTAGTCAACGATAGAAGGAACGCTGCCATAATCATCGGGGAGCCTTGCGACTGTAAGAAGTAATAGATCAAAACCCCAGTCGGCAAAGCAAACATGAGCCGTAACAACATCCACTGTACATTCATTCGTTTCACTTTATGTAATCGTTCTTGTTTACTCATCTCATTCACCTCTTAACTACCTATACGGTTTTTAACGAAAAAAGTTCCGTTTTTTTACAATTACCTTATAGCAATCTACTCGCTTGACGAAAAAGTCACTTCACTTTATTGTTTAGTTAACTTAACTATATTAAAAGGTAGAAAGACTGAGGTTTTCTTTATGAATTTGCTACAAAATTCACGCTTCGTATTCACATGGTTATCCGGCATGACGCTCACGCTCGGCTTCTCGATTTTTTTCTTGAGCGTATCGTGGCTCACGATCGATGTGCTGAAGCAACCCACCCTCCTCGGGATCATCATGACTGCCGTCTCGTTGCCGCGTGTCGTAATGATGGTATTCGGAGGCGTGTTCGCCGACCGGTTCCAAAAGAGTCGGCTCTTGTTTTTGACGAACCTCGGGCAAGGTCTTCTCATGGTCGCGGTCGTGGCGCTCCATCTCGCGGACGCATATTCAGTGTTCGCCTTGATTATGATTTCCATCGTGTTCGGACTACTTGATGGCATGTCCTATCCGGCGCTGTCTTCTTTGATTCCGTCGCTCGTCAAACAAGAAGAGCTGCAACGCGCCAATTCGCTCTTCCAAGGGACGCTCGAGCTCATGTTCGTGTTCGGTCCGTTCCTCGCCGGGGCGTTACTGACATGGGGCGGCTTCGGGCTCAGTTTCGGGACGGCGGCCGTCTTGATTTTCATTGCGGCTATCTTGATTATGCCGCGCTTGATTCGCGATTCGATTCCGCTCGCCCGTGCCATGTCGCTCAGTCATGTCATCTTCGACTTGAAAGAGGGCATCCGTTACGTCTCGAGCACACCGATTTTACGGAGCGGGACGTTATCCATCGCCATCGTCAACTTGTTCGTCATGGGACCGCTCATCATGAGCATCCCGATTCTCGTCGGTGAACGGGGCGGCAACGCTTTTGATTTGAGTTTGATTGAAGGTGGACTTGCCGTCGGGACGTTCGCCGCAAGTTTTCTCGTCCTGTTGTTCCGCTCGGTCCACCGCGGACGCTTCGTCTTCCGCGTCCTGTTTTTGACGATTGGGGCCTTCTTCCTCTATACGCAGGCGCAATCCATCACGCTTCTCGCCTTGGCTGCGGCCGCGAGCGGATTCATGTTGATGCTCGTCTATTTGCCGACGGTCACACTCATGCAAGAACATAGCGACCACGACAAGATTGGACGCGTCATGAGCATCATGGCGCTCGCCGCATCGGGACTAGAACCGATTGCGTTCGCTGTCCTGTCGATTTTGGTCGCCCTGGCCGTACCAATTCAAACGTTGCTCATCTCATTTGGTATAATCGGATTAGTATGCAGTATCGTGTTATACGTGCGGAGCCAGACGTTCCGTGACACGCGATGAAAGGAGAACGACGATTGAATGATACACGCAAACAGCAAGTCATCGAGATGTACCGTCAAATTGACGAGCTCGACTTGTTGTTCACCAAATATTTTACCGAGTTGAACGAATTCGAACTCAGTTACCAGCAAGAACAGATGTTGCTCCTGTTCAAACGAAAAGACACATGGACGACGACCGAGATTGCGACAAAGATGAATATCTCGAAGAGTGCGGTCAGCCAAGTGCTCAAAGTGCTCGAACAGCGTCGGTTCGTCCAGAAAGAGAAGAACCCGGACAACTTGCGCGAGAGCTTCATCCGGCTCGGCCCAATCGGTATGGAATATTCGAAACAAATCGACGCGATCGAGGAACGGCTCGCCGAAGAGATGTTCTCCGTGCTTGAAGATGACGAGATGACGATGATCAATCGTTCTCTGGCGTTGATGATTAAAAAGTTCAAATGAAAAATGCGTATCGTCCCTGACTCGGGAGGATACGCATTTTTGGTTAGAGTTGATTGACGACACGTTCCGCTGCCCGGAGCGCGCCTTCGATGTGACCGCCGAACAAGGAGTCCGTCTCCGTCCCAGCGAGTGAGAGTCGTCCTTCCCAGGCTGAATCGAGCGCGATCGGCTCATAGACAGGGAAATCGGTCAACGGTTCTCCGTCTTGGAGCGTGGCCGTATGTCGGTCACTCGACCAATCGACGTATAACACGTCGCGCGGCTGCCGCGCCTCTTTCCCGAACAGGCGCACGAGTTGATTGATGACGCGACGATTCAGCTCGTCCCGGTCGAGTACCGAGCGTTCGGCAGCAGACAACCGGAAGAAACCGAATAAAGCGGCGAGTCCGCCTGGCTGTGAGGCGTCATGAATTTCCTGCAACACGCCGGCCCAACTCATGCCTTGACCGGATAAACCATTGTCTCGCCAAAACGGGCGGTCGTAGACGGCGAGTACTTTCGCCTGTCCAGCCATCCAGGTCGGCGTGTTTGCCAGCTTCGACTTCGTCGTTTCAGACAGTTCTGGTTGAAAGCTGATACGTGAGACGAGTCGTGGCGGGATGGCTAGGATGATGTGTTCGAACGTTGCTGTCCGTCCGGCTTCGAGCTCGACCAATATCTCGTCTTCAGTTTGTTGAATCGAGATGACGGTCGACTCGAGTTGAATTGTCCTTGCCGGTAGTGTCGAAGCGAGCGACGTCGTCAAACTGGCCATGCCCCCGACGAGTCGCATCGATGGAACAGTGTGACCGGGCGGGAGCGTATGGCGTTCGATGACACCGAACTGCCGCTCGAGCACCAAGTCCCCGCTCGTGTGTTGAGAGAACGTCGGGAGACCGAGTCGTTCGATCAGTTGCGTGATTGTCGTCTCCGTCTCTGGCCAATACCAGGTCGGGCCGAGGTCGAACCCGTCTTGGCTCAACACCCGTCCCCCGATACGGTCGCGCGCCTCGAACACGGTGACGTCATAGCCTTTCTCAGTGAGGAGCGACGCGGCATATAAGCCGCTCACGCCCGCCCCGATGATGGCGATTGATTTGGTCATATACATACTCCTTCTCTATACGTGGTGCTCCCATTATACTGAAAAAGACGAATATACATAATTTGGGCGCACCGCTCAGGAAAGGGCGTTACGACGTGAAGCGTTTCTTTTATTTTTTCTATTTCCCGTTCATCTTGCTGATACGTATATTATATCGGTTCATTAAAACAGAATCGGTGATGACGTTTGCGTTATTTGTCATCGTGACCCCATTGATGGTTTTGATATTAGGTGATTTTATTCAATTATCGCTCTATTTAAAGACGTTTGCCTCGGTCTATATTTCAACGGCCATGTATACAACGTTTCATTATTTTGATTCGGATGTCAGAAGGCGCCGTATAAAAACTGACTACATCTCACGCACTGGGCGATGACGTCTTAGAAAGGATTTACCAAAATGCCTTATACAGTCAAGACGCTACTTTATCCGTTCCTTGTAGGCATTCGCCTGTTTTCTCGATTTCGAAGAGGTAAAACATTCATGTATTTTCTTACCTTGCTATGTATGTTCGTATTCGAGGGATTATTGTTTTTTGAAATCATCTATATTCCCAGTTTGCTCAAGTTATTGATTCAACTATATGTTTTGGTAGGAATGCTTTATGTCGATTGTCACTTTGATGATTTAGACCGTAAGGAGTCACTTTGATCGATGACTGTCATCGTGGAAGGAACAACGATCCATACTGCTCAATCAACTTACCCAACCAGTCATCTTGCACTTCTTCTGACTCCATGCCTCGCTCTAAGTCATCTATGATTTCACTGTTTGGAAAATAGAGGCGCAATACAAACAGACTGTCTGTAATCGTCGATACAAAACTTTGATCTTCGACGTTGATAGTCAAATACGCGCCTCGAATCATCCGTTTGACGAGTGACCGTTTTTCGTTTCCCGTCATACGTCTTGCCTTCAATTTCACTTGCGCTTCTCGTAACTGATCGAACAAATCTCGATTCAACGCTCGGCTGATGCGCTCGTCCGGTTTCATGTACGGAAAACGATGAGACAAGTCAGTCCCGTCAACACATGCACACATGTGACGTAACCAAAAGCCCCATTCAACGTGATTAGTGGGCTCAAGCACTGTATCCAACAGCCCGATGTCATAATCAATTTTGATTACTTCCGGATGTTCCTGCAACAGAAGCATAGTCCGTCGCTTTAATACGTCAACGTCCACTTCCCGTTTGACGATGACCGTCACGTCTAAATCGGACCGTCCGGCCACAGCAGTCCCACGACCGACGCTACCGTATACATATACGCTATGTAGCGCTTCTGCGAATTCTTCTCGCAACAACTGAATCACTGCATCGAGCACTGGCCGAAACATCGGTTGAATCCGTGTCACGTCTGTTTGATTGATGACGTAACCCGCCTCGTCTGTACCTAGTCGCGTTGGTCGCTCCATCACACACCCTCCTCAATAAACGTCGTCACGTCGAGCACTTGCTCGAGATCAACCCGATCGACGAGATAGTGATATTTCGTGTTCGTCTCTGGGTACTCCTCGACAATCGATTCGCACCAGTCGCGGTCGAACATTTTCTCCCAAGATTGTTTCAACTCTTCTTCGCTTTCGGCTTCCCGATCTTCAAACGAGAGAAAATACCGATTCAACGCGAACGTCCAGTAACCGGCCTCGACTGCGAGCACATGTGCGTCCGGCAGCTCAACGGTCAGCACGACGCCCGGTTCTCCAGGTTCCAAGTAGCCACCCCGTGCGACGTCTGGCCTTGTTTTGCTCAACCAAACTGGATAGTTTCCACGAAGCGAAATTTTCGTCCGTTGCTCATATTGTCCCGCGAGCCAGTCGTAAGCAGGGCGATGATACGCGTAGTCCTCGTCTTGAAAAATTCCAAAGTTTGGGTCGCCAAACAAGTAGCCACATGCATTGGCGGCTTCCCAGGCGCCCGCATGTTGATATGTATAGTAAATGGCCATAGGTCCACCCCTTTTTAAGAAGATACTGTTAGCATAACTGACCTGCTGTTTCCTTATCCATCATGGGAATCGTTTGGGTTTGTCTGAATTTGGAAGTATACTAGCCGTATGGATTACATAAAGGAGGAAAAAGCATGAATGTTTTAATGACGTTACTATTTAGTTTATTGGCAATACTTGTCCCACTCGCGTTACTCATCGCGGTCATCGTGATGATTGTTCGATTTATCGGTCGCTACGAGAAGCGGGCGGACGCGCGACTCGAGTTGGATCGTCAAACCGCGGCTCATCAGCAACAACAGTTCGACGTCTTAGTGGAGCGCCTCGAGCGAATCGAAGAAAAAATAGAGACACGCCCTTAATGTCGACATCACTCACGATGTGGACGAACAACAGCTCAGTTATGAGTTGATCATCCATAACCCGCTCACCAATGCTTACAGTTTCGATATCATCGATGATTAAGTCGAAAGGAGTGGTTGAATGGATTGGACCACGATCATGTTAACTGCCTCATTGATATTGAACGCCTTCTTGCTCAATATCATTGCGCAACAAGCAAAGGATATGAATGCATTGAAACAAAAACAACTCCATACCGAACCAATCGTTCAAGATGCTGAGTTTCATGCGTCGATTAAAGAAAAAATCGATACGATTGGCATGATCCCGACCGTTAAATTCTTGCGTGAGACATATGACCTGTCGCTGCTTGAAGCGAAACAATTGGTCGATCGCGTAAACGAAAAGGAGTAGCGCGCGCTACTCCTTTTCGACTGCATTTATTTTAAAAAGAAACCGACTTTCCCTCGGGCATACACTTTGTGCGTCACGTGCTCCGGGTCAACTTTGCCAAGTCTTTGATCGAGCCGAGACGACGCAATGATTCCGATTGCATACATACCGGTTGCGACAACCGTCACACTGATTAGTTCCGGATTGAGCAGTAGCGTCAAGATCAGTACAACATATGCTCCAATCAGTCCAAATGCTGTCCACCATTCGAGACGCACAAGCCGCTTATACTCGGCGGACTGGTTGAAGCGCAGCAATGTGTTCGTCCGAGCCCCTATTTTCAAGAGACCGACAGATGGAAACACTAGAAGGAACCAGATGAATTCAGCGAGACGACGTTCGCCAATCATCATTAAGGTCACACTGATTCCTGTAATCAGTGCAAACAGAATGATTGCCTGACGGGTCGAGCGCTTGCCGCTCTCATACAAATGATTGAACCGTTCGCGCTGCGTCATAGAACCAGACTCCTTTTGTTCAACTAATTTCTTTCAAACCAGTTTGGTCTCGCCACTGGAACGGTATCGACTTCTTCAAACCGAGTCGATAGCCGAGACGCCACACAAATCCTCGAATCCGGTCCAACCAACTGTCACTCAAGTCTTGGAACGGCATGACGGCCCGGACGTGATGCAGCTCGATGCGATGAATCACGTATTGATAGCTAGGTGCCGCTATCGACCGATTGACCGCCATCTTTTCGCACCACTTCTGGTCAAAGAGTTTCTCCCAAGACTTTCGCGTATACGCTGGAGTGGGTTCTTCCTCGGTGTCGAATGCTTCGGCCGTATCAAATAAAGTAGAGTTGTGTAGAACAAAGTCCCAAAATGAGATTTCTGAAGCCAACACTTCATCGTCCGGTAATTCCACCGTTAAGACGAACCCTTTGTTTCCTTGCCCGATTTTTCCGCCAAAACCTAAATCAGGAAACTCGTCCCGACACCAAACCAGATAGTTTCCGTTTAGCGGAATTCCAATTCGTTGCTCATATTGTTCAACCATCCAGTCATAAGCCGATTTGAAAAAATCGAATCCTTCTTCATTGAACATGGCGTAGTGAGGATCACCTTGTAGATACCCTCGCTCCAATGCTACTTTCCAAGCGTCTTCATGCTGATACGTATAATAGATGCCCATATTCATTAACCCTCTCCAGATTTGTTCTTTCACCACTTTATCCAATTTCACATCAAGAAGTAGTGAAAATAATGGTCAGGGTTAATCGGTCGATTGCAACTTAGGCGTTCGGACTCGGATACTTCACCGCGTTTTTCTCGAGCTTCTCTTCAATCGCCTGCGACACATCAATCCCTGTCGCATGCGCGAACGTCAGCGCGTAAATGAGGACATCCGCGAGCTCTTCTTTCATCTCGACGTGTTTCGTCTCGAGCGCTTCTTCGCTCGACACCCATTGGAACAACTCCAACAGCTCGCTCGCCTCGAGCGATAACGATAACGCCAAGTCTTTCGGGTTATGATGGAACGCCCAATCGCGCTCGTCACGGAATTCAATCACTTTGTCCATCAGTCGTTGTACTTCGTTCATATCTGTACCTTCTCTCTTTGAATGTGTAACAACTTATCTCGCAACGCTTGATTGCTCGCATATAAGTAAAGTCCTCGGACGCCACGCTTCATCAACACATTGATGGAGTTCAACACGATTTGTTCTTTCGCCAACTCGACATCTTTGACACCGTCAATTCCCGCATACGCCCCGGTGTCTTTATAGAGATTCGTGTCGATCACCAAGCAATCCTTCGTCTCATCGTACGTTACCGAAGGACCGAGCACGACGCCGACGTAGTTCAAATCAAAACCTTGGATCGTATAGATCGATCCAGCCTCGGCAATCGTCTCCGATTTCTCGGCCCACGTCGTCTTGCCTCCCGTCGTATTCCACGGCATCTTATACTCACCGTTCGACTCGTAAACGTAATACGTTTCCCCGTCCTTTTTATGAAGGTAATCGAACGTCGACACGACTCGACTGAGCCCATGTTTCTTGTCTTGTTCGATAATCATTAGGTGCATCTCTTCCAACGTTTCAAACACACGTAAATCATAGTTTTTAGAAGCTGGGAATGCTTGTATCTGCTTAGCTTTGAAGGCGTTGATCCAATCGATGACATCCTCATCCGCCTGCATCCGAAACTGATTCGTCAGTTTATATGTTTTCAAACACTTCGCTTTTTCTTTAAACTCATCCAACTTACTTTGATCCCACCGACTCTTCAGCTTTAACACTTGGTCTTGATCGAAGATGACAATGACAACCTTGGCAATCTTCATCAATTCTTCGAGATGATTCTCCGCCCGGAAATTGTTGTATGCATCTGACTTCGTCAACAAAAGGTGCGCCTCGTCGACCAAGATGATATCGACTTTCCTATCTTTTAACTTGTTAAGGAGCGGCGTCGGTTTGACGAAGTTGACAGCCTTCAAGTGTTTGACTTGTTTGGCAATCCCTTTATACGTCTTCAGCATCTCCTCATGATTGACGACCAGATAGTTCTCCGTCTGATGCAGATTCGAACCCGCCTCGTTCGTCCGCGCTTGAATCGTATTGAAGATAGAACTGAGCACGACACTCTTGCCGACACCGGCCTCTCCTTCAATGACATACAAGTCTCCATATGTATCTTCGGGCTTGGACTTCGCAATCCTTGTCTCACAGAACTCAAGCACACGCTCTTTTAAATCCATCTGTTCAACGGATAGTTCTTTGAACGGCGACAATTTGAAGATGTCTTTGTTCTCGATGGCGTGCAGGTCGTTTTCGACGAGCCCATTCTTATGTAGCACACCCCATAACTCAGGAAACAGCTCATTGTCGTAGAACGATTTATTGTAATAGTTGTGTGTGAAGTCGCTTGCCGTCTTACTTTTGTTTTGTAAGGTGTACTTCTCGTCCCCTAAAAAGTAGTTAATCAATTTCGTCTCAAGATGGAACGTCGCCGACCGATTGAACGTCTCATGCTTTACGAGATTGATTTGGTCCACATTCTTCCGGTCTGCTTGTTTCAGCTTCAGATGTTGTTTCATGCGCTTTTGAAAGTGTACCGTTTCCCCAATATACGCTTCCTTCTCTCCGTTTAAAATATAAATCACCGGATAGTTCAAGTAATCAGCTGCCCGATCAATCTCATCTATACTCGTTTTATCAAAATCTAACGGAATGACCTCAATCATCTTCACCGACACACCCTTATCTAATTTCAAATTATCTCCAGTTTAGCATAGCCTTATTCCAATTCGTTACTCAAGTCTTCTATGAATCAATGGTATAATCCCACTAAAAAGGGAGGGATTCGGTGCTTACGTTCAACAACGTCTCTGTTCGCCAACAAGACACGCTCATCCTTGAAAATATCTCCTTCACCATCAATCCAGGTGAAATCGCAGCCATCCACTGCGGCGTCACTTCCCGGGAAATATTGTTCGCATTATTGACGGACTCGCACGCGAACTACTCCGGAAACATCCATACAGCGAATCGTACGCTCTCTGTCTTCTCCATCCGTGACGGCTTATACGATCGGCTGACGGTCGAGGAGTACTTGCGATTTACGCACACGCTTTACGAATCGACGGAATCGCTGGATATCGTCCTGCAAACCGTTCAACTCACCCCATATCGGAACAAACGATTAAACCGGCTCAGTTTGTCGCTCGTCCGGCGCGTCCAATATGCGGCGCTCCTCCTACATAATCGCGACATCTATGTCCTCGAAGAACCGGATCAAAACGTCGACCAAGAGACGCGGCACTTGTTCGCGACCGTCTTGATGCAACTGAAGCAGCAACAAAAAGCTATCCTGCTTCTGACGAGCAATATGGAGAGCGCCCTGTTCGTCACGTCGACCGTCTATCGCATCGACCACCGACACTTGCGCCTACTCGATGTGGAGCCCGATGAACCGGAGGCGAACGAAGACGTCACGCCAGAGGTGATGCACGTCCGCTTCGAGAAGATTCCGACGAAAGTGAACGAGAAAATCGTCTTGCTCGATCCGCCGGAAATCGACTACATCGAAAGCCAGGACGGACAATCCGTGTTGCACAGTCAGTCTGAACAATTCCCGAGCGTCTTCACGATGAACGAGCTCGAGACGCGTCTGACGCCGTACGGCTTTTTCCGCTGTCATCGATCGTACATCGTCAACCTTCAACGGGTGCGCGAAGTCATCACGTACACGAAGAACAGTTTCAGCCTCGTGCTCGATGATTCGGCGAAGACGACCATCCCGCTCTCGAAGACAAAAATGGCCGAATTGAAGACAATGATCGGGCTGAAATAGGCTCCGTTCACCGGCTCATTCGCTCCACTCACTCCTCGTAAGGCGCTATTTACTGCCATTCTAATGCGCTCTCCTCTTCCTCTCGATATGATGAAAGCAAGTTAGACGACATCGACGAGGAGGAACGAGAATGGACTCAATCATTCAAGTGACCGGATTAAAAAAGCTATTCGGCAATGAAGAGGCGTTACGCGACGTGACGTTTTCTGTCGGCAAGGGAGAAGTGTTCGGCTTTCTTGGACCGAGTGGATCGGGAAAGACGACGACCATCAAAATCTTGACGTCGCAGCTCGCTCAGACGTCAGGTGACGCGACCGTGTTTGGCGTCCCGGTCTCGGAATTGAAACAAGAACAGTATCGGAAACGGATCGGTGTGTTGACCGATAATAGCGGCCTGTACACGCGCCTCTCCATCGAAGAGAACTTACAACTCTATTGCGACCTATACGACGAGCCACGCACACGAATCGATGATGTGCTGCAGACGGTGAACTTGGCCGGAGAACGCAAAAAACGAATCGCGGTGCTCTCACGTGGGATGCTGCAACGGGTGACACTAGCTCGGGCGTTGTTGCATGAACCGGAACTGTTGTTTTTAGATGAGCCGACGTCTGCGCTCGACCCGGTCAACTCGCGTCATATTTATAAAGGGATTGAACGATTAAAGGCAAAAGGGACGACGATTTTCTTGACGACACACGACATGAACGAGGCTGAGGAACTGTGCGACCGCGTCGCGTTCTTGCATCAAGGGGAGATTCAATTGCTCGACGCCCCGAAACAATTGCGCCGGAAATATGCAAACGGCTCGATGCGCGTCGAACTGCATGACGGGGAAATGGTTGACTTGAAACAAGGAAAAGACGGGGCCGACTGGCTCCATGCACAGATGCGCGACCAAAATATCGCGGCCATCCATTCGAACGAGCCTACGCTCGGGGACATCTTTATCGAAGTGACGGGGAGGAAATTATCATGACATTTTCAATGAAGCGGGCACTTGCCATTTTCCAGAAAGACTATAAAGACTTGTCGCGGAACCTATTCGTCTCCTCGACGTTGATCATGCCGCTATTCTTCGCCGTCTTCTATTCACAGCTCGGCGGCGAAGGCATCGACGTGACGTACTTCGTCATCAACATCACGTTCAGCCTCGTTGCGACGTTCGTCCAGTGTGCCTTAATCGCCGAAGAGAAAGAAAAGAACACACTCCGCGGGCTGATGTTATCGCCGGCGAGCACGCTCGACATCTTGCTAGGGAAGAGTGCGCTCACGTTCGTGACCACGCTTATCCTTATCGCGGCGTGTGCCTTTATCATGGGATACAGTCCTGCGAACCTACTCGTCATCTCACTCGCATTGATCGTCTCGACGTTCTTTTATATCGGGATTGGGACGATTCTCGGATTGATGACGAAGACGGTCATGGAAGCTTCGCTCATCGTCATGCCGGCGTTTTTCTTCTTCTCGTTCTCACCGATGTTGTTGGTGTACGAGGACCGTTTCTCTATCATCGGTTTACTCGAGTATTTGCCGAACATCGTCTTAATCGACCTCGCGCATCAAATCGAGGCCGGTGCTGGACTCGGTACTACATGGGTGGAACTTGTGATTCTGTCCGCCTGGGCGCTCGTCGTGTTCGTCGGAAGTATTGTGATGTATAACCGGAAACAGGCGGATTAAATAAACTAGGTGTCGCTTTGACTTAAAGCGACACCTTTTTCCGTTACTCTATTAAGCGTCCATCATCATTCCATTGCCCATACATCTCATTGGCTTTCGTTTTCTCGATCAGTTTATCGAGTCGTCTTAAATACGTTTCTCGGTCTTCGCGGACGCTTTGAATCGTATCGATCCGAATGCGACGATATAATTCAGGAAAGTCCATGAACTGGTTGAATACTTGCGCGTCTTCCTGCAGGCGCATCATGACTTCTTGATCTATCACAAACGACTCACTGCTCATGTCGGGCAGAACACGTAATCCACGGTCATCCATCAAACCAAGTCGCTGTAATCGACGAACGCGTTCTTTGTTCAGTTCGGTCCAGTTGCTCCGTTTTCGTCTCGGTGAGAAGCGTTGTGCCAATTCTCCGTCAGCCGTCCTTTTCGCAATCCCATCGATCCATCCAAAGCATAACGCTTCTTCGACGGCATCTAAGTAGAGTAATCCGTCCTCTCTATTTTTCCGACTCAGAATCACCCAACAAAAGATTCGTCGTTTGCGATTTCATAAAGCTATTCTCGTAAGGCCTGTCGATTTTTAAAACGTAAAATGTAATTGATTTTCATGACGTTTATCCTTTCGCTCTTTACTCTTACGATTACCCTACACAAGTAAAGTAAAAAGTAGTGTCTTTTTGAACTAGACCAAAAGTGTAGATATTAAACAATTCGTCAGCGCCCTCGAGAACTTAATTCTAGTATTTCACCAAGCTCAATTCATTTAGTCGTCTCTTGATGCGACGCTGGATGATTATAGTATTTCATGTATCACACGAGGTCATACCCGAAGTGATATTTGACAAGTTCATCATTGGTGAGAGATAAAGTTTCTTCCTGGAAACATGACACCCAGTGAAATCGGTCATCCACTTCACGTTTTGACCTGTTGCCTAAAAAAACCGTTCGTGATCTTTGAATTTTACATAGATTCGGTCATAAAAAACCTCATAAAAATCGGATTCTCATGTCAATTTTTTATGAGGCAGTTCAAGTTTTAAGAATTCCCACTATTTTTCGCATTTAAGTAGATAAAATAGCTTCTAAATCAATTAATTATCCAGTAATATTACTAAGAATATAACGATAATAATCAGGATATTCATTAACTATAAGCTTTACAGGTTCAGGCCTTAGCCTAATTATTCTCTTTAATACCCTTTTATTTCGTATTATACCTTTCAGTTCGTGGGCGATTTGTTGTGCTAAGTAACGATCATTAAATCCTATTTCATAAACTAATATAGATTTTTTTGATTTCAATCCATACTTAATTTTTTTTTGAAATAATTTTATTTCTTCCACTTGACTTGTTAAATTGTTATTCGAATCAATTGATTGAATTAATTCAATACAAGAACCAACCACCATTGAACTTTCATATCCATACTTATCCTCACAGAGATCTATTACATGATCTATAGTTAAATTACGGTTAGATTTAATCCTTACACTAGATTCATCTAAAAAATCGAATATGTCACTGTAAGTTTCTCCCGACACCCATTTTATAAATACATTTTTTAATATTTCATTATCTACTTCAGGTAAGTTTGTAAATCTATAAATTATTGGCCACATAAAATCTACAAATTCTTCAAAGCTTTGCGTTGTTTTTAACAAATGGATTTTTTGGGATAGAATGTCATACAAGAGCAAAGATTCATCGAGAGCAAGAGTGACTTTGGAAAAGGATTTTCTCATTTCCGAATCAGGAATTTTCATAAAGATTTCTTTTGTTATTTCCTGGAAGTAATTTTTCAACTGATTTCTTTCTATATTATTTGCTTGATAGAACGCTAATGTATTTTCTGCTAACTCTGTTGCAAAAATAGAGGCTCGATTTAAATCTTCAACATCTTCTAAGGCACTTATAAGATAATCTTTCACACTATTTGTGGTGTTTATTTTGTTACTAGTATCTTTCATTAATTCTTCTGCAGATGAATTACTTTTAAAGTATTCTAAAATCCTACTTTGGCAATTTTCAGACATACTGGTGCTTAATAGATTTTTTGCTTTATTCCAATACCAATCGTTTTTTTTCTTCGTGTCATAAATTGTGTTATCCGCAAAAATAATATTTCCTTCTGTATATTTTCCCGCACGACCTGCACGTCCCATCAAATTATGAAAATCTCTAATCTTAATTTCGTCTCTCCCCGGATGTGTAGTAGTAATAATTAAATATCGAATTGGAAGATTGACTCCTTGAGACAAGGTAGAGGTACAGATTACAAACTTTGCTTTTTGATTCTGTAGAGCATATTCAACACAGGACCTTACACCTTCTGGAATACTGCCATTATGCATTAATATTCCGTAGCTAGCAGCTTTTGCCGGAATAGTACTATGCCCTAAAATTTTACTCAAATAATTTGAAAATTCATATATTACTTTCTCATCCATAAACTCACTAGGTGGATTTACGCTAAAGCCTCTCTCAAATGCCTCAATAATTTCTCTTGCACACTTAGTTGCTGAGTCTTTCCTTGCAGTAAATATTGCTACTGGACCACTTTGAACTAATTTGCACCCTAATGTCATGGCGATTTCTGATGGTTCGCCTTTTCTTGGATAAAATCTTTCACTTCTTTCTCTAGGTTTTAATTTTAATTTTTGTCTTTCAAAAACTTTTGGTACATAAAATTCACTACTATCGATATTTGAGGGATTGGCAAACTGAAGAATTGCTTTTTCCCCCTCCCAGTTTGTAAATGCAATATTTCTTTGAGTTGGACTCATTTCTTTTGCTTCCACTTGAGCAAAATTTTCTCCTATTAACCAACTACCTATGTCATAAGAGTTCGGCATTACGGCAGAAATTAAAATTGTTTGACACCTGTTAGGTAAATTTCTCTTTAATGATGCAAGCAAGAGTTCGTACTTAACTCCTCGAGACTCATCATCAAATAGATGTCCCTCATCGTAGATAATCAAACCAATTGCCTTAGATAGTTCTATTTGATGTTTCAAGATAAAATCTAACTTCTCGGGTGTCAGTATTAATACGTATTTTTTTTCTAGATTTTCAATGTTCAAATCAAATTGCATCACGTCTGAAACTAGGGTGATCTCTATATCTAAATCTTCCGAAAATTGTTGGTAGAAATCATTATGTATTTCATGACATAAGGCTCTGAAAGGAGCTACAATAACCGCTAAATTGGTTTGTCCTTTTATAAAAGCACTCCTAATAATCAATTCGGCAGATTTGGTTTTACCCGCACTTGTCGGCATCTGTATTACAGCAGATTTCCCCCTAAAGACATCCTTTTCACCTAATAAGACCTGTGAAGGCCAAAACTCTTTTATTGCATTAGGTCTCTTAAGATAATGTTCCCATTTTTCTTTAGTTAAATTAGAATATTTAGGCAAACTAGTCCATGCAGATATAACAATATACTTTTTAATTAAGGCATTAATAATATCCGCGAAAAGTAATTCTCTTCCAGATCCAAACCTGTAGAAAATCCTCATTAATTTGTCTGTCCCGTTTAAAAGTTCTCTACTATTCTCTCCACTTGACAGAAAAACGTTATAGGATAAGGAAAATTCAACTAAATTTTCTTCAAAATTATTTCCTTTAAATAATTTAGGATTAATATATGATTTATTTATTATGTTAAATATAATATTTTCAAGATTACTAGCGTTTAAGTTGATTGTAGTATTTAAATAATTGATTAAAACTTTCGAACTGCCAATATTGTCAGATAAATAATAAGCAACTGCACCCAATAATGTTAAATAGTCATGACTTTCCTCTGCTATCTCGAGGTTTCGGATGTTTATTAAAGCGTCAAAATACTTTGCAGAAAAAAGGAACTCAGAGGTGTTGGCGTTTCTAGAAGTAAAATCATAATTTGAAGTATAATCTCCGATGATAGCTATAGTTAAGTCCAATAAGTCGATAAAATTTACATCTGTTTCTAAATGCTCTGATTCAGGTATATTGAATTCAAACATTTTTGCTTTGGATCTTGTAATTGACAAATAATTATTTGCTCGTTTTTCAGGCTTCATCACAAGCCCTCCCATAAAGAAATCTTGCTAACTCCATCATTTTAGCACCTTTTATTACTATAATATCTAAATTCTCTATACCATTACTGTCTAATTCTTTTGTGGTTACTAATTCGCTACTCCAGTTTTCATTTGAATGAACTATTGCTGCAGTAGTGACTTTTTTATAAGGACGATCAACTTTATTTTGGAATCGCTCAACTAACTTGACATTTTCATGATCTTGCGCCAATAAAAGGCTACGTTTCATTGCATTTAGAGATTCCGCTATCCTAATATTGTCTTTTTGGGCATGTGTAATTGCTTCTTGGACAATGTCTTCATTAAGTGATGCAATCCTAGCCTTAACCTCACAAGTAATTAATTCGTCTTTAGCTAATCCATTAATCACCTTAAAACCTATGATATCAGTTCCGTTTGGACTGGTGTCCTTATTAATTTTATCTAAGTATCGCGTTCTAGGGATTTTATACATTTTTAAGTGTTCAAGAAAATCGGCTACTAATATCTCTGAAAAATCTCCTGAAATGATATGACCTTTTTGTGGAAATTTAATCTGTTCTAAATACTCTTTTCTAGTTAAGCCAGTACCCTCGCGCAAAGAATCAATTTCATTATCTTTACAATAATGATTTCTTAAATGTTTAGCCCAATCAGAGATATAGTCCTGATTATCCATTAAATATTCATAATCAATTATAGAAACTTCTTCTTTTGTTAATGATTTTAAAAAATTGATGTTGTCAATATTAAACCACTCTGTATGTTTTACCAAATAACTCTCCCCTTAAGTTAATATTGATTTAAACTTTCCTATCAATTCAATAAAAGCTTTCATCATTTTAATATCTTTCTCTCCACATTTCTGTGTGCTTCCCCAAAGCGACTCGAGCCTTAACTTTTGTTCGCCTAATTGCTTAACATTCTTGAATCAAATTCAATCAAATTCTGCAAAAGAGAAAAAGATATGATGTAACATTTTACGGATAGGCTACAATCCATGGTTATTTTTTTGAACACCACGAAAACTAATACCTTTACCCCTTCATAAGGTTCACTAAATTAAATTAATTTTCATGTATTTAACCTTATTAAATCCATTTATTATATAAAGATTGTATTCCCTTGACGAGCGTATAGAAATACTTCTTTAAATCTAGACTTTTGCTTTCTTGTTTTGCTGAACTTACAGTGATTTCTTTTCCTATCTACAATGATTAAGAAAATCCATCTGCGAATCTATTTTTGTAATATATAAGATGTTTACATGCATTATATTAACAATAAAATCCATATAATTAATGTAATATCCTATATGAAGTTTAGCACAAACATATTCACAATTAGTTACTAAATACGGAACAAGAATTGAAGTTTTAAAACAAATAATTGATGGAAATTCACATTTTCTCAATTATCACGCATAACAATAAAAAACCACCCACCAGCTTTCGCTGATGAATGGTTTCTATTAAAGCGTATGACTTACATCATTCCGCCCATTCCACCCATGCCGCCCATGTCAGGCATGCCGCCACCAGCGCCTGCTGGTTCTGGCTTGTCTGCGATGACCGCTTCTGTTGTGAGGAACATGGCTGATACTGATGCTGCGTTTTGAAGTGCTGAGCGCGTCACTTTCGCCGGATCGACGATACCATGAGCGATCATATCGACGTACTCGCCAGTTGCGGCGTTGTAACCGATGCCGACCGATTCGTTCTTAAGCTTCTCGACGATGACCGAACCTTCTTCACCCGCATTTTCCGCGATTTGACGGACCGGTGCTTCGAGGGCACGAAGGACGAGTTTGACACCTGTCGCTTCATCCGCTGTCACTTCTGCGAGTAACGCACGAACGGCTGGGATGACGTTGATGAACGCCGTACCACCACCTGCGACAATCCCTTCTTCGACGGCTGCGCGTGTCGCGTTGAGCGCGTCTTCGATGCGGAGCTTACGTTCTTTCAGCTCTGTCTCTGTCGCTGCGCCGACTTTGACGACGGCTACGCCGCCTGCGAGTTTCGCGAGACGCTCTTGAAGTTTCTCACGGTCGAAGTCAGACGATGTCTCTTCGATTTGGTTGCGAATCGTTTGAACACGTGCTTTGATCGTTGCTTCGTCTCCAGCACCTTCGACGATCGTTGTCGTGTCTTTCGTGACGACGACTTTCGATGCGCGTCCGAGCTGTTGGAGCGTTGCCGACTTGAGCTCGAGGCCGAGGTCTTCGGTGATGACTTGGCCGCCTGTGAGCGTCGCGAGGTCTTCGAGCATCGCTTTACGACGGTCGCCGAAGCCTGGTGCCTTGACCGCGACCGCGTTGAACGTACCACGGAGCTTGTTCAAGACGAGTGTCGCGAGTGCATCGCCTTCGATGTCTTCCGCAACGATGAGGATTGGTTTCCCTTGTTGTACGACTTGCTCGAGCACTGGGATGATCTCTTGGATGTTCGAGATCTTCTTATCGGTGATCAAGATGAACGGGTTGTCGAGAACCGCTTCCATCTTGTCTGAGTCTGAGATCATGTATGGTGACAAGTAACCACGGTCGAACTGCATGCCTTCAACGACGTCGAGTTCTGTCGTGAAGCCGCGTGATTCTTCAATCGTGATGACGCCGTCGTTACCGACGCGTTCCATCGCTTCTGCGATCAACTCGCCGACTTCTTCGTCCGCTGCCGAGATGGCTGCGACTTGGGCGATCGCTTCTTTCGACTCAATCGGTTTCGAGATGAGCTTGAGCTCTTCAAGTGAACGACGAACCGCTTTGTCGATTCCTTTACGGAGGATCATCGGGTTCGCGCCTGCTGTCACGTTTTTGAGACCTTCACGGATCATCGCTTGAGCGAGGACTGTCGCCGTTGTCGTACCGTCCCCTGCGACTTCGTTCGTCTTCGACGCAACTTCAGCAACGAGCTTCGCGCCCATGTTTTCAAAGTGGTCTTCGAGTTCGATTTCTTTCGCGATCGTCACACCGTCATTCGTGATGAGCGGTGAGCCGAACTTCTTCTCGAGGACGACGTTGCGTCCTTTCGGTCCGATTGTGACTTTTACCGCGTCAGCGAGTGCGTCGACACCGCGAAGCATCGCGTGACGTGCGTCTTCTGAGAATTTAATTTCTTTTGCCATTGTTCATTTCCCCCTAGAAAAGTTTTTGAAAAATGGTGAGTCTTAGCCTACGATTGCGAGAATGTCGCTCTCTCGAACGATTAAGTATTCTTTGCCTTCATGCTTCACTTCGGTACCCGCGTACTTCGAGTAGATGACCAAATCATTTTCTTTGACGTCGAGCGCGATTCGCTCACCTTGGTCCGTGACGCGGCCTGTACCGACTGCGAGGACGCGTCCTTGTTGCGGCTTTTCTTTCGCCGTGTCAGGAAGCACGATGCCTCCGATCGTCTTTTCTTCTTTCTCCACGACTTCGATGATGACGCGATCGCCTAGTGGTTTTAACATAGAAAAAACCTCCTCCGAATATGAATGATGTATCGTTGAATCGTAAGTTTTAGCACTCGTCAAAAAGGAGTGCTAACATTGATTAGTGTAGTATGAGACGCCTTAAAATGCAAGCGGGAACATCGAAAAAATGCTCCCACTCGCGGTCAAGAGACCTTATTTGATACAATGGTCAAAAGGAACGTTGACTCTTAGGAATAAGGACGTGTTCAATTGGCTACACTAAACTCAAACCAATCGATAAATACCCGTTTTTCGATGGCGCCTAACATTCGGCTCCGGCATATCATCCCGATTCTGCTGTATGCGTTTGTTCAATTCTTTCCGGTATTGATTAGCGGAGTGCGTCCAGAATGGATCACACCGACCGCAACCGGGCTCTGGTTCGCCATCGGGTTCAGCGTGACAATCATCATCTCCGTCTTCTTGCTCTGGCCCGACTTGAAGCTATATAAGCAGCAAGGCATCCAATCGAATTTGAACGACACGGTCAAATGGATCGGGCTCGGGATTCTCATGCAGTACGGACTCGTCATCGTCGCCAACTTAATTGAGACAGCGATCTCAGGTGACGTCATGGGGTCACAGAACACCGAGCAAATCGCGGATATCGTCCGTCTCGTCCCGGTCATGACGCTCTCGGTCGTCTTGCTCGGACCGATCATGGAAGAGATTCTGTTCCGTCATATCTTGTTCGGCAACTTGAGCGCCCGCTTCGGGTTCTGGATCGCGTTCGCGGTCAGCTCGCTCTTGTTCGCGCTCATCCACGGTGACAACAAGATTCTCGTTTACGTGGCGATGAGCTTCGCCTTCACGGTCGCTTACGCCAAGACGCGTCGCTTGATCGTACCGATCGCGATTCACGCGTTCAACAACGCGCTCGTCATGGTCGTATTATTCTTAATGTAGAAATGAGGTGGCATTGATGCCGCGACACTTAAAAGTTATGTTTTTGTTCAGTCTCTCGTTCGGGATTCTGTTCACCGTCCTCGCCTACTACTCGGTGCAGGAGTACGGCTTCAGCTTCTGGACGTACTTCATCATCGCCGTAGCCGCGTATGACTTCTTCAAGGTGTATCAAATTTTGACGCTCGCTCGAAAAGCGAAAAAAGAAAATAACGATAAATCGGCCTAACGAAAAGACCAAGCGCGCAGCTTGGTCTTTTCTTATGGATCACTTTCTCCCAAACAAAGGATTCAAGATTGTAAAATAAAGGTATTAATCATTTAGGGAAGTATAAAAATGGTAAAGGGAGCTGGTTGTATGTTTAAGAAGATGATGAATAACGTAGCTGTCACAGTCCCACTCGAGGCGTCCAAACTTCAATCGTTCATAAGTCCAAAAATCCCCGAGCTGTCGGATGTGACCGTCGAGATCACAAACGGACAATTGATTTTAGCAGGGTCAAAGAAAGTCGGGGTCGCTTTCTTCTCGAAAGATGTTCGGATGAAACTGACATTGGTGCCAAAAGAGATTCACAGGCGGAAAATTGTGTTCACTGTCGTGAAGGTCGAGCCTACGGATAAAGAACTCTTCAACGACAAGTTTTTAAACCACTCCCCTTATATCACTTACGATGCCCGAACGCTGACGCTCGACTTGAGTGCGATCGGCCCGCTCCAAAAAGTTAAAGTCGGAAACATCAAGTCACTTGCGTTAGAAGAAGGACGTGTCGTTTTAGTCATCGGCGCATGACCATCCGCTCTGACTCATCCTGGCTCTCTTTTGAAAAAGATATCAATCTGCGTTATATTTGATAGGTCAACTATCAAATAAGGAGAGGTATGATGAAGAAAGTAATTCTCGCAATGGTCGCTTCCCTGTTTCTCGTCGCCTGCTCAAACGAAGACGACTTGTCTACATACGAAGAGTATGGCGTGCTCGAGGAGACGATTGAGATCGCACAGTATGAACCGAAAGTCGAGACGGATAACGACGGCAACCGCGTCATCTTGTTCTATGAAGGTGAACGTGTGGCTTATAAGAGCGTCTACGTGAAAGACGAGCGTCACCTGAAAATCATCAGCACGGACGATGAGGCCCCGCTCTATAACGACACACTGTAAAACACAGCCCCTTCACGCGAAGAGGGCTGTTCTCAATTCTCATAATGAATCTGTTGGTGGTGTTGTAGGCGATACGTGATCAATTGCTCACTGTCTAACGGTTCATGGAACAGTGACACGGCCGTGATTTGGTTGTTGTCATACGTCCGGTAATAATAGATACCGTCGTCGACGTTACAGCATGAGGAATAGATGGTGTACTCGTACGTCCCGTCCTCGGCCTCGTTCAAGCCACGCGTTTGCATCACCGTATCCAACAGCTTGAAAAATTGACCGACACCTGACGCCTCGGTCGGTTCGCAGACCGAGTTAAATGTAGCGAACGTTGCCCGGACGAAGCGCGACGTCGATGATAAGTCACCCGGCAAGCCTTGCCCGCCTAATCCGAGACAATAGGCATCGAGGTTCAATGTCGGCGCGAACGTATTGGCCGGCAGTTTCGTCGAGACGTGCCGATAATCATTCAGATTGAACAGCTGATACTCGAACGACGGATTGTTCGTCAAGACCCCGACTGGATTGTCGTACACGCGCAACCCGTCCGCCATCGGCTCGACAACAATCGAAGTATCCTTGTCGGCGATCATCCAGTGTAGCGGGTGAAGCGGGAGCGCGTCGCTGAAATTGAGATTGATCAGATGAATCGTCGCCAGTCGCTCTTTCACTTCCTCGATTGTCGCGCACTGGCCGAGGATCCACGGGATGAACTCGAACGGGGAGACGTTGTCTCGTCCGTCGACTTCCGGCTTGAACACGGCATTCCCCGGGAAGTTCAGCCCGGCCATGCTCAGTCCCTTCTCATTTGTCGCCTCGTAATAGAGCGGATAGTCTTCCACGACGGTCGCCATTCCGATCATCGCGTAATGGTTCGCATTCTCGCCCATCCGTCTGAAGTTAAACGAATAGTGTCGGGGCGTGATCGTCACTTGCTCGTGATAGGACACGTTCAGGTCTAAGTTTCTGCCGAAGTAGTGGGCGTGCGGAGCGTACGTGATTGCTGTACACATAATAAGACTCCTTCCAATCCAATGCAGACAATAACAGCACTCTTTGTCCTATTCACGTTATCGAGGAACTTCAACCAAAGACCGGTCAGGCTTTCACCTGACCGGTCTCGAAGTCTTGACACTCATTCATCATGTACATTCCTTTCAACGCGTGGATGAAATCGATGCCATAGTAGCATCGTTATCGTTAGCTAGTCTGCATCAAATAAGCTCAAGAATACAAACAAAAATATCGCGTCGGCCAGGTCTTCCCGCTATGTTATGCGTGACGTTCGGTAGAAGGTTCGAGGTCTTGAAAAAACCAGAGACCAAAGCCCTTTAACCCGAAGATGAGTGCCAACCCGTAATGCATGAGAGCACGCAAGGAATGGTCGAGTGTCTCGACACGGAACGAGATGAAGAAGCCGATCATCAATAGGACAATCACGACGCGAAGCGTGAACGTACTTGCCTGTTCCCCGATGGCCTTCCCTCTCGCGTCACCTTGTGCATACGCCACGTCACGGCGCCAGTAATAGAGGACGAACGCGAACGACATCAAAGTACTTTGAGGCACGTCCCCGAGCAGCAGCTCCAATACGACAAACCCGAGCATAACGCCCGTCCCTAGTTTTAATACATCTTGATTCGAGAACTTCCCCCGAATACGTAGCATCGTTGGTGATTTTTTCATAACACAATAAACCCAACCGTCAACACACCATATAAGAAACCTAGTACGATCACACTGATGGCGATCGACTTATATTGCGGATATTTATGTAACACGACCGCTCCCGCGATGACGTGAATAAACGCGACGATGAACGTCACAATCGCAAAACCCATTGGTTCATTCCTCACTTCCAAAAAAATAAATAGAAAATCATGGGAATTCATCCGTTTCCCGGTACAATAAAATCTGCATTCATTATATCAATTCTCGGAAAGAAGGCACATCCTATCATGAATTATTCACGTACCGATTTATCGACGGAGGAAATGCTCCTCGTCAACAGCGAAGTCGAGAAAAAGAAACGCAATCTCGTCGTCGCGTATTTGCTTTGGTTTTTCCTCGGCGGATTTGGTGCTCACCGCTTCTACTTCAAGAAAACCGGTAGCGCCCTCGCGATGCTTGCTCTCACGGTCGGTTCAATCGTCCTTACGGTTGTATTGATTGGTTTTATCGGGCTGTTCGTCGCCGGCATTTGGGCGCTCGTCGACGCGTTCCTCATGCCAGGCTGGCAACAGCGCGAAGTCGAAGCCATCGAACGCGAGACAATCGAGTCGTTGAAGACTCGCTCTGAGCGTCAAGCTGCCTTTTAACGACCAGACGGTCACGCCAACGCGTGACCGTCTTTTCTGTTAGAAGCTATTCTCTTTCAAGTAGAACGCGAAGTTCCGATGCTTCCGTTCTTTCGTCGCGTAATGAATCCATAGCCACGCGAGCGACTCGAGCTCTCGCGCCAGCTTCAAGTGCCGGAGCGTATGGGCGTCGAAGCCGATTTTCGAGGCAAGGTCTTGGACGGCCCGGACCGATTCTTGCTCGTCTCCGGCGATGAACATCATCGACATGTTCGGATTCTCCAAGTTCTCGACGCCGGTCTGGTTGAACGCCTTGACGATGCGGACGTGCGGTGCGAGTTCCTGCAGATGCTCGGCCCCTGATTTCCCTTCCGGTCGCTCGATCGCGTCAAACTCTTTGGCGATTGGATTCGTCACGTCGATGACGATCTTATCGTCCAAGTCCCGAAGCGATTGAATCAAATCGACGGCCGCCGCGAACGGTGTCGTCAATAACAAGATTTGCGCATTCGATGCCACTTCTTGGAGCGACATCGTCCCTTCCCGTTCTGACCGTGTCCCGTACAACACGTCATAGCCGACGTCCTCGAATTTGCGTCCGAGCGTCCGCCCGACTTTTCCGGCCCCTAAAATACCAATCTTCATATAGTTCGACTCCCCTTCACAGTTCTTCGTCCGTCCGTGTCACCGTGCCGCCAAGTTCAGCCGCCAGTCCATCGAGCACCGAGTGATCGAACTCTTCCCCAATCGCCATCACCCCGGTCTGTCCAGGCTCGATATTTCCGACCGTCCGCTTGAACGTCTCTTGAATGCTCTGGACGTGTTTCAAATCTTTCGTTCCTCCGATGAGTCCTCCCGTGAGCGTGCCGAATAGAATCCCGAACGGTCCGCCGAGAATCCCGACGGCCATCCCGATCAAGGCACCTTTCGTCGACTTGTTCGTCGGCGTCAGTTGGACGGCGTCCTCGAACGAGAAGGCCCCGTTATCTTCACGCTTGATGACGACGAGTTGTTCGAACCCGACGAGTCCTTCGGCGTGGTACTTCTTCAACTTGCTGAATGCTTGATACGAGATCGACTCCTCTGGAAACGTGAACGTGACGATATGGTACGGTTGTTTTTCCTTCTTGGCCATATTGGCTCCTCCTTTGACAGGACCAGGTGACACATCAGCTTTCTCTTACCCCTTCCCCGGCTTCAGACGAAAAAAAACCTGTGGAACCTATACATTTCCAGTAGGTTTATATGGTAAAATTTTCATATCACAACTGAGATAGGAGCTACACTTATGTCCCGTCCGCTTCGCAAATCTGCCACGAACCGCTCACTCTTCGGTGTCTGCGGCGGCATCGCTGAATACTTTGACTTGTCCCCGCTCGGCGTTCGTCTGCTCTTCCTGATCGTACCGGGGAACTTTCTCATCTAGATGATCCTCGCCAACTCGATGAAGGACGCTCCACGCTATCTATAAAAAACTCGGAAGCCGCGGCTCCCGAGTTTTTTTATGCGTTGACTTTGTCTTTCATCGCCGCGAGCGCCCCGCTGTTGATGAAGTGCCATGGCTTGTTGTAGTGAGGTTGGAAGAAGAAGTCGACATAGGCGAGCTCTTCGACCGTCATCTCGTTTTGGATGGCGAGCGACAACGTGTTGACCGCTTGCGTCATGTCCGCTTTTGAGAGGACTTGTCCACCGACGACGCGATGCGTGCCGACTTCATAGACGAGTTTGAACTGAACCGGTTCAGCCGTCGGCATGAACTCCGGACGGTACGCATCTTCAATCACGACACTCTCGACGTCGAGGCCGAACAAGGCGGCCGCTTCTTCTGTGAGACCTGACGAGGCGATATTCCAATCATACAGGCGAAGACCTGACGTTCCTTGCGTCCCTTGATAACGGACACGCGGTGCAATCAAGTTCTCAGCGACGAGCGTTCCCATGCGGACGGCGTTCGTCGCGAGCGGGATGTAGGCATGTGTGCGCGCCGGGTTGTAATAGACGGCACAGCTGTCACCAGCCGCGAAGACGTCCGGGTTGCTCGTGCGCATATACTCGTCGACGATGATGGCGCCGTTGCCGAGCATGTCGACTTGGCCTTGAAGGAGTCCCGTGTTCGGGCGGAAGCCGACACAGAGGATGACGAGGTCAGCCTCGAACTCACCTTTATCGGTCACGACGTGCGTGACGTTTCCATCTGTCCCGCGGAACGCTTCGACCGTCTGGCCGAGCTCGAGGTCGATGCCACGTGACGTCATGTCCGCTTCAAGTTGATCCGTGAACGACTTGTCGAGGTACTTGTTCAAGATGCGGTCGGCACTATCGATGAACGTGACGTGTTTACCGTACACTTCGAACGCTTCGACGAGCTCGACACCGATATAGCCGGCACCGATGACGGCGATGTTCGTCGCATCTTTCGCCCGCTCGATGATGCGTTGGGCGTGGCCATAGTTTTTGCAGAGCTCAATCCCAGTCATCTCGATGCCAGGGAGCGTCGGGACGATCGGCCATGAACCAGTTGTGACGATCAAACGGTCGAACGTGTCATAGACGTCTTCTCCCGTGTCGAGGTTTTTCGCATGGACCGTCTTCGCTTCCGTGTCGATGTTCAACACGTCGTGCTTCATGCGCATCGTCGCGCCGAGTTCTTCGAGTTCGGTCGGTGACGCGTAGAAGAGCTCTTCCGCACGTTTGACGACACCACCGACGTGGAGGGCGATCCCACACGAGAGGAAGCTGACGTTGTCGTTGCGCTCATACACCGTGATGTCGAGATTGTCGTGCTTGGCGAGTAATCCTTTGACTGCTGCTGTTCCTGCGTGTGTACATCCGATGACTGCGATTTTCATATGGTTGTCTCTCCTTTGAGTGTTAGGTAAGTTAGTGTTTGTGATAAATATCACATTTACTTTCTGAA
The DNA here is from genome assembly GCF_018618075.1 of Exiguobacterium sp. s5. Lineage (NCBI taxonomy): Bacteria > Bacillati > Bacillota > Bacilli > Caryophanales > Exiguobacterium > Exiguobacterium sp. s5. Next base: position 15,133 of record NZ_JACSLK010000008.1, on the reverse strand, counting down.
CTTAGTGTACTATTTCACAAGAAGGTTTGACAATCCCTTTGCTCACTTTTTCACGTAATTATGTCTAAAGTTTGAACTCCATGTGTGACAACAAAAAAACCGTCCCGCAACCGGAACGGTTCACTTATGAGTTTGTGGTGCGTCGTCCTTTGACCCAGTGATAGATAACGACGCCGATATAGGTGAGGAGACCGATTACATACAGACTAATGCCAATCAAAATCCAGCCCAGCGCGTCCCAACCGCGGACGAAGACGAGTCCGATGATACACGATATGTATCCCACGAGGAGCAACGTCAACGAGAAGACGAGTCTCCGCTTGAATCGCGATTTCAAAAAGTTCAGCACGGCAATCAACAAAATTGTCGTCAACACGCCGATGATGATGAGTTCATCCCCGTAGTACTCCCAAGCCATCGCTTCTCCCCCTGACCTATGTTTGATTGGTTTCATCGTATCACGGCTTTCCCTCGTTCCCTATCTCTAAAAAAAGCCATCCGCATCATCGCGAATGGCTTTTTTGTTAACGAACGTAAATCGTCTTCGTCACGCTTCGGCCTTTTGGCGTCACGAGACGGAGTGTCAATTTCGTTCCTTTCTTTTGTGGGGTGAAACTGAGCGTTGTCGACGTGGCCGTCACCGTCTTCTTCGCGAGGACCGTCGACCCCCGCGTGAGCGTCAATGTGCCATACGCGACGTTCGATGTCGCCTTCAGTGTCTTCGATGCGCTCGATGGAATCGTCGTCGCGAGCGTCGGTGTCGGTCCAGTCGTCACCTTCACCGTCTGCGCATGTCGGAACGTCCCGCTTTGGCTCGTCAACGAGAGCGTCGCATTGACCGGTTGCCTCGTGAAGCGGAGCGTCACACGTCCGGTTCTGCTCGCCTTTGCAGTAGCCAATACTTTCGAACCGTTCTTCAACGTGACCGTGCTATTCGGGATCACGTACCCGACCCAGAGTGACTTCTCATCATTAATCGAGAGCGTCGACAGCGACGTTTTCGGCAACTGGATCGAGACGTCACGCGATTTCGAGCCGACCGATGCTTTGACGCGAACACGATCCCCCGGTTTGGCGGGGACGGTGTAACGTGTCGTCGATAGGCGTTTGGCCGAGACGAGTTTGTCATTTACATAGAAGCGCACTGTCGCCGTGCTCGTCTTTTTGATTGAGAGTGTCGCTTGTGTCTTTGTCATCAACGTGTCAGTTACACTGAGCGTCGGAGTGAACGCACGAACCGTCTTCGTGAGTTCATACGTCGCATCGCCGCTCGAACGTGTGACGAGAATGACATCCCCTTCTTTTAATGGCGTCTCGAACGTGTACGGCATGACGCGTGTTGTCGCCACATGCGTACCATTTCGATAGATGCGATAGGCCTGATCGGTACTCGATGTGATGTTGATGGATTTGTCATATATTAACGGTGTCCGAGTCCACGAAAAGACAGGCGGTTCCACTCTTGTCTCCACGGTTGTGAGCCGGAACGCTGAAGCAGGTGCCTCTTTTAATTTGAAGTAGACTTTTGTTCCGATGTCTACAGGCATCGTATTAAACTCTTTAATCGAAATGAGTCCGTCTTCATCTGCCTGCTCATTCGAAATTTCGTAGTATTTCCCACTGCGAATCAACACATCCACTGCGGCGTTCGGCGTCGTTTTCAATGTGACACCTGAAGTGACCGTTTTCGTCAGAACCGAGATACCATTTGATGAAGTATCGTCACTTTCTTTGACCGTCTGAAGTTCAATCGGATCGGCGTAAACACCTGACCCACTACCGATTTTCACAGTCACACGCGATCCAGGTGTGAACCACCGCGCCGGTTGCCACGTATAGCGCCCCGACTCATCCGATTGGACCGTCGCCGATTGATAGTTCAACAATGAATCCGATGAGTTCGATTGATACAAGTTTTTCGTCACACTGACAAACACCGGCGTGTTCGGTGCCGTCTTCCCGCTGATCGGGCCTAAGACACCGGTTGGCGGGTCGAGTGTGAGTGGCACATAGTTCGATGCCCATAAGTCTAACCGGCGCTCAAAATCGTTCCACTTAAAAATCATGTCATACGACTCATTCGTCTGTAACGTCAGTTTCCCTTGCTCCCAAACGAACGGGTCGTCTTGATAGGCTAAACGTGCCGTCAGCTCAGTCGCTGGAATCGGTAAGGCCGTACCATCAACGAGCGTGGCCGTTCCGTTGACGTCATATGGACGACCTACCTCATAGCGATTCGTCGTTTTCGGCACATTGACATTCAGTTGCCATGGTGCTTTCCATAAAGACTCCGGCGTGTACACTTCCGTCTTCTTCATACCAAAGACGTACCAAGGACCGTGTTGTCGAATGTCAGCATCATCAATCGGTGCCTCTTTCCACTCATTCGTGCTGACGTTATAACTGACATAGAATGTCGTATACATTTCTCGCGTCATGAAGTAGTAGGTGCCATCTTTCCACGTAAGATTACTTACGTTTGCTGCATCTTTCTCAATCCATCGTTTCGTCGCCAAATCGAAAATAAACATGTGCTCCGAGTCATCACTTTTGATCACGAACCATTGATTCGCTTCTTTCATGTGACGGGCCCACCTCACCTGTCCTGAATAGGAACTGATTGTCTCAAGCACCTCTCCTGTAACCGTCCGCTTCGTCACTTGACCGTCGGCGAACGCGAGGACGTTCCCATCATCGAGCAGACTGTATACCTGATCGCTGCCTTTCGTGAGCGATCCGAGAATATCACCTGACATCGATGTGATGATATACTTTTCGTCATCAGCCCATAACATCATTCCTGTTGTTACATTCGTTGAGACGAGTCGATTCTCACTTCCTGCTTCGATTGGGAATGTCGTCGCTTCATTCGTACGTATATCCCACATCACCCACTCCGGCCATCCTTTTAACATAAATCGGCCGTCTCCGATGGCATACATATTATAAGCAGCAGACACGCGAATCGGTAACGTATATTCCTCACCGGTCTGAATGTGAACAAGCGTCTCCGGATCTCCCGAACGCCACACATACCCACTATCTCCTACGACTTCTCCTGCCGGAATGATTTCCGGTTTGGCATAGTCTTCTGCTCGGACTTCTACTCCCGGTGCTACCATCATGACGAGCACCACGAGCATGCTCCATAACCACTTCTTCATTACTCTCCTCATTTCTGTTTATGAATGCATAACTTTCAAAAATAATCCATTTTTTTGATTTAACCCTCCTAATTTTAAGTTGTTTTTTCAAAATTGAATAGCCCTAAAATCAAAAAAACACCACGTCGCATGACATGGTGTTCACTTCTCATTCATTTGTTTCATCAAATCCATCTGTTCTTTCACCATCGCCTCTTTCTCACGTCGGAGCACACCCCGGTACGTGATGCGTGAAATCGATAAACTGATCTCATACAAGAAGAAGAGCGGCAGTGACACCATGAGGTGCGACGTCAAATCCGGCGGCGTGATGAAGGCCGCGACGACGAACAAGGCGAAGTAGGCGTACTTCCGGATCGATGACAGGAAGTACGGCGTCACGACACCGATGCGCGTCAAGAACATCGTCACGACCGGCAACTGGAATAACAGTCCGAATGGGATGGTCAGTTGCAACAAGAACGTGAAGTAGTTCGACGCCCCGATGATTTGCGTCAGACCAAGGTCTTGCCCGAGGTCCGTCGAGATATCGAGGACGAGCGGGAACAACCAATAGTAGGCAAACGCCAAACCGACGAGGAACAAGATAAAGATGATCGGAATATAGGCGAGCGTCGCTTTCCGCTCGTTCGGATGCAGACCAGGTGCGACAAACGCCCACAGTTGATACAGTAGAAACGGACCAGCCGCGACGAGCCCGATGACGAGCGCCAAATTCAAGTAAATCATGAGCGGGTCCGCGACCCCAAAGGCGTTCAATTCAAGGCCTCGTTCGACGAGGTCGGCCTGGAGATAGGCGAGCACATATTTGACACTCGGCAAAGCAATCAAAAAGAAGGCAAAGACGACAAATGCCGACAGCATCAGTCGTCTCCGCAGCTCTGTCAAGTGGTCGGACAGTGCCCGTTCTTGATCAGGTTGATGGCTCATCGCTTACTGCTCTTTCTTCTCAATTTCTTTCTTGTCTTTCTCGTCATGCTCGTTCATCATGCCACTCGTGGCGTTTTTGAACTCACGGAGCGTCTGTCCGGCGGCACGGCCGAACTCAGGCAATTTCTTCGGCCCGAAGATGATGAGCGCGATAATCGCGATGACAAACAGACTTGCTCCGCCTGGAATACCGACGACGAGTGACGATAATAGTAATTCCATTATTGATGGACCCCCTCAGCAGATGGATAGTGTTGCATAAAGTAAATGAGCGACTGGAGTTCGATCGACAAGTCGATATGATGGACGCGGACCGTATCCGGCACAGTAAGCCTGGCCGGTGTAAAGTTCAAGATGCCTTTGATGCCGAAGCGGACCAAGTCATCCGCGACAGGCTGTGCATAGGCAGACGGCACCGTCAAAATCGCGACGTCAATCTTGTTTTGCTTCATAATCTGTTCCATCTCATCGACGTGATGAATCGGGACACCGGACATCGTCGTGCCGACTTTTGTCTCGTCTGCGTCGAACCCGACGACGATATGTGTGTTATTGTTTTTAAGGAAGTTATAGTTGACGAAAGCTGTCCCGAGATGACCAACCCCGACCAAGGCGACGTTCGTAATCTCGTCCTGATTCAGTGTCTTACGGAAAAAGTCTAACAGATACTGTACGTTATAGCCATATCCCTTTTTACCGAGCGCACCGAAGTACGAGAAATCGCGACGGATCGTGGCCGAATCGACCTTGACCGCCTCACTCAGTTCAGCAGAAGAGACACGCTGTTTTCCTGATGAATGCAGGCTTTGGATAAACCGATAGTATAGTGGCAACCGTTTGGCTGTCGCTTGCGGAATCTTTGGTTCGTTTTGACTCAACGGAAAGAGCCTCCTTTTTACGACGCGTTTCAAACGAATCTAATTTCATACACCTTGATTGTAAACGAATTCACATAACCACTCAACGAATATACCTGAAAAGACTAAAAAATACAGTATACTAAATAGAGAGAAAGGGGTTTTTTCACTTGATCCTACTGCAAGTCAATAACTTATCGAAATCATTCGGCGTCGAGCCGATTTTAGAGAACGTCAAACTCGAAATCCAAGAAGGCGAACGCGTCGCCCTCGTCGGCCGGAACGGCGCCGGCAAGTCGACACTGCTCAAAGTCATCGCCGGGGAATACAACTATGACTCAGGCGATATCATGAAGCCAAAAGATGTGACGATCGGCTATCTCGCCCAAGATTCAGGACTTGAATCGAACGAGACGATTTGGAACGAGATGCTCACCGTCTTCACCGATTTAATTGAACAGGAAAAAACGCTCCGCCGCATGGAACAAGACATGGGATCTGAGCGCATCTTGAACGACCCGGCCGCCTATGAGCGCCTGCTGTCGTCTTACGATGAAGAACAGCATACGTTCAAAGACCGCGGCGGCTATCAATACGAGGCGACGATCCGCTCCGTCCTTCACGGAATGCGCTTCTATCCGGACGACTTCGAGCGCCGCATCGATACGCTCTCCGGTGGACAACGGACCCGCCTCGCCCTCGCGAAGATGCTCCTTCAAAGTCCAGACCTGCTCATCTTGGATGAGCCGACGAACCATTTGGACATCGAGACGCTCGGCTGGCTCGAGAAGTATTTGAGCGGTTATAAAGGCGCCGTCTTGATCGTCTCCCACGACCGCTACTTCCTCGACCGCGTCGTCTCGGTCGTCTATGAGCTGTCTCGCCACCGGAGCCGTCGTTTCGTCGGCAACTATACGAAGTATCTCGAGCAGAAGGCCGCGATTTATGAGCAAGAGAAGAAGCAGTTCGAGTCGCAACAAGAAGAGATCGCCAAGATGCAGGACTTCATCCAGCGCAACATCGCCCGGGCGACGACGACGAAGCGGGCCCAGAGCGTCCGCAAACGTCTCGAGAAAATCGACCGGATGGACGTGCCGGATGGTGACGAGCGTAGTGCCGTCCTCTCGTTCGCAATCAAACGCCAAAGCGGGAACGACGTGTTGAGCGGCAGCGACCTCGCCATCGGTTATGAGGAGCCGATCGCCCAGCATCTCCGCTTCCAGCTGCAGCGTGGCGAATCGGTCGCCCTCGTCGGTCCGAACGGAGTCGGCAAATCGACGCTCTTGAAAGTGTTGACGAAACAACAGCCGGCGCTCACCGGTGACATCCGCTACGGTACCGGCGTCGAGATCGGTTACTACGACCAGGAACAACAGAACTTGTCGGATGCCAACCGCGTCATCGACGAGATTTGGAACGACTGGCCGCTCATGCGCGAACAAGAAGTGCGCAGCCTGCTCGGTCAGTTCCTGTTCAGCGGTGACGACGTCATGAAACGTGTCCATGAACTGTCGGGTGGAGAGCGGGCCCGCTTGACGCTCGCGAAACTGAAGCTCGAGCAGCCGAACTTGCTCATCTTGGATGAGCCGACGAACCACTTGGACCTCGACTCGAAGATGATTCTCGAGAACGCCCTCGTCGACTACCCGGGCACGATCTTGTTCGTCTCCCACGACCGTTACTTCATCGACCGGCTCGCGACGCGCGTCTTGGAGATCACGCCGAACGGCATCGACGAATACCTCGGTGATTACTCGTACTACGTCGAGAAGAAAGAAGAACTCGAAGAACTGGCCCGACTCGCTCGTGAAGAGACGAAACAAGTCATCGTCAAGAAACAGCGCGCCGACAAGGAACAGCAACGCGAGGAGCGCCGGATGAAACAACGGATCGAGGAGATCGAGCTCACGATTGAGCAACACGAGGCCCGGCTCGAGGAAATCGAGCAGCTGTTGTGTGAACCGGACGTCTTCAACGACTTCGCTCGGGCACAGGAACTGTCGACCGAGTCCGATGCGACGAAAGAATCGATCACGGCGCTGTATGCAGAATGGGAGGAGCTCCATTCATGATGCGATTCCGTGCGATGCGAATCGAGTGGATGCACGCCTTCCTGACTGGTCTCGCCTACATCGTGCCGACCGGGACGGAGTACGTATCCGAACTGATTCGTGGGGAACCGACCGTCGTCCCGTCGTTCCTGTTTTATTTCCTGCCGGTCGTCATCGGCTTCATCATCCAGACGTGGAGCGGGATTGTGATCAGCTTGTTGAGCGGTCTGCTCATGAGCACGCTGTTTATCCGCCTCGTCGTCTGGCCGGTCGATGTGACCGTGCACAGCTTTTACACGCCCGGCTCGGTATGGGGCCACTTCTATCAGTCGACGCTCCTCATGTGGGTGCTCGCCTTGATCGTCTATGTCGTGAGCCGAGTGAATATGTGGTATAAACAAAAGAAACATCATCCAGAAGTATAAAAACAGGGAAGCCGCACTCCATTGTGGAGGTCAGCTTCCCTGTTTTACGTTTAGAAATAACGCAACGGTTGGAAACCGCGCGTGTGGAAGTCGAGCTTGATGCCGTCTTCCGTGATAAAAAACACGTACTCGTTCGTATCGACGTCACGGACGAACACTTTGTAGAATGTGAGCGCCTCTTCGTCGTTCGTCACATATTTTGCCTCATGCGTCGAGATGACTTGGGCGAACAATTGCTCTTCGTCAAACTCGTTGACAATGTCCTCGAACTTCGCCGCCTCTTCTTCGGTTGCTTCTCGTCCCGGTGCGATTTGATAATACGCATCGCTCGCTTTCGGCTGAACGCCGAGGTTGCGGTCGACGACGATGACGCTTTCGATGTCTTGATCGTCTAAGCTCTTATAGCCGTACAACGTCTCGACGAGCGTGTTCTCACCCGTGACCCGGCCGATGCCTTCGAGCGATTCCGCTCCCGTGAGCGACCGGACGCGTGTCGCTTCCGGAACGATTTCTTCTTGATAGGCGATATTATAAGCGCGGATGATCTCCCGTACTTGCAAAAACGTCGCGACGACGAGCAGTACGACGAGACCTCCAATGATTATGCGTTTCATCATCTGTATATTTCCCCCTAGACTGTCATGCTCTCTTCTAAGGATAACCCAGGAACCGCATTCATCGCCAGTGTATCGCGCTTTCCGCGCACATACGCGTGATGTGCCGCGACTCCAATCATACCGGCGTTGTCTCCGCATAGATCAAGTGGTGGGATGACGAGGCGGATGCCTTCGCGGTCCGTCGCTTCTTGAAGCGCGGCACGGAGTCCACGGTTGGCCGCTACACCACCCGCAACGAGTAGCTGCTTCGCGCCTTTTTCTTTCACGGCACGAATCGCTTTCTCGACGAGCACTTCGACGACGCTCGCTTGGAAGCTGGCCGCCAAGTTTTCAGGGATGACCGTTTCCCCACGCTGTTCGGCATTATGGACGGCATTAATCACCGACGACTTGAGCCCGCTGAAGCTGAAGTCGAAACTTCCTGCCTCGAGCCGAACCCGTGGGAATTTATACGTGTCTTCCCCGTCGGCTGCCAGACGATCAATGGCAGGTCCACCTGGGTAAGGAAGGCTGAGCGTCCGTGCGACTTTGTCATACGCTTCTCCGGCTGCATCGTCACGTGTCTCCCCAATGACTTCGAACACACCGTGCTCGGGCATATAGACGAGCTCCGTGTGTCCGCCCGAGACGACGAGACAGACGAGCGGGAACTCCATCTCTTCGACGAGTTCGTTCGCATAGATGTGTCCGGCGATATGATGCACGCCGATGAGCGGTTTGCTATGGGCGAAAGCGAGCGCTTTGGCCGCACTGATTCCGACGAGGAGTGCCCCGACAAGACCTGGTCCTTGCGTGACCGCGACGGCGTCGACGTCTTGCATCGTCACACCCGCTTCACTGAGGGCGTCATCGATGACGTAGGTGATCCGTTCGACGTGGTGGCGCGAGGCGACCTCGGGCACAACCCCGCCAAACCGTTTATGACTTTCAATCTGCGACGAGACGACGTTCGATAAAAGCGTCTTACCGTCACGCACGAGCGCGACCGACGTCTCATCACAACTCGACTCAATCGCGAGGATGAGCGATGTGTCCATCTGTTTCACTTCCTAACTTCGCCCAGTAAATATAGGCGTCTTCATTATTGTCTTGATAATATCGTTTCCGGCGTCCGGCATTTTCGAAACCGAACTGTTCGTACAGCTTTTGGGCGCCGATGTTCGAGACGCGCACTTCGAGCGTGAGCGCCGCGAGTGACTTCGAGCGGGCAAATTCAACGAGTTGCGTCAACAGCAGATTGCCGATGCCTTGCCCACGATATTCCGGTAAGACGGCGATGTTCGTGATGTGCCCCTCGTCTACGATTTGCCAAACCCCGACGAAGCCGACCACGCGTCGTTCATGCACAGCGACGAAATAGATCGCTTGGTCATTGCGGAGCATCTCGTTCATGAACGCTTCTTTCGTCCACGGAATAGCGAACGAGGCCTCCTCGACTTTGGTCACTTCTTCGACGTCGAGCCATGTCATGCGCCGGATTTTAATATCAGCCATTGTTTTGTCCCTCGAGCCATTTCGCTTCCGCCTCAGCGAGACGAAGATACTCGGGCTCAAACGCATGGACATCATTCGTGGCCTCACCTAAGGCGACGAGATCGCTCGCACGGCCGTAACTATGCGCGGCCGGTGCTTCGGTATAGTCGTAAGACGCGAGTGCGTCACGGAACGGCTCCACGTCGCCGACGACGACGAATGGTCCGCTGATATTGGCTTCGAGCCAAGCGGCGACCGAGGCGTGACGGTCGGGTGTGACGGCCTCGTTCTGTTGATAATGCCCGATATAGGCATTCCCTCGACGGGCGTCGATGAGCGCGACGACTGGGAGCTCCGTGTTCGGGGCCGCCGCCATAAGACGGAGCGCCGAGACCCCGACGAGCGGGATCTGAAGCGTGTAGGCGAGCGTCTTCGCTGTCGTGACACCGATGCGAATCCCCGTATAAGACCCTGGACCTGTCGTCACGACGATGCGTTCGAGTTCGGTCGGTGTCCATTTGACCGCGTTCATCAATTGTTCGATCATCGGCATGAGCGTGACGGCATGGTTTTTCGAGACCATGACCGTCGCCTCGGCTTGAATCTGTCCGTGCTCACTCAAGGCGACAGACAGACGTGTCGTCGACGTGTCAATCATGAGTTGTTTCATGCGAGCACCTCCTTCACGAGTGCATCATACGTGTCGCCGACGGGCGCGAACGTCAACTGACGTTCCTCGTCCCCGACTCGCTCGATTGTGATGGCGAGCCGTTCCGTCGGAAGTGACGACTCGATCAAGTTCGACCATTCGACGATGGCGACACCATCACCGTTGATGTATTCCTCGAGGCCAATATCGTCCCCCGTGTCTTCGAGACGATAGACGTCCATATGATAGAGCGGCAAGCGCCCTTGGTATTGTTTCATGATGGTGAACGTCGGGCTGTTGACGTTACGCGTGACGCCGAGGCCTTTACCAAAGCCTTGGGTGAACGTCGTCTTGCCGGCACCGAGGTCGCCGTCCAACGTTATGACCGTTCCGGCTTTGACGAGCGTGGCGAGTTTTTCTGCCACCGCCTGCGTTTCGGCCGCAGAATGGGTAATCAATGTATACATGATGTTTCTCCTTTAGTGGTTCTAGCGATACGTACTCATTGTACACTCAATTTTGCGCAAAAAAAAACACGAAACGTCATCGTTTCGCTATCTCATTTAAAAAATTGGTTGCGGGGGCTGGATTTGAACCAACGACCTTCGGGTTATGAGCCCGACGAGCTACCAGACTGCTCCACCCCGCGACGACATATGAAATTAAATAAAAATTGGTTGCGGGGGCCGGATTTGAACCGACGACCTTCGGGTTATGAGCCCGACGAGCTACCAGACTGCTCCACCCCGCGATGGTTTGAATTGTTTCGACATCCTCTATAATAAGTGAAGTAGTTATAAAATGCAACCTTTTTCTAAATGTTTTTTGAGAATTGGAATCGGGAACATGATAAGGAGTGTAACTTACTAGAGAAAAGGGGCGCGACCGTCATGTCGAAATGGGGTAATCGCTTTAAAAAATGGTTCTTTTCCGAACTGGATGCATCCGTCTATTTTCACACCGTACCGTTTCTCCCGAACGAAACCGTCCATGGAACGTTACGCGTGTCGAACACCACTTCACATGTCGTGCGACTGCAGGAGTTGACGCTTAACTTTTTGACGACTTTCAAAGACATCACGCTCGAAGGAAATGAGTTCAACCGCGAGGCCGATCTTCAAGAAGTCCCAATCCCTCTATCGGTCGTCCTCGAACCAGGTGCTGAAGAGCATATCCCGTTCACGTTTGATTTAACGATGTATGCCCCGTCGACAGCGGGCGCTCCGTATAGTGTGGAAGCGACCGTCTGGGACACGGACGGCAAACGGGTTTGGTTCGATGTTGTCGAGAATGTCGAAGTCGAACCGCTCCCCGCTTTGAAACGCTTGTTAGAGGCGACCGAACATGCAGGCCTCGAGCTCATGTTCGTCCGCAACGTCATCGACCCGCTCGGAGAAGAACGGCCGTATCCATTCGTCGAGAAGTATGGGTTTAAGCCGGTCGGCGACTGGGCCGACGAGTTCGAAGTCGTCAAATCGTTCTGGCGCATCGATGAGGATGGGGTCGACGTCTATTACTGGCTCGACAACATCGAGAAGCAACGCACACTTGAGTCGATTGCGAACGACGTCACGTTGCGCCATCGCTCGCTCACGTGGGACCAACTCGAGCGCGAACAAGATCGGCTCGGGATCGGGATCCAAGAAACGTTACGCAGCCACCGCTCATGATGAGCGGTTTTTTTGTGGGCTCCGCTCAATCGTCCAAACATTATCGCTTGTCGAGACGACCGTCTGGAACTTCTCACGATGCGGATGCATGAACAGTTCGTATTGAAACCGACGCTCGTCGTGCGAGGTTTTCAAGTAGCCCAGGTCCATCCCACGCTCTTGGATGTCCCGAACAGAACGACGGGCGAACTCAGTCTCGCTATCCGTATACAAATAGACCGATACATCGAAATAGTGAGGTTCGAGGAAGGCGACACTCATCCCTTCGATGATGGTGACTCGTTTTGCTGGATCGATCCAAGTCCGTTCGAGATACGGGACGTCGATCGTATAAAAGCCGATGCCTTCTCGTACCATCCGGACATCACGCTCGAGTGACAGCAAGTGATGCGCGGAAGGATGACAGGCCGTCATCTTGTAGTGATGCGTTTGACCGTCGACCGTATAGTCGATTATAGCACTCTTCCGTAACATCGAATCCGTGATGTAAGGGTCGGTATTGATATAGTTCACGTCCCCAAGACGCGCGCGTAAAGCATCAGCGAACGTCGTCTTGCCGGCACCTCCGTGTCCCGAAATCCCGATGACCGTATGTCTTTCTTGCCCGACTTCGTCGACGATATAATCGATCAAATCATTCATTTGAATCCCCCTTTTGGTACACTTCATATAGAAAGGAAGTGTACCAATCCCGATGTCCACTTGTCCATTTTGTCATCCACAGCTTGATCCATCACAACGAATCGTTGCCGAGAACGAGACCTGCTACTTTTTAATGCATGATCGTGAACAGGACGTGCTCGTCGGTTCAGGCATCATCGTACCGAAACAACACCGAGCGACGACGTTCGATCTCACGCCTTCGAATGGCATGATACATACAGACTGCTCCACGAAGCGAAGGTGTTCCTCGAAGAGACGTATAGCCCTGACGGCTATACGCTTGGTTGGAACGTCGGAATTGCTTCAAACCAGACCGTGCCCCACGCGCACTTGCATGTCATCCCGCGTTACACGGCAGGTCCCCATGCCGGGAAAGGGTTACGCCATTGGTTGAAACGACCAGAATGACCAAACAGCTCACCGCGTAAGGATGAGCTGTTTTCGTTTCGCTTCTATTTCTTTGAGTTGTCGCTCCAAACGTTCGACTTCTCTTGTCATTTTCTCGATCAGTTTAGCGATTTCTCGATCGAGCCCGTTCACTTTATCCAGTGAATCGTTGATTCGTCCATGCATCGTCCATTCCGAGAAAATATCGTCGAGGAAATAGTCAGCGAACTGGATCAGTGATCCGCGTTCAATCTGTAATCCGCTGACGACGCCTTTCACATCAGCCAACTCCCGCGAGAATCGCTCAAGTGCGGCTTGAAGTTCATGCATCTTCCGCTCCGAGGCATCGATGGCATCATGTTTCATCGCTGTCGCAATCAAACCCCCTCCAAAGAACGTATCATACGTCGACCAGCCTTTTGCACTGTCGAGATGTTTCAGTGTTCTTGAAATGGCAGTCCGCGCTGTATGTCCAGCACTAATGGCTTCTTTATACTCAATGAGCACCTCATTCGTTTCCACTTGCTGCTTCGTGAGCCGATATAGTGTTTCCTTAACTTCAGGATCCTGCTTCAAGTGAGCTTCTTTCTCTTTTACGAACGCTTCCCACTCTGCGTCAATCCCGTTATACGTCTCAAAGGTTTCATATAAATCACGACGTTCAAGCCCTAACTCATCGACCATTGCCTCGTGTTCTCGTAACTTCAATTCGGCCCGGGCCGCCTCTTCTAATTCAATCGTTTTTTGTTCGTTGAATGTTCCCCTGAGTTTACGCCATGCGTTGACGAGCGAGAATGAATCTAAGTCATAGACATCGCGTTGTTCTTTCGTAAACGAATTGAGAAGTTGCTTTCGCACAGCTTCATGTTCGGCAATTTGCTTGTCGAGTGTTTTTAATTTCCGGGCGAGTCGGTCCCGTTCTGCCATCTGTTGTTGTAAGTCGTGTTGGGTTTGGTAGAGATCACTCATAACGTTTCATTCCTCCAGTTTCTTTTCGATAATGTTCTAACAGGTCTTTGACGTGTACCCCATCAATCGTTAAGCCGTCAATCGATGAACCCTCGATCTGGACCCCATCAAGCCGACAGTTTTTCATAATCGTGTTCGTCAGGTTTGTATGGAAGAACGTCGTCGGCCGTCCTGACTCGTACATGGTGACGAATCGATATTGTGAGCCGGAAAGATTCAAGTCGTCGAACTCGGTTTCTCTGAAGTTAATATTGCGGAATTGGCTCCTCGTGAAATTACAATTGCTGGCCCGTAGTTCTGAGACGTTACTATTCGTGATGGCGATTTGACTCGCATCTATTCCATACGCTTGGCACCTTTGATCGAGCGCTCTTCATATCGCAATGTGATTGCTTCATCTACGGGTTGCTTTACTCGTTTGACGAAACAGACCTCTTCGCTTGATTCGAAGACGGATTGGTAACCGACTGCCCGATAAAATGCCACATTGTGGGGTTGGGCTGCTGATGTCTCCAACTCCCAAATTCGTACAGTCGGATGAAGCCTCTCGATTGACTGTAGTGCCTGTTTTCCAATCCCTTTACCTTGTCTGTATGGATGAATAAAGATGCGGTCAATCCGTCCGTAATCTTTCCCTGTCAACGTCACGACGGCTCCCCCGACGACTTGTCCTTCATGTTCGATGACATAACACATCAATTGTTCAATCAAATACAAGCTCATCGCCTGGTCATCATAACCCGGTGGTTCAATATTTAAGTCCCGATATGGTAATCGGAGACGATCTGCCTCTTGTTTAAAACTCGCTCGTGAAACCTCAGTGAACGCCTTGTAGTCTGAGACTGTCGCTTCACGGATTTGCATACTTGACTCCCCCTCTTCTGTCTCTTCATACGAGAAGATTAGATGAAAAGTTTCAAAGGAAACGACAAAAAAGGACGACCAAGCATCTGCTTGATCGTCCTTCGCGTTGGCCTAGCAACGTCCTATCCTCACAGGGGGAGACCCCCAACTACTTTCGGCGCTGAAGTACTTAACTTCCGTGTTCGGCATGGGAACGGGTGTGACCACTTCGCTATCGCCACTAGACAATTATTATATTAGCATTATATATCCCGTTTGTCAACACTTTCATAAAAAAAAGAACGACCAAGCATCTGCTTGATCGTCCTTCGCGTTGGCCTGGCAACGTCCTATCCTCACAGGGGGAGACCCCCAACTACTTTCGGCGCTGAAGCGCTTAACTTCCGTGTTCGGCATGGGAACGGGTGTGGCCGC
>NZ_JACSLK010000007.1:0-160742 GCF_018618075.1 Exiguobacterium sp. s5 | reverse complement strand
CAATCGGCTTCGTTCCTTTTGATTAGCGGTTGACCGAGGCGGCCATACGGATGTACGTATGGCGCCGTCCCCGAATCGCAATCGATAACGCCTGGATATTCTCCGGTGTGGCGATTCCGGACAGCCCAGCATCGCCGATATGGAAGATGTCCGTCCCACCGCGCTTCGAGGACAAGGCGATGTCACGAATCGTCGCTTCATCGGACCCTTCCTGTGATGTGCCGATGGCGGCGACGACGAGTTTATCCAACGCTTGAATCTCGCGCGTGACTTCATAGAATTCATCTTCACGGACGCCAGGAACGGTGCCGGGCGCTGGAATCAAGATAATATCGGCCCCGGCTTCAGCAAAACGGACGTACGCCTCTTGATCAAGTACACGGCCGACGCCGGCTTGATGCATCTTCCCGGCGATGATGACGCCCGCGAACTCTTGGCGCGCGTTGATGATGGCTTGCTCGATCGCCTCGTTCGTCACCCCGGTGTTCGGGTTTCCGGTCAGGCAGATGAAGTCGATACCGAGCTCTGACGCTCTGGCGAACGCTTCCCGTGTCGCGAGCCGTCCTTGTTTCACATCATACATATCCTCCGATTTCTCAGAGAAATCGACCGGTTCGAGGTTGACCCCGAGCGGGAGACCGACGAGCCGCTTCAATTCCATGATGGGATTGTCAGACATCGTCTCGCCCGGCATGTTTCCGAACAAGGCGTGGCTTTCGAGACCTTTTATGTACGGGTGGAACACGTCGAGCATGTTCAAAAGAATCATGTCGGCACCGAACGCCCGCGCGAGTTCGGCGTTCGTCACTTCCGGATAGAGTGGTTGTACGGTCGGGATGACTTCGGCGAGTACCGTCCGACCTTCGGCTTTGCGAATCGATCCAATCAAATCCGAGCGGTTGAACGTCAAGAAATCACTGGCTCTACAGTCAAGAATTCGTTTCATCTGTCTATTCCTCCTCTAGTTCGTCATGTTCCTATTCCCCATTTCGCTAGAAATTCCTCTATAATGATGACAGAATAGGGGGAGATGCAGATGACTGAAAAAGAAAAGATGATTCGGGGCGAGCTTTACTTGGCCGGAGACGAGGAACTCGTCGCCGACCGGCGTCAGGCACGGCGTTTGACGGAACGATTTAATCGATCCGGAATTGATGAACTCGACGACCGAAAAGCAGTGTTAGCGGAGCTGTTCGGCTCGACCGGAAGTTCGTTTTATTTGGAGCCTACGTTCAAATGCGACTACGGTTATAACATTCATCTCGGAGAACGGTTCTTCGCTAACTTTGATTGCGTATTCCTCGACATCTGTCCGATCACATTCGGTGACGATTGCATGCTCGGTCCGGGTGTGCACGTGTATACAGCGACGCATCCGCTCGACCCGATCGAACGAATCTCGGGTCTTGAATACGGGAAACCGGTCACGGTCGGACATCGGGTATGGATCGGCGGCGGTGCCATTCTAAACCCAGGGGTGACAGTCGGGGACGATGCCGTCATCGCCTCTGGCGCCGTTGTGACGAAAGACGTGCCAGCCCGTGCCGTCGTCGGGGGGAATCCAGCAAAAGTGCTCAAGTTCATACCATGACGAAACGACCCGACGTGATGTCGGGTCGTTTGCTTATGCTGTCGGTTGTGACGCGAAGGTGACTAGTGCCTGACGTGTTGCTTCGAGAGCAGATTCATTGCCGAGCGTGATGCGAATCCCGTTCGGTTGTTTCGATGTGTGAACGCCATGCGCGACGAGGTGGGCCCAAACGGCCTCCGGCTCATCGAGCGTGACGTAAATGAAGTTCGCCTCGGCGGGATGGACGTGTCCGATGGTGGCGAACAAGTCGGTCCACTGTCCGCGCATGTCGGCGTGCCATGCGATGGCCTCATCGAGATACGTCGCATCTTGTAAAAAGATGTTGGCGATTTTCGCGCTGACACCGCTAATGTTGAACGGCGGGACGAACTGACGGAAATAAGCGGCGAGTTCGGTCGTCGTGACCATGAAACCGAGGCGGACGTTGGCCAGGCCAAACGCCTTCGATAACGTCCGCAGTACAATCACATTCGCAAATGAATCAAGATGGGCCACCATGCTCGACGTCGGTGTGAAGTCGATATAGGCTTCGTCGACGATCAAGTACGGCACGAGTCCCGCGAGTTCGGCCAATTCAGCGACGCTCCACAATTTACCGGTCGGATTGTTCGGGTTCGACAACAGCAACAGCTTCGGTGTGTGTTGCGTGATCGCCTGGACGAGTGCGTCATACGACAGGTCATCGGCTTGCACGTGCCGGCCGTGCGCGATTGTCGTGAAGATCGGATAGAGTGCGAAATCCGGGCTCGGTGACAAGACGACGTCTTCCGGTGCCAACAGCGCCTGGGTGACGACGTGAATCATCTCGTCACTGCCGCAACCGACGAGCAATTGATTCGGCTCGACACCGGCGTAGGCCGCATAACGGGTGAACAACTCGTCAATCGGTTGGACCGGATACTCATGCAAGTCTTGGAACGAAATCGTCGCGAGCTGGTCATAGAGGCGGGACGGCACCGGGAACTGACTCTCGTTTTGATTCAAACGGTACCCGTCTGGATAGGTGACTGGATAAATCGGCAGCGAGACTGGTCTCATTCCGTCGGCTCCATCGAGAACCATTTTTTGGCGAGTTTGTCGATTTCACCTGAGTCAATCATCTTGTTCAACTCCTCGTTGAACTGATCGCGAAGGTCGTCCTCCAATTTAAAGGCGGCTGCTGAACCTTTCTCGCCATCTTCTTTCAAGGCGAACGTGTACAGTCCGGCATCTTGGTCCAAGTATTTTTGGGCGACCGTGTCCTCGATGACCATCGCGTCGATCCGACCCGTATTCAACTCTTGGACGATCTCTGGAATCTTGTTCAATGAGACGAGCTCTGCCTCCGGAGCTTGGTCTTTGGCGATGTTCTCTTGAATCGAAGCGGTTTGGACGCCGATTTTCTTGCCGGCGAGCGCCTCAATCGACTCGAGTGACTCATCTTTCGTCATGACTAAGTTCGTCGCCGACAAGTAGATATCCGAGAAGGCGGCATTTTCTTTC
This sequence comes from Exiguobacterium sp. s5, assembly GCF_018618075.1. Lineage (NCBI taxonomy): Bacteria > Bacillati > Bacillota > Bacilli > Caryophanales > Exiguobacterium > Exiguobacterium sp. s5. The sequence continues at coordinate 157,669 of NZ_JACSLK010000007.1, read as the reverse complement.
CGCTCTTCGGTCGGCGTCATACCGGCCATAACGAAGTCGACACGTCCGGCGTTTAGTGCCCCGAGCAGGCTGCCGAAGTCCATGTCTTCAATTTTGAGTTCGTAGCCGAGGCGTTCCGTGACGGTTTCGGCGATCTCGATATCAAATCCGACAATCTCATCCCCGTTCGCCGTATCGACAAACTCATACGGGAAGTAATCGGCGCTCGTCCCCATGACGAGTGTTTTTTTCTCTTCGCCCGTCGTCTCTTGGCTACATCCTGCTAGTAATGCACTTGCCACTAATCCCCCTGTAATGACCCACTTTTTCATGTATGAATTCCTCCTTCAAGATATGAGACTAAGTGTATATGTATGATTATTAATTGTAAAGCATAAAAATACAAAAATGATTAAAAAAATACATCCAGGAAAAAGTCACAGGATGCATCAGGTGGTCAATCAATCGCTTGCAGATAGGCGATGGCTTCGGGTAAATACGTCTCGAGGGGGCGATTCGTATCGATTGTAAGCGTATGCATAAGCGGTGTTGTGAAGTCGATTCAAGCAGTGCCGTCTTCGTGACATCGTGATCGACGATGATCGCATCCAGTCGACGAGCGATTTCCCGAGACAGCGTCGATTTGCCGGACCCAGGGAAACCGGACATTTGTAGAAAGAACATAGAGACTCCTCACGTTTCGTTTGATTTCCCCCGGCTGTATCCGGCGAACACCCGGCCGCCGAACGGGGAGAGCGTCTCATCGACGTAACGGATGAGCGCGTCGGGTTCGTTCGTTTGATAATACGCCTCAAGGGCAGTGACGAGTTCTCGGGCTGCTTGCGCATCGTAGCGGTCGAGAGCGCGGTACGTCCATTTGGAAGATCCCGTCCATTGTCGATTCGTGCGCAGGATGAACTCGCAGACCAACGTGGCGAGAGTGCCCGCGATGAATAACCCTTCTGCCCGAGTGGTGCATCCAATCAAATCCTCGAGTGCATCGGTCAGGAAGTATCGCTTCATCTCGATCGTCTCGTCCGACCAAGCCTCGGGTCCGCTGTCGAGCAAGGCTCTCGCTTCACGCTTGATGTCTTCGACGATATTTGTGTCCTTCAAGATGATGCCTTCGGCGACCATTCTCGGCAACGACGGAATGGCACGTCGGCAATCCTGCTCGAAGAACGTCCGATACGACGTCAAGTTATGGGCGAACAGTTCGATGGGCCATCCGGACTCGATGAACGACTCTCGATAAGACGAGCCGAGGGTGTCGTCGAAGATGATGATATCTAAATCCGACGTTGCGGTCGCCTCACCACGGACGACGCTCCCGGCGAGCAGTGCGGCCCGACAGTGGGAGAAACGCGTTGTGACGAACGTCTTCGCTGCTACGATTGGTTCAAGTTTAGGAATCATAGGTGTTGCTCCGTACCGACGCGCGTTATAAAGTCACGAACCTCTGTCCGTGAATGCAATATGATCACTTGTTTGTTATCAGGAAGGGCTTGCAATCGGTTGATCACAATCGGGCGTTGCGATTTCGGATAATCCCACACCCATTTCAAGAACTTCGGGTCAAACCGTTCCTCACAACCTGGGCCCATGTCCGGACGTGTCTTGCCACGATAGGAAAGCATGCGCTTCAAGACGCGATACGTACAAATAATCCTCGGCAAGTCGAGAAAAACAATCGTGTCGGCAGCATGAAGGCGCAAGTCGAGCGTGCCCCCGTAATTGCCGTCGATAATCCATGAATCGCGTCCAATCAATGCGGACTGCGTTTTAATTTGTTCTTGCCGTGTGGCGGGTGACCAATTTGGTTTCCATAGTAAGGCGTCTAAGTGATGGACGTCGATGCCGAGTTGGGTTCCCAACACGCGGGCGAGCGTCGATTTGCCCGAACCGCCTGAGCCGATGAGAAGTATTTTTTGCATCGAATACCACCTTTCAAATGTCAATCTTCATAAATTTACTGACGTCGGTGAAACCGAGTTGTTCATATAGTTGCATCGCCGTTTGATTGTGAGCATACACGTTCAGGCGCACATCAGTATGGCCCATCTGTTTGAACGTATCGAGTGCTTCTCGCATCAATAGTTTGGCATAGCCGTGACCGCGAAACGCGGGCTTGATATACAGGTCGTTCACCCAACCGACCTCTGCACCCGTCAAATAGTCGAATGCTTTATCGATTTGCGTCCAGCCGACGAGCGTCCCACCATCGACGAGACAGAGGAAATAGGCACCAAATTTCGCAGAGTGTTCGTACGCTTCAATCATCTTTTCCCGGCTATCAGCCGAGACGTGATTGGTTGCTTCTTCGCGGTTGACGCCTGCAAGACTATAAATTTCGGTCAGTTGTGATTCGGTTGCTCGTTGAAACGTGAGATTCATATCGATTCCGCCTTTGTTAGGAGTCTGTGGATTCAAGGATACGCCATTTTTCAATGACACCGTCCTCTTCGTATAGGACGCGTACTTCCATCTGGTTCAGTACGAGCCGTTGCTCGGTGGCGAAGAGCACAATCGGATAACCGGTCGATAGCGGTTCGTCCGCTTCGAACACGGGACTGTGCGCCTGCATGGCATAATAGCCGTCCGAACGCGTATTGGCCGCGCCGGCATCGACTTGAATCACCGTCTCGAACCCTTGGAGCCGGAGGATGTAACTATATGTCGTCCGGGCGCCGCGTTCGAGCCGCCATTCCTCGATAATTGCCTCGCGGCCATCGTTCACTTCCTTGAGTAACACTTTTTGTGCCGTGTACTCGCGTTCATACGGAATCATCTCTTGAATATTCACAGCCGTCATCGTGGCGACTTTTTGTGATTCTTCCGATGGCGGGGTGATGAGAATGCCGATAAAAATTAAGATAGGGATGAGCAGATAAATGATGACCCGACTTCGCATATAGTTTCACCTGTCCTTTATCGATTTTTTCGCCATCTTCTGGCAGAACCCTGCCTAAAGCTTGAAATATGTTGCCGAAACACGTCGAAACATCTCGGATACAAGGAACCCATGTATGATGAAGTCAGGAGGGGATGAGGAATGAGAATCGGGATTATCGGCGGTGGGATTGCCGGGTTGACGACCGGGGCGTTGGCAAGTCGGATTGGTCATGACGTGACGGTGTTTGAATCATCGCGGGAGTGGGGTGGTTGCGCCGGTAAGTTCGAGCGCGGTGACTACCGGTTTCCGGCCGGGGCGACGCTCGGGATGGGATTTGAACCGGGCGGACTACATGAACGAGTGTTGACGTACTTGGGTGAGTCGATCGACGTTCGGGCGTTAAAGGAAGTGATGCAGATTCATGTGGACGGGAAAACGGTCCGCTATTATCAAGACCCGACTCGTTTTTTACTTGAACTTGAATCGACGTTTCCCGAACTCGCTCCGCGGATTCGTGCCTTCTTGAATGAAGTATGGACCGATTTTGAGACGATTCGTCCTTTGTTTGAGACGCTACCGGCGTTGCCGTTTCGAACGATTCATGACGCATCGGTTGCGATACGTGGTTTTCGACCGACGCAACTACGTGCGTTTCGGAAGTTATACCGGTCGCTCGGTACAACGTTAAAACGGCATCGATTGGACGGGACGGCGTTCGAACGGGTCATCGACGGGATTTTGCTCGATAGTCTTCAGACCGGAGCTCGCGAGGCGAGTCACTTGCTCGCGGCCGTCGCGTTATCGATTTACCACGAAGGGGCATTTTACGTCGATGGCGGCTTGTACACGCTCGCTCACGCCTTGGAGCGCTCGATTCAAAAAGACGGCGGACAAACCCTTCTCGGACGACAAATCGTCAAACTCGAGCGCGTGGCGGACGGTTGGCTCTTGACCGATCGGCGGGGCCGGCTCGACCTCGTCGATGTCGTCGTCTCCGCCATCCCACTCGAGGCGACCGCTCAACTGCTGAGCGGAGATACGTCACGTCAATTCAGCAAGCAGTACGGGCGTCACTTAAAGCGCTCGCAATGGGGAACGTTCAGTCTGTACGTCACGTTACCTGAAGCGATATGCATGAACCGTCCGCTGTTCCAACAAGTGTATAGCGATGACTTACCGTCAGGACACGCCTTCATCTCGATGTCAGCCGCAGATGATTCGCTCCGGACCGAGCGGCCGGAACGGACCGTCACCGTCTCGACCCATATCGATTTGACAGAGTGGCAGGCTTGGAAAGACAAGGTGACGTATGAGAAACTAGAGACAGATTGGACCGAGCGTCTCGTCTCGGTTGTGAGTCGAGCGTTCCCGGACTGGAACGGCGAATCGTCTGTCATGTTGCCCGGGGGACCAGGGGCGTGGGTGAAATATACGAAACGTCCGCACGGCGCGGTCGGTGGTTATGCCCAAACACCGCAACAAGCTTTGTTCCATGCAGCGAGCTACCGGACAACCTTGCCGAACCTGTATGTCTGCGGGGATACAGTATTTCCGGGGGCAGGCACAATCGGGGCGATGACGAGCGGGCTTCATGTCGCTCGAGCGCTCGGTTCGAAGTTATGAGGGGAGACAAGTGGAGATGCATAAAAAACGGTTTGACGAATTGACGACGAAAGAACTCTATGAGTTATTGGCGCTCCGGACCGAAATCTTTGTCGTGGAACAAGATTGCCCATATCAAGAAGTCGATGGGAAAGACGTGGCGGCGGTCCATTACTGGATTGAGGCTGATGGTCGTCCGATCGCGGCGCTACGTGTCCTCGAGGAGGAGTCGCCGGTTGCCATCGGCCGTGTCGTCACGAAATCGACGCATCGGGGACAAGGCCATTCGCGGCGTTTGATGCAAGAAGCCGTGGCTGACTTTGGGGATCGCGATTTGTACTTGCAAGCACAGACATACGTGGAGCCGTTCTATGCGAGCTTCGGGTTCACACGAACGAGCGAGGAGTACTTAGAGGACGGGATTCCTCACGTCGATATGGTTCGGACGGCGACCGTCTCGAAGTGAATCGATGCGGTACCGTTTGCCATAAGTTCGTGGTAGAATGATGAGGAATACTTGCGTGCGTCAAGACGTGCGTTCAATCATAGAGAGCAAAGGGGTTTACGATGGTGACTGATCAAACTGTGATTCAAAAAGCGAGAGAATTAGCCGACTTATTGGCGAGCACGCCGGAAGTGGCCCGCTTCAAAGAAGCGGAAACGAAAGTGAACGAAAGTGAACGCGTTCAAACGTTGATTAAACGTATCAAATACTTACAAAAAGAAGCCGTCAACTGCAAGCACTACGGGAAGACGGAAGCACTCGCCAAAGTCGAGCTGAAAATCGACAAGGCGATGGACGAACTCGATTCGATCCCGGTTGTCCAGGCGTTTCAGGAGACGCAAGTCGAAGTGAACGATTTGCTTCAATACGTGACGGTCACACTCGCCAACTCGGTGACAGATCGCATTATCGAGTCGACGGACGGTGACGTTCTCGCCGGTAAAACAGGAAGCGGTATGGCAGCGGAGAAATCACGCGGCGGCTGCGGATACTAACAAACAGACAGCTGGCCTTTGGTCAGCTGTTCTAATTTCTAGAGGTGAACACGAATGGAAACGATACATCAAACCCCGATGATGAAACAATACTTTTCAATCAAGGCCGATTATCCAGACGCCTTTCTCTTCTACCGGCTCGGTGACTTTTACGAGCTGTTCTTTGAAGATGCCCAAATCGTTGCCAAAGAACTTGAGTTGACATTGACCGCGAAAAACGGGAAGAACGCTGAGCACCCGATTCCAATGTGTGGCGTACCACATCACTCGGCCGCTATCTACATTGAACAACTGATCGAAAAAGGATTCAACGTGGCCATCTGTGAACAGATGGAAGATCCGAAAGCGACGAAAGGGCTCGTCAAACGTGAAGTCATCCAAGTCATCACGCCGGGTACATACATGGCTGCACTCGGTGAAAAAGAGAACCGGTATTTACTATCGGTCGTGAACGTAGCAGGCCGTTTCGGGATTGCCCGCGGCGATGTGACGACAGGTGAGTCATGGTTAACGACGTTGTCATCGCAAGAAGCTGTGGCCCGAGAAGTGGAAGGGCTAGCGCCGAGTGAGATTATTGTTGCCGACGACGAATTAAGAAAACAACTCGCTCCGCTAGGCATCCCGTTGTCGGTGCAGACAGAGCGGCTAGCGAGCCCGTTGTCGAGCGGAGCGAAAGACGAGGCGCAAGTGAGCGCGTTTGAATTGCTGTTCGCTTATTTGACGCGCACGCAAAAACGCGCCCTCGATCATCTCCAACCGGCCGTCGCCTATGAAGTCGAGGCCCATATGCAACTCGATGCCAACACGGCCCGGAACTTGGAATTGTTTCGGTCAGCCCGGTCCGGTGAACGGAAAGGGTCGCTTCTCGCCTTGCTTGATGAGACGACGACGGCGATGGGGGGACGGTTGCTGAAACGTTGGCTCGAACAGCCGCTCTATACCGAGCAGGCGATTCGGGACCGACAAGATGCGGTCGAGAACTTGGTCGATGACTTCATGCTTCGTGACCAGTTGCGTGAACAGTTACGTCACGTCTACGATATCGAACGGCTCGTCGCCAAAGTCGGTTACGGGACGGCCAACGCCCGTGACCTCGTCCAACTCCGGAACACACTCGAGCGCATCCCGGCGGTGCGGGCCTTGCTCGAAGGCGTCACGGCCTCACGGCTTCGTCAAATCGATGATACGCTCGACACATTCGACGACTTGGCCAACATGCTCCAGGCAGCGCTTGTCGAGGCGCCACCGATCTCGATTAAAGAAGGTGGGATGATTCGTGCCGGCTATTCGGCCGAACTCGACGAACTGCTCGAGGCGAAAGCGAACGGAAAGACATGGATTGCCAATCTCGAGCAACAAGAGCGGCTCGCGACCGGCATCAAGTCGCTGAAAATCGGCTATAATCGTGTCTTCGGCTATTACTTAGAAGTGACGAAAGCGAACGCCCGCCTGCTCGAAGAGGGACGTTACGAACGGAAACAGACGCTGACGAACGCCGAGCGTTACGTCACACCCGAGTTAAAAGAGAAAGAAGCGCTCATTCTCGGGGCTGAAGAGAAGAGTTGTACGCTCGAGTATGATTTATTCGTCGCCTTGCGTGACCAAGTCAAGCAAGAGACGAAACCGCTCCAACAACTGGCGCGCTCGCTCAGTGAGCTTGACGTCTTGCTCGCGCTCGCCATCGTCGCCGAAAAACGTGACTATGTCCGGCCGACGACGTCGACGAACGTCCAAATCGATCGTGGCCGCCATCCGGTCATCGAGACGGTGCTACCACGCGGTGAATACGTCGCCAACGATTTGACGCTCGACGACACGCGGCGCATGCTCTTAATCACCGGACCGAACATGTCCGGTAAATCGACGTATATGCGTCAATTCGCCTTGATCGCCATCTTGCATCAAATCGGGTCGTTCGTGCCGGCTGAAGCGGCTGAGATTCCATTGTTTGATCGAATCTTTACCCGCATCGGTGCGGCCGATGACTTGGTGAGCGGCCAGTCGACGTTCATGGTCGAGATGACGGAGACACGCCAAGCGGTGACAGAGGCGACCGAACACAGCCTCATCTTGCTCGATGAGATCGGTCGGGGGACGTCGACGTATGACGGCATGGCGCTCGCCCAGGCTATCGTCGAATACATCGCTTCGACAATTGGAGCGAAGACGTTGTTCTCGACCCACTATCACGAGCTGACCGTGCTCGAAGACACGATCCCTGCTCTTGAGAACGTGCACGTCCGCGCCATCGAGCGAGACGGGCGTGTCGTGTTTCTACATGAAGTACATCCGGGGCGGGCCGATAAGTCGTACGGGATTCATGTCGCCGAGCTCGCTGAATTGCCCCGTGATTTGATTGAACGGGCGCGGACCATCTTGTCTCAACTTGAGACGGACTCGAAACCGGAACGGGCAGCTGTTGAAAATCCGGGAACGGCAGAACCCGTGGCCCAACTATCGCTCTTTGAGGCGGAAGACGAGATTAAACGACAATTGCTCGAACTCGATTTGTTGGCGATGAACCCGATCGAGGCGATGCAAGCGCTCTATGCGCTCCAACAATCCGCGAAGAAGGGGTGAGTCGATGGGAATCATTCAAGAGTTACCGGAACAACTGGCCAACCGAATCGCGGCTGGCGAAGTCGTCGAGCGACCGGCCTCGGTCGTGAAAGAGCTCGTCGAGAACGCGATTGACGCCGGCGCCACCAAAATCGAAGTCGATTTGGAGGAAGCGGGCATCCGTCTCATTAAAGTCCGCGATAACGGGCACGGGTTTTATGAAGAGGACGCCCCGCGCGCCTTTTTACGTCATGCGACGAGTAAGATTCGGGACGAGCACGACTTGTTCCGGATTCGCACGCTCGGCTTTCGTGGGGAGGCGCTCGCCTCGATTGCTTCGGTTAGCCATGTGACGCTGAAGTCACGCCGGGCCGAGGAAGACGGGTTCGAGATGACGCTTCAAGGCGGCGTTGTCACGGCGCAAACACCGGCCGCGGCGAACGTCGGGACGGAGATAGCCGTCAGTCAATTGTTCTATAATACACCAGCCCGATTGAAGTATTTGAAAACGTCCGCGACGGAACTGGCGAGCATCACCGACACGTTGAACCGGATTGCCTTGTCCCACCCGGAAGTGCGCCTCACGGCGTTCCATGAAGACAAGGAACTACTTAGGACGAGCGGGAACGGAGACATCAAACAAGTCATGCTCGCCATCTATGGCCGACAAGTCGCGGCCCAAATTGTCACGGCGTCGAGTAAGACGAACGACTATAGTTTGAGCGCCCATCTCGTCCGTCCGGAAGTGACGCGTTCGAACAAGCAGTACGTGACACTCATTTTGAACGGGCGAAGCATTAAAAACTTCGCTTTGACCCAAAGTGTGCTCGAAGGCTACCACACGCTGCTACCGATTGGTCGTTATCCGATCGCTGTCCTCGAAGTGAACATGGACCCGATGCTGATCGATGTCAACGTCCATCCGACGAAACGAGAAGTTCGGCTTTCAAAAGAGAAAGAGCTCTGTCAATTGATTCGCGAGACGGTCCAACTGACACTCCGGGAACAGCGTTTAATCCCGTCGGTCAAACCGAAAGAGCGACCGGTCAATCGGACCGAACAAGAGCGACTTGATTTCACGGTTGAACGGGCGCCGGTCACGGATGAAGCGCCGACGTGGAACTATCCAATTCCACGTGAGCCTGTCACGTCACCGAGTCGATGGTCGCCGACCCCGCTCGTCAATGAAGCGCCTGAGCCGATAGAGTCGACGGTCGAATCGGAAACAATCGAGACGAAAGGAGAGCGGTTGCCGCCGCTCGACGTCATCGGTCAATTGCATGCGAGTTATATCGTCTGTGGTGCCGAGGACGGGATGTACGTCATTGACCAACACGCGGCCCAGGAACGAATCAAATATGAGTTGTTTTACGAGCAGCTCGGGAATCCTGACAAGGAATACCAGTTGTTGCTGCTTCCGCTCACGCTCGAGTTCACGCAAGAAGAGGCGCTCGCGATTGAAGAAGTCACTCCGCTTTTAAAAGAAGCAGGTCTAGAATTGGAGCCGTTCGGCGGCAACACGTTCCTCGTTAGAGAGATTCCGACGTGGTACCCGCAACACGATTTAGAAGGAACGGTCCGTGATTTGATAGAGATGGCGATCCGGGATCGCTCCATTGACATCGCTAAATATCGGGAAGATGCGTCGATTTTGATGGCATGCAAACGGTCGATTAAAGCGAACCATCCGTTGAACCACGAGATGATGCGGCAATTGCTTCACGATTTGAATCAGACGACGTCTCCGTACACGTGTCCGCACGGACGTCCGATTTTAGTGAAGTGGAGCACGTACGAGCTCGAGAAGCTATTTAAACGCGTTATGTGACACGCCTGTAATCTTTTCTTAACCTCCTGTTACGTTTATGGATAGGTGGCTATGGGAACAATATACACATGTCACTCAACGCATCGAGGTTGAGAGGTGGCTTTTTCACTGCCTCACCCTCAAGATGTAGACATGATCGATAAACCAGTAGGGGGAAAAGATTATGGCAGACACGCTTAAAGTAACGAAACGAGAATTACGACCACGTTCGGTCCGCGCTAACTTGCGTAAAGAAGGAAAAGTGTTAGGTGTCGTTTACGGCTACAAAGTTGAAAGCACACCGGTCGCATTCGAAGAGATGGCACTTCGTAAGATTCTTCGTGAACACGGCGACAACGCTTTGATCGAACTCAATATCGATGGTAAGAAAGTGAACACACTCGTTCACGGGACAGAAGTCGACCCATTTACGAACGAATACAAGCACGTCGAATTTATGGCAGTGAAGATGGACGAAGCGACAGAAGTCGAAGCGGACGTCACACTTGTCGGCGACGCGAAAGGCGTCAAAGAAGGCGGCTACCTGGCACAGACGCTCTATAAAGTAACGGTCTCGGCAACACCAGCCAACATTCCGGAGCGTATCGAGCTTGATGTTTCTGAACTCGGCATCGGTGACTCGCTCACTGTCGCTGATATTCCAGAGAACAAAGATTACGAAATCGTATCTGAGGGTGATCTTCAAATCGCATCGGTGAATGAACCGGTGGCGGTCGAAGACCTTGAAGCTGATACAGCGACAGAAGGCGAAGTTGAAGCGACTGAAGAGGCGTCAGAAACTTCAACGGAAGAGTCGGAAGAGGCTTCTGAAAACAAAGAATAATCATTTCGAACGGCCCTTTGCGAAGGGTCGTTTTTTTCTAGTCACAAATCCGACAAATGTAAACGATTACGATGTGAAAAATGTGTCAACATGTGGAAGGGGCGATTGCAATTTATTCGTTTCGGGCTTATATTGTTAATGATTTCACATGTTCGTTCTTATTATAATGGTTTCATTCAAACAGAAAGAAGGGTTTGTGACATGGCATCAATGGAAATCCATGCACTCGAATCGTTGCGGAAGAAAGCACAGGCATCTTCGCAAATGATTCATTATCGGCCAATGGAGTACTTTTTACGAGCAATGCTCGCGGGGATCTTTATCGGATTCGCTTCAATTTTCACACTGAAAGTCGTCAACGGAATGTATTTGATCGATTCTCCGTTCACAACGCTCATCGGAGGATTCTCATTCGGGATCGCCCTCGTCATGATCATCTATGGCGGAGCCGAACTGTTCACCGGGAATACAATGTACTTCACAACCTCGACGATGCGGGGGTACACGACGCTCAGCGACACGATGCTCGTCTGGTTGCTCTGCTTTGTCGGGAATGCGCTCGGTGGCGTTTTGTTCGCCTTGCTGCTCGCTCCTACCGGTGTCATCCAAGAACTTGGAATGGACAACTGGCTGTTCTCGGTCGTCGAAAGCAAGATGCACCACACGACGGTCGAAATTTTCTTCCGCGCGATCTTCTGCAACTGGATGGTCTGTCTTGCCATCTTCTTGCCGAAGCAAATGAAAAACGAGTTCGCCCAAATCTTCTCGATGATCTTCCTCGTCGCCGTTTTCTTCGCCTCAGGATTTGATCACGTCATCGCCAACTTCGTCTTGTTCGCCCTCACGCTCGTCGTCCCGCATCCTGAGGCGATCAGCTTTGCCGGCGCGATCCACAACTTGATCCCAGCCACGTTCGGGAATATCATCGGTGGCGCGTTGTTCATGGGTGCGATCTATACGTGGTTAAACGCGAAAGGCTTGCGTGAAGCCCAAGAATCGGAAGCAACGGAAGAAGTCGAATTGAAAATTGTGAAACCTGCCAAAGAAGTATAAGGTAGCTCACGACAACGAGCAGTCGAGTCCACGTCAGTGGCTCGACTGTTTTTGCGTTTTTATCACAAGCATTGATCACAATTTCGACTTCACATCTCAATAGCAAAACATGACATAATCTATATATGGAACTTAAGTGAGTAATTAACTCGCTTGCAATCAATATATAGTGAGGTGATGCGGAGTGAATATGCTCCAGCTTTATGAAGATGTCTGTGTTCTCCCAGATCAGGACCTCGTACAAGAGAACGCCAACGTCGACGGGAAATCACCACTTGGAAAATTGGCACGATTATCCTCAGAAGTATCAAAACAATTGTCGACGACATATCTATTATCAGAACGGTCACGTCAAGCCGTCGAGGATAATTTTTTGTATATCCATGACGCCGACTACTACGTGACAGGATCGACGACGTGTTGTCAAATCCCACTCGGTGAGCTACTCACGAACGGATTTCATACCGGGCACGGGACGATTCGACCGCCCCAGGATATCCGCTCGGCGATGGCGCTCGCTTCGATTATTCTTCAAGCGAACCAAAACATGCAGCATGGCGGTCAAGCTTTCCCGATGTTTGATGTCGACCTCGCACCGTATGTCGAAAAGACGTATGAACGTCAGCTCGAGCGGCTCAAAAAGCTACCAGTCGAATGGACGACCGAGCAACTCTTTGAAACTGCCGAGTCTGAAACAATCGCGGCGACGTATCAAGCGTGTGAGGCGTTTATCCACAACGCCAACTCGATGCACTCACGTGGTGGCGGACAAGTACCGTTCGTTTCCATCAATTACGGCACCGACACGAGCCGGTGGGGACGCGTATTCATTCGAGAGTTGCTGCGTGCGACCGAGCGAGGGCTCGGTAACGGGGAGACGCCGATTTTCCCGATTCAAATCTTTAAAGTGAAAGAAGGGGTCAACTTCCATGAGGACGATCCGAACGTCGACTTGTTCCGTCTCGCCTGTCGTGTGACGGGCAAGCGGTTATTCCCGAACTTCTCGTTCGTCGATGCTCCGTTCAACCTTCAATACTACGACGGGACGCACGGCTCGGAAGTCGCCTACATGGGTTGTCGGACACGGGTGATGGGGAATCGGCATGGTGCCGAGACGTCGATTGGACGAGGCAACTTATCATTTTCGACGTTGAACTTGGTCAAAATGGCACTCGTCTCCTCGGATATCCATACTTTTTATAAGACGCTCGACGCTTACGTCGACGTCGCCATCGATCAATTGCTCGAACGATTCGACTATCAAGCGAAGCGGCACGCCGACGAATTTCGGTTTCTCTATGCCCAACACGTCTGGCGGGGGGGAGAGAGACTCGGTCCAGAAGACGATCTTCGCGAGGTACTGAAGCAAGGGACGCTCTCGGTTGGATTTATCGGTCTCGCCGAAGCGCTTCGTGTGCTCACAGGTGGCACGCATGCCGAGTCACGAGAGGCGGAACGGCTTGGGCTCGATATCGTCACTCATTTACGTGATCGAATGAAGCAGGCATCGGAACGATACGATTTGAACTTTTCTCTCTTGGCGACCCCGGCCGAAGGATTGTCGGGTAAATTTGTGACGAGAGATCAGCAATCGTTTGGGATGATCGAAGGTGTGACCGACCGCGCCTTTTATACGAACTCGTTTCATGTGCCCGTGTATCAATCGGTCTCGATTCGCGATAAAGTCCGTCTCGAAGCGCCTTACCACGCGCTCTGTGATGCGGGTCATATCACGTATGTCGAAGTCGACGGATCGCTCGCCCATAATGCGGAAGCGGTCGAAGCGATCGTCCGGCTCATGCGGACCGAGAACGTTGGCTACGGGTCGATCAACCATCCGGTCGACCGTTGTGGCAACTGCGGCCTTGAAGGGATTATCGACGAAGCGTGCCCGACATGTGGCGAACATGAACGAATTGAACGGATCCGTCGCATTACCGGCTACTTGGTCGGGACGATGGACCGGTGGAATTCGGCAAAACGAGAAGAAGAACGAGCGAGGGTGAAGCATCATGCGCGTCCTATCCGTACTTGAAGAATCGGTCGTCGACGGTCCAGGCATTCGCACGGTCATCTTTACGGCGGGCTGCCCGCACCGTTGCCCTGGGTGTCATAATCCAGAATCTTGGAATCCACGTGGAGGAGAAGACGTCTCGGTCGCGGACTTACTCGCTCAAATCGAACAATCAGGCTGGGACGGGGTGACGATTTCAGGCGGGGAACCATTTCTGCAACCGGAAGAATTGGCCCGGCTCGTCGACGGATGTAAGGTCCTTCAGAAAAACGTTTGGGTGTATACGGGCTATACGCTCGAACAGTTGCAAGCCATGCACGACGAATTCGTCACAAGCGTGCTCGACCGTGCCGATGTGCTCGTCGATGGGCGTTTCGAACAGCCGCTCATGGACCGGTCGCTCCGGTTTCGGGGATCGAGCAACCAGCGGATTATTTTCTTAAACAAAGCGTAATCGGGGCCGTCGTGTCCCGATTTTTTGTATACTAGCAAAAAAGGGGGAATTTTGATGAAATGGTGTAGTTTTCAAGTTGAAGGAGAGCAAAGGGTCGGTGTCGTGGCAGGAGAGTTCGTCTATGACGTCAGTGACCAATTACATACGACTTCGTTGTTAGAAGTCATCGCGCGTGAGTTTGAACCGGATGTCGATCTAGATGTCGCGCTAAGGCTGGCGCTTCAAGACGTCACGTTCGTCGCACCGTATCGTCCGCTCAAAAATGTCATCTGTATCGGGAAAAATTACGAAGAGCATGTGAAAGAGATGGATACGGCGGGGGCCGGTAAGCTCGTCATCTTCACGAAAGCGCCGACCTCGGTCGTCGGCCCAGAGGCTGTCGTCGAACGTCACCCCGAATTGACCGACCAGCTCGACTATGAAGGCGAACTCGCCGTCATCATCGGGAAATCAGGGCGGGATATTGACGACGTCGATGCCCATATTTTTGGTTACACGATTCTGAACGACATCACGGCCAGGGATGTGCAAAAACAACACGTCCAGTTTTTCCGCGGCAAATCGTTCGATACGTTCTGTCCGATGGGGCCGTATATCGTCACACCGGATGAGCTCTCGTTCCCACTGACGATTCAAACGGTTGTCAATGGCGAGACACGTCAAGATGGGTCGACGGCGGATATGATTCGCCCGATCGAAGAGTTAATTCGGACTTTGTCAAAGGGCATGACACTTGAAGCAGGAGACATCATCGCGACCGGCACACCGGCCGGGGTCGGCCACGGCATGAAGCCGCCCGTCTATCTCCAATCAGGAGACACGGTCGAAGTGAGCATCACGGGACTCGGGACGCTCCGTAACGTCATCGTCTGACCCAATTGACGCAAATTGTGAAGAATCTTGTAATCGATGCTTCATTTCCGCAAAACGATGACTATGCCTCTTATACTAAGGGTAGAACAAAGAGGAAACATCATATAGGAGATGATTACACATGGAACGCAATGATCGTCCAACAGAATCAAATGAACAAAATCACCGCGAGGATTGGCTCGATACCGAGCTCGGCTCGTCAGAACAACGACAAGAACCGTCGCGCGCAGAGCAACCGGCCCGACCATCGTTCGTCGGCCGGATGTTCCCTGGGTTTGTCGGTGGCGTGATTGGTGCCGTCTTGACTGGCGCCATCGCTTTTCCGTTCATCGATCAAGTGCCGACAAATGTGTCTGATACGAACGTGACGTCGGAAGGGTCGCCGGTCCAGACGACGTCTACGACAACGGACAGCTCGGTCACCGATGCGGTCGCGACCGCACAGCCTGCTGTCGTGACGGTGAACAATTTCGCGTCAAACGGTTTTTCAAGTGAGGCTGTCGAAGCCGGGGTCGGCTCGGGTGTCATCTATAAAAAAGACGGCGACTCGGCTTACATCGTCACGAACCATCACGTCGTCAACGGTGCTGACCGTTTGACCGTGACATTCAATGACGGATCGACAGCAGACGCCAAATTGATGGGTAGCGACGCCACGTATGACTTGGCCGTGCTCGAAGTCGATGCGGACAAAGTCTCGTCCGTCATCTCGATTGGGAAGTCGAGCGAGTTGAAACCGGGGCAAACCGTCGTCGCCATCGGGAACCCGCTCGGCCAGTTTGAGAACTCGGTCACACGCGGCGTCGTCTCGTCGACGTCACGTCTCGTCCCGGTCGATACGGATGAGAACGGACAAGCCGACTTCAACGCCGAAGTCATTCAGACGGACGCGGCCATCAACCCTGGTAACTCCGGTGGCGCGTTAATCAACGAATCAGGACAATTGATTGGGATCAACTCGATGAAAATCGCGACCGACTCGGTCGAAGGGGTCGGCTTCTCCATCCCGGTCGATATCGCTTTGCCGCTCATCAATCAAATCGAACAGACGGGCGAAGTGAATCATCCATCGCTCGGCGTCTCGCTTCGGGACGTGTCGGAGTTCCCACCGGGGTACTTGACCGAGCAAATCAATTTGCCGGAGTCGGTGACGTCGGGCACAATCATCGTTGAAGTGCAAGCGAACAGTTCGGCTGCACGGGCAGGACTTGAGGCACGCGATGTCATCGTGAAAATCAACGACCAGGCTGTCTCATCGTTCATCGACCTCCGGAGTGAACTGATTCGAGACACGGACGGGACCGTCACAATCGAATACGTTCGTGACGGTAAGACCGAAACGGTCGATGTCGAGATTCAAAACGCAAATGGAGACGCACTGTAAAGATGGGCACGCAGCCCATCTTTTTTGTTATGCTTAGAAAAAAGGAGGGGTTCAGTTGATTCGTAAACTATACGGGATTTTATTTCTAGGGGCCGGCATCATGCACTTCATTCAGGAACGGGCGTTCATGTCGATTATTCCGAAATCATGGCCGTTCAAACGATTCATGGTCCAGGCAAGCGGGGTCATCGAGGTCGTCTATGGTGTGTTGTTGCTCATGAACAAAGGGACGCGCTTCGTGAAAGGGACATTACCCGCTTTCTTAATCGCGGTGTTCCCGGCCAATATCAACATGGCGCTCAAACCGTCGAAACTAGGCAAAATACCGCTCCCAAAATGGGTCACGTGGGCCCGATTGCCGCTGCAGTGGCTCTTAATCAAAGGGGTCAAAAAAATATAAGTACATATGGGGGAATTGATCATGACGACGAACGTATTGAACTGGTTTGAGCATTTTCATGCTCATCCGGAAGTGAGCTGGAAAGAGGTTGAGACGACGAAGACGATTGCCGACATCTTGACGTCATGGCAAGTCCGTCACGAGACGTTTGCGGACGTGACCGGGGTCATCGCAGAGATTGGACAAGGTGATGACGTCATCGCTGTCCGGGCCGATATCGATGCCTTATGGCAACAAGTCGACGGGACGTTTCAAGCCAATCACTCATGCGGGCACGACGCCAACATCAGCATGGTGCTCGGCGCGCTCGACCTGTTGAGACATGAGATGCTATCGAAGCGGATTCGCTTCATTTTCCAACCGGCGGAAGAACAAGGGAACGGCTCGCTCGCGATGATTCAAAAAGGAGCACTCGAAGGAGTGAGTCAGCTGTATGGCATCCACTTGCGACCGCTCGAGGAATTGCAACGCGGACAATATGCGGCTGCGATTCAACACGGAGCCGCATTCTTTCTAAGAGGAAGCGTTATCGGGGACGATGCCCATGGTGCGCGACCGCATCAAGGTCAAAACGCGTTAGATGTCATCTTTACGATTCAACAGATGCTCAAAAGCATCTACTTGTCGCCGTTCGAGCCCCATTCGATCAAGTTGACGGGCGTCCAAGCCGGTAGCGATAATTTGAATATCATCCCAGGGAACGCGACGTTCTCACTCGACGTCCGGGCTCAACAGAACAAGGAGCTGCTCGCGTTACGTGACCGCGTCGAGACGCTGTTACAGCAAATCGCCGTCCTTCATGATGTCACCATCCACTGGGACTGGCAAGACTTCACACCGGGTGCGGAGATTGGCGAACGCTCGAGCCGACATGCGGCCGAAGCGATTGTCGACCGCTTCGGGGAAAGCGCGCTCGTCGACCGGATCATTACATCAGGTAGTGACGACTTTCATTTCTATACGGTCGAACAGCCGGGACTCGATGCGACGATGATCGGAATCGGCGCGAACTTGACACCGGGGCTCCATCATCCTCATATGTCGTTCGATCGGGACGTCTTACCAGAAGCGGCCGCCTTACTCGCCGATACGTTGCGCCGGGCCGCAAACGATAATTGAAGCGATTGACTAGATGGACGGGCCGGACGAGCTCGTTCATTTTTTTATTGCCAACTTTAAATGTAAGCGTTATCATCTACTTATTAGCGACAATATAACGACAATTCTGAATTTTTCGCTATCGGGGAGGAAGACACATGGAACAACAGGGGAATAAGGTAGACATGAAGCTTCGCTGGGCGGTATTGCCGCTACTTGTCATGATCGGGGTCATGCTCGTAGCCATCGTCAAATTGGAACAAGGGCCGCACATCCCACTCATCGTCGGGACAGCGGTCGCGTCGCTCGTCGCATGGCGACACGGGTACAAGTGGAAAGAGATCGAGGAGATGATGTACAAAGGGATTCGGCTCGCACTACCGGCCGTCGTCATCATCATCTTGGTCGGTTTAACGATTGGTGCCTGGATCGGGGGAGGCGTCGTCGCTACGATGATTTATTACGGATTGACGATTATTTCACCGGCCTATTTCTTGGTGACGATTTGTATCATCTGCTCGGTCGTCGCGCTCTCGATTGGCAGCTCATGGTCGACGATGGGAACAATCGGCGTCGCCGGGATGGGCATCGGACTGAGTATGGGGATACCAGCACCGATGGTCGCCGGAGCTGTCATCTCAGGGGCATACTTCGGGGATAAGATGTCCCCGTTGTCGGATACGACGAACCTCGCGGCGGGTTTGACGCACACGAACTTGTTCGAACATATTCGGCATATGCTCTACACGACGATTCCAGGGCTCGTCATCGCGCTCGGCGCCTATTGGTGGCTTGGCAGACGGTTCAGTGAGACGACGACGGACTCTTCAGAAATTGTCCAAACACTCGGTATTTTACAGGACAGCTTCGTCATCTCGCCGTGGCTCCTATTGATTCCACTTGCTGTCATCGTCCTCGTCGCGAGGAAAGTACCGGCCATTCCGGCACTCGTCGTCGGGATTGCGCTCGGCTTTCTCGCCCAAGTCATCGTCCAAGGCGGTTCGCTCGCCGACAGCGTCGGGGCGTTGCAGAGCGGGTATGTGATCGACACCGGTAATGAACTCGTCGACAACTTGTTCAGTCGGGGCGGTCTCGACGCGATGATGTACACCGTCTCGATGACGATCGTCGCGATGACGTTCGGAGGGATTTTAGAATACTCGGGGATGCTGCAATCGATCATGAATCAAATCGTCAAACTGGCGAAGACGGCCGGTTCGATGATTGCGTCGACGATTCTCGCCGGGGTAGCAACGAACGCCACGTGTTCCGAACAATACATCTCGATCGTCGTTCCATCTCGTATGTTTGCAGGTGCTTATGAGAAAATGGGGCTTCACTCGAAAAACTTATCCCGGGCACTCGAGGACGGCGGGACACTGACGTCGGTCTTCATCCCATGGAACACGTGCGGTGTGTTCATTCTCGGGACGCTCGGCGTCGGGGCGTTCGAATATGCGCCATACGCGATCTTGAACTTCATCGTTCCGGTCATCTCGATTATCTATGCGTTCACAGGCTTCACGATTGCACGGATTGCTGTGCAGAGTGTGGAACCGCCACTCGAAAAACAAGCAGCACAATGAAAAATTTCCCGGCCTATTCAGGTCGGGAAATTGAATTTATAGACGGCACGAGGTCGTCCTTGGTTGTAACTCATCTCTTCACCAATCACTTCGATCAGTTGCGCGTCATGTAATTTTTTGATGAGTCGCTCCGTCGTCCGTCTTGAGACGGCGAGATGGTCGGTCAACTCTTTTGCCGTGAATTCGAGATGGTGTTTTGAGAACTGCATAATTTTACCGATGTTGACCGGACTGATCCCGGCTTGCTTGATGACGTCAAAGACCGCTACTTCGGTCACTCGATAGGGGATGCGGTCCTCACGGTTCGGAAAGGACAAGCGTTTTGAATCGTCGACGATTCGAATGCGCTCCTTGCTCGCGGCCGATAGTGCGATCTCAGCATGTTCGTATGCTTGTTGATATTGCGTGCCATAGCCGATTCCGATTCGATAATCACCTGTTGGGCTGAGCGTACTTGTATCGAGGGCGTTGTTCGTCTCGCCTCGTGTCGTAAGTAGCGTGATACGACCATCGTCGGTCGATTCGATGTGTCCGCCAAGGTAGCGGACCACTTTCAAATGTTCGAGTAATGCCTTGTCGTCGGTCTCGAAACGAATGATGGCGAACTGGGCGTCGTCCGCGAACTGGCGTCGAATTCGTTGAATTAACATATCGAGATGGCGCTCGACCGTGGTCCGCGGCTCGATCATCAATAGACTATGATACCCATCACGGACGAGTTGACGATGAACTTGTTCGATGCTCGTCACGGCCAGTTTCGCCTGCTTGGCCCGGTGCTCCGTGTGAAAAGTAATCACGTCTTCGAAAGCGATACTCGGTTCGATTTTCATAACGACAGGAGTCGAGGCATGATTCGGGAACGACTCGAGGATTGACGTCAAGCGCTCCGGCTCGACCAAATCGATGGACAGTTGATCAAGAGGGACTGAGTGGGTGAGCGTCGCATAGAGAAGTGTCGTTAATAGGACAGTCTCGTCTTGGACGACGTGATGGGTCGCCACGTTTTGAAGGTAGGGGGCCGCATAAGTGAACGGGAACGACCCGGAAAAAAAGACACCATCGAACGAGCCGAGCGTTTTGGCGATAACGGCTGCTTCATGGGGATGCTCATAAGGGTGATACGCGAACCGAACACCTTCTGGGGCACCGAGGGTACGGATGGTCGCCACGAATTCGTGCGACCCGACGATGGCGATATGGATGGACATCAAAACTCCTCCTTGCAATTTAACGACTATTTAACGACAATATAGCTAACGATATATAAAAAGTAAAGGGGAATGGATATGAGAATAAAGAAAATCGAGCTGTTTGCGATACGTCTACCACTGAAAGTACCGTTCATCGTCAGTTATCACCGCTATGACGACATGCCGTCGGTGATCGTGAAACTGACGACCGAGTGCGGACATGTCGGTTACGGCGAGGCCGTCGCTGATGAGCACGTCACGGGTGAGTCGCTCGACAGTACGATTAGCGTCATCCAACATGTGCTAGGACCACTTTTGATCGGGCAAAACCCGATGCATATGGAACGAATCCATGACGTGATGGACCGAGCCATCCGGGACGTGCCGGCGGCGAAGGCGGCGCTTGATATTGCCTGCCACGACGTTGTTGGGAAAAAACTTGGCTTGCCTGTGTATGAGTTGCTTGGCGGCTGTTATCACGATGCCTTCCCGGTCACGCACGTGTTAAGCATCGGAGATCCGGAAGCGATGGCGGCCGAGGCGCTCGAACAAATCGAACAAGGCTATACAGCCGTCAAGATGAAAGTCGGCGTCGATGTCGCCTCGGACATACGACGTGTCGAGGCGGTTCGGCGAGCCGTCGGACCGGACGTTCCGATTCGGGTCGATGTCAATCAAGGTTGGGTCAATGCTGCCAAGACGCTCCAAGCGATGAAGTTGCTCGAACCATTCCATATCGATTGGGTCGAACAGCCGGTCAAAGCCGACGATTTTGAAGGCATGGTCGAAGTAAAAGGGAAAATCTCGGTCCCGCTCATGATTGATGAAGGCGTGCGGGGTGTAACCGAAATGCGTCGTCTGACGATGATGCAGGCCGCCCACAAAGTGAACATTAAGCTGATGAAGTGCGGCGGCATCTACCCGGCGAAAAAACTTGTCCATATGGCCGAGATGTCAGGTATTGAGTGCCAAATCGGGTCGATGGTCGAGTCGTCGGTCGCCTCGAGTGCAGGTTTCCACGTCGCGTTCTCGAGCAAAATCGTCCAATCGGTCGAATTGACAGGGCCGCTCCGTTTCGCAGAAGACATCGGCAATTTGACGTACGACCTTCCGTTCATTCGATTGTCTGAACGACCAGGACTCGGTGTCGACGTCGATGAATCTGTCTTATTACGTCTGACGACCGCGACGTACGTCGTCGGAGGGACCGATCATGTGGCGCGGTGATTGTAACGGCCTCGACATCGAGGTCACCTATTTGGCGATGACCGACCTGGGACAAATCGAGGCGGTGCAACAGAATGTCATGGATACACTGACGGAAGGGAGCCAGTATCAGTCCCTGTCGACAGAGGAGTTCGTCAAGTTGTTGACGGACCGGACGCTCATCGGGGCATATCACAAGGGAAGGTTGATCGCGTTCCGCGCGCTCCTCATCCCACCGCTCGATGACGAGCATCTCGGCTATGATATCGGTTATCCATCAGAGGGACTGGAACGCATCATTTATCAAGAAGTGACGAACGTCCATCCGGACTACCGCGGCTACGGCCTGCAACAGCATCTCGGCAGGCTTCTGATGAGAGAGCTGGAACATGGTAGCCGATTCGACCTCGTCTGTGCGACCGTGGCACCATTCAACATCCCGAGCTTGAAAGACAAGTTTGCCCTCGGGCTTCGCATCGGTGCCCTTAAACCGAAGTATGGCGGGAAGTTGCGCTACATCTTTATGAAGGAACTGCACAGCGACTGGCGACCGGCCGGAGAAGCGACATGGCTCGAGATGGGCGAGACGGAGCAACAGGGCGCCTTGTTGAAGGCGGGTTGGTACGGAACGTCCATGACGCGCGACGGGGAGAGCTGGCTCGTCAAATATGAACGATGAAAAAATGGCCTGATCGCGATGATCAGGCCATCTTACTTATTCGAGGATGAACAGGACGTCCTCGGCTAACTTCTCGTACGTGCGATCGCTCGGATGGAACTGGTCGGTCGCGAGGTCACGCGAGACGTCAGAGACGTAAGCGAACGGGTCGATCACGTCGATGCGTTGCGCGTTTCCGAACGTGGCCGCCGAGGCGTTCCAATCGAGAATCAGTTGATTGAACGCCTCACCGTTTTCGTTCTCTTGGAATGGATTATAGAGCGCGATATAAACGATTTGTGCCGTATCGTTCAATCCGCGAACTTGTTCAAAGATGTCATTCAAATTCGTCTTGGCATCGGTCACGACTTGTTCGATATCGACCGATTCAAAGTTATCGACGTTCTCGCCGCGATTGAACAGGTCGTTGCCGCCAATCGTGAGTGTGATGTAGCGGGCGTTCTCAATCGTTCGCCGTACTTCCGGTTGTTCGAGTTGGGCCAACAAATCCTCAGTCCGGGCACCAGAGACGGCCAAGTTCTGCGTACGAATGCCGTCTTCGTCGAGCGCTTCACCGACCGGCTGAACGTAGCCAGCACCTGACGTCGACCCGACGCCGCGTGTCAGGGAGTCACCTAAAGCGACGTAAACGTCACCGACCGGTTCGGGTCTCGAATCTTCACTAATCGAGAGTGTGCGTTCCGGCGGGTTGACGATATCTTGATAGCCGATCCATAAACCGTATAAGGCGATGCCCGTCAAGAAGACCGAACCGATTAAAAACGAATACCATTTCCCATTTTTCATGTGATTCCCTCACTTTCTATGAGACTATCATATCAAATAAGTTTGAACCTGCCCTATGTGAATGTTCGAATAGGACAGATGCGGTTGAGTCCGATAGAATGTAGGAGAGGTGAGATGATGCAACCAACATTGAAAATAGACCATTTGACAAAAGTAATCGGTAAGAAAACAATCATCGATGACATCTCGTTCGATGTATTCCCAGGTGAGGTGTTCGGATTTTTAGGTCCGAACGGGGCCGGCAAAACGACGACAATCCGGATGATTGTCGGGTTGATTAAGCCGACGAAAGGGACCGTCTCGATTTGTGGATTCAGCGTCGAACGACAATTCGTTCAGGCGATGAACCAAATCGGGGCCATCGTCGAGAATCCGGAGCTGTATAAATTCATGAGCGGGCGTGAGAACTTGAACGCCTTTGCCCGGATGTTGCCCGGTGTCGATGAGGCCCGGATTCAAGAAGTGATCGACCTCGTCGACTTGACGGCGCGGATCGATGATAAAGTGAAGACCTACTCGCTCGGAATGCGGCAACGGCTCGGTATCGCCCAAGCGATGTTGAACAATCCCCGCGTCTTGATTCTTGATGAACCGACGAACGGGCTCGACCCGATGGGGATTCGCGATCTTCGACTCTTCATCCGCCGTCTCGTCGAAGAGACTGGACTGAGCGTCCTCGTCTCGAGCCACATTTTGGCTGAGATTGAACTGCTCGCGGACCGCGTCGCCATCATGTCGCGCGGAAAAATCGTCAAAGTCGGGACGGTTGACGAATTGATTCATGAGTTGGCGTCGACTGTCGATGTTCATGTGGCCGACAGTTTTGAAGTCTTGCCGATTGTGCGCGGTTTCGAATCGATTGAGCACGCCGACGTCGTCGACGAGCGCACGATTCGCGTCTCGATGAATCTTGAAGAGACGGCCCGCTTGAACCGCTATTTGCTTGACCGGGGAGTCGACGTATTCGGGCTTGAACGACGCGTCCAGACACTCGAAGAATTATTCATCTCATTGACCGGGGGTGACCATATTGTCTAATCCGTCAATACTTGGTCTTATTCGGAACGAAGTCTTAAAAATCCATAAGAAGCGACGACTCCTCGTCGTCTCGATCATCTTGATTGTGCTCGTTTCGATGTTCACGTATGCGAACTATCGTCAAATCGAGAAACAGCGCGAAGAACAAGGGACGATCGATTGGCGCGTCGATTTGCAACAAGAGATTGTCGATACGCAAAACCGGCTCGCCTCGGCGAACGTTCAGGACGAGTTCCGTCAAATCTTGGAGTTCCAGGTCCAACAGAATCAATACTACTTAGATAATGATATCAACCCGAACTATCCCGGGGCTCCGACGTTCATGCGAGTCTTCTTCTCGCAAGGGACGACGCTCGTGCTGCCGCTCTTCATCATCGTCTTGATGGCGGATATCGTTAGCGGTGAACACAATGACGGGACGATCAAGACACTGTTGTCACGGCCCGTAAGACGATTCAAAATCTTGCTCGCCAAATGGATGACGACGCTGCTTTATACGTCGATTCTCATCTTCATCACGGCGTTCGTTAGTTACGCCATCTCCGTCATCGTGCTCGGTTGGGACGGATGGACCGCCCCGATTTTGACCGGCTTCCAGGCCTCGTCGACGGGGACGTTCTCGACCGACTTCGTTCATACGCTGCCGATGTGGCAATACTTGCTCATGTCGGTCGGACTATCTTGGTTTGTCGTCGCAGCCGTCGGGACGATTGCGCTCATGATCTCGGTCATCGTCAAAAACACGGCGACAGGGATTGGGATCATGATGGCCGTCCTGATTTCAGGACCGCTCCTCACGTCGCTCGGGTCGAATTGGGACAGCTCGAAATATTTGGTCAACGTCAACTTCGGTCTTCATACCTATCTCGAGGGGCAAGCCCCACCAATCGAGGGGATGACGTTGCCGTTCTCGCTCATCGTCATATTCGTCTGGTCGCTAGCGGCTCTCGCGTATGCATTCTACCATTTCACACAAAAAGATGTCTATTGATGACTGGCGTCACCTTCCATGGTGACGCTTTTTTTGTTACGGCTGATACGACTAGAGAAGAGGACGGGTTAGTCCAAATGTCTTAATAATTTGAATTGTCAAAATAATTAAAAAGTTGGATACATTAAATGTGGGAAACTATGTAAAGTAGGAGACACCACATAAGGAGGGAAACACACATGAAAAAAGTTTTATCTACATCACTCATCGCAGGAGTCTTGCTCGTGCCACAACTCGTCGGCGCGGCGGAGCTCAAGTCGGGCACGTTGACGAAACCATCGAACGAAGCCCCGACGACGATCGTCAAAGAGTATGCGAAAGCGAAAGGCGAATTCAAAACGCTCGAATCGAAGCGTGACAAAGTCGGACAAGTTGTCAAATTACAACAGACGGTCGACGGAGTGCCAGTCTTCGGTGGAATTGTCGTCGGTGTCGTCGATAACGATGGCCAATTGAAAACGGTCGTTGATGATACGAAACAACTTAAAGGATTACATAAATCGATCAAACTGAACGAACAAAAAGCGGTCGCTCGTTATAAAGAGCTTGTCGGCCACAAAGGCGCATACGAGCTTGAGCCGGCAGCGGAACTCGTCGTCTATCCGAATGGTGAAGAGGCGGTCTATGCGTATGAAGTGACCGGGACGATCCTTGATGCGGATGAGCCGTCACGCTGGACATACTTCATCGATGCGGCAAGCGGGAAAGTATTGAACAAATACAACCAATTGGCGCACGCCAAACCGACGAACGGCGTCACGGGTACGACATTTACGGGAACGGGAATCGACGTTCTTGGTCAGAGCCAAACGTTCAAGACGACGAAGAGCGGTTCATACTACTATCTCCAAGACTCGACGCGCGGTAAAGGCATCTATACGTATGACGCCGGAAACCGGACGCGCCTTCCTGGATCGCTCTGGGCCGACGCTGACAACGTCTTGAACACGACGTACGACCGGGCCGCTGTCAGTGCCCATGTCAACGCGACGAAGACGTATGACTTCTTCAAGAACACTTATGGACGCAACAGTTACGATAACAACGGTGCGGCCCTCAACTCGACGGTCCACTATAGCCGTAGCTACAACAATGCGTTCTGGGATGGCAGCAAGATGGTGTACGGTGACGGGGACGGCCAAACGTTCACGTACCTCTCTGGTGCCCTCGACGTTGTCGCTCACGAATTGTCACACGCCGTTACAGAATACACGGCCGGTTTGATCTATCAAAATGAATCGGGTGCGATCAACGAGGCGGTATCGGATATCTTCGGTACGGTCGCGGAATATAGTGTCGGCTCGAACTTCGACTGGTTGGTCGGGGAAGACATCTACACGCCTGGCGTGGCTGGGGACGGACTCCGTTCGATGTCGAATCCGGCAGCATATGGTGACCCGGACCACTACTCGGTCCGTTACACGGGGACGCAGGATAACGGCGGCGTCCACATCAACTCAGGAATCGTCAACAAAGCGGCTTATCTCTTAGCGAGCGGCGGGTCACACTACGGCGTCTCGGTCCAAGGCATCGGCGTCATGGAGATGGGGGACATCTACTACCGTGCCCTCACGGTCTACTTGACACCGACTTCGAACTTCTCAAGCCTACGTCAAGCCGTCGTTCAATCGGCCAAAGACTTGCACGGTGCGACGAGCACGCAAGCAGTCGCAGCGGCGAAATCGTTCGATGCGGTCGGCATCAACTAAACTTGATTCAGTCCTTTTCGCTTCGGCGGAAAGGATTTTTTTGTCGCTATTTTTTTGAAAGAATAGGGTAAATAGATGTTGTACTTAGAATTCAATCGAGTCAAGGAGGACACATGGATATTCAAACTTTTCGCATTGACCATAAAAATGGGATTCGTCTCAGCGATTTCCCGACCACGATACAAGATCGCCCATCTGACGAGACGTTACAAAACGAGTTGATTCCAAAGAGCGTGGAGCGATTGAAAGAGTTGCATTGGAAGCTGTACGCCGAATCGAAGAAAGGGATCGTTGTCGTCTTACAGGCGCTCGATGCCGGCGGCAAAGATGAGGCGATCAGTTATATCTTTTCGAACTTGAACGCGCAAGGGTTGAAGACGAACGCGTTCCAAAAACCATCGGACACGGAAAAGAAACACGATTACTTGTGGCGGATGCATGACCTCATGCCAGAGCGGGGGCAGGTAGGCATCTTGAACCGGTCGCATTATGAAGAAGTGATCGCCCCGCGCGTCCATGATTTGCTCGGGGAAGAGGTCATCCCTGATGAAGAGGACAAAGAGTCGGTATGGAAGGTCCGTTATCGCCAAATCAATGACTTTGAACAATATTTAGATGAGAACGGATTCAAAGTCATCAAATTTTTCTTTAACGTGTCAAAAGAAGTCCAGCGTGACCGCTTGCTTGAACGACTGAAAGATCCAAGCAAGAACTGGGAGTTTTCATTCAATGACGTCGAAGAGCGAAAGCATTGGGATGATTACCAGGATATCTTTGAGGATATGTTATCGAACACGGCGTCGAAACATGCACCTTGGTTTGTGCTCCCGGCAGATGATGACTGGTACGCCAGATATATCGTCTCCACGATTATGATTGACGTCCTTGAAGACATCGATCCTAAATTCCCGACATTTACGGAGGACGAACAGGACCGGATTGATGAAGCGATTGAAACGCTCGAGAATGAGTGACCTTTGTCGACTCCGTGAACATCCATTTCCCCACTTGCACTGAAAACGAATTCACGTTACAGTGGACGTATAAAATAAGACGTCAGACATCTGTACGAAGGAGCAATGAGAGTGGGGAATATTAGTTTATTATTTGGTGGCGTGGCACTGTTCATTAACAGCCTCGTCTTATTCGGGAAAGTGGACGTCAAGAGTGCGGGTGTATTCAGTCTCTTCACAGGACTGTTGCAGACGTTCATCGCGACGTGGCTCGTCATCGGGGCGAGTTCGGCGGAAGTGTTCGGATATGCGAGCATCTATTTGTTCGCTTTCACCTATTTGTACGTCGGTGTGACATTTTTGTTCGACCTCGACGGACGTGGCGTCGGTTGGTTCTCGCTATTTGTTTCGATTTCAGCCGTTTTTTATGCCACCATCTCGTTCACGATGGGCGATGTGATGGGCGCCGTAACCTGGTTGTTCTGGTCGTTCCTGTGGGGACTGTTCTATGTAGGGATGGGTCTTGGGCGCCAAATTGATGGGTTGACGGCCCGAGTCGCATTCTTGCTCGCTTGGTTGACGCTAATCGTCCCGGCGCTGTTTGGACTGGCCAACTTGATGACACCGCTCTATGACGTGATCTGGTGGGCAGCGAGCGGCACGACGGTTCTCTACATTGGGTTCACGATGTGGCGAGGCCGCCGAGTTCTTGAAGTGACACAATGAATGACGCTCTTCGTGAGCGTCTTTTTTTACGTATTCAATTGTGTCTAAAGTGTGAAAAGTGGGAATGAGGTACGTAAAGGAGGCGACCACGGATGAGTGATGGCTTAATTTTATTGATGGGACTATTATTATGCGGATGGATGCTGTTTGCGGTCGTGTTTGATGATACAATTAAAAGAAGAATTTAACGGACCGTTTCCTTTTTGGAACGGTCTTTCGTTTGAGGAGTGACAAGGATGGAACAAACACCAGTCATCGTCCTCGTCGGACCGACCGCTGTCGGGAAGACGAAGACAGGAATCGAGCTCGCGAAAGCGTTCAACGGTGAAATCGTATCGGGCGACTCGGTCCAAGTGTACCGCGGGATGGATATCGGTTCGGCAAAAGTGACGGTCGAGGAGGCGGAAGGGGTTCCGCATCATTTAATCGATATCTGTGACCCGGACGAGGCGATGAGCGTCGCCAAATTCCAGACGTTGGCCCGGGCGGCGATCGATGACATCTACGCGCGCGGGAAATTGCCGATTCTGGTCGGCGGGACCGGTCTCTACATCAGAGCAATCTTATATGACTATGAGTTCACGGAGCGACCGGTCGATCATGCATTGCGCGAATCGCTCGAGTTAGAGGCGGAGACGAATGGTCCTGAAGCGCTGCACGCCCGCCTGCAGTCGCTCGACCCAAAACGGGCCGAGAGCATTCATCCAAATAACGTCCGCCGCGTCATCCGTGCTCTTGAAGTCGCGCTCCAAGGCGACGCCCAGGCGATGGATAGCCTCCCGTCGGAGCATTACGCCTATAAATTGTTCGTCTTGCATGCGGACCGGGACGTGCTCTACTCGCGCATCAACCATCGTGTCGACTTGATGCTCGAAGCAGGTCTCATCGAAGAAGTCGAGCGCTTACTCACGGCTGGTTACCGGGACACGCAAGCGATGCGGGCCATCGGTTACAAGGAAGTCGTTCCGTACCTTGATGGATTGATGACCCGAGAGCAGATGACCGAGACGCTCAAACAGCACACGCGCAAATTCGCGAAGCGTCAATTAACATGGTTCCGTCATCAATTTGATGGGATTTGGGTTGATATGGGACGAAAATCATTTGAACTATCGTATCAAAATATTTATGATGAAGTTGAGGAGTTTTTTCGAAAATTCCGATTATTTGAAAGAGACATAGACTAGGGGGAATGCAACATGAAGGCTAGCTATAACATCCAAGACCATTTTTTGAATCAATTACGTAAAGAAATGGTGCCGACGACCGTCTTTTTAGTCAGCGGATTTCAAATTCGGGGAGTCATCAAATCGTTTGACAACTTCACGGTCATCGTCGAATCAGAAGGGCGCCAACAGTTGATCTATAAACATGCGATTTCAACGTTCTCACCAGCGCGGAACGTCACGTTGTTCGAACCGGAAGCGGTCGAAGTGACAGAAGGATAATTTAAGGCATAAAAAAGAGCGGCCCGGGGACCGCTCTTTTTTATGCCGTTTTGACGTTCGGGTCGAGATCGAGTGCTTCAATCACACGATGGACGGCGCAACCGCCGAGCAGTGAGTCGAGCTGGTCACAGAGCTGTGTCGGTGCCGACCGATACAAGTGGGTATATGTCCGCTTCCAAGATCGTTCTGCCGATTGAATCCGCACGAGCAAGTCAGCATGACCGAGTTCTTTCAGTTTCTCGATGTTCATCCGGTTCGTGCGTGCGAACGCCGATAAGACGACGGCTTTGGCGAGCGGTGTTTGGATCGGATAACCGGCGACGAGCAGGACGGCCATCGCCCCTTTCATTTCATGCTCGATGACCGAGTCGACGAGTTGGTCTGGCGTATATGGGTTACCGGCATGCCCCGAGACCGCCGTGACGAGCTCTTGATGCGAGACCGGGCAAGTCGATGCCTGTAAAATGCTTGCGATTGTCGAATGCGTAGTGGCGTAACGTGTCGCTTCCCCTGTTGCGATCAACCGTTCATACGTATCTACCAATGAAATCATGTGAGTTCCCCCTTTATCTAGCTGCCTTTATCGTAACAATTCTAGTAAGCGCTTTCAATATAATTCAGGAAACTTCTGGCCCTATAACGAAAGTATGTTCGCCTCGAAGCGGAAAACACGATACAATGGGCAAAGAGAAGAAGGAGGGCATTGCACATGAACTATTACCAACAGATTGATCCAATTGCAGGGGGCGGATTCGACCGAACACGGTTCCAACTTCCGACCGTAGAGAAGTCGGCGACACGGCTATCGGACCTGACAGACGGAACACCGGTTCAGACGAAAGCGCTCGTCAGTACGGTCGAAGTTCGAGAAGGCAAATCCGGGGCGAAATGGTTACAGCTCAATTTGACGACCTCGAGTGGACTCATCCGTGCCAAGCAGTGGTTGCGCGGCAATGAAGATCAATTGTTGCCGATTTACGAGTCAGGCGTCATCGAGCTCGAAGGGAAAATCGACGTCTACCCAAAACCGGACGGCGCCAAATCGATTACGATCGACCGGGCCAAACCGATTGCCCGGGACGAAGCGGTATCGTTGTTGCCAGGTCTTCCTGGAGACGAGACGATGGAACAATACGCCGACGAGCTGTTCGCGATTCTGTCGACGCTCTCCCCAGACTATCAAGCGATCGCGATGTCACTGCTCGACCGCTATTGGGACGATTTCGTTCTCGCACCGGCCGCACTGTATCATCATCATAACTATGTCGGCGGCCTCTTGAAGCACACGGTCTGTATGCTTCGACTTGGTTATCGGTTTCAAGAACAAGACGACCATTTGGCGATGGCGTTCCGGGTCATCAAAGAAGCCGAGCAGTTGCACAAAGTAGACGTATGGAATACGATGAACGGTGTAAAAGTTGAACAGGCGTTCCGCGGCACGTTCGAGTCGCTTTACGCGGCCTGTGAGGCCATCGCCGAGTTGAAAGAGCCACTCCGTTGGGACGAGCTCGCGCTCGGGATTTTGTTCCATGATATCGGTAAGTTGTTCGAGTACAGTCACTTGCTGTCGTCCCCGAACCGGTTCGAGCAACTGTTCTCGGTCAGCGGCACGAGTGAGACGACCGGGATCTCCATCAACCCGATGGGAAGCTTGATCGGACACATGCCGTACGGCGGACTTTTGTTCGAGAGAAGTCAACAAGCTGCCGGCGTCACACTTCCGCTCGACGTCCATCACCGGATTTGGCATATGATTTTGTCCCACCACGGCAAGCGCGAGTGGGGCTCGAGCGTGTTACCGGTCACGACGGAAGGATGGATGCTCCATCTGATCGACTTGTTGGATGCCCGTTATGAGAAGTGGGCGCGGGTCCACGAAAATTTATAAGGTGAGGTGCAGTACATGATTCCCGTGCAATTGGTGACCGGTTTTTTAGGCGCCGGAAAAACGACCTATATGAATCGCTTGCTAGAAGCGACGGACGAGCGATTGCTCGTCATCGTCAACGAGCTTGGCTCAGTCAATATCGACGAACAGTTGATCGTCAAGATGGACCAAGAACAGATTGAGTTATCGAACGGTTGCATCTGTTGCTCGATTCAAAGCGATTTGAGTAAGACGTTCTATCAGCTTGCGTCCAAAGATACATTTGACCGCATCGTCATCGAGACAACTGGTGTCGCCGATCCGGCACCGATCATCCAGACGATTTATTACGATGATTACTTACGGACACGGTTCAAGCTGACGGCGATTTTGACGGTCGTCGACGCTAGTCAAATGGACCGCGAATTGTTTATAGAAGGAATCCATCAAATCGCCTATGCAGATGTGATTCTGATGAACAAAGTCGACCTCGTCGATGACGTCACGCTCGAACAAGCGCATGAACGGATTAAAGCACTAAATCCGACCGTTCGGGTCATCGAGACGGTCCAGACGGTAGGGGACTATGACTTGACGGAAAATACGTTCCAGCTTTCACGAGTCGACGAGCAACTCCTCGGTCGACTGACAGCAGGGCACACGTCCGTCTCTTCACTACGGGCCGTGACGCTCACGACCGACGTCCCACTACGTCGGGAACGTGTCACGCAATACGTACGCGAGGTGCTCATGCACTATGAGGACGATGTCTATCGCTTGAAGGCGATTGTCCGTTTAGAAGGAGAAACATCAAAATTCGTCGTCCAAGCGACGAATCAACTGATGGGGGCGACGTTCGCCAACGAACCGAGCGACGACTCGCGTTCCGTCTTCGTCTGGATCGGGAAGAATCTCGATCGAGACGCGCTAGCGCGCGGATTACAAGCTTGTGAGGTGGATGCATGATGAAATTGATGTTGGTCGATGGGTTTAATCTCCTGTCGCGTTATTATTTTGCCACAGAGCGTCGTCGGGCGCTCGATCCCGATGTGACGTTGAAAGGACTGCTCCGTAAAGTTGACGGGTGGACGAACGACTTCACGCATATCGCCTTCTTTTGGGACGGACCACGCGAGACGACGCATCGTTACGCCCTGTTTTCGGACTATAAAGCGACTCGCACCGGCTTACCGGAACCGTTGTTCCACGATTACGTCAAGTTGCGGGCAGCGTTGAGCGAGCGCGGCATTTTTCAGTCCGAGCTCGCCGGATATGAGGCCGACGATTTGATCGGGGCCGTCGCGACCGCGTTCCCGGGTGAATCGTATATGTATTCGTCAGACCGTGATTTGCATCAGCTGCTTTCCCCGAACGTGTTTCAAATCGTCCCGAAAAAAGGGGAAGAGATGATGATGAACCAGGACATATTCGAGACGACTTATGGAATACGGCCCGGACAGTTCGTCGATGTGAAAGCGCTCCAAGGTGATGCCTCGGACAATATTCCAGGCGTCCGCGGCATCGGACCAAAGACGGCGACGATTCTTGTCCAGTCATACGACACGGTTGAAGCGCTGTATGACATCTTGAGACAAGAAGCACTCCAAGAGGCGCATCGGAAGTTTGCGAAGAAGCTCGACGGGCAAGAAGAAGTGGCGCTCTTGTCGAAACGTCTCTCGCTCATCGATATCCATGCACCGATCGAAACGGATTGGGAGGCGTATCGCTTTGGTTCACATTTATTTTGATGCGGCGACGAACCAAGAGGCGGGTGAGAACGGTCTTGGTGTCTGGATTAAGACAACGGACGGCACCGTATCCACGTACATCGCCAAACGTGTCGGGCTGACGAGCGTTCAGGCCGAACTCGCCGCGCTCGCGTTCGCCCTCGAAAAAGCGCATACGCTCACGGACGAATCGACGTTCATGTTCTATTCGGACGCCGAGACGGTCGTGCGGGCGCTCGAGCAGCGGTTCTTAAAAGACCAAGCGGTGCGTCCTTTGTTCGTCAAGGCGCTGACGCTGTATGACGAATTGCCAAACAAGTTCATCAAATGGATCCCGCGGGCAGAGAACCGGGCCCATGACGTGGCGAAACAGGTATTGTTGATCGGATGAGAGTCGGGCTTTGGCCCGACTTTTTGTCAATTGCAGGGGAATGATTTCTTTTTTGCAAAAGTTTCGCTAAAATGAAAGCGTAGTCAAAAAAAGAGGGGGAATTTTCATGGAATATCGGATCGAACGGGACACGATGGGGGAAATCAACGTTCCGGCTTCAGCCAAATGGGGAGCCCAAACACAGCGCAGTCTAGAGAACTTTAAAATCGGCACGGAAAAGATGCCGCTCGAGGTCGTGCATGCCTTCGCGATTTTGAAAAAAGGTGCCGCACTCGCCAACGCCGAGCTCGGTGTGTTGGAGCAAGCGAAAGCCGACGTCATCGCCGAAGTCGCCGATGAGATCGTCGCCGGGAAACATGACGCCGAGTTTCCACTCGTCGTCTGGCAAACGGGTTCAGGGACACAGTCGAACATGAACGTCAACGAAGTCATCGCCCATTTGGCGAATGATAAGTTGAAAGAGCGTGGTCAAACGCTCACGATTCATCCGAACGACGACGTCAACAAGTCGCAGAGCTCGAACGACACATATCCGACGGCGATGCACATCGCCGCCATCCTCGCTGTTGAGGACCATGTGTTGCCGTCAATCGAGGCGCTCCACGCGACGCTCGCGAAGAAGGCCGAGTCATTCATGGACATCGTCAAGATCGGTCGGACGCACTTGCAAGACGCGACGCCAGTCACGCTCGGTCAAGAGATCAGTGGTTGGGTCCGGATGCTCGAGCTGTCGAAACAGATGATTGAGCGTACGCTCGAACCGTTGACAGAGCTCGCCCTCGGCGGGACGGCAGTCGGGACGGGGATCAATGCTCATCCACGGTTCGGAGAAGTCGTGGCCGAGAAGATCTCGCAAGAGACCGGAAAACGTTTTATCACGGCCGTCAACAAGTTCCATGCGCTCACGAGCCACGATCAGCTCGTGTTCACACACGGTGCCTTGAAAGCGCTCGCCATGGATGCGATGAAGATTGCCAACGACGTCCGTTGGCTCGCTTCTGGCCCGCGTGCCGGTATCGGTGAGATCTTGATTCCGGAGAACGAACCGGGCAGCTCGATCATGCCTGGTAAAGTCAACCCGACTCAGAGTGAGGCGTTGACGATGGTCGCGGCCCAAGTGCTCGGCAATGATGCGACGATTGGATTCGGGGCGAGCCAAGGAAACTTCGAGTTGAACGTGTTCAAACCGGTCATCATGTACAACTTCCTCCAGACGTGCCGCCTGTTGACGGACAGTCTTCATTCGTTCGACGTGCATTGCGCCGTCGGCATCGAACCAGACTTAGACGTCATCGCGCACAACGTCGATCGTTCGCTCATGCTCGTGACAGCGCTCAACCCGCATATCGGCTACGAGAATGCGGCTAAAATCGCAAAACTAGCACATAAGAATGGGACGTCTTTAAAAGAAGCGGCGCTAGAGACAGGACTATTGACAGAAGAGCAGTTTGACGAATGGATTCGTCCAGAAGAGATGACATCTCCTAACCTAAAAGTTGGAAAATAAGAAAAGAGCGGTCGATGACCGCTCTTTTTCATGATGTAATGGGTCATAAGCACTATCTTATTGTCAAACAATGGGCGGAAAATAAGTAAATAGTTGTATTTTCGTGGATAAAGTCGCATAATCATAGACAGAAGAACATATCGGGGAGAACGAAACTGGGGGGGTCGGGAATGAAGCAGCAGCAACTCACAGATCGTATACATACTATTTTGACGCAAATCACGAGCGCGAGACAGATTCAAACATCAGAGATCGAGTTTTTATTAGATTGGATGAAGCAAGAAGTGAAGCGTCGCCGCTTGATGCACTTGCTTGAGATTTTCAGTCGTGTCGAGTCTGATGTTCGTGAATTGCCACCGGTCTTGACGCAAGCGGAGGCGATGGCTTTGATTGCCCCAGTGAAACGTTATATCCATACCGTCTTAGGCATCGAGCAGGAAGACGAAGATCTCGTCCTTGTTTTAGCTAACAGTTTTTCTACGTATAGCCGGTATAAACCGCGCGTCGAAAAGCTCGGGGCGCGTCCTGTCTTCTTGCAGACGTTAGAAGAGGCCGTCGAATATGACTATGAAGATGTCCCGAAAGCCATCATCATGGACGTCGAGTTGTGGGCCCGCTTCCCGGAGCGGTCGATTCAATCGTTCGTCAGCAAGATGAAGAAGCTGTATGTCCCGCTCATCGTGATCGGCACGAATGAACATTATCGCCTCGCCGCTTATTCTTACGGCTTCGATGACTATTGGGAGGAATGGGTACCGATGGAAGAACGGCTCGTTCGTCTCGGACATCATATCGAGAAGGCTCGTCTCGTCTCGAACGCGCTCCTCGTCGATGAATTGACAGGCGCGTTCAACCGAAAATATTTGAAAGCGACGTTTAGCCGTTTCATGTCCCGACTTGAGCGTTCCGGTGAGAGCTTCACGCTCGCCCTGCTCGACATCGATCATTTCAAACAGTTGAACGATACGTTCGGTCATGCCTACGGGGACGAGGTGTTGCATCGCGTCGCCGAGGAAGTCCGTCTCGCCATCCGCTCGAGTGACGAATTGATTCGTTATGGCGGGGAAGAATTTCTCATCATCCTCAACGTGTCCGAGCGTCACGTCGTCGATGCGGTGCTTGAACGGGTCCGTAGGCGCATCGAGGAGATGACATTTACATATGAACATCACGTCACCGTATCGATCGGCTATACACGGGTCTGTCAGACCGGTATGACGCTTGGCGAGTGGTGTGCTTATGCCGATGAGGCGCTCTACAAGGCGAAGCGCGATGGACGCAATCGAATCATCCGCTACTCGTCAGCCGTCCGCGAGGAGAAACGGCTCGCTTACGTGACGATGAGTCCTGAGAAGTACGCTTTGCTCGCTGAGCGCTTACCGAAGCAGCATCGTCGCTACGAGGTCATCTATCGCCCATACGACCGTTACGCCTGTAACGATCATATGGAAATGTTTATTCTCGATGACTCGGGCACGAACGAGACGAGAGGGACCTTGTCAGCCGTCAAAGAGCAACGAGGCAAGTACAGCCACATCTTGGCTGTATCGAAACGAACCGCGATCGAGCTCGGGGCGCTGTATGACGACTTGGCCGAGCAGGACCATCAGGATACCATCACTGAAAAAATCGAGCAATGGCTCGAAAAATTACCCGATTAAAAAAGGGACGTCGACTCAGTCGATGTCCCTTTTGTCATATTGACGGAATGTGAAGCTATAGGCATGCCGTTCGTCGGCCGGATGAAACTGTTCGTTCGTCACGATAAGACCGTACGGAAGGGACGGATAAAACGTGTCCGCCTCGAACGTGCCATCGACCTCGGTGACGAAGAACCGGTCCGTTATCGAAAGCGTCTGCTCATAGAGCGTCGCGCCACCGATGATATAAAGGTCTGTCGTCTCGTCTTTAAGCGACTCGAGGTCGTGCCACACATCGACACCTTCAGCCGAGAAGGTACGGTCCGACGTGACGACGATATTGCGTCGGTTCGGCAGCGGCCGACCGATCGATTCAAACGTCTTTCGTCCCATGACGACCGTTTGACCCGTCGTGACAGCTTTGAACTGTTTCAAGTCATCGGGCAGGCGCCACAACAAGGCGTTATCTTTCCCGATTTCCCGATTGCTCCCGATGGCGACGACGTGGATAATCATACGCTCACTTCTCCTTTAATGTGTGGATGAGGGTCATAGCCGACGATCTCGAAGTCTTCAAACCGGAAGTCCTCGATGGATGATACGTCACGCAAAATGTTCAATGTCGGGAGCGGTCGTGTCTCACGCGTCAATTGCAGCTTCACTTGTTCGAGGTGATTATGGTAAATGTGGGCGTCGCCGAGCGTATGGACGAAGTCTCCGACTTCAAGCCCGGTCACATGGGCGACCATATGCGTGAGCAAAGCGTAAGACGCGATATTGAACGGGACACCGAGGAACGTGTCAGCGCTTCGTTGATAGAGCTGGCACGACAATTTTCCGTCCGCGACGTAAAACTGGAACATGAGATGGCACGGCGGCAACGCCATGTCTTCAAGTTGCCCTGGATTCCAGGCCGAGACGATGAGTCGGCGCGAGTCAGGGTTCGTTTTGATTTGCTCGATTACTTGCGCGAGCTGGTCGACAGTCGTGCCGTCTGGTTTCGGAAACGAGCGCCACTGCGCCCCGTAGACAGGACCGAGATTACCGTCCTCGTCGGCCCACTCGTTCCAAATGCGGACACCGTTATCTTGAAGATACTTGACGTTCGTATCGCCAGTGATGAACCAGAGCAGTTCATGGATGATCGAGCGGGTATGTAGTTTTTTCGTCGTGACCAGGGGGAATCCGTCCTGAAGATTGAACCGCATCTGGTAGCCGAACACGCTCGTCGTCCCGGTCCCGGTCCGGTCCTCTTTGACGACACCGTGCTCAAGGATATGGGTGCATAAATCATGGTATTGTTTCATAGTAGAAATACCTCCTTCGTTCATTCTTCTTTACCCTATCAAAAAATAGTAAGATTTCATATAAAATATCAGTAAATGACACAATATATAGTAGAGCTACGTCACAGATAAGTGTATTTCAATTTTTTTATACGCTGACGTTTCACAAGTTGAAGATGTGACAATAGTAGAATAAAACGTGCAAAAATCCTTTGTCGTGACTGCTCATTGTTTTGTTCAGTCTTGTGAGGAGGTACATGATGAGAGCAGTGATTTGTACTGGATATGGGCCACCTGACGTGTTACAGCTCCGAGAGGTCGACAAGCCTGTGCCAAAATCGGATGAGTTGTTGATCAAAGTTCACACCTCTGCCGTCCATTCCGGCGACCGTCGATTACGGGCTCTTGATGTACCGGCTCTAGGTAAGCTCCCGATGCGAGTCATCGTCGGTTTCAAGGCGCCGCGCCAACCGATTCTTGGTGTCGTCTTGGCAGGGGAGATCGTCGAGACGGGTAGTCGCGTTGAAGACTTCAAGGTCGGTGACCGTGTCTATGCGCTGACCGGGATGCGGTTCGGCGGCTATGCCGAATATGCGTGTGTCAAAGCGAGCAAGTGTGTCGAATGCATGCCGAACAACGCTAGTTTTGTCGAAGCAGCAAGCTTGCCGTTCGGAGGGACGACGACCCTTCACTTTTTGCGTAAAGTGAACATCGAACAAGCAAAGACCGTATTAATTTACGGGGCTTCCGGGGCAGTCGGTTCGATGGCCGTTCAAATCGCGAACTATTACGGGGCTCACGTGACGGCAGTCTGTCGAGAGCGGAACTTCGAACTCGTCAGAAGTCTCGGTGCTGACGTAATGATTGACTACACAATAGACGGCTACGACAAGAAACTGACCACATACGACGCCGTGTTCGATGCGGCCGGGAAAATCGATAAGCGGATGGCCAGGAAGCATGTCGCCGAACACGGGAAATTCAGTTCCGTCGCCGGACAAGGACCTGCGAGTGAACGGAAAGAGGATTTGACTTTCCTGAACGATCTGTTTGAAGCCGGCCGAGTAAAGGCCGTCATCGATTCGGTTTATCCGCTCGAGGACATCGTCGCGGCGCACCGATACGTTGATGCCGGAGGAAAGGCTGGAAATGTGATTGTGACCGTGACAAAAGCAAATTGATTCAAGTTAAGCGACGTGCGTTTCGTCAATCGTCCCTGTTTTCGCCACGTGTCTTATAGGGTATACTTGTGAAAGACAAATAAAGGGAGGGATTCGATGCAATTACAAGGTAAGAATGTCCTGCAAATCGTCAGTGACGACTTTGAAGACTTAGAATTATGGTATCCGGTCCATCGGTTACGCGAGGAAGGCGCAAACGTCATCCTCGCCGGCGAAAAGGCGGATCACGCCTATATCGGTAAGTACGGCGTTCCAGCCAAATCGGACATCGCGTTCGATGACGTCGACATCTCATCATACGACGCTATCCTCGTCCCAGGTGGTTGGTCACCCGACTTGTTGCGCCGCTTTGATTCGGTGAAAGGGTTCGTCCGCTATATGCATGACGAGAAACGGCCGATCGGTCAAATTTGTCACGCTGGCTGGGTATTGATTTCAGCGAAGATTCTTGATGGTGTCAACGTCACGAGCACACCGGGTATTAAAGATGATATGGAAAACGCGGGTGCGATTTGGCACGATGAGCCGGTCGTCGTCGACGGTCATATCGTCTCGAGCCGCCGTCCGCCTGACCTGCCTGACTATATGCGGGAATTCATCAAGGTCATGGCCAAAAACTGAAAAATAGAATAAAGGGGTTAACGACAGTTGAGACTTAAATCGAATCCAGTTCTCCGTAAATCGATGGAGACAACAGCTTATAGCACCACGCCGATGACGAAAGCCGGTACGTGGTCGAAAGTGTTCACGTTACTCTTGCTCGTCACGGCAGCCGCCGGGACGACGTGGATGCTCGTGCCGACAATCGGGGAGGCATTGTTGTTCCCGCTCATGATCGGCTCGCTCATCCTCGGCTTGGTCTTGGCACTCGTCATCACGTTCAAACCGAGGACGGCACCTGTCGTCGCACCATTGTATGGTATCGTCGAAGGGGTGTTCGTCGGGTTGATCTCGTACTTCTTCGAAGCGATGCTTCCAGGCATCGTCGGCCGTGCCGTCTTGACGACGTTCATCGTCGCGTTCGCGATGTGGTTCGTCTACTCGACGGGACTCGTCAAAGTGACGCAAAAATTCCGCGCCGGTGTCACGGCCGCGATCTTTACGGTCATGTTGCTTTATCTTGTTCAAATCGGGATGAGTTTCTTCGGTTCAGGACTCCCGTTCATGACGGGCTCGTCACCGCTCGCCATCGGCGTGCAATTTGTGATTGTCATCATCGCCTCACTCGCGCTCGTGCTTGATTTCGACTATATCGCTCGTCAAGTCGAGAGTCGGGCTCCGAAAGAGCTCGAATGGGTCGCGGCGTTCGGGTTGATTGTAACGCTCATCTGGCTCTACATTGAAATTCTTGATTTACTGTATCGCCTCGCCATGCGCGACTGATCATCGGCCTTCGGGCCGGTGATTTTTTATGAAAGGAAAGGATGTGAAGCCGTCATCGAACCGATGATGGCGCTACTGTTATGAAAAAAGTGATTGTGATTGGATCAGGAATTGTCGGCATCTCGACCGCGTACCATCTAGCCGGGAAGGCCGACGTCACCGTTATCGACCGGAAAGAAAAGGGCCGTGCGACCGACGCGGCAGCAGGCATCGTCTGCCCGTGGATTGCCCAGCGCCGGAACAAGGCGTGGTACGCGCTCGCCAAAGGGGGCGCTCACTACTATGCGACCGTCGTCGACGATTTGAAACGAGAAGGCGAGACGGAGACCGGCTATAAACGCGTCGGGACACTTGCCTTGCACGAAGACAAAAAATTGAACGAGATGCAAGAACGGACGGCGCTGCGCCGGGAAGAAGCCCCGGAAATCGGCGACTTGACACGGATGACGGCGGAAGAAGCGAAAGCACTATTCCCGCCGCTCTCGGACGAATATGACGCCCTCCTTGTCGAAGGTGGGGCTCGTGTCGATGGAGAGAAATTGCGGGCGGCCCTCGAACGGGTCGCCGTGAAGCGCGGTGTGACCGTGATTGACGGTTCGGCCGTGCTCGTTGAAGCGGACGGCTATCATGTCGAATGTGACGGGGCCCGCTTTGAGGCGGATGAAATCGTGCTCGCCTGCGGAGCGTGGTTGCCCGAGTTGATGGAACCAATCGGTTATACGGCACGTGTCGCCGGGGAGAAGGCGCAAATCGTTCACGTACAGCTACCTGATACGGACGCGTCCGACTGGCCGGTCGTCATGCCGCCGCGGCGCCGCTATTTGCTCGGATTTGAAGAAGGACGAATCGTCATCGGCTCGACGCACGAGCGGGACAAGGCGTTCGACGCACGACCGACGGCGATCGGGATTCATGAAGTGCTTTCGAAAGGGCTAGAATCGGCCCCGGGACTCGCTGAGGCCGAACTGATTGAGACGCGTGTCGGCTTCCGCCCGGTCACCCCGAACTCGATCCCGATTCTCGGACGCGTACCGGGAGCGGAGCAGTTGCTCGTCGCCAACGGTCTCGGGTCATCCGGTTTGACGGTCGGCCCGTTCATCGGGAAAGTGCTCGCCGACCTTGTTCTGACGGGAGACTGCGAGCTCGATCTATCACTCTATCCAATCGAGGAATCGGTGTTTAGAACGAACAACAGTTAATCATAGGAAGGTGGAGTACGAATGCGATACGAATTTGATTTGATTGACGATGAACATGATCAATTTGAGCAGCTGGCGGATAATGTAGGCACGGTCATGGTGTTTGATGAGTCGTGGGAAAATGTCAGCCCGCAAAGCAAGGTGATGATCTCCTTAAGCCGAAATGCCATGATTGGCCTCGGTACGGAGTTGATTCGCATGGCACACCGCTTTGAAGTCGGTCGACACGTTCATGTTGAACCGATGATGGAAGGACTGGTTTGTCAACGCATGGGCGTTTTCATGACGCCTGAAAGCTCGGAACTGATTATCGCCTGTGGAGACGAATTGGACGTGGATTCGTACATTCCCCCTGAACTCCAAGAATAGCATTTCTTCTACTACGTTAACGGAATATAAAAAGTCGCCTATCCTTTTTTACACGCACATGAAGGGGAAGGCGACTTTTTAGTTATTTCCGGATGATGCCGTGAAGGAAAAATCGGAAATAGTCTTGCATCGAATCGGTCATCGGTGACGTCGACAGGCTCGGGTCGGACAAAATCGCCTGCTGCACGAGTTGGACGTAGCGTAAGTACGAATCGGTCGACAGCTCCGGGTCGATGGCCCCGCTCGTCTTCCCGTACTCAATCAATTGCCGGAATGCGGCGTAGCCTCGTCCTGCCAACTGTTGCCACGAGGCGTCCGCTTGAATCATCGAAGTGATCGTCTCGTCGAACAGCCCGGCCGTCTCGATTTTACGAGACAAAATCTCGATCAGTAATTGATCGAACGGGACGGTGTCAGCGATTTGTGACTCGATCCATCCCATCTGTTCCTCCGTCATTTCGGTCAAGACGGCGACAATCACTTGTTCTTTGGAGCCGAAGTAATTATAAATCGATACCGGTGAGACCGAGGCGGCGCGAGCAAGCTCACTCACCGTGAAACGGGACTGCTTCTCGTTCATTAGCCGAAAGGCGGCGTCTAAGATTGCTCGTCGTTTCGTTTCAGTTCGTTTTGTGAATCCATCCATGATGACCCTCGCTTCTCTAATGTTTTGTAATCAATATACCATTTCCATTTCAAAAAATAACGTGATATACTAGTTTTGTAATCATATATATAATAAATTTCAAAACTAAGGAGTGAGTGCGGTGATTCAAATTAAAGGACTGACGAAGCGTTTCGATGCGTCACACGGCATCTTCGACGTGTCGTTCACGGTCGAGCCGGGAACCGTGTTCGGATTTATCGGACCGAACGGGGCGGGGAAATCGACGACGATTCGTCACTTGATGGGGTTGCTCCACGCTGAATCTGGTGTCGCCACCGTCATGGGACATGATTGCTGGAACGAGAGTGAGACGGTGAAGGCGCTTGTCGGCTATTTGCCTGGCGAGATCAATTATCCACAGGACATGACTGGGGAAGATGTCATCCGACTGACTCGGAAACTTCATGTGACGAGCGCGGAGCGCGAACGGAAGTTGCGTGACGTGTTCGCCTTCGATACGTCACTCAAAGTGCGCAAGATGTCGAAAGGAATGAAACAAAAACTTGCCATCGTCACCTGCTTCATGAAAGATGTGCCGGTTTATATTCTCGATGAACCGACGAGCGGGCTCGACCCGCTCATGCAGGAACGGCTCGTCGATTGGGTCATCGCTGAGAAAACAGCGGGCAAGGCGGTCTTGATGAGTTCCCACCACTTCCCGGAGATGGAGAAGACGTGTGACCGGGCCGCACTCATCCGTGATGGTCGGATGATCATCGAAGCGGAGATGACCGAGTTAAAACGGCATAGTCAGAAGACGTATCGGATCGAATTGAAGGACGAGGCGGCAGCAATGCGGTTGAGCGAAGAAATCGGTTCGCGTAACGGTGTGGTCGTCACCGTCACTTTATCGACGGTCGAAGAGTTGAACGACTTGATTCATCGACTCGCCCGTCACGAAGTCCAATCGTTGTCGAGCGGCACGGACGAACTCGAGCATCTGTTCATGCAATATTATGGGGAGGCGAAATAAATGGTTCTCATCTCGGCACTGTTTAAACAAAATCGTAGCTGGATTCTTGGGTACTCGCTCGGGACGAGCCTCTACTTGTTCTTTTTGGCGGCGGTGTTCCCATCCATCCAAGAGACGGGGCTGATTGAAGGAAAGTTGGATTCGTTGCCACCCGAGTTGCTAGAAGTGTTTAAAATCGACCCGAACTTGGCGATGGACAACGTCATCAATCTGCTCGCGGGCAATTACTATGGGCTCATCTTTTACGTATTGGCCATCCTGTTCGCGCTCACGTTCGCCTCACGGCTCATGGCTAAACCG
The DNA here is from genome assembly GCF_018618075.1 of Exiguobacterium sp. s5. Taxonomy (NCBI): domain Bacteria; kingdom Bacillati; phylum Bacillota; class Bacilli; order Caryophanales; genus Exiguobacterium; species Exiguobacterium sp. s5. The sequence goes on along the minus strand of NZ_JACSLK010000007.1, from coordinate 112,908 downwards.
GTCGATTCAGGTGAGGTCATGCTTTATTTGGCCGCACCGATTTCACGTGCCGGTTACGTGACGGCTAGTATGGTGTTGCTTGTGATCGCGAGTGGTATACTCGTCGGGTTGAACGGGCTCAGTCTGATGCTCGCCAACGTCCTATTTGATTTACAGATCGACATCGGCTTACTGTGGACGCTTCAGTTGAACGCAGGACTGATTCTAGTCGTCCTCGGTGCGCTCGCCTATGTGCTCGCAAGCCTGTTCGACGACAGCACACGGTCATATATGGTCACGGGTGGGATTTTCGCGCTCTTCTTGATGGCGAACGTCTTCTCGGGATTTAGTGACCAGCTCGACTGGTTGAATACGTTATCGATTTTCTCGTTGTTTGACGCCAATGCTCAAATCCAAGGGGAATCAGCGTTTCGTTCTTTCATCTGGTTGGGGGGACTTCTCATCGTCGCCATGCTGTTGTCTTATGGACGTTTTACCCGAAAAGATTTGACGATTTAGTTTTTCGAAATAGAATGACGGGTATGATACAATCAGCTCGAACAGATTGGAAAGGGGAATGATTGTATGCAACTCGCAACGTTACGCAACGGTGTCAAAATTCCAATGATCGGCTTTGGGGTATGGCAAGTCGACAACGAGACGGAGGCGCCACAGGCTGTCGCCGAGGCACTGAAAGTCGGATATCGCCATATCGATACGGCAGCCGTTTATAAGAATGAAGAAGGCGTCGCCAAAGGGATTCAAACATCAGGCGTCGCTCGTGAAGATATCTTTTTGACGTCGAAGATTTGGAACGAAGATATCCGCCAGCGCCGGACGAAAGAAGCGTTTGACGAATCACTCGCTCGACTCGATACGGACTATTTGGATCTCTGCCTCCTCCACTGGCCAGTCGACGGGTTCGTCGAGGCATGGAAAGATTTGATTGACCTCTATGAGGCCGGTAAAATCAAGGCAATCGGGGTGTCGAACTTCAAAGAACACCATCTCGAAACGTTGAAAGAAGCGGGTCTCATGACGCCCCTCATCAATCAAATCGAGTTGCACCCGCAACTGCCGCAACCGGATCTCGTCGAGTATTGCCAAGACGAGGGAATTCAAGTCGAGGCCTGGAGCCCGCTCATGCAAGGGAAGTTCCTCGACATCCCGACTTTCGCTGAGATCGCGGAGAAACACGGCAAGACGCCGGCGCAAGTCGTGCTTCGCTGGCATTTGGACACGGGGAATGTCGCGCTTCCGAAATCCGTCACACCGCACCGCATTCAAGAGAACTTCGAAGTGTTCGACTTTGCGCTCGATGCGGACGACTTGGCGAAAATCGACGCCGTGGCGACGCATGACCGCCTCGGTCCGGACCCGGATGAGATCGACTTCTAAACAATTGATGCTATTGTCCACGAACTCAGGTGGGCGATCCCGAATGCGGTGACACTGCCGTTTTTTTGACACGACTCCGGTTTAGGCCGGGGTCGTTTTATTATGTGTCCAGCGAGTTATTCAAGAGCTAGTCCAGATGTGTATGAGCGTTGGCACATGGGTATAGAAAACTATGCTAATAAAGGAGGTGTCAGGTCTTCTTCGGAGGATCCTACTTATGGACTTATCAAAATGGCCTTTAATCAACTGGCTGGCGTTTTTAGCGACAGTCGTCATCAACTACTTCGCGAGCGGTGAAAATGCGGCCGTGTCGGACCGAATCGATATTTACTTCAAACCGGCCGGCTACGCGTTCTCGATTTGGGGCGTGATTTATATCGCGCTCGCCGTCTGGCTCGTCTTGCAACTGAAGAAAGGGTCGGTTGCGAACCGGCAGGCGAATCGGATGAAAGCGGGCTTTCTCGTCTCGTGTATCTTGAACGGCCTCTGGTTGCTCACGTTCACGAACGAGTGGTTCATCGCTTCGCTCGTCGTCATGATCGCATTTCTCGCGACGCTCGCCTGGCTCTATTACATCGCCTTCCGGACGTCGACAAGTTGGCTCGACCGGTTCCCGTTCTCGATTTATATCGGCTGGGTGTCCGTCGCGACGATCGTCAACGTGTTCGTCGTCATGAACCGAGAAAATGTCACCACGTTGCTCGGGCTCGACGAACTGGCTTGGACGTCGCTCATGCTCATGGTCGGTGTTGTCCTCGCACTCGTCTTCATGTGGTGGCATCGTGACTTCATCTATCCGCTCGTCTTCGTCTGGGCCTACGTCGCCATCTTCGCACGAATCGACAATGCGACGCTTTATGTCGTCCTCGTCAGTGCCTTGATTTTGCTCACCCTCGGTTATGTCGGCTTGATCATTTGGAAAAAACCACGGGCATTCTTGCATCACTCACGAAAAACGGTTGAATAAGGTCGAAAGCAGAAGCGGTAGCTCAATAGACTACCGCTTTTTTGCGAATTTATTTGAGTTCTTATGAACCTATATATCAATATATTTTATGGATAATTATTCTTTATGCATTATAACATGTTTTCAAAAATTGCTTGATAACGCTAATGAATCCGCTTACATCGATATAGTGGTGGACGTGAATTATGCAGAATGGTATACAAGACCCTTGATTTATCAGAATATTTAGAACAAAATAAAATTTATGAAACAAGATCGAGAGAGAGGGGTTGATTCGATGAAGCGAACAGGCTTGTACGATTCACGATTCGAAAAAGACGCATGTGGCATTGGGCTATATGTCAACCTAAACGGAGAGAAGAAACACGACATTGTCAGTAAATCATTATCGATGCTCTGTAAGCTGGAACACCGGGGCGGGCAAGGCGTCATCGATGCCGGAGACGGCGCGGGGATCATGACCGAGCTACCGCACGAACTGTTCCTCGAGACGATGAATTTGCCGACACCAGGTCGCTACGCGGTCGGGATGGTCTTTTTCCAACCTGACGAATCACGGCTGCAAGAAAAGCAACGGCAGATGGAAGCGATTGCCGATGAGTTTGACTATGCGACCATCGCCTGGCGTGAGGTCCCGGTCGATAGTCTGGCCATTGGGGAACACGCCCGGGTGACACAGCCGACGATTTATCAATGGTTCGTTTCTTGCCCATTCGCAGACTACGACTCGAACGAGCGGACACTCTACCAACTCAGACGGACGATTGAGAAGACCGAAGACTTGAATCTATACATGCCGAGTTTATCGACGAAGACGATCGTCTATAAAGGGATGCTGACGCCTGAACAGATTGAGCGGTTTTATCTCGATTTGCAGGCGCCGGCCTATAAGAGCACGTTCGGTATCGTCCATTCTCGCTTCTCGACGAACACGTTCCCATCATGGGAGCGGGCCCATCCGAACCGCATGATTGTGCACAACGGAGAAATTAACACACTCCGCGGCAATATTGACGCGATGCGAGCGCGCGAAGGCGTGACATCGACCGATTTGTTCGAGGACGTGAATCAGCTGTTCCCAGTCCTTCAAGAGACGGGCAGCGATTCGTCGATGCTCGATAACGCCTTCGAGTTCTTCACACGGACCGGTCGTTCCATCGCTCATACGGCGATGATGCTCATCCCTGAGCCGTTCGCAGAAGTAAAAATAGATCCGTTCAAAAAAGACTTCTACCAATATCATTCATCGATCATGGAGCCTTGGGATGGACCGACTGGTGTCGTCTTCACGGACGGCCGTCAAATCGGCGCCATCTTGGATCGGAACGGACTGCGACCGATGCGTTATATCGAGACGCTTGATGGCGAACTCATCTTGTCGTCTGAGAGCGGCGTCATTCCCGTACAAGCCGAGAACGTGAAGTCGAAACAGCGACTTCGTCCAGGCCAGCTCCTATTGATCGACTTAGAGTCGAAACGCCTCATCCCTGACGCGGAAATCAAACAGACGATCGCGCGCGCCGAGCCGTACGGTAAATGGTTGAAGCAGATGACTAAGCTTGAAGAGTCTCCGGTCGAAGAGCCGTTCGTCGCCGACCTGCACCGGAAACAGCGGGCGTTCGGTTACACGAAAGAAGATATCGAACAATATCTCGTCCCACTCATCCTTGAGAAGAAAGACCCGATCGGTTCGATGGGTCATGACCAACCGGTCGCGGTCTTGTCTGAACGGCCACGCTCATTGTTCCATTACTTCAAACAGCACTTCGCCCAAGTCACGAACCCGCCAATCGATGCATTGCGTGAGAAGATCGTCACGGCCACGTTCACGTGGCTCGGACCACTCGCAAACCCGGTCCACACCGGCCGCGGTCATGCGCGTCGCGTCTGGCTCAAACATCCGTTCCTTGATGCGGCCGCGGTCGAACAAGTGAACGAGACCCTTCGCGTCGAACGGGTCGAGACGACATACGAACATGACCTCGAGGCTGCCCTTGAGACGTTGTTCGAACGTGTCGAAGGGCTCGTCCGCGACGGTGCTGAAGTCATCATCTTGTCAGACCGAAGCATGAACGAAAACCTGTTGGCGATGCCGTCGCTCCTCGTCTTGAGCGCCGTCCACCAACATTTGATTCGCGTCAACCTTCGCGCGTCGTGCAGTCTCGTCGCTGAGAGTGGCGAAGTGCGTGAAGTGCACCAAGCGGCCGCCTTGATTGGGTACGGCGCTGACGCCGTCTATCCGTATCTCGCCTATGCGACGATTGCCGAGGCGGTCGAGGCCGGTCAACTGCCATACTCGTTCACAGAAGCCGTTCGCCGCTATCAGACGGCATCGGTCGATGGCATCGTCAAGATCATGTCGAAGATGGGGATCTCGACCGTACAAAGTTACCGTGGGGCCCAAATCTTTGAGGCGGTCGGGATTGACCGTGCCTTGATCGAACGCCATTTCCGCGGGACGACATCACAGTTGTCCGGTGTCGGTTTCACTGAACTCGAAGAAGAGTCGCGCCGCCAGCATGAAGCTGCCTACGAGCGGGAACGACCGCTCGAGGCCGGAGCCGATTTCCAGTGGCGCGCTGATGGGGAAGAGCACGCCTTTAACCCGAAGACGATTCATTTGCTCCAGCGGGCCTGCCGCGAGAACGAGCGCCGGTATTATGACGCTTATGTCAAACTCCACGAGTCGTCAGGCCAATTCTTACGTCAATTGTTCGCGTTCAAACAACAAGATGCGATTTCGATTGATGAAGTCGAGTCGGTCACTTCGATCGTCAGCCGCTTCAAGACGGGAGCAATGTCGTTCGGATCCTTGTCGAAAGAGGCGCACGAGACGCTCGCCATCGCCATGAACCAAATCGGCGGCAAGAGCAACTCAGGGGAAGGCGGGGAGGATCGGAATCGGTTCACCCCTGATGAGGACGGCAGTGAACGCGTCAGTCGCATCAAGCAAGTCGCGAGCGGTCGTTTCGGTGTGACGGCCGAATATTTGTATCACGCCGATGAGATTCAAATCAAGATGGCGCAAGGTGCGAAGCCGGGTGAGGGTGGACAATTGCCAGGGAACAAAGTATATCCATGGGTCGCCGAAGTGCGCGGCTCGGTCCCAGGTGTCGGACTCATCTCGCCACCGCCGCACCACGACATCTATTCGATTGAAGATTTGGCTCAGCTGATCTTCGACTTGAAGCACGTCAACCCGAACGCGAAAATCAGCGTCAAACTCGTTTCGAAGTCAGGCGTCGGGACGATCGCGGCCGGTGTCGCCAAAGCGAACGCCGACACGATTGTCATCAGTGGCTATGACGGAGGAACCGGGGCGTCACCACGGACATCAATCAAGCATACGGGACTCCCGTGGGAGCTCGGTCTGCTCGAGACGCACCAGACGCTCGCGTTGAACGGACTCCGGGGCCGCGTCACGCTCGAGACCGACGGTAAGCTCATGACCGGGCGTGATATCGTCCTCGCCGCCATCTTCGGCGCCGAAGAATACGCGTTCGCGACGGCGCCGCTCGTCGTGCTCGGTTGTATCATGATGCGGGCGTGTCACCTCGACACGTGTCCGGTCGGTGTCGCCACACAAGACCCGGCCTTGCGCGCGAAGTTCATGGGCAAACCCGAACACGTCGTCAACTTGATGACGTTCCTCGCCGAAGACGTGCGAGAGATTTTAGCCTCGCTCGGCGCGAAATCGCTCCGTGACGTCATCGGCCGGACCGACTTGTTAGAGGAAAGCGTCTGGAAACAAGAACATCCGAAAGCGAGAACACTTGATTTGGCACCGATGCTATCGATTCCGACAGCGTTGCCGGAAAAAGAGGAACTACCGCATCCGGCCTATCAGTCGTATGACCACCGAAAATTGATCCCGGCCGTATCACGCTCGATCAAGTCGCTTCAACCGACGTTCTTCGTCGGCCGCGTCCGCAACACGGACCGCGCCGTCGGGACGATGCTCGGGCATGAAGTGACGAAAGTGCATGGCAACGTCGGTCTCGCCGAGGATACGATTTCACTTCGCCTCAGCGGATCGGCCGGCCAAAGTTTAGGGGCGTTCCTGCCGAGCGGGATCACGATCTCGGTCATCGGCGACGCGAACGATTACGTCGGGAAAGGCTTGAGCGGTGGGAAACTCGCCGTCATCGCCGAGAAACATGCCCCGTTTGAAGAGAGCGAACAAGTCATCGCTGGGAACGTCTGTCTCTACGGAGCGACGTCCGGGATGGCGTTCTTCAACGGTCATGTCGGAGAACGATTTGCTGTCCGTAACTCGGGTGCGGTCGCTGTGACAGAAGGCGTCGGCGATCACGGCTGTGAGTATATGACCGGTGGGACGGTCGTCGTCCTCGGTGCGGTCGGTCGTAACTTTGGGGCCGGGATGTCGGGCGGAGTCGCCTACCTTTACGGGGACCAGGCGTACGAACAACTTGTCAACGAAGAGCTCGTCTCGATTGATCGAGAGTTGACCGATGAAGATGCCGAACAGATTTACGCGTTGCTCGAGATGCACCAGTTCCATACGGACAGTGTGAAAGCGAGAGCCGTACTTGAGGCGTTTGAGCAAGAACGAAAACGCTTCGTCAAAGTCGTACCGCGTGACTATGCGAACGTACTTGACGTCATGCGTCACATCGAGGCGACGCGTCCGGAATTGAGTGACGCCGACCGCGCCCTCGAACTATTCCGCGTCGTGACTGAAGGAGGGGGAGCATGAGACATAAATTTATCGATATCCCACGGGAGACATTGCCAGAACGTTCCGTCCTCGAACGGATTCATGATTACAGTGAATACGCTTCACGGATGGAAGACGGACCGATCGTCAAACAAGCCGAGCGTTGCATGGATTGCGGCACCCCGTTCTGTCACGTCGGGGACATGATCGGTCAAGAGACGATCGGCTGTCCAATCCACAACTTGATTCCCGAATGGAATAAGCTCGTCTCGGAGCAAGATTGGTATCGGGCCTACGAACGATTGATGGAGACGAACAACTTCCCAGAGTTTACGGGGCGTGTCTGTCCGGCCCCGTGTGAAGGGTCGTGTACGCTCGGCATCAGCGAGGATCCGGTCGCAATCAAATCGATCGAACGGACGATCATCGACCGCGCGTTCGAGGAAGGTTGGGTCAAGCCACGCCATGTCAAGAAACGGACCGGACACCGTGTTGCCATCATCGGCAGCGGGCCGGCCGGACTCGCGGCGGCCGATCAATTGAACCAACTCGGCCATGCGGTCACAATTTATGAAAAAGCGGATGAGGCGGGCGGCCTATTGTTCTATGGCATCCCGAACATGAAGCTGGAGAAGGACGTCGTCCGTCGTCGCGTACGGCTACTCGAGGCAGAAGGGATTCGCTTCAAGACGGGCGTCAACGTCGGGACCGATGTGACGATCGAGTCACTCCGTCACACGTACGATGCCGTCATTCTCGCGACAGGGGCTCAAAAACAACGGACGCTCGGCATCGATGGGGATGATGCCACAGGCGTCGAGCCGGCGATGGATTATTTGACGGAATCGACGCGGGTGCTCGGCGGGAAATCGCTCGACGCTCGATACGACGCGAACGGAAAAGACGTCATCGTCATCGGTGGCGGGGACACGGGAGCGGACTGCGTGGCGACGGCGATTCGTCAAGGCGCCAAGTCGGTGACGCAGTTCGGGAAACACCCGGAGAAAGGCATGTTCCGGGCGCCGGAGCGGCCTTGGCCGCTTCAACCGGACACGTTGTCGACTGATTACGCTTACGCGGAAGCGATTGAACATTTCGACCACGACCCGCGCACGTATTTGATTCGTTCGAACCGGGTTATCAAAGATGGAGACCGTGTCGTCGGGATTGAGACGGAACGGATGGAGAAAATCGTCAAACCCGACGGACAGGCGACGTTCTTCGTCGTCGACGGGTCGGTCGAGACGTATCCAGCCGATCTCGTCCTTGTCGCCATCGGGTTCGAACGACCGGAGCGAGAGCTCCGGAAAGTCGGCATCGAGGCGAACCATGACTATACGTCGAACGTCGAGGGTGTGTTTGTTGCAGGGGATGCGAGACGGGGACAAAGTTTGATTGTTTGGGCAATCCGAGAAGGTCGCGAGGTCGCGGATACCGTCGACGGATACTTGAACACTTGTCAACAACAGCTAAAAACTTCATCATAAAAAGGAGCGACGAATTCGTCGCTCCTTTTTACATGGACATTTAGGAGGAGTCAGAAATGATTATCGAAATCCTCATGTACACCGGGGTTTGGTTTTTACTCGTGCTCGTCTTGCTCGGCACGATTTACGCTCGGCGCCATCGGAAGTGATTACAACACCATGGCGGCGATCAAGCCGAAGACGATGAGCGGAATATTGTAGTGGAGGAACGTCGGCCACACCGTCTCACGCAAGTGGTCGTGTTGACCGTCGGCGTTCAACCCGCTCGTCGGTCCGAGCGTCGAGTCACTCGCCGGGCTACCAGCGTCACCGAGTGCACCGGCCGTCCCGATGATGGCGATTGTCGCCTCGACCGAGAATCCGTACTGGATGCAAAGCGGGACGAAGATGGCCGCGATGATTGGAATCGTCGAGAAACTCGAACCGATACCGAGCGTGATCACGAGTCCGACGAGGAGCATGACGAGTGCGGCGACAAATTGTGAGTCGCCCATGATACCGCTAGCGCCACTGACGAGCGGGTCGATGGCACCGGTCGCGCGGATGACGGCGGCGAAACCGCTCGCTGCGATCATGACGAAGCCGATGAAGGCCATCATGCGCATGCCGCTCGTGAAGATGTCGTCTGCCTCTGACCAAGGGATGAGGCGAAGCAGCGTCAACAGGATGAGTCCTGAGACGGCCGATGCGATCATCGATTCGGTCTGAAGTTGAACGACGAGCACGACGAGGACGACGGCAGCTGTGAGCCAGATTTTGAGCGGGCTCAACGTCCGAATCTCGTAATCAGTAGGCCCGAGTTGGATCGTATCGTACGTCCGCGGCTTCCGGTAGTGGAAGAAGGCGGTGACGAGACCGACGAGCATCCCGAGGGCTGGGATGGCCATGATGCTGACGATATTGACATCACCGACGGCCATGCCATTCGTTTCCACGTTCGGCAGCAAAATCTCATTCAAGTAAATGCCGCCGAATCCGACCGGAAGTAACATATACGGCGTGACGAGACCGAACGTGAGAATCGTCGCCACGAGCCGGCGGTCGAGCTTCAACTCGTTAAAGAGCACGAGGAGCGGCGGGATGACAATCGGGATGAACGCGATGTGAATTGGTAAAGCGTTCTGCGAACTGATTGCTAGTAATAAGAGGAATGATAGCAACAACGCCTTGACGCGCGCCACGCTCTTACCGGTGACGTCGCGGCCTGACATGCTAATCAACTTTTCAGCCAGGACGTCTGGGAGCCCTGTTTTTGACAAACCGACGGCGAACGCGCCGAGTAGCGCGTAACTGAGGGCGATGGTAGCCCCTCCGCCAAGACCGTCGCTGAAGGCGGTCAACGTGTCGTTGAAACCGAGACCTCCGACGAGACCACCGACGACGGCGGCGAGGATAAGCGATAAGACGATGTGAACTCGACTGATCGCGAGAGCGAATAATACGATAACAGCTAATAAAACAGCATTCATCAATTCCAACACCTTTCTTTCAAAACTCTTTCTCTTGTTATCACTTTAATATGATAAAGACTTTTGAAATTTAACATACGTTTTTCGGGTTGTCAAATCGATTGTTCAAAAAAAGCGATAACTCCGAAAAGTTATCGCTCGTTCATGATCATTCAACGTTATGGTACACCTGGCGCACGTCTTCGAGATCTTCGAGGACGTCGAGCAGTTTTTCGAATTGTTCTTTCGACTCGTCGTCGAGGGCGATCTCGTTTTGTGGCAACATCGTCAACTCGGCGACTTCAAACGTCTCGATGCCTGCAGCTTTGAAAGCAGTCTGGACGGCATGGAACGCTTCTGGTTCCGCATAAACGATAATCGTCTCATCTTCTTCGATGACATCGCGAACGTCAAGATCGTGCTCCATCATGAGTTCGAGCACGTCGTCGGCACTCATGCCGCTGACACCGATGACGGCCGTCGCGTCGAACATGTAAGCGACCGATCCGCTGACACCCATGTTGCCGCCGTTTTTGCCGAAAGCGGCGCGGACTTCAGACGCCGTCCGGTTGACGTTGTTCGTGAGCGTGTCGACGATGAGCATCGAGCCGTTCGGTCCGAACCCTTCATAGCGGAGTTCATCGAAGTTCTCTTCGTCGCCGCCTTTCGCCTTGTCGATGGCGCGGTCGATGATGGCGCGTGGGACGTTGTACGTCTTCGCCCGTTCAACGACGAATTTGAGCGCTTGGTTTGATTCTGGATCTGGTTCCCCTTGGCGGGCGGCTACGTAGATTTCACGGCCGAACTTCGCATAAATGCGACTCGTATTGGCGTCTTTTGACGCCTTTTTCTCTTTAATGTTGTTCCATTTACGACCCATTACATGTCATCTCTCTTTCCATTGTTCGATTGATTCATCCTCGATTATATAAGAAGACGTGGATGTTGACGAGTAAAAATCATCCCTCGCTCTTATCCATTTTCTCGACGATCTCCGTCAACGTCTTCAGGCTGTCGATCAATCGATCCGTCTCTTCTTCGTCTAAAAAAGCGAGGCGGTCCTCGAACAAGCGTCGAAACGAGTCGCGCCGCTCGCGAAGAACGAGCTCACCTTTGTCGGTCAACTGGTTCCAGATGACACGGCGGTCACGCTCGTCCGGCACGCGGGTGATGTAGCCCTCATCGACGAGCTTCGTGATGAGCGGCGTCACGTTCGGCGGGGCGATCGATAGCGTCTCGCTGATGTGTCCGTTCGTCACGGCGCCTTCATCCTCAATCAACATGAGGAGATGAAAGTGGGAAAAGTTCAAGTTAGGGATTTGCGGGAGGTCGGAACGGCGTAACAACTTCCTGCGGATTAATGGAATCAGTTTTACGAACTGATCGGCTGCATCTTGTCTCGGCATAGTCATGTCACTTCCTAATTAGGTTCTTTCTTCATTATACACGACCGAGGGCGGGGTGGACGACCAATCCTTGTTGCGTGACAAATTGCACAGCACATCAGACAAACGAGCGTCACAATATATGTAAGCGTTTACATTTGTAAGACTTCATCTTTTCATGAAAACGCATACGATTTTACTGAGCGTCCTATCAAAAAGCAAGACCTATCCTCATTCTTCAAAAAAATATTGTGAAAGAGTTCACATTGTTGTCACGCACAAATTGTCGGAAACGTTGTATTCTATGAATGTGAAGGAAAGCACAAACTCTTATCAAACCACTGATCGCCCCGTGCTCTCCATCAAGTCAGCAGTATAAGCTCTCATTCATGAGGAGGAACCCAACATGGCAGTTAAAGAGAAAGCAGTAGTGGAAACATCAGCAGAACAGATGGTCGACACGCTCGTCACACGAGCACATACAGCGCTCGACACGTTGATGACGTTTGATCAAGAGAAAATCGATGCGATCGTTCAGGCGATGGCGCTAGCCGGTCTCGAACAACACGTCGCACTCGCGAAACATGCATATGAAGAAACTGGTCGCGGTGTGTTTGAAGATAAGATGATCAAAAACATCTTTGCGACAGAATATATTTATAACTCACTCCGTGGTGAGAAGACGGTCGGCGTCATCGAAGACGATGAGCAAAACGGCATCACGTACATCGCGGAACCAGTCGGTGTCGTCGCCGGGGTCACACCGGTCACGAACCCGACATCAACGACGATGTTCAAAGCAATCATCGCCATCAAAACACGTAACCCGATCATCTTCGGCTTCCACCCGTCGGCACAACAGTGTTCAAGTGAAGCGGCCCGCATCCTTCGTGACGCAGCCATCGAAGCCGGCGCACCGGAACATTTGATTCAATGGGTTGAAAAACCGTCACTCGACGCGACGAAAGCGCTTATGAACCACCCAGGAGTCGCCATGGTCCTCGCAACAGGCGGTGCGGCGATGGTCAAATCAGCCTATTCAACTGGTAAACCGGCCCTCGGTGTCGGTCCTGGTAACGTTCCAGCCTACATCGACAAGACAGCAAAAGTAAAACGTGCCATCTCGGACGTCATCTTGTCGAAAACGTTCGATAACGGGATGATCTGTGCATCTGAACAAGCGATCATCGTCGACCAAGAAGTTTACGAAGAAGTGAAAGCCGAAATGACGGCGCTCGGTTGCTACTTCTGCTCACCAGAAGAGAAAGCAAAACTCGAGACACTCGTCATTAAAACAGACTCTTGTGCGGTCAACCCTGAAATCGTCGGGAAGCCTGCAGCCTGGATCGCCGAGAAAGCTGGACTTAGTGTTCCGGCCGACACGAAAATCTTGATTGCCGAACTCGAGACGGTCGGCGCGACAGAATTGCTCTCACACGAGAAACTTAGCCCAGTACTCGGAGCCTACAAAGTCCAATCGCGTGAAGAAGGTTTCGCCATCGCTGAGAAGATGCTTGAAATCGGTGGTCTCGGTCATACGGCAGCCATCCACTCGACAGACGACGACGCCATCCTCGCATTCGGACTCCGGATGAAAGCTTGCCGCATCATCGTCAACTCACCAACGGCACACGGCGGGATCGGTGACCTCTATAACGAAATGACACCATCACTCACACTCGGTTGTGGGTCGTACGGTAAAAACTCCGTCTCTGAGAACGTGACGGCGAAACATCTACTCAACGTGAAAAAGGTGGCGAGACGTCGCGTGAATATGCAATGGTTTAAAGTCCCTGAAAAGATTTACTTTGAGAAAAACTCGATCCAATACCTTCAATCGCTCACATCAAAAAAACGGGCGATGATCGTTACAGATGAAATGATGGTCAAACTCGGATTTGCCGATAAAGTCGTCAAAAACTTGCCGGCTGGTGTCGAGTATCGCATCTTCGACCAAGTCGAGCCAGACCCATCGGTCGAGACGGTCATGCGTGGTGCCGAAGCAATGCGTCACTTCCAACCAGACATGATTATCGCACTCGGCGGTGGATCGCCGATGGATGCCGCGAAAGGCATGTGGCTCTTCTACGAACGCCCAGAAGAGAAGTTCTCGAACCTTCGCCAAAAATTCATGGATATCCGCAAGCGGACGTACAAGTTCCCGACACTCGGCAACAAGTCGATGTTCGTCGCCATCCCGACAACATCAGGTACGGGTTCTGAAGTGACACCGTTCACGGTCATCACAGATAAGAAACGCAACGTCAAATACCCGATCGCTGACTATGCGATCACACCGGACGTCGCCATCGTCGACCCTGAGTTCGTCATGACGGTCCCAGCTTCAATCACGGCTGATACAGGTATGGACGTGTTGACACACGCCATCGAAGCTTACGTTTCGGTCATGGCAAACGACTATACGGATGGACTCGCTCTTCGTTCGATGAAGATGATCTTCGATTACCTCCCGAAAGCGTATGAGAACGGCAGTGACGCCGAAGCGCGTCAGAAAGTCCACAACGCATCGACAATGGCTGGTATGGCGTTCGCGAACGCGTTCCTCGGTATCAACCACTCGATCGCACACAAAATCGGTGGCGAGTTCCATGTCCCACACGGACGGACGAACGCGATCCTTATGCCGCACGTCATCCGCTATAACGCGACACGCCCATCGAAACTCGCGGCGTTCCCGAAATATGAGTCATTCATCGCCGACGAGCGTTACGCTGAAATCGCGCGCTACCTCGGACTTCCAGCTAGCACGACGGAAGAAGGCGTCGAGTCGCTCATCCAAGCGATCATCGAGCTCGGTCAGCGCTTGAACATCAAGCTCTCGTTCAAAGCCCAAGGCATCAAGAAAGCGGACCTCGACGCGAAAGTCGACAAGATGGCAGTCGACGCGTTCGAAGACCAATGTACGACGGCCAACCCGAAAATGCCGCTCGTCGAAGAATTGAAAGAGATCATGTACGCTGCATACGAAGGCGTATAATCAACGGAAGGCGGCCACTCAAACGAGTGGCCGCCTTTTTCATGCAATGAGGGAGAGTCCAATGAATAAGAGGATAACGGATAATGCGATGGCGTTGAACCAGACGACAAACTTGATGGCCATCTCAGCCCATTTCTTTTCGTGTAAGCCGAAATCAATCAAAATCCCATAATGGTTTAAACAGATGCATTTAAAACGATATAAGTTCCATCGCTCGCAGTACAAGAAGCAGATAAAAAACCGTTGGAATAAACGTAATCAACAAACCAATCCATTTCGTCCGCTCTCTAAATTGTAATAAGAAACCGATTGTCCATAATACGAACCACAACATAAAGTACCATCGATAATGTGGGGTATCCGTTTCCGCAAAAACGGCTCGGCCAATCGTCAACCCAACCGAATTTAACAAGACGAACAAACCAGATAGGACATTCCAACTATGTCTTACTATTTTCTCTAGCATTCTTGTATTCCTCTCCTTGATTGAAATTGAAGTTCCAGTAAACGATTACTACGTGACGTAAATTAGACGCACAATCATAACCAGACCTTTCGACAAATGGAATAATTATCCTTTCGTATAATCATATTTGTTACGAGAGATTCATCTCTTTAACAGTTTGCTCCAAAACGTCGAAACATCAGACGAACTCGACCTTTTGTTTTGCTCGATACACGACATCATGTCCGGTATGATGAAAGGGGAGGCGATATAATGGAACGACAACTGAACGTGACAACGAATTATGGACAATTGGCTGGCACATGGCTGACCCACGAACAACCCCGGAAGACGGTCGTCCTGCTCAGCGGGAGCGGACCGAGCGACCGGGACGGGAACGTCGGGCCAGTCCAGTTCAATACGTATAAAAAATTGGCGGAGGCGCTGTTCGAGATGGGTGTCAACGTCTACCGCTATGACAAGCAAGGCATCGGTGCATCGGACGGCGACTTCAATAAAGTCGGGCTGCATGACTTGGTGACCGACGCGATCGATGTCGTCAACGCGATTAAGCGTGAGCCAGACGTCCACGAAGTCTATGTGCTCGGTCATAGCGAAGGGGCCGTCATCGCGCCGGCAGTCCAGCTCGATACGAATGCGGCCGGATTGATTCTTCTCGCCGGTTTTAACGACTCGTCGAAGAAGATGTTTCTCCACCAGGCCGATGCGTTAGCGAAAGAAATCGCTTCGGTCAAAGGGCTGAAGGGGATGTTTTACCGGTTGACCGGTGTGCCGAAAAAAGTTCGCCAACGTCAAGACGATTTGCTCGAACGGTCACTGCGGACGAACGTCGCCGCGTTCAAATACCGCGGGCAAGTCGTCAACGCCAAATGGATTCGCGAGCATGCATCCTATGACGTCCGGGAGCGGCTCGAACATGTGCGTGTTCCCGTGCTCGCTATCACCGGCGACCGTGACGTCCAAGTCCCACCGGAGCACGTCCATTCGATTCGGACGAAAGGGGACGTCGACAGCCAAATCATTCACGACATGAACCACTTGCTCGTCGAGCGGACGAGTCCGCACTCACTCCTCACGCTCCATAAGGAATACCGGGACGCCATCGAGGCACCGCTCCATCCCGAACTCATCCATCAATTGAACGATTGGTTGATGAAACGATAACGAACCACCAAAAACGGTCACTAAGTGACCGTTTTTTATGTTATAATTGTGACAATCCAAAAAATAATGAATGATTTTGAATGTTTATGATTGTTTTTTAAATGAAAACGCTTTATATTAGAGCTACGGAGGGAATACGATGTTAACGAAACAACGACATCAACTGATTTTGCAACGTCTGTCGGAGCAAAAGATCGTCAAATTGAAAGAATTGGTCGAGTTGACGGCATCGTCGGAGTCGACGATTCGCCGGGATTTGACCGACCTTGAAGCCGAAGGTTATCTCGAACGGGTTCATGGCGGTGCAACGCTCGTGGCCCGCTACGAAGAAGAGCCGACGTTCGAAGAGAAACGAGATCAACACGTCGATGAGAAAGTCGCGATCGCACGGAAGGCCGCGACATTCATCGAAGATGGGATGTCCGTCTATCTCGATGCCGGGACGACGACGCAAGCGATGGTTCCTTTCTTAAACGGAAAAGACGTCATCGTCGTGACGAACAGTTTACCGATCGCCAACGACTTGTTCGATCTCGATATTAAAACGTTCGTGATCGGCGGCGAGTTGAAACGGTCGACACAGGCACTCGTCGGCTATAACGCTCGCGAGAGCATGATGAACTATCGGGTCGACCTCGCATTTCTCGGAATTAACGGCGTAGACTTAGAAGCCGGGTACACGACCCCGGACCCGGAAGAGGCACTCGTCAAAAAGACAGCGATCGACTTGGCCCGTGAGGCGTATATCTTGGCGGACGATTCAAAATTCGGGAAACGTTCGTTCAGCCGTGTGGCATCACTCGATGCAGCCACACTCGTCACATTTGGTGACACGCCATACATCAGCTCGATCCAATCAATCACAAAGGTGGTGAACGCCCAATGATTTACACATTAACCCTCAATCCCTCAATCGATTACTACGTCACTCTCCCTGAAGTCGTCCTCGGAGAAGTCAACCGAATTCAAGAGACGACACAGCGTGCCGGCGGAAAAGGAATCAACGTCGCGTTCGTCTTACGCGAATACGATGTCGACACGGTCGCGTTAGGATTCGTCGGCGGTACGACTGGAGACTTCATCAAGAAGGCGTTGACGGACAAAGGCGTCCAAACCGATTTCGTCGAAGTCGACGGACAAACGCGGATCAACGTCAAGATCCGGGCGCAAGAAGAAACGGAATTGAACGCAAGTGGTCCCGTCATCTCGGACACGGAACTTGAACAGTTGACGCGTCAATTCGATCACGTCCAACCGGGCGACATCGTCGTGCTCGCTGGAAGCATCCCGGGCAACTTGCCGGATACGCTCTACCGGACGCTCGCCGAGACGGTCCGCGCGAACGGTGCCGAGTTCGTCGTCGATACGACGAAGGAAGCAATGCTCGAAGTGCTCGCACTCAAACCGCTCATGATCAAACCGAATCATCATGAACTCGGTGAGCTGTTCGATACAGACATTGAGACGTTCGAGCAGGCGCTCCCATACGCGGAGCAGTTGGTCGAACGCGGTGCTCAAAACGTGATCGTCTCGTTCGCCGGTGATGGTGCCATGCTCGTCAACGCTTCAGGCGCTTATACGGCGAATACACCGAGCGGTAAACTTGTCAACTCGGTCGGCGCAGGCGATTCACTCGTCGCCGGATTCGTCGCCAACATTCTAGACCACGACGCAACCGAGGCGTTCCGCTATGCGGTCACGACCGGCAGCGCGTCTGCATATACGTTCGGGCTGTGCACAAAACAAGACGTGGACCGCTTGGTCGGCGAAGTCAGCGTCACCCCACTATCTCGATTGGAGGAAACAACATGAACATCACGGATCTTCTTAAAAAAGACACGATTCAACTGAATCTCCGCAGCCGTTCGAAAGCCGAAGTCATCGAAGAACTCGTCGACGTGCTCGACCGCGCCGGCAAACTATCGGACCGCAACGGCTATCGCGACGCCATCCTCGCGCGTGAGGCACAAAGCACGACCGGACTCGGTGAAGGGATTGCCATCCCGCACGCGAAGACGAAAGCCGTCAAACAACCGGCCATCGCTTTCGGACGCTCGGAAGGCATCGATTACGAGGCACTCGACGGCCAAGACAGCCGCTTGTTCTTCATGATCGCGGCCGGAGAACACGCCAATAACGAACACTTGGAAACACTTTCGAAATTATCCGTCTTCCTTATGGACCCAGCTTTCCAAGAACGTCTCTATGCGGCCACGTCAGAAGATGACGTCATCCGGGCCATCGAAGAAAAAGAAGCAGCCGAGGCGGCTCCTGTCGCTTCGAAACCGGTTCAAGCCGATGCTCCTTACATCCTTGCCGTCACGGCGTGTCCAACAGGTATCGCCCACACGTACATGGCCGCCGACAGCTTGAAGCAAAAAGCAGACGCGATGGGCGTCGACATCAAAGTCGAGACGAACGGATCGACTGGCGTCAAAAACGAATTGACAGCAGCCGATATCGCGAAAGCGACTGCCATCATCGTCGCAGCCGACAAAGCCGTCGAAATGGACCGTTTTGCTGGCAAACATGTCATCGAAGTCCCGGTCGCCCAAGGCATCCGGAAGCCGGAAGAGTTGATCAACCGGGCCGTGAAACAAGACGGACCGGTCTATCAAGCGACTGGTAAATCAGGTCAGCAAAAAGAACAGCGCACCGGTATCTACAAGCACTTGATGAGCGGTGTATCTGCGATGCTTCCTCTCGTCGTCGCTGGTGGTCTCTTGATCGCCCTCAGCTTCTTCTGGGGCATCAACTCCGCCAACCCGGATGACCCGTCGTACAACGAATTCGCCGCCCAACTTATGACGATTGGTGGCGCAGCGTTCGGCTTCCTCGTCCCGATTCTTGCTGGTTTCATCGCGATGTCAATCGCCGACCGTCCAGGTCTCGCACCAGGTCTCGTCGCCGGAGCACTCGCCAGTCAAGGGAACGCCGGATTCCTCGGTGGACTCATCGCCGGTTTCCTCGCTGGTTATGTCGTCCTCTTCTTGAAGAAAGCGCTCGCGAAATTGCCAGCCACACTTGAAGGAATCAAGCCAGTCCTGTTGTACCCGTTACTCGGTTCACTCATCTCTGGGATGATCATGCTTCTCGTCGTCAACGAACCAATAGCCGCACTCATGTCTTGGTTGATGGAGACACTTAACGGTATGAGTGGCGCGAACGCCATCTTGCTTGGTGTCATCGTAGGTGGAATGATGGCCGTCGATATGGGCGGTCCGATTAACAAGACAGCCTACGTCTTCGGTACAGCAGCACTCACTGCCGGTAACCAAGAAGTCATGGCAGCCGTCATGGCCGGTGGGATGGTACCACCGCTTCTCGTCGCACTCGCATCGACAGTGTTCGCTCGTCAAAAGTTCTCGAAACAAGAACGTGAAGCCGGGAAGACAGCATATATCATGGGTGCCTCATTCATCACGGAAGCGGCTATCCCGTTTGCAGCGGCCGACCCGATTCGGGTATTACCGTCAGCGATTCTCGGATCTGCGATTGCAGGTGGATTGTCAGCCTTCTTCGCTATCCAATTGCCAGCGCCACACGGTGGGATCTTCGTCTTCCCACTCCTTGAAGGAGCTGGAAACGTCGTCATGAGCATGGGACTTTACGCCCTCGCGATTCTCGCCGGAGCCTTGATTGGAGCACTCCTCCTCTCATTCTTGAAAAAACCATTGACGGAGACGCAAGCTACAACAACGCGTAACGTCGCTTGACCAGTACGACCGTAGGATTTCCTACGGTCGTTTTTTGTCAAATGATTGTCAGTCAAATCTGGAAGAAGTCTGATTTCGATTGGGTGATTTGTGGTAAAATACTTGTAAAACTTACGCTAAGGAGGGGGTACGGATGCTCATACGGAAAGCCGAGCCAAAAGACGCTTACGGGATTGCGCGGGTGAGGGTGAACGGATGGCGCACAACCTATCGGGGAATTGTGCCGGCCGACTTTCTCTTGAAGCTCGGTTCGAACGCAATCGAGTGGTCTGAAAAGGTCCGCAGCGCCCTCGCGAAACGAGAAGTCGAAGGGTTTGTCGCCATCGTCGAAGAGGAAATCGTCGGGTTCGTTCTTTACGGGGAAGAACGGACGGGCGAATATCCGGACCATCCGAATGAGATTTATGCGATTTACATTCTAGAGGACCATCAGCGTAACGGGATTGGTTCGCTATTGCTGGAGCAAGCGATTCAAGCGATGTCGAATCACGGGCTCATCATTTGGGCGCTCGAATTGAACCCTTACCGCACGTTCTATGAGCAACGTGACGGGCAAGTCATCGATGCGAAAGAGCGCTTGTTCGGGGAACTTGCCCTCCGTGAAGTCGCCTACGGATGGACGAAAGGGAATCACGACGCGATTGTCGGAGCATAATCGGACACGACTCTACTGTCGTGTCCTTTTTTTAGACTACACACAAAACAAAGGAACAGGCTAGGTGACTATGTGAACATCTATAGCATAACCAAATATCATCCTGAAACGAGAGGAAAAATTGACGAGTGGACGGAAATCACGGACATCCTCCGAACGTTTGACGGTGTCGTCTTCACGTTGGAGGAATATCTCCGCGTGGAATCGAATTACGTTGAAGCGATTGAGCGAATCATGGGTTATTTAGGAGTGAAGACATTGACTGTCTCCTATCTTGAACGACGTGATTATGCGTATCGCCCCTCTTCGAAAAGCGCGTTCAATGCGCTTTATCCGATCCGGATGAGAGATCTTCGTAAAAAAGTGAGGCCAGGGAAGGCACTGTCACGAGACCAAATCCCGAACATGCTTCGACTCATGTTAAGGAATGCGCTTTACGCTGAGTTAGAGTCTAAAGTGAATGAGTCAGACGAAGAGTATAGGTTCAAAGTGTTCTTTGGATACGACTATATGATGGGCGTCCATTCGGTAATAGATTTATCCCCGCTTCGAGACGAATTGTTACGCATGGATATGTATCTTGAGAGTTGATTTGGCGAAGAAATTTAAAAGGAAGTTCCGCACGACTGACTGTACTGTAGCACGCGCTAAAGGAGTGATCCGATATGAATCGACGCATCGATACAGCCGTGGCATGGATTGAGGCAACTCCAGAACGGATCTATCAAGCATTTCTCAACTCTGATGAGCTCGTCGAGTGGCTTCCACCGAAAGGGATGTCGGCTCGCGCGACCGTGTTCGAGCCATGGGTCGGCGGCACGTATCAGCTCGTCCTCACGTATGAAGAAGCCGATCTCGTCTCCGGCAAAACGACGGACCGGACCGATGTGTCGAACGGACGCTTTTTGGACCTCGTCCCCGGCCAGAAAATCGTTCAAATCGGAACATTCGAGTCAGCAGACCCGGCTTTTGCTGGTGAGATGATTCAGACGTGGTATTTGGAGGCGCTCGATGGAGGGACGTGCGTCACAATCGTTTGTGAGAACGTACCGCCGGGCATCCAGAAACAAGATCATGATGCCGGACTTCGCTCCACGCTCGACAATCTGGCCCGCTATTTGACCAACGATTGAGACCGTTTGTTCGCTTCTTGCGAACAGACGGTCTTTTTGTGTATGAAAAGGGTTTCAGTAACGAAAAATAGAAAAAGGTGATGTTTTTTTGTCTAGGGTGTCAACATCCTCTTCCAACTGTCCGATACAAAGGTTAACATAACGAGTTTTCTCGGGAATGGGAGATGTTTTATGAGACGAAAGCACGACCGTACGATCACCATTAAACAAAAATTGATTACGATGTCGTTGGTGCTATTATTGATCCCTTCTTTATTGATTGGATTTGTCGCCTACAATCAGGCGAAACAAAAGATCACCGAACAAATCATGCAGTCGGCCCACGCGGGAGTGGAGCGGATGAATGATGAAATCACCAACTTGATTGAACCAATCCAACGTGATGTTGCGTTCTTTGCCGGACGAATTGATTCGTCCCTCTATGAGTCGGGGGCAGAGAACCTTGATTTGGAAGAGAAGTTTCTTGAGTATTTGGAGACGCATCCGAACGTGACGAATATCTACTACGCCTCGACGGGAGGGGAGATGACGATTTATCCGGCACAAGAGTTACCGGATGATTACGACCCGCGGACTCGTCCATGGTATGAGGCGGCCGAAGCGGCCGGTGGGAACGTCGTTGTGACGGACCCGTACGTCGATGCGGCCTCGAACAAGATGATGGTCACGCTGTCTCAGACAGGGACGGACGGTCGCGGGGTCATCGCGGTTGACGTCGAGGTCGACGATATCGCAGCCGTCGCGGCGAGCATTCAAATCGGGAAAGAAGGCTACGTGACGATTCTTGATGCGTTGCAACAGTTTGTCACCCATCCGACGATGGCAGCCGGAGAGAAGGCAGAAGGCGAGTGGATTGAACCGCTCTATTCGGGAGAAGCGGGCCGCTTTGCTTATGAGTTTGAGAACGAAGGCAAACAGATGGACTTCATGACAAACGAGTTGACGGGGTGGAAGATTGCCGGGACGCTCTACGATGAGGAAATCACAGATGAGACGTCTGGAATCTTATGGACGACAGTCGGGGTGATCGGATTGATGCTCGTCTTGGCAGCCGGCTTGCTCTATGTCATCTTACGTTCGATTTTACGTCCATTGAATCGTTTGACCGTCGGGGCTGAACGAATTCAAGCCGGAGATTTGACCGAAGACATCGTCGTCGAATCGAATGACGAAGTCGGGCGTGTCTCCTCGAGTTTCAATGAGATGACGCGGTCTCTGCGCGCTATCATTCAAAGTCTTGATCAATCGATCGGACAAGTCGCCGCCTCGTCGCAGGAATTGATGGCCAACTCGGCTCAGAACACGGCCTCCTCGGAACAAATCGCTGGAGCGGTCCAACAGATGGCCGCCGGTGCGGATGATTCGAAACGTCAACTTGATGATAACGCCGTCTCGCTCCAAGCGATCACGGGCGGCATCATGCGCATCGCCGAGAGCTCGACGGATGTGTCCGAGCTGTCGCGCGAGACCGCGCTCGAGGCTGAGGACGGGACGACTGCCGTCACAGAGAACGTGGTCCAGATGCAAGCGATCGACTCGTCGGTCGAGACGTTCGGCAAAGTCATTCACTCGCTCGCCGAACGGTCGAACGAGATTGGCAATATCGTCGATGTCATCAACGGCATCGCGACCCAGACGAACCTGCTCGCCTTGAACGCCGCGATTGAAGCGGCACGGGCCGGCGAGAACGGGAAAGGCTTCGCCGTCGTTGCGAGCGAGGTCAGAAAGCTTGCCGAACAGTCACAACAGTCGACGAAACAGATTTCCGAGTTGATTGATAATATCAAACAAGAGACGGAACGTTCGGTCCAGTTGATGAAAGAAGTGTCGGCCCATACGAAAGCTGGGCTCGAGACGACGGAGAACACGGCCAAGCGTTTCCAGAAAATCATGACGCAAACGCAAGCGATGACGCCGCGCATCGAGGACGTGACGGCGACGGTTGAAGAAATCGCGGCGAACGTCGAGGAAGTATCGGCTGCGGCAACACAAATTGCCCATATCGCCGACGAGAACTCGGTCGCCTCGAAACAAGTGGCGGCGACGACCGAGGACCAACTCGGTTCGATGGAGGAAATCGCACAGTCCGCGAAGGCGCTCGCGGATATGGCGGAAGAGTTGCAGGAGCTTGTCTCACGCTTCAATGTATAAAAAAGAGGATGCTGCGGCATCCTCAGGCTGTTGACGAACCAATTCGCAAAAAGCGAATTGGTTCGTCTTTTTTTAGGTTCGATGAGCTTGAGGCGTTCTGCCTGGCACAAGATTGAAAAAATGGTATGTATACGGTCTCTCCAGGCCAACAGGTTGGCCAGCTTCTTCATGTTTTGTGCGGTGGCTGCCACCAGGTTGGCGCGCTGGGCCGCCTCACGGCCCCGGTAGAACGTGAAGCGGAGCCCATGAAGCTCCTTCGCGTCGGCGAACGAGCGCTCCACCGTCTGTGGCCGGAGACGGTATAGGTATTGACCGGATGCGGTCAATCGATTCCTGTTCACCGCTTCGAGGAACGGCTCGTCCAAATGGCGCGTTATGATCCGACGGTTCGTCTCGTTCTCCATGCATTTTTCGAGGAGCGGGCAGTCTTGACAGACTTTCGGGTCGGACACGTATTGGCGGTATCCTTGGCGGGTCGTCGTGCTGTAACGGAGGATTTGGCGGGCCGGGCAGCGATAGGCGTCCTCATCCGCGAGGTAGGTGAATTTGGACTTTCGGAACTTCCCTTTCTTGCCGCCGAAGCGGCGTCTCGAGATGACGCTATAGATGCCGCGAGTGACGAGCGACTTGGCGATCTCCGTTGAGAAATAGCCCGCGTCGAGCGCCACCGCCTCGAGCGGGAAGGCGAAATGCTGAAGAATGTAGTCCAGACGCTCCAGATAGACGCTGCTGTCATGCACGTTCCCCGGCGTGACGTAGGCATCGACGATGAAGTTATACTTTGCGTCGACCGTTCGGTGGACGAGCCAAAAGAAGCCTTCCGGCTTCCGGGTCCGATACATGTAGCCCGCCTCGGGATCGGTACGGCTCACCTTGCTCACCTTCTTTTTAGGTTCGCCGGGCTCGGCGGGCTCTAGCGCTTTTTTCCGTGCGCGGACCGATCCTCGTTCACGCGCGCCAACAGTTCATCCTCGACCGCGGTGACGACCGCGTCGACCTCGGTCTTGTCGAACTTCTTCTTGCTGGCGTTCGCCCGGATATGTGTCGAATCCGTGAGGAGGATCCGTCCCGAGACGAGGTTATGCGCCTCCGCCTGATGGATGATGTCGTCAAAAATTTGTTGAAAGACGTCCGTCCCGGCGAACCGTCGCCGGTAGGCTTGGCTGATCGTCGAATGGTCAGGGACTTTCTCGTCCATTCCGAGCCCGAGGAACCATCGGTACGCCAGGTTTGTCTCGATTTCTTTGATGGTTTGGCGGACGGATCGGATGTTGAACAAAGGGCCGAGGAGGATGATTTTGATGAGGATCTCCGGATCGATGCCGGGCTGCCCGGTGTTCGAATAGAGTGGTGCGCACAGACGATGGACGATGGAGAAGTCGACATGGCGGTCGATCTTGCGGACGAGATGGTCTTTCGGGACCAACTGGTCCAACGAGGCCGCGGTGTGGATCGGTTCATGGCGTTTGGCGATGTGGGCTCGGTACATGATTGATTCCCCTTCCTGTTCGGAGGCGGTGACGGTCCATACATACCGTTTCCCGTTTTCATCGGTTCGAAGAACATATCAGGGCTTTTTCTTCGGCCATCGAGGCCTCAGAAAAAGACAAACGGCCGCCAGATGGCGACCGTTTGCGTTGCTCGTCCTTCCGGCGCCCCGACTCCTGCAGGAGAGCAATCCAACGGAGACCCAGCAGCGACGCTAGTCGCGATGCGGCTCCGGGATTGCCTGCGGAAAGCGTGGGCGCCGGAAGGACGAGCGATATCAATCATGTTAGTCAACAAGCTGAGGATGCTGCGGCATCCTCTTTTTGGTGGGATCAGTTAGTTAACGTTTACTCGATACTTGATTCCGGCCGCGGTTCTTGGCAATATACAGTGCCTCATCGGCGTCTTGAAGCGCCTGTTCGACCGTCTTCCCATCTTCAAGGGCGCTGACGCCGAACGAACAAGTGACGCGCGGGACGGGACCGAACGGCTCGGCGTTAATCTTTTGTCGGAGCTTATCGGCGAGTTGCACCCCGTCAGCAAGCGTTGACTGCGGGGCGACGATTAAAAATTCCTCACCACCCCAGCGGCCGATCGAGTCCGACTTGCGGATGTTGCGCCTGAGCAATTGGGCGATCGAACGTAAGACGAGGTCTCCGGTCGGATGGCCGAACGTATCGTTGACAAGTTTGAAGTAGTCGATATCGAGCATGATGACAGCGGCGGGCGCCCTTGTGTCGACCGTTTCCTGAGCAGTCGACGAGAGAACGTCCCCAACTTTCTTCCGGTTATACAGCTCTGTCAGCGGATCGAGCGAGGACAGGTGTTCCATGCGTTCTTCATAGCGACGTTGCTCGGTCGCGTCTTCTAAAATGCCGACGCCGCCGTCAAGTTGTCCGTCCGCGGAAAAACTCGGAGACATCGTCGTTCGGATGAAGCGAGCCTGCCGTTCTGGTGCTTTATACCAGCCGGCCATGCGAATCGTCTCCCCGTTCAAGACGTTCCGAATGGCGCCTGAGAAGTCGAACGAAGAAGAGCTGCATCGCTCGAACATCACATTCGAGGTCGGAAGCATCCCGAGTAAATGGACGAATGATTCGTTATAGCTGACGATTTGCCCGTCACGATTGAAGGCGAACAGGCCAATCGGGAGCTGGTCCCATGAGGAAGGATCGGGTTTCGTGGTGTGAGTGTCATGATGAGTCCGTTCTTGATCAGCCATTGTATGACATATGCGTGAACGCATACTTCCTCCTTTCCTAGCCGAAGCGGTAGTGTAGGACGTTCGTACTGATACTTTATACCCTAATTCGGGAAGGAACTAGCGAGTATTCTTTTAAAAGATAGCAATTTTTAGAATATGACGAGAAATCGTCACAGCTTGGTGTGAGGACATAGCTCTCGACTTCCGAACATAACGATACCCCATCGCGTTGGCATATTTGGCCGAAACGATGGGGTAGTTAGCGTAATCAGGACTTATAAGATCGGACTGAGCAATCGTGACACGCCTTCGCGCATCCGGACGGTCCATTTCCGGGCCGCATAGTCGTCGACCGTGTATTTGCGGCTGACGGCGACGTCTGACTCGAACAGCGATGCAAGTTCGAGCGCGACCCGCTGATCATAAATGACGGCGTTCACTTCAAAATTCAATCGGAAACTGCGGGCATCCAAGTTCGTCGTCCCGACGGTCGAAATCTCATCATCGACGACGAGCGTCTTGGCGTGTAGGAAGCCTTGCCCGTACATATAGACGTTCGCCCCGTAGTCGAGCAATTCGCCGAGGAACGATAGCGACGCCCACATGACGAACGGGTGGTCGGGCTTCCCTGGAATCATGATGTCCATCTTGACGCCGGACAAAAGTGCCATCTTACAGGCGTCCATGAAGCTCGTGTCCGGGATGAAGTAAGGCGTCTGGATGATAACGCGATGTTTCGCCGACATGATCATCTTGATCATCATGTTTTTCAAATGTTCCGTGTCGGAGTTCGGTCCGCTCGTCACGATTTGCATCGGCGACTTGTCCTTGATATCGTGGCGTGCGAAACAGAATGAGTTCTCCGGGTCATGATGTTTGCTGCCGGAATAGTTCCAATCGAGAATGAACCGATGCTGTAGGTGATAGACGACGTCCCCTTCGACGCGGAGGTGCGTGTCACGCCAGTACCCGAACTTCTCGACGAGGCCGAGATACTCAGTGCCGACGTTGAAGCCACCGACATAACCGATCTTGCCGTCGATGATGACGACTTTCCGGTGATTGCGGTTGTTTAACTTGAAGTTGATCAACCCGAGCGTCGGCGGGAAGAAGACGCGGACCTCGCCATCGTGGGCGATCAGCTCTTTAAAGTCGGAGTCACGGAGACTGCGCGAACCGACCGCATCATATAACAGCCGGACTTTGACGCCCGCCTTGGCGCGTTCGATCAGTTCATGGATCAGCGCCTTGCCGAGCGCGTCACGTTGAATGATGTAGTACTGGATGTTGATCTCGGTCTCGGCGCTGCGGATATCGTCCATGAGCGCTTTGAACTTCTGTTCGCCATCATGCATGATGGCAGATTTGTTGTGGACGCTAATCAAAGACTTTGAGGAGCGCAAGTTCATCTCGAGCAATTGCTCGTACTTTTCGAACACAGGTTGAGCCAAGGCGGTCTCTTTCCGGCGAATCTGTTCGATTTGGCTCTCGACTTGAAGGGCGTGGAACGAGCGCTCTTCGACGCTCAAGTTGAAGAAGTTGTCCTTCTTCAACTGTCGGCCGAGGAAGAGATAGATGATGAACCCGATAATTGGCAAGAAGAACAAGACGAGAAGCCACGCCCACGTCGCCCCGACATCGCGGCGCTCCGCGAAGATGACGGCTAACGCGAACAATAAATTCAATCCGAGGACGATATACAGCCCCCAACTAATAATGACCGACCATTCCATGCGACCAACTCCTAAACGACAATTTCCTTACATAGATTAATAATACATCATTCAAGGGAATAGTAAGCTATCGAAACGTAAGGAGGAGACAAAGATGCATTTACAAGTGAATTGGAAACAAGGGATGGCGTTTCAGACGACGACACCTTCGGGTCATGATGTGACGCTTGACGCCGGAGAAGACGTCGGTGGTCTCAATACGGGTCCGCGTCCGACCGAGATGCTCCTGCAGGCGACGGCCGCTTGTACGGGGATCGATATCGTCTCGATTCTTCATAAGATGCGGTTGCCGCTCGAGCGGTTCGAGATGGAAGTCGACGGGGTCCGGGCGACAGAACATCCGAAGAAGTTCACGGCCATCCACATCTTATACGTCCTCGAAGGGGATATGCCCGAAGAACGGGTCCGCCGCGCCATCGAGTTGTCCGTCGATCGCTACTGTTCGGTGTCGCACAGTCTGAACGCGACGATGACGTACAGCTATCGTTTGAACGGCGGCGAGGTCGTCCCATTTACGTAATGTGAGCAGGATGGTTGAAAAGAGTCGAAACGGTCCGTTATATTTGTATTTCAAATACTGTAATACAAAGGAGGACGTTATGATTCGACTCGCGACGAAACGCGATGCCAAACACATCGCGGACCTAATCGAACAACGAGCCGTAGCGCTAAAACAACAAGGTAGCGATCAATGGGCGGAATATTTGGAGCAAGACCTCATAGACCGGGTGCAGACAGACATCACCTCGGGATATGTATATGTGTACGAGCAAGATGGGTCGGTATTGGCCTCGATCGCCTTACTTCCGGCAGATGACTGGGACCATAGCTTATGGGAAGATGGCGAGCGCGGTCAATACATCCATCGAATCGTTG
Organism: Exiguobacterium sp. s5; assembly: GCF_018618075.1. Classification (NCBI taxonomy): domain Bacteria; kingdom Bacillati; phylum Bacillota; class Bacilli; order Caryophanales; genus Exiguobacterium; species Exiguobacterium sp. s5. The sequence goes on along the minus strand of NZ_JACSLK010000007.1, from coordinate 83,982 downwards.
TCAGTGAACGGCTGAAAGGGCGAGGCGTCGGTCAACAACTGATGGAGCACGTCTTACGTGAAGCCGACACACAGGAGCCGGTCCGGCTTGATTGTGTGGCTGATAATGATTTCTTGAACAGTTATTATCCACGGTTTGGCTTCGTCTTCGTGGACTCACGGGACGGGTATAACACGTTTGAATACAGCATGGATGAGAGTGTCAGTGCATAAGGGGTCGATTGACTCCTTTTTTTGATATACTGGGAAGCGAATGGATAGGAGGAGAACGGTATGATTCAAACGATTCTTGTCGGCTTCGGTTTTTCCGCGACGACATTTCATTTACCATTTTTACAGGAGCTGGATGACTTCCAGATCGCCGGTGTTGTCTCATCAAGACCTGAGGACGTACAAGCCGTACTTGGCGATGTCGCGGTATATGCAACGCTAGACGAGGCCCTCGCGACTGAGGCGACCTTGTTCATCGTCACGACGCCGTCCCATTTACATAAGGACATGGTGGAACGTTGTTTACAGGAAGGGAAGGATGTTCTCGTCGAGAAGCCTGCGTTCTTGACGTCGGAGGAAGGAGAGGCGTTGATTGCACGCGAACAGGCCAGTGCCGGAATCGTCAACGTCTTCCATAATCGACGGACGGACGGAGACTTCTTGACGGTCAAACGACTGCTCGAGGAAAAACGACTCGGCGATTGGAAAGTGATCGAGTCACGGTTCGACCGGTTCCGTCCGGTCGTCCGGGATCGGTGGCGCGAGAATGCGGGGCCGGGAGCAGGGATATTGTTTGACCTCGGTAGCCATTTGATCGATCAAGCGCTCGTCTTGTTCGGTGCACCCGACAAAGTGTCGGCAGATGTTATGATTCAACGTAAAGGAGGTCAGTCTGACGACGGCTTCCATCTGACCCTGTATTATGGAGAAAAACGGGTATATCTGCGTTCGAACCCGTTCATAGCCGTCGAGGCGCCGCGGTTCGAAGTGCACGGGACGGAAGGCAGTTTCTTGAAGTTTGGACTCGATCCGCAAGAGGCGTGTCTCCGGAACGGGGAAGTGCGATGTCCCGACCGTGAGAGTGGAACGGTCGTCACAGACGTTGAATCGACAATCGACATCGAAGCAGGTGAGTATTTGTCCTTCTACCGGGCGCTAGCGGATAGTTATATGACACGTCATCCGCTCGTGCCGCTTCGGGAAGCGCTCTTGACGACGAGAGTCATCGAAACGGCTCGTGAAGCATCACGGCTACAACGTGTCCTCGACTTCAAGTCATAATCATGAAGGACGACCTGATGCCATTGGCGAGGTCGTTCTTTTTAAAATCTCAAAGAAATCGCTATGATTTTATTGTGAACGAACAAACTCGCTTCATGTTTGTTAACAACAAAAAGCTATTCCCCTCCTTCAAATAGTCAGCTTTGAATGGGAACAGGACATAGGAAACGACTCCAGACTGTCCTGTCACACTTCAAACAATGACGACTTATAGGAAGAGGGGAACGGATGATGTTCAATCAGATTGTGAAAAATCGATGGGAGTGGGAGAACTGGTTACGGGAGGTCAGTTGTGACTCGTACGATCATTACGATTATGTATTGGCCAACTGTGAACCGGGCGAGCAGCCTGAGTTGTATATCGCGGCCAAAGAGGACGGCATCTTGCTGTATCCGTACATCCGTCGTCCAATTGCACATCGTCATGATGATCTCGTGACGGCGTATGGCTATGGCGGTCCGTTCCGTGAAGGCAACTTTTCGAACGAAGACGTCGCAGAGGCTAGACGTCTCTTTTTAAAACGTCCTGAGAATCAAGCCACGGTTACTGAGACGATTCGATATCATCCTTGCCGCTTCGACCATGATTTGATGCGTGCCTTCGGCCAAGCCGTCCCGATTCGTCAAACGGTGCACGTCCGGCTCGATGACCCGTTCGACCAACTTGAGCAACGCTTCAGTAAAATGACGAAACGAAACGTGAAGCGGGCTATCCGTGAACAAGTGACGGCGGTACAAGGGCAGGCCCATGAACTATGTGAATTCATCCGCCTTTATCGGGCGACGATGGACCGTCGAGCAGCGAACGAGGCGTACTATTTCTCGGACCGATACTTCGAGGACCTGTGGAACAGCGATACATGCGAAACGGAGCTGTTATTCGCTGTCCATGAGGGCGTCATCGTGGCAGGCGTGTTCATGTTGTTCGGGGACGATGGGGCGCATTATCATCTCGGAGGCTCGGACGCGAACTACTTGGCGCTGCGACCGAACCATTTCTTGTTCCGCGAGATGATCCGCCGCGCGGCCGAGAAAGAGAAAGCATACGTACATCTCGGTGGCGGAGCGACCGGGGAAGATGCGCTCTATGACTTCAAGCAGAGCTTCTCAGGGGATGAGCCGCTCACATACTATATCGGACAGTCCGTGCTCGATGAGGCAGTTTACCACCGGTTGAATCAAGACCATTTGCTCCGCTACGGACCATCTGATTTCTTTCCACTCTATCGGACACCGGTCGAAGAGACGGTCGCCGAGGTGCAAGCAGAACGATAACAAAAGGTTCTCACTCGAGATGGAGTGAGAACCTTTTGTATCAAGCGGCCTCTTCGTCGGAAGCGGCCATTTTTTCGGTTTGGCGAGTGATAGGGAAATTACTGAACAGTTTACTGCCGACGAGTCCGGCCACGATGCCGACGCCGAACAAGATGAGCGCCGTCACGGTCACGGTCTGCCAATCATTGAAGCCGTACATGACGAGCAATCCCGGAATCCCGGCAGCAGAACCTGGCGCGTCGTTCACCATGCCGGTCATCGCGACGATGAGTCCGGCGATGGCGCCACCGACGAAGTTGACGCTGTAGATCGGGATCGGGTTCGCCGAGATGAGATCGGCTTGCGTGAGCGGTTCAATCGCGACCGATAGTTGATCTTTCTTCGTCCCGATGTTCAAACGCTTGAACAGCAAGAAGTTCATCGAGATCGATGCTGTCAACGCGAGGGCGGCGATGGCCATCGGCACACCCGTCAAACCGAGCATGGCGGTGAGTGCCATCGAGCTGAGTGGCGACGTCGAGACGACTGTGACAATCCCACCAAGGACAAGTCCCATCACGACGGGGTTTTGCGTCGCGGCAAGTTCGATGACCGCACCGATTTGCGACAATGTGTTCGAGACGAGCGGATCGACTCCTGTCGCCACAAGGCGAGCGAGCGGAGCCATGACGATCACGTAGAAAATCATGTCGACACCGGCCGGTAAATGCCGGTCTAGTTTACGACCGACAAGGGCAAGAATGTATCCGGCGAAAAAGCCAGGAAGAATGCCGAAGCCGGCGACCGATAGACCGAGCATGAGCGCGTAGACCGGATTGATCCCGAGTGCGATCGAAACGAGCGCGGCTGCGGCAGGGCCGGACAACGAACCAGCCGCCTGTCCGACTTCCTCATATAAAGGGAGCGGGAGCAAACCGCCGATGGCGTAAGCGTTGAACGCCTCGACCAAGAAACTCGCGATGGCGGCGCCGGCCAAGGCGCCCATCGCTTTCATTCCAAACGGGGCTTTGTAACTGAATAACGTGAATAAGGCAAGAATCAACAGTAAAAGTGCGATACCTTGAATAATGATCATACGGTGTACCTCTTTCTCTCTGTTCTATATTTCCTCTATAGTTAACCATCCGAACGGTTCTGTAAAGCCATTTCATCCATCTGACACGACTTTTTTTGATGGTAGCGTTTCCAACTGACGAATTGGAAAATTGTGAACGAATTCAGCTGTAAAATTAGCGAAAAAACAAGCTCATATGTGTCAGTCCGGCCCGGAGTGGGAAGAGAAAGGGGAAAGACTTTCCATATAGGAATGACCAAGGAGGAGTAGAGATGCAGATGGAGACAAAAAACTGGCACGCACTCGAACCGGATGCGGTAAAGAGTTCGCTCGAGACGGACACATCTAGTGGTCTGTCGAAAGGGGAAGTGTCAAGTCGGCAGGAACAATACGGGAAAAACGTGCTGCCCGAGAAAGAAAAGACACCTGAAATCATAAAATTTTTGCGTCAATTCAATGATATTCTCGTCTTCGTCTTGCTCGGTGCCGCTGTCGTCACCGGCTTTTTAGGGGAGTACATCGATACGATCGTCATCGTGCTCGTTGTGACGGTTATCGCCGTCGTCGGATATCTCCAAGAGAACAAGGCCGAGCAGGCGTTAGAAGGAATTAAAAAATTACTCGAGACGAAGGCGAGCGTCATCCGTGACGGCAAGCAAATCCAAGTCGACTCGAGCGACCTCGTCGTCGGGGACATCTTGGTCCTTGCCGCCGGTGATAAAGTGCCGGCTGACGCCCGTGTCATTCAAGCCGAGAAATTCAAAGTCGAGGAGTCGGCGTTGACAGGTGAAGCGACGACGGTCGAGAAGAAAATTCAAGTCGTACCGGAAGACGCCGTCCTCGGTGATCGCAAGAACATGATTTATTCGGGTACGAGCGTGGCGACGGGAAGTGCGAAAGCAATCGTCACGTCCATCGGAGAAGGCACGGAGCTCGGCCAAATCAACGCCTCGATTGCTGAAGTCGAGACGGTGAAGACGCCGCTCATCCGCCAGACGACGAAGTTTGGTCAGACGGTATCCATCGCCATCCTCGTCATCTCGGTCGTCATATACGCGTTCGGTTACTTCGTCCGTGACTTTGACCCGATCGAGTTGATGTTGACGACGATCGGTCTTGCCGTCGCCGCCATTCCAGAAGGATTACCGGCCGTCATCTCAATCATCCTCGCGCTCGGTGTCCGGAACATGGCTGAGAAAAAAGCCATCGTCCGCAGCTTGCCGTCGGTCGAGACGCTCGGCGCCGTATCGGTCATCTGTACCGATAAGACCGGGACGTTAACGAAAAACGAGATGACCGTCAAACAAGTCGTCACGGCCAAACACGACATCGAAGTGTCAGGGAGTGGATACGCCCCGGACGGTGATTTAGAACTGAACGGTCAACCGTTCGATTTAGATGATGATGAGTCGATGATCGACCTTCTCACGGTCGGGAAAACATGTAACGACGCCCAGCTGTATGAAGAGGGCGGGGAATGGGTCGTCAATGGTGACCCGACGGAAGCATGTTTACTCACGCTCGCCGAGAAAGCGGAGCGGCCGATCGAACGTTTGGACGTCATCTCGAAGATTCCATTCGATTCGGAGTACAAATATATGGCTACGCTCGTCGACTATAAAGGCGAGCGGATGATCTTCATCAAAGGGGCACCGGACCGCCTGTTCGATATGGCGGAAGACACGGATTTCGACCGTGCCTATTGGGATGAAAAACGAAAAGAGATTGCCGACCGCGGACAACGCGTGCTCGGGGGCGGCTTCAAGCGCGTCGACGCTTCAAAAGAGACCGTCGACCATGAAGATGTCGAGGACGGCATCACGTTCCTCGGTCTTTATGGAATTGTCGACCCGCCACGTCAGGAAGCGATCGAAGCGGTCGCCGCTTGCCGTGACGCGGGTATCCGCATCAAGATGATCACCGGCGACCATAAAGACACGGCCGTCGCCATCGCCCGAGAACTCGGCATGGAAGTCGAGGGCGCCCTCGAAGGGAAAGAATTGACGAACATGTCCGACGAAGAAATCAAAGAGGCGTCGGTCCATAATGACGTCTTCGCCCGGACGAGTCCGAACGATAAACTTCGTCTCGTCAAAGGATTGCAACAAAACGGCTTAATCACATCGATGACCGGTGATGGCGTCAATGACGCCCCGGCCTTGAAACGGGCCGACATCGGGGTCGCGATGGGAATTAAAGGAACGGAAGTCGCAAAAGAGGCCTCACAGATGGTGCTCGTCGACGATAACTTCAAGACGATCTACAACGCCGTCCGTGAAGGTCGTCGCGTCTATGACAACTTGAAGAAGACGATTTTATTCTTGCTCCCGACAAACGGGGGACAAGCACTCCTCGTCGCAATGAGTATCTTATTGGGCGCCGCGGCACCACTCAGTCCGGTCCAAATCCTTTGGGTCAACATGGTCGTCGCCATCACGCTCTCGCTCGCCATCGCCTTCGAACCGCTCGAAGAGAGCACGATGAAACGGCCGCCGCGTCCCGCGAACGTGCCGTTGCTGAGTCGCTACTACGTCTTCCGCATTACGTTCGTCTCGATTTTAATCGGGGGCGGTAGTCTAGTCATCAACTATATGCTCGGCGATTTCGATTACTCGACCGACAAGTTGCAGACGATCACGCTCAATACGATTGTCATGGCGCAACTGTTCCACTTGTTCAACTGTCGGACCGAGCTCGCCCCGGCGTTCAACCGTCACTTCTTTGACAACAAGATTGCCTTCCTCGTGTCGGCACTCTTGATCGGGCTCCAGCTGTTCATTACGTACGTCCCGTTCATGCACACGCTGTTCGGTACGGCACCACTTGAACTGCAAGACTGGATTTATCCGGTCGCGTTCGGTCTCATCGTCTTTGTCATCGTTGAAATCGAGAAAGCCATCTCGCGTCGTGTGATCGGCAACAAAGACATACACTGATGTTTTGCCCACTGCCTAATGTGGAATTAGTCCATTATGCAGAGGAGGGATGCTCAATGAAACGTGATGAATCACAACCAGGGGTTCACCCGGACCCGGTACCGGATGAGGAATCAAACCCGGCTACAAAACCGGCTCCGACGCAACATCCGGACCCGGCACCTGAAGAAGACGACAAAGAATCGAAATAAGGAGACTTCAATGAGGGAGTATCCACAAAAAAGGCTTTCCGACAAAGATCGGAAAGCCTTTTTATGGCATTATTTTTTCGGTGCCGGGGTCCGAAACTCATTCATTTTGTCGAACTCTTTTTCATTGAAGTATTCGACGACGACGAAATCACCGACTGGGCACTCCCAACGGTCTTTCGCGACCTGACATTCTTTGAGTGTCACTTTCTGGTCATACATGTCGAGCTCGAGCGTGTCTTTCAAAAATTGATCGGCCTGTTTGTCGTTGATCTTAAAATATTCGCTCAAGATGATCTCTTCGGCTTTATCGTTCGTATGCGTCATCACTTTAAAAAATCTCATATGTGTACCTTCTTTCGTCTGTAAGCTGAATTCTCAGTATATAGGAGCTAGCCCGATTTGGGAACCGTCATCCCATTCTCGATAAAAATGCCCCTAACGCGAATGCGAAAGGGGCTCGGTTCATTTCATTTTTTGTCGGCTTGGCGGTGCTTCGTTGAACGGTTGTTTATGGCGAATGATCAGCCAGAACAACAAACCGAACAATGGAATGTAAGGTAGCGGCCACAAACTCATTTTATAACGTTTGGCATCCCGGTTCATCAACGTGATTTGGATGAAGGCGAGCAAGAAGAAATCGACCGTCATCGTCCGGACGAACTGGTTCTGTTCGACGTATGACCAATACTCGGCCACGTTCCCGGTCGTCGACGCGGCGATGAACAAGCCGATCGTGACGAGCAAGAGCAACACACCGAGCAATCGTGTCGGGAGCGGTTTGATCGGTGTCGGATAAGGCGACTGCCGCGCGAACGCCAAGTACGGGGCGATGATGAAGCCGCCGACGACGAAACCGGTCGCTGCCGGTAAGAGCGGGTTCGGGCGCAACTGGTTCACCTCGGACCAAAGAAGCGGGAACAAGGCGAGCGGATAAACGCCTAGGATGCTGAAAAGGGAAAGTGAATACCCTTCATAGGCGTCCGTATTATACGTGATGAAATCGAGCAAAAACCGGCTCGAGAACGGTTCGTTCGGACCGAGGAGCGCGATGGCGATCGCAGCGGCCCACGGAATGAGTAAAAACTTTCTAGTCATGCCCTACACCTCGAGTCTGTCTCTGTTTCTTTTAGTATACCCCGGAATCAAGCGAACAAAAAATGAGAAGTGTCAATCGACACGTTCTCATTGGTTTTCGCGCGCATACGCTTTAATCATCGTCACGAGTTGCTGGGTCTCGTCAGAGTTCGAATCGAGTCGAATCCCGTAATCATACAGGCTCCCCATTTGTCCACGGTGCCGTACGTGACCCGTCAGGTCGAGCGGTTGAATCAACGGGACGAGGTCGAGTTTGACTTGGACTTTCAATCCTTCAGAAAGTGGAAATAAGTAATCGCACCGCATCTTCAGACCGTGGGCGCTGATATTGAGCAGTTGTGCTTCCCCGTCATGAAGTTCTTTGTCTTCCCAGATGAGGCGATATGGGATGAAGCGGGGGTTCGGTAAAATATAACGAAACGTTTCTTGTCTTCGATAGCGCATCGGTTCACCTCATTTCTCTACCTTGATTATCGGCTATTTTTGGCGAATCGTGAAGCGTTGAATGCACCAAAATTTAGGAAGCGCGGTTTACAGAAATGCAATCGCTTTCTATAATGAGAAGACAGAGTGGACAGAGGAGGGATCGTATGAACGTCAAGGACTTACTCCGACGCTATTCGATCGACGAACCAATCATCTACGCGAAAAATCTACACGGGCAGTGGGTCAAGTTGGAGCAACTGCCGCCCTACACCATACTAGAGGTCGAGGCGACGGACGAGGCCATCGAGGCGCTCGCCATCGACGCGTACGTGGCGCTCACCGTTTGTCGGGAGAAATCGTCGCTTGAAGATGCACGCCCTTATGCGGTGCGGCTTCATATCAAAGGTAAGTAAAAACCGCGAGCCGATGGGCTCGCGGTTTTGTTTAGGCTGCTTTTTCTGTCTCGTCTTCCTGTGGGACGGTCCGTTTCGCGTAATACATGAACGGTGTCGCCATCCAGGCGATGATGAACTTGGCGACATATGTCGTGATGAAGATGTTCCACCAGATGTCCCATTCCATGCCCCAGAAGGCAATCGTACAGAACGTGAGCGTGTCGATGAACTGTGAGACGACGGTCGAACCGGTCGTCCGGAGCCACAGTTTCTTCTCACCGGTCTTGGCACGAATCTTCGAATAGATGAAGACGTCGAACAGCTGTGAGACGAGGTACGCCGCGAGACTACCGAGCGTGATGAGCGGTAGCATCGAGAACAGCGCCTCGAAACTCTCATGCATGAACAGCGCCTCTTCGAACGGCTCATAGAGCAATGCGAATTGCATGAGCACCGTCGAGACGATCAAGATGAAGAAGCCGAGCCAGACGCCTTTACGGGCGGTGTGACGACCATATTTTTCATTCAAGATGTCTGTCGCTAAATAAAGGGAACCGTAGACGATATTCCCGAGAGTGAAGATGAAACCACCGATTACAATCTGCTGCGTCACTTGGATGTTGGCGACGACCGAGGCCATCGCGATCCAGGCGAAAAGTCCGACACGTCCGAACAGCTTGTAGCTGAGGACGAGCAGACCGAGCGTGAGCAAGGCAGAAGGAATCCATAACCATTCATTGAGCATGGGGATCGTACTCCTTCCAAATCATTCATTCTGTCAACTTTACAAGTTTATAGAGGAACGGAAACCGTGTCAAGACAGTTTCCCATGACTAGACGGAAAAAGCTCTCACCCGGGGTCGGATGAGAGCGATATATCTAGTTGATATGCTATCATACACCACTTAGATTAATAGCGATGCCTTTCATCATCGATGACAGATGATTCAATTTGGTACGGGCATGTTCCCAAGATTCCCAATCGTCACCTTCTATAAATCGTGTCAACGTCTCACTAATGTAAGTGAGTTCGTTCAATACGGAGGTCAACGCCTCGCGGTCGATGCCTGACGCGTCAGATGCGACAAGGTGATCGAGCGCCGGGAGAATCTCATCAATGTCGGCACGGACGGATTCGAGCTCTTCCCGGTTACTGTCGATTTGCGTAGAGATTTCGTCGAGCGGACGGTCTTCACAAGACATCCCACAGGGGAAAATCGCCTGCTCTGATTCGCGCAACGCGCCGAGCGTATCACTGCTCAGTGACTCAAGATACCCTAAAAAGATTGTGACTTCTTCTTCGGTCGGGACGGGCTCGGAAAAAGGTTGTGTCTCGGATACATCGATTACGACATTTTTAGTTTTCGGGGGTGAGTCAGACGTACGATCTGTCGTCTGTTCGGTACAGGCGGCCAATAAGGCGACGGCAGCAAGTAGAATGATGAAACGTTTCATATCGAGTCTCCTTTATATAAGTATTTATCCATCATACCATTTATTGGAATATAAGGATGGACGATAGACAATAAAAAAGCACTTTCTCAATAGTTTGAGAAAGTGCTTGTGTTGGTCCGTGTCACGGAATCCATTTGATGCCTCCGACGAGAATCGAACTCGTGCTGCAGCATTACCATTTCTATTTTGGTTTTTCGTGGAAGTTGAATCATGTTGAGAATCGCGCCACACCACGCATGTGGTTACGCGAATTTGTAAGATTATGGTGAAATAAACTGTGAATTCGCCTGTGCATGGGCGGTAAGTGTGCACGATGTTGTGCACAAAAACGGAAACTTATCCGTTTAATAATTTCACTTTCTGGGCATCAAATTCATCTTGCGATAAAACACCCGCATCGAGCAATTGCTTGAGTTTCAATAGTTCGTCTGCAGCGCTGATCGAAGTGGCAGTGACAGTTTGTGTATTCGGTTGAGCTAATAAATCTTCAACGTGGTCGCGAAGTCTCAAAGCCATCTCGTACTCAGGTTTTGCAAACAAAATAGAGTTCTCGTCCTTTACTGCGTCTTTAACCCCTGAAGTGTCCTTGCTACCCGAGAAAATGAATTGGATGTAACCAGTCGTAAGTCCCGGCTTTTTTACTTGTACCCCAGATAGCGAACTGATGCGAATGTTCTTGTCGCCACCACCGTTGTTCAACCGGTTCATAATTCCGCGACGTGAAATCTTGATAAAGCCATTCTCTACTGTCACTGTCGTTTTTCCGTTCGACTTAAAATCAAAAATGTTATTCATTTTAATTCCTCCTTATGATTCACCACGAACAGTATACCATCTTATATATATATACCCATAAATGTTAAATAAAGTTTCAAATTGTTTGTTCGACACTAATTATTCGATTGTCGAAATAATAATCTTGTTGAAATTGGGAATATAGTTGAAAATTTGTTAGGTATCACTCATACTAAAGTCATACAAAAACAGAACGTGCGTTCGTAGTTGGAGGGATTTCTTTGCAGGATATTAAAATGCCAGAAAAGATTGCAGTCGTGTCCGGGAAAGCCGTCAAAGATGTCATCGGTTGGTTCTGGGATGATCAACAACAAGTCATGTTCATTTACACCCAAGAAGAAATCACCCATAGAATCACCAAAAAAGAGCCGACCACTTCCGTGTAAGGCTCTTTATTTCATTGATCATTCTCTTTTTGCGCTTCTTTTTCAAGTTGGTTAAGTCGATATTGATCACGAGCGAACTTCAATAACGCCTCAAATCTCTCCTGGGACAATTCGTCCAATTTGTCAGGAGCGAACATATCTCCTCCTATTAAGTGATATTCTTTTAATTGATCAATATATTCCGAGTGAGTAATGAACGGATCTTCGACTCTCCCCATATAGTAGTCTGCAGTTCCGCCTAACAGTTCGAGAATTGCAGCAAACATCTCAGAGTCCACAGGCTTCTTATTGTTTTCAATACGAGAGAGTGTACTCTTGTTCGTCCCTAACTTCTCTGCGCAAGCATCTAAACTCATATGCTTCCTTACCCGCATCGCTTTCAAGCGGTCCCCACGAAAACCCTTGTACATATCCATGACCAACTCCATCTTAGTATTCTCCCTTCTATCATATACTTTTTTCCGAATTAGAAAAATATTTTCTCTAAAATAGAGAATTAGTGTTGACTTTCTCTAAAATAGAAACTATTATGAATGTACAAAGGTTGCTAAAACAGCAACAAGGAGGTAAATTGCATGCTTCAATACGCCGAACCGAAAGTTGATTTGAACAAGGTGAAGCAGATTCGCAGACAACGTCGCATCACATTAGACATGGCAGCTCGGCACTTGGGTTTTCGTACGGCTTCACCGCTTTCTAAGCGCGAAAACGGGCTTCATCAATTCCGCGGAGACGAATTGTTCAAATTGGCTGCACTCTATGAGTGCGAGGTCACGGATTTCCTATGAACTAGGGTTGCTAAAACAGCAACACTCAATCATTAATTACCCGTTTTAGAAGTAAATCATACAAGGAGTGAAATCGAATGAATGAATTTAAGACACCAACGTTTCAAATTATGGAAGTCGCCAGTCGTAAAAATGAACTTCGCGTGATCCATACCGAGGAAGTCCTTGGTCGCGAAATCGACATTTACGGTAGCGAAGAACAGCCTTTGTTCCTTGCAAAAGATGTAGCGGAATGGATTGAACATTCTGCTGTCCACATGATGGTGAAATCGGTAGACGAGGATGAAAAGGTTCGAAGCATAGTTTCGACCCCTGGGGGAGCTCAGGAAGTTTGGTTCTTAACAGAGGACGGTCTTTACGAAGTGTTCTTCCAATCGAGAAAGCCGATTGCCAAACAAATGAAAAAGGTCGTCAAGCATATCCTTCTTGAAATTCGAAAAACTGGACGCTTTCAGGTACCGAGCAAAGTGAATGACTCGTTGCCACAATTGTTCCGAGGTGTTGCAGATCTCATCGAAAAGACAGAAGACATCGAACAAGATGTAAAAGTTCTTAAAGGTGAGATGCGCCTCAGCTCAAGGGACGAGCGGACGCTCGACAAGTCCATCAACAAACGCGTCGTCGAATCGCTTGGAGGGAAACGTTCGCGTGCTTATCGCGACGCCTCGGTTCGTCAAACGGTTTTCTCTCAGTTTTGGAAAGAATACAAGGACTATTTCGGCATCGCGCTCAAAGGAGACCTTCCAAGAGTCAAGTTACAACAAGCAAACGTCTTTATCCGAGAGTGGACACCAAACACCGAAAACCGCATGGTCATCCATCAATTAAACGACCAGATTGAGTTAAACCTCGATTGAAAGGAGGGGTTTTATGTTTGACACGCAAGCACTATCGCTACTCGTCGAGGACGCTGTCGCCAAGGTCATGGAAAAGTACGCCAAACCGAACCGTGAGTACATGACCATCAACGAAGTGTGCGAGGCGCTCCACATGAGCCGATGGACGGTCGACAAGCACCTTCGCTTGAATAACCTTCCTCACATCAAGATTGACGGACGTGTTCTTATCGAGCGGTCGGCACTCTACGAATGGCTCGACCAACACGAAAAATAACAGAAAAAACGAACGAGGTAGAAACCCCGTCCGCTCTTGATTCGACACCTTGAGTATACCACGGATCACCTCGGGATAGGAGAAAGACATGCTCACCGACAAACAACTCGACGCGTTCTTCGAAGGCTTACTTTACGCCGGTATCGCTGCCTTCGTCACGACGATGATTTTTAACCAATCCAAGTACTGGCTCATCGGAGCGGGCATCACGCTAGCCATATCCGGCATCGCTGCCACACTCTCATATCTCAGCAAGGAGGAAACACCATGACACCTTACGACAAAATCAACGCGCTCACCGACATCCAAGGTGACATCGCCGACATCCGCGAGAAGATCATGCGCCTCGGCAACCTCAACGCCAACATCGACACGCCACTCTATGAAGCCATCTACGCCATCGACCAAGCGCTCGAATGGCAGCAAGTCCTCGCCCAGGACGAGCCGAAGAGTGACCTCGAACTCGGGCTCGAACGCCTCGCCAAGAAGCAGAAAATGACGAAGGTCGAAGCGATCGACTACGCCAAACGATTGGCTGACATGCAGGGAGGTGCGGCCGTATGAACATGAAAGTCCAGATGACAGCCATCCCAATCGCCGACACGAAAGACATGAGCCGCGAAGATTGGCTCGAACTTCGTCGCAATGGCATCGGCGGCTCGGACATCGCAGGCATCCTCGGATTGAACAAGTACAAATCTCCGATGGGTGTGTACCTCGATAAAGTGGGCGAGTCGCCGCATGAAGACGAGACGAGCGAGGCCGCTTATTGGGGAAACATGCTCGAGGAAGTGGTGGCTCAAGAGTTCGGCACACGAACCGGCCTAGAGGTCGGCAACGACACACGGATGCTCAGTCATCCCGATTACCCGTATCTCATCGCCAACCTCGACCGAATCGTTATCGGAAAACCCGAAATCATCGAGTGCAAGACCTCATCGGCATATCGGGCCAAGGAGTGGGAAGGCGAGCACGTCCCGATGGAATACCTCATCCAAGTGATGCACTATCTGGCCGTCACCGGATATGAGCGGGCGCATATCGCGGTCCTCATCGGTGGCCAACGTTTCATCCACAAGACCGTCGAGCGAGACGACGAGCTCATCGAACTGATGATCGACGCCGCCGCTAGCTTTTGGAACAACCACGTGCTCCCGAAAGTGCCACCGCCGTTCGATGGTTCGAACGCCTCGGTCACGCTGATCGGCGCCATGTTCCCACAGGCCGAGAACGAATCGGAGACGGAGTTGCCGGACGAGGCGGAGACGCTCATCAAGCAATATCACGAAGCGAGCGAACGGATGGACGCCGCCAAGACGGACAAACTCGACGCCGAGAACAAGCTCAAGGCGCTCATCGGTAACGCCGAGATTGGACTTGGGCGAAACCACATCGTCGAATGGAAGAACGTCAAGGCGCGCGAGACGGTCGATGCGCGTCAACTATTGCTCGATCATCCCGATATCGTCGAGAAATATCGCAAGGTCGGCAACCCGACACGTCGCTTTTCAATCAAGGAAGTCAAATAAGGAGGATTCATCATGGCCAACACAACAGATGCGAAAGCCGCACTCGCCAACCGGACGCAACAACAGGCACAGACCCCTGCACTGACGCCGGAGAAAGGACTCGAACGGATGCTCGCCGCAAACTATAAGGCGATCCAGTCGCTCGTCCCGAAACACGTCACACCTGAACGGCTCACGCGCCTCGGATTGAACGCTGCGAGCCGAAACCCGAAACTGTTCGAATGTGAGCCGATGACGCTCGTCGGGGCCATCGTCAACTGTGCAGCACTCGGCGTCGAACCGAACCTCATCGGACACGCCTACATCCTCCCTTTCTGGAACGGAAAGACGAAGCGGATGGAGGCACAGTTCCAACTGGGTTTCAAAGGAGCCATCGACCTCGCCCGCCGCTCGGGTGAGCTCAAACAGCTCTATGCACATGAAGTGTACGAAGGAGACGATTTCCATTACTCGTACGGTCTGAACAAAGACCTTCACCACGTGCCGAACGGCGAAGACGACCCGGACAAGGTCACTCATTTCTACGCGGTGTATCACTTGAAGGATGGCGGTTCAGATTTTGTTGTCATGAGTCGCAACCAGGTCGAGAAACACCGGGACCGCTTCACGAAATCGAAGGACAAATCGGGCAACGTGTTCGGTCCTTGGAAGGACCACTTCATCGAGATGTCGCGCAAGACGGTCATCCTCAAGCTACTAAAGACCGCGCCGTTGTCAATCGAACGCGAGGACGGGCACTTGCAGCCAGTCGGAGAACTCATCGCCGCCGACAACAGTGTCTCGACCATCCGTCAATCCTCGGTCACACAGGAGGGCGTCATCGACAGTTCGTATGTCGACACGAAAAATGATGCAGAAGTCGGTCCGGAGATCATCGAGGCATATCAAGAGATGCCGTTCGAGGTGAACGGACAATGAACCTATACGAAGAGCAAGAATCCATCGAGGTCGAGGAGCCCGTCGAGTTCGCCACACAGGCCGACGAGCATTTCATGAACTGGGATCAAGAACAAGCCTATATAAAGGCGTGTACCGAGAAAGTGAACGTCATTTACGCCCACAAGGCAGTAGTAAAACGAAACCTAGCAGGAGGACAACACACATGATCAACCGCGTCGTATTAGTCGGTCGCCTCACACGCGACCCGGAAATGAAGTATACCCAGTCAGGCATCGCCGTCACACGGTTCACCCTTGCTTGTGACCGTCCTTTTACAGGACAAGACGGCAAGAAAGAGGCAGACTTTATCGACTGCGTCGTCTGGCGCAAACAGGCCGAGAACGTCGCCCAGTATTTGAAGAAGGGTCACATGGCCGGCGTCGACGGTCGCCTGCAAATCAGCAGCTATGAAGGACAGGACGGACAGCGTCGTTATCGGGCCGAGGTCGTCGCCGACAGCGTCCGCTTCCTTGAACCGAAAGGACAAAGTGGGCAATCGCAACAGTCATCGAGCGGATGGGACGCATCGACCGAGCGGAAATCCGAAACGCCTCAGTCAAACTTCACGAGCGACCCGTTCTCAGCGGGTGGAAAAATCGACCTGTCAGATGACGATTTACCGTTCTAGGAGGTTAGCGCATGGGAAACGAACGAATTCACCGCGTCCTCAAGGAAAACAACTTCGTCATGTTGGACAAAGGGTTCCTCGCCAACACGAACCTTTCCTTGAAAGCGAAGGGGCTGCTCGCTTATGTGCTCAGCCTACCAGACGACTGGATCATCTACACCGAGGAAATCACGAAGCACCACAAGGACGGCAAAGCCGCCGTCCTCAGTGCTTTCAAGGAGCTCGAGGAACAGGGTCACGTCAAACGAGAACGTGTGCGTGACACGAACGGTCAGTTGAAAGGGTACAAAACGACCGTCTATGAGACACCGCTCACCGAAAACCGATTATCCGAAGTCGGAAAAACCGAAGTCGGAAAAACCGAAGTCGGAAAATCGAGCACTACTAAGAATTATAGTACTAAGAATGATTTTACTAAGAATGACTTAACTAAAGTATCTACTACTACTGGCGTGAATGAATTTCAGCAGTTAGCAGATATTTATACGAGCAAGATCAACCAAAACCTTCAAGCCGTCCACGAGTTCTTAGAAGACGACCTCAACGAGTTTGGACTCGACTTATTGACCGAGGCGATCAATGAGGCAGCACTAGCAAACATTCGGAATTACAAGTATGTTCGGGCCATCCTCAGTGGCTGGAAAGACCGAGGGGTCACCACCTTGCAAGGTGTCATCCAAGACCGCGCCGACTTCGAAGAGAAGAAGCAATCGCAACAGAAACGCAAGTCGTGGTCGCCGACGAAAGAGACGGCCATGAAGAATACTCCGGAATGGCTCGAGAAGGATGCCGAGGAACAACGCGCCTACGAACAACGGAAACGTGATGAGCTCGCCGCGAGCGTCCCGGACGACAAAGAGCTCGAGAAGCTGCTCGCCGAGATGCGAGGTGGCGCATGAACAAGCTCGAGATTGAACCGCATATCGTCCGCGCGTTCGGCAAGGAGTACATGACGAGCACGGACCGGGTCGAGGACATCGCCAAGCGTCACCACGTCTGTCGGGAGACGATTTACAGGTATGCCAAGAAGCATGGGTGGGTCCGCCCCACTCATGTCTATCCTGGCAACGGCATCGAAGCCAAGGTCATCCCGTTCCCCGACCTCTACCGCGCGTACTACGTCGAGGTGTTGTCGATGAAGGAAATCGCTCAGCGGTTCCGCTGCCATGAACGCGTCGTGAAGCGCTCGATGGAACGGCACGAACTGAAACAAATGCCGAAGAGTGAGCGGCACCAGATGAAACGGCAATTCGAACGGACAAAAGGAGGACGCTGACATGCACTACGAACGCACAGACGGTTCGACACGTTATCTACTCTTTCCCGACAGGCTGACGCTCCACGTCATCGAACACAATCGTCTAACGGACATACAAGACGTCACGGAGGATGAAGTGATCGCCTTGCTAGACACGAACGAATGGGTTAAGCGATGATGCCGGCCGCCCCGAAACCGCAGACCTCCATCCGCTTCCGCGGCACGAAAGATGTGTGGCTGACGCGGACGGAGGGCGAGACGCGGATCACCTTGTACGACCGCATGAACCAAGGACAACTCCAATCTCACTTAAAACATGGCTGGGAGGTCAATCGGAAATGGACAAACGTTTGAAGCGCACATTCCTCAGTTGGCACGCGCAAGGGTTATCAGCAAGCGACATCACGCAACGACATAATACGAACCCACAGACACACCACCCCGTCCAGACCATGGAGGTCGCGGACGTACTTAAGGAGATGGGCGCGAAGGACCCACATCATCGCATCCCGCAGAAGCCGGAGATTCAGCCGGACATGCCGAAGCGCTTCATCCCGACGACAAGCGTCACAAAACGCGAGAAATTGACGTACAAGCCGCCGACGCTCGCCCAGAAGGAGTTCCACAACATCGCCTGCGGCTTCTCGGTGGACGGACGCAAGTTGCTCAAGTCCCCGAGCCGGCACGCCCTCGAGCGCCAGATCGTCGAGCACCTCGAGCGTGGCTTTGTCCAACTCGGCAACATCACCTCAGACTTTGACTTTGACGGCACGATGTTCTTCGCCGTCGTGAAGAAAGGAGACTTCTCTTGATCGACACGAACCTGAAACCGAAGCAACGACAATGTGAGAAGTTGCTCCGGGCTTACTACACGCTACCGCTCACGATTGAACGGATGCGGATGAGCGCAGAAATTGCCACCACGGCATCGTACGCCGTACGGGAAGGGCAGAGCCACGCGGCTCCGTCCTCGCCCGTGGAGGCCCTTGCCATCAAGCGAGACGAGATACGCCTCAAAGAGAAGGAATACGAGTTGCTCGACCGACTCCGCGACACGTTGCACGCTGACCTCATCGACATTTGGGAGATGCGCTACAACCCACGGTATCGCTACAACAACAAGCAGACGATTCTGCAGCTTCACATGGACCGCAAGACGTATTACCGACTACTGCCGCAACTCTTCGGTCACATCGCCGACGTGTTCGGACTCTGGGAGGATGGGCAAGATGATTGAACCCGAAGACTTGGGCACCCTCGTCGCCGAGAAGGACATCCCGCTCGCGACACAATTAAACCTCATCAAGCGGCGGACGGAGCGCGGCATGACCCCGAGCCAGATCGCTCGGCTCATGGATTTGAAAGCGAATGACGTCAAAGCACTCGTCAAGACGAACGGTTGGACACCGAAGAGAGAGATCACCGAGGCTCCGGCACAAGGACGTCCGCCACGACCGGCGGAGAAGACGAAGGTCCGGACGGAAGAGTTAAAACGGCTTGCCAAGGAAGGCTACAGCCGCAAAGACATCGCCGTCCTGCTCGGTATCGACCGCGGCTACGTCGACACGCTCTGTCGTCGCTACAGCATCCGCACCGTGAGCCAACGTGAACGGGTCGAACGGTTGTATGGGAAAGGATGGAGCCAACAGGCCATCGCCGACGAGCTCGGGGTGAGCCGCCAGCGCATCAGCGAGATGATTAAACAATACGGCTACGAGAAAGGAGCGAAACCGTGACATGGCGCGGACAGGAAGACCTCAAGAAGATTACCAGTTCACGAAGCGCGATTACGCCAAGATTCAACGCTGGCTCGACAAAGGAAAGTCGCCCGAAGACATCGCCCTCCATTACGGCGTGATCCTTAAGACCTTGTACACCAGGTTGAACCGGGCGGGCATCAAAGTGCCGGAATCACACTGGCGCAAACGTCTGAGTGAGAAGAACATGATTGTGATGTCCCGTGAGCAAGTCAAGGAAATGAAAGAAATGTACGAAGCCGGAGCCTCGTTCAAAGCGATCGGCAACAAGTTCTGCATCTCGCCACCGACAGCAAAGCGGATCCTGCAAGACGCCGGAGTCGAGTTCCTGCCGCCCGGACAACGCTCGGGTGCTGCCAGACGGGTCAAGATCCCGGTGGGCCGTCTATATACACTCTATGTCGAGCGGGGTATGTCGCAAGGACAGGTCGCGAAGGTACTTGGACGCTCGAGAAACGCAGTGCGCCGTGAATTGAATCGTCACGGATGGATACGGAACAAGGAGGAGACGACATGACCAATACATTGAACTTGCCGATCCGCATCGACGTGGTGCAAAAGCAATACAAGAACGGTATGCAACTCGGTGAACTGGCGCGGCTGTATGACGTAAGCGAGGAGACACTTCGTCCGCTCGTCACTGACCTAGTTCAAAAGAAACGAAAAGTGTCCCACGAAGAGTTCCACTACAGCCGGCTCACTAAAGAAGAACTCATCGAAGCACTTGAGAAGAAGCCGACCGCTTTTGCATTCAAACGGTCGACGGGTATCCCTTCGGACAAAGCGATGTGGGATCTGTTAGAACGTCACGGGCTTTCGCACTTGATGAAGACGGAGGAACAACTAAGGGTCGAGAAGTACGAACGGATCATCAAGATGCTCGAAGACGGTCTGACGCATAAAGAGGCCGCGGCACGCGCCAAAGTGTCACTGTTCGTCGTCCAGTCCGCGGTCAAATACTCTGGCCGAGACGACTTGACTACACGGCAGCATGTATCACCGGAAGAATACAGGAAACTCGCTGAACAAATTGTGCAGATGGTCGACACGATGACGAATAAAGAAATCATGGAGACGCTCGGCATCACGCAGAATCAACTTAGCAAAGTGCGGAAAGACTACGGTATCAAACCTGCGAAACGAGATCGCACGAACAACTTCAACCGTTTGATCCGCAATGACAAACCAAAACCAACCCGACCGAAGGAGAAATCAAACGTGTCAAAAACTAAAGCTGAGTCGACGGACTTTCAAGAGCTCTCCGACCGTATAAAACGCCTCTTCGACATCGGAATGACCACCTCGGAGGTCATCGAGGAGACGGGCATCAGTCGTGGAACCTATTACCGCGTCAAAGAAGCACATGGCAAAGAGTGGACCATCGTTGACGGGCGCAAGGAACGTCGTAAACAACCGAAGACGCCACAGCCAGTCACCCCAGAAGAAGCCAAGGAGGAACCGACCATGCCAGACGTGACGACAGCAAGCCTAGAAAGCGCCGTTACGGCATTCAAAGCCGAGGAAGTATCTGAGGTAATTGGACAAGTGCAAGCCCATCAGGAACGTACGAAGCGCATTGAGAAGCGCGTTATGAATCGCGACAAGGCGGTGTGGGGTGACTACCTCAGTGCCCGCAGCGAAGAAATCGAGGATGTGACGCATAACGTCGAGGTCGTCGTCGAGAACGGCAAGCTGATCGAACGCACGACAATCAGCTACACCTTGGAACGGGAGTTGAGCAAATGACGACATTGACACTCATCTTCGGCGCGTGGGCGCTGTACCTGTTGGGGTATGCAGTCGGCAAGGCGCGAGGCTACGAGGACGGCATGATGCGGAGTTGGCGCATCCACGAGGTGACGATTAAGGACGCGGCAGAGGCGTACGCAAAAGTGAGGGATACGGAATGACCACAAGCGTCAAGAATCGGGGCAAGGACCTCGAGCAACTCGTCATCCAGTCGAACCACGTCTATCGGATGCGGCAGGAGGCATTGATCCACCAGGCGCACGCCGAGGTCAAGACGATTAAAGGGATGCGCCCGTTCTACAAATCAAAAGCCGGACTCGACTTCTACGGCATCGCAGACGGGAATTACATCACGTTCGATACAAAACAGACTGCAAGCAAGACGAGTTACCCACTCAAGAACATCGAGCACCATCAATACAACACGGTCGTGGAGACGGACAAGGCGGGCGGTATCGCCTTCCTGCTCGTCCGCTTCTCCTACTGGGGCGAGACGTACTACCTGAGCGCGGAACAGCTACGGTATTGGTGGACGCAGCAGGAACGCAAGAGTATCCCCTACGCGTGGTTTCAGGACAACTGCCGCGTGGTCAAGAGTCAGAGCGCAGCGGCGCTCGATTGGTTGAGCGTGGTACGGGAGGAACTGGGCGATGATTGAATGGACGAAAAAGAGCTTGGTGACACGACCCATCAAGCTCCACTAAGCGAGGAGGACGAGACAATGATTTTATCAGAGCAGACGTTTATCGAGTTAGCAGGCAAGCAGGAAGTATTGGACGTGAAGATTAAGGCGGCGAAGGGAATCACGGAACTACATTATCGCAAGGTCGAACTATACTATCGGGTCGAACTTGGCGAATGTATCAATGAGATGAAAGGAGACTTCAAGCACTGGAGCGACAAACCGATGCGGCGAGTCGAATTCATGGAAGAGTTCGTCGATGCGTTGCACTTCTTCTTGAGTTATATCAACCACTACAGCGAGAGCAGACCACTCGCGAATTTGACTGTGGAAGATGCTTATTACGAGTTAGGGGAAAACTACAATCGTTATCAGGATTACATCAAGTGGAATAAAGATGCGGAGTATTGGGATATCGCTCTCGATGCCATCGTCGCTAAAGAGATATTTAGATCGTTCGCTACTCTAGTTTACCTGGTTGAGAAATATGATTACACCGAGCAAGACATTATCGACGCTTACAACAAGAAGAACGCCGTGAACCACGACCGAAGTGACTCGGGGGTGTACTGATGCAACTGGACACGCAAGCGACACTCAACGTCTTGATCGAGCGCAACCGACGCATCGCGGGGTACGAGCACAACTGCGACTGCGGACGAGCGGTGACCGTGGAGCAGACGGACCTCTTCGGTGGGAGCAAGGGCTATTGCCAGGCGTGCTATGACGAGTTGGGAGGGGACGGGGAGTGAATAAGAAGCGACGGGCGATCTACGAGAAGTCAAACGGACACTGTTGGTACTGCGGGTGCAAGTTGGGCGATAAAGGATGGCACGCTGACCACTTTGAACCGATTCGACGCAACAGAGACGGTACTTGCTGCTTCCCAGAACGGGACACTGAAGAGAATAAGGTGCCCGCATGTGCTTCGTGCAACAACATGAAGGGTTCGTACGATCTGGAAGTATTCCGGAACATAGTGAAAGAGTTCATCACCACCTTGAATAAGTATAGTACGCAATATAAAATCGCGAAGCGCTATGGGCTCATTGAAGAGAAACCGAGAGAAGTGGTGTTTTGGTTTGAGTCGAATACGTTAGGAGGGGACGGGGAGTGACGTTCACTGAATGGTACAAACACGAGACAGGTGAGGATTGGCACGACGATTACGCTTGGATTGAAAGCGATAAAGATGTTGACTACGAGGAATACTGCAAGCGCAATGGCATTCAACCAGTGTGGGACGGATAACCGAGGACAAAACGGGAACAAAATGGGAACAAATCGACGCATTAGATGAAGTAGACTGAAAGAGTAGAGGACTCGGAGACGTTCCCACCCACCGACGCCGACCGGACGCTCCGAGTTCTCGCATAGTAAAGACGACAGGCGCCCCTCATCGGGCGTCTTGTATTTTGTCGAATGAAAGTTATCCACAACTTTTCGAAAAAACGGCTAATTTCACACGTGAGACGCCTATATATAATGTCAGGCAAAACTGCGTGGCAAAAATATATAGGAGTGTGATTGTATGGGTCATGCAAAAGAGTTGTTGGCAGATCAGGAACGGAATACAAATCATTTGGAGTGTTGCTTGATTTGTGACGGTGTCTTGCATACGTGGCAGGAACGAGAAGATGCGTTTCACCAGGAGTGCTTCGAGTGGAAACTTGAACAGTTGGATTGAACCACGGCGCCTGCGGGCGTCTTTTTTGTGCCTAGAATACCGCTCGCGTGTCGACATCCCCCCGACTCCCCTTAACGCGCGCGGCCTTGTAGACATAATCGAAAGGAGGCGATGAGATGAATGAGCGCCAGAAACGATTCTGCGATGAATACCTCGTGGATTTAAACGCGACCCAAGCGGCGATACGAGCGGGATATTCTGAAAAGTATGCCGGGCAGAATGCTGACAAGTTACTAAAGAATACTAAAATCAAAGATTACATCGATGCTCGGTTGAAATCGAAGGAACGTTCGCTCATCGCCTCGCAGGATGAAGTCTTACAGGCGTTGACGAGAATCCTTGCTGGTGATGAACGGGGCACCGCTCTCGTCGGTGTCGGCATGGGCGCGCAGGAAGTCTCGCAAGTCCCGCCGACGAACGCCGAAAAGATTCGGGCTGCTGAAATCCTCGGCAAGTATCACAAGTTGTTCACGGACCGCTCCGAGGTCGAAGTGAAAGGGTCGGTGCAGTTCCATGACGACATCGGTTAAACTATCGAGCCTGTTCCCGGAAGCTTTCCATCCGGTGTGGCGGGCGTCGAAAGACCCGAACATCCTCAACGTCGTCTGTAAAGGTGGTCGTGGTTCCGGTAAATCCTCGGACATCGCCCACATCATCGTGCAGCTGCTCATGCGCTACGCCGTCAATGCGGTCGGCATTCGTAAGATTGACAACACGATTGAACTGTCCATCTTCGAACAGATTCGCTGGGCCATCGAAGAGCAACGGGTCAGCCATCTATTCAAGGTGAACAAGAGCCCGATGAAAATCACGTACAAACCGCGCGGGAATTACATGGTGTTCCGCGGTGCGCAGGACCCGAACCGAATCAAGTCGCTCAAGTCGGCAAACTTCCCGTTCGCCTTTGCATGGATCGAGGAGCTTGCCGAGTTCAAAACCGAAGACGAAGTCACGACCATCACCAACTCCCTGTTACGCGGCGAGTTGCCCGATGGTCTTTTCTATAAGTTCTTCTTCTCGTACAACCCGCCCAAACGTAAACAATCATGGGTGAACAAGAAATACGAGAGTGTCATGCAACCGGCCAACACCTTCGTCCATCACTCGACTTACTTAGATAACCCATTCATCTCGAAACAGTTCATCGAGGAAGCGGAAAGCATGAAGGAACGGAAACCGTTCCGCTACCGCTGGGAATACCTTGGCGAACCGATCGGCTCTGGTGTCGTGCCGTTCAACAACCTTACGTTCCGCTCCATCACTGATGACGAGGTCCGTACGTTCGACAATATCCGTCAAGCGCTCGACTTCGGTTATGCGACGGACCCACTCGCATTCGTCCGCCTGCACTATGACAAGACAAGGCGTCGCGTCTATGTGCTTGATGAGCGGTACGGCGTCAAGATCAGTAACCGTGAGATAGCCGAATGGATGCAGTCCAAGGGATACCATCTGGCCGACACGACCGCTGACTCGGCTGAACCCAAATCGATTGACGAGTTGAAGACGCTCGGCGTCAAGCGGATACGCGGCGCCAAGAAAGGACCGGACAGCGTCGAGTATGGCGAGCGGTGGTTGGATGACTTGGAAGAGATCGTCATCGACCCGAGACGGACGCCGAACACGGCCCGAGAGTTCGAGAACATCGACTATCAGACCGATCGTGACGGCAACCCGAAGCCGAGGCTCGAGGACAAGGACAATCACAGCATCGACGCAATCCGCTACGCGTTAGAAGCCGACATGAAGGCTAGAACGTTCGTCGTCGGCAAATCCATCACACGATAAGGAGGTGGTCGAGTGGACTACCAATACGAGTTAGACGCCATCCGGAAGGACGGCATCACGACAGATATCATCAAGCGGCTCATCGAGAAACACGAGGGCCGCGCCGTCGAAATGAAACGACTCTACGAGCGGTACATGCAAAAGAGCGTGCCAATCCAGTCGCGAGACTTGGATGACCCGATGAAAGTGAACAACAAAATCGCCAATGACTTCATGGGTGAAATCGTCGATACGAAAGTCGGGTTCTTCGCTGGGGTGCCGGTCACGTACAACTACGAAGAGGACACGCCGATCGTGAATGACGCCATGCAAGCGTTCATCAACCGCAACCGCGTGGCCGACCTCGACGCCGAGGTGACGAAGTGGGCCGCTATCACCGGATATGGGGCACGGCTGCTCTATCTCGACTTGGATGGAGAACCACGGGCCGTGAACGTGCCGCCGTGGGAGGTCATCTTCCTTGGCGATTTGGGTATCGATGAGCCTGAATATGCACTCCGTTACTATACATTCGAGACGGCAGACAAACCGAAAGTGCGGGCCGAGTTCTACGACGGCACATCTTACGCCACGCTCGAAGGCGAGGATGCGAAGTCGCTCAAACCGCTCGACGGGGTACGTGATCATGGTTTCGAGAAGTGTCCGCTGTTCGGATTCATGAACAACGAGGAATTGCTAGGGGACGCGGTCAAGGTCCTCGATGTCATCGATGCGTATGACCGAACGCTCTCAGACGTCAACAGCGAGATTGAGGCGTTCCGCTCCGCTTACCTTGCACTCTATGGCGTCATTCCGCCGAGTGAAGGTGAAGATGAATCGTTCGCCACGGCCGGCACGCTCTACCTGAGCGAAGGGCAGGACGCGAAGTTCGTCACCAAGGTCATCCAAGACGCAGCGGTCGAGAATCACTTGAACCGTCTGCACGAGAACATCTATCGATTGAGCGGGACGCCCGACCTCACGAGTGAAGGCTTCGCGTCGCAGTCCTCAGGTATCGCCATTCGCTTGAAGATGACGGCGCTTGAGAACAAGACAGCGACGTTTGAGCGCAAGTTTAAGTCGGCGACATTGCGGATGTGGGAAGTCCTTGCGGACTACTACCGACTGAAGCGCATCGAGATTGACCCGTACAAGATTGAAATGAAGTTCACGCGGAATCTGCCGATTGACCACCTCTATGAAGCGCAAGTGCAAGCGGCTCTACAAGGACGGGTGCCGAACGTGTACCGCTTCGGTCTCTTGAGCGGTGACCACAACCCGAGTCAGATGGTGCTCGATTATGAAGAGGAGATGGCGGGCACGATGCCGCTCGATACCACGCTGGTGGATGAGTTGCCATGACGTGGGAACGCTTATTCGACCTGTTGTACGAAATCATGACCCGAAAAGAGAAGGACGCGCTGCGGAACATCCGGCGTGAATACGAGAAGGTGGCCCGAACGCTCACGAGCGAACTCGGTGCCATCTTTTCCCGTTTAGAGGACGGCAAGCTGTCAATGCAAGACATTCGGACGGTCCGTCGTCTGCAACGCCTAGAGCAACGACTGACGGCTTCGGCGGAACGGTTAGGCAAGTACAACCGGAACGTCATCGGGAAGCTACTGGACGAATCCTATGAGTTGTCATACGGCATGCTCGCCTATGCGCTCGACATGGCGGTGGAGCGGACGCTTGAAGGCAAGTCACCGGGCTTGCCGGAACTGTTGGCTCTGAATGACGAGAACGGCATCGAGAAGCTACGGCTCACGCAGTCGCTCGAGAAATCACGGGAGAAGGTGACGAAGGGCATCCAACAAGCGATTCAACAGGGATTGACCGACGGGGCGACATTCCAACAGACCGCGTCGTCCGTTCAGCGGGTCTTTGAGATGGATTACAACCGCGCCGTCACGATCACCGAGACCGAAGTCCATCGCATCCGTGAGAAAGGGACGAACGACAAGGCACAGGATGCACTCCGGCAAGGCATTGTCATGAAGAAACAATGGAACAACGTCGGGGATGAGCGGGTGCGCCGCTCGAACAAAGCGAACCACCGTGTGCTTCAGGGACAGGAACGCGACTTGAAAGAACCGTTTGACCTCGGTTTCGGCATCACTGCTCAATACCCCGGCAGTAGCGGCACCGCCCAGAACGACATCCGTTGCCGCTGTTTCGCTTCTTATGAAGTTGAGGGCGTCCGTGAGTTAAGTATCGCGGATAACGAACGGGCGTTGTTACGAGATTACGAAGCGTGGAGGTCAGAGTGAAATGAAAAGACTGAATAAGCCAACGCAAGATACCCCGACGCAAATCATCAAGTCTTTCGTCGAAGAACATATCAAGACCGCTCAAAACATTGTCATCATCTGGGATGACGGCGAGAAAACGTACATGGACCACAGCGACATGACGAACAAGGATTTATTCTTCCTAGTTGGTGCAGCTGACGCTCAGATGAAGAAAGCATTCATGGAAGACTAACAATAATCTTGCGGGTCGCCCGCTCGTAACGCATGACGGGACGGGGAGCGGAACGCGAAAAGGAGCATGAACAATGGAACAGCAAACAAACGAGGTAATCGAACCGGTGGAAACGCAACAGACGGAGACACCGAACGCACTCACGCAAGAAACGGTCCAAGAGATGATCGCCGCTGCACTCGCAGAGAAGGACAAGGAACTTGACCGTGTCCGCAACGAGTACGGCAAGAAGGTCAAGCAGAAAGAGCAAGAATTGCAGACGCTCAAGACGTCCAACATGACGGAAGCCGAGAAGCAGGCTCAAGCACTCGAGGACGCGCGGAATGAAATCACACAAAAAGAGCGGGACTTGCTCGAACGAGAAAACAAACTCTTCGCAGTAGACGCTCTCAACCAATCAGAGATGCCGCTCACGTTCCTCGAGTTCGTGACAAGCGACTCGGAGGAAGTCACCAGTAAAAAAATCGAGACGCTCAAAGCAACATTCGACGCAGAAGTTCAGAAGGCAGTGGACGCCGCATTCAAAAACAAAGGGCGCACGGTCGCCAAAGGGACAGGCGGGGCAGTCAGTGCTCAAGACTTCGCGAAGATGACATACCAAGAGCGGGTCGAGCTGTACAAGAACGATCCTGCTCTCTACCAATCGTTGAGCGCAGGCAACTAAACCACAACTAAAGGAGTGTTTTACATGGCATTAGGACAGACTCGTGTACAAGACCTCGTCGTGCCTGAGGTAATGGCACAAATGATTTCAGCGTCGCTTCCGGCGGCAATCAAGTTCGCGCCGCTCGCAGAGGTGGACAACACATTGGTAGGTCGTCCGGGTAACACGGTAACGACTCCGAAATTCGCATACATCGGCCCAGCGGTCGACGTCGCTGAATATGGCGCAATTCCGATCGAGCGCATGTCTACGACTACGGCGCAAGTCACAATCAAAAAAGCTGGTAAAGGTGTCGAAATCTCGGACGAGGCTGTCTTGTCAGGATTCGGCGACCCGGTTGGGGAAGCGAACAACCAACTGCGTCTATCAATTGCGGACAAGATTGACAACGACCTTCTTGCGGCCGCTCGTGCCGTCACAGCATTGACAGCGGGCGACGCAACGGCTGAACTCTCGGCGGCTGTGGACGACGCGCTCGTCGCGTTCAACGAAGAAGAGTTCGGCGGTCGTGTTGTCTTGATGGTCTCGCCAAAAGGACACGTCGCACTCCGTCGTGACCCGGTGTTCGACAACTCGACTATCAAGGACGGCATCCTCATCGCCGGTCAAGTCGGGCAGTACCTCGGCGCACAGGTCGTACTCTCGCGTAAACTTGCAGACGGTGAAGCATTCCTCGTCAAAGAGGGGGCGTTCGGACTTCTCATGAAACGCGACGTCGAAGTCGAAGCAGACCGCGACATCATGCACAAGTCGACGATCATCACTGGAGACGAGCACTACGGGGCATACGTCAAGGACGACTCGAAACTCGTCAAAATCACTCACAAGCCACTCGCTTAATTGCGGGTGGTTTTGTTGTTTAGAAGGAGGTGGGACGCATGGGAATGACAGCAATCCGCCGTTGGCGTGGTGAAGCGCCTGGGAAGTCGTTGACGGCCGCTCAATTGTTCGAACAGGAAGACAAGTCGAACGAGAAGGCGAAAGCGCCGGCCAAGAAACGTGCCACGAAGAAAGATGGTGAGGGCGCATGACACTCGCTGAATTGAAAGCATTGCTAGGCATACCTGTCGAAGACACATCTCAAGACGCCATGCTGCAACTCTATTTGGAGGCGGCGCTCGAGCAAGCCGTCACCTACTGCGATCTGTTCGACTGGTCCGTAGAACCGCTCGTGTTACCGGCGAACATCACTCTCGGCATTGTCCGTTTTGTTCGAATCAAACAAGACCTCGACAGTCGTTCGGTTGGTGTTCAGTCCGAATCCATCGGAGGCATGTCGCAATCGTTCAACACGAATACGAGTCAACAGGCTCTTTTCGCTGACGTATGGGAATTGTGGAGCGGCTATCACCGACGTAAGAGCATCTTCCGCGCCGCTCGCTATGCCCATACCCAAGGGGGTGGCGTCTGATGGCCGTGAAACGTGAAGTCGGTGACGGAAAGCTAGAAGTGTACGACGAGAACATCCAAAAGGTGCGCATCATGACGGGGAAACCGGTGAAATTATGAGAGCGCGTGTCCGTGTCCGTGATCGGAATCGATTACCCGAGGCCATCCGCACCGTCGATGGGTTGAACCGGCGCAAGATTCGGGTCGGGGTCCTCGGTGGCGGACAGGCTGCCATGATCGCCGCCGTCCACGAGTTCGGGGCGAACATCCCGGTCACACCGAAGATGCGTGGTTACCTGGCAAGCCAAGGGTTGTATCTCAAAAAAACCACGACGCACATTCGGATTCCGGAACGTTCGTTCATTCGAGCGGGTTGGGACCAGAACGAGCGACGGATCGTCACGAAGTACAAGGAACTCATCGGTCAGGCCATCGAGAGCGGGATTCCCGCTGAAGCGCTGCTCAATGCTTTGGGTCTCGAGGCGAAAGGCAAAATGCAAGAGTTTGCCCGCGACCTGAAAGACCCGGCGAACAGCCCGTTCACCGTCGAGCAGAAAGGCAGTTCGAACCCGCTCGTCGACTCGGGCAACCTCATCGGGTCCATCGAGTACGAGATTGAGTAAAGGAGGGGCGACATGCCACAGATTTATGGATTCGAACGGCTCATCAAGCGGTATTCCGTCCCCTTCAAGCTCGTCTCGGAGGTTGACGGATACTATGACGGACTTGGCGAGTGGAAACAAGGTACGACGCTCACGAGCGACATGACCGGCGCCCTCGTCCCGCTCCCCGCCCGTGCGGTCTACCAGTCGGGCGGACGTCTTACGCAGCGTGACAGACAACTGTATAAGACGGGTGACGAGATTCCCGACGGTAGCATCATCGAGTACAAAGGGCATCGCTACAAGGTGGAGTCGTGGACGAACTTCGGTGACTATGCCGATTTCAACGCGTATCTGCTCAAGAGCATGTCGAACTTTGACGGGGAGGTGGAGTGATGGACCATACAGCGGCATTGACCGCCATCATCGCGCTCATCAAGCAGAAGACAGGCAAGACGGTCGTTCTCGGCGGACAATCGACGACTCAGCCGTCCTATCCGTTCTGCAGCTATTCCATCCCGTCGCCATACCTACCCCAACGCACGGACCACGAAGGCGGGCAGATGCACGAGATTGTCGAATTCGTCGTGTCGTTCACCTGGCACTCACAAAGCAACACGGAGGCGTTACAGCTCGCACAGCAGACCGTCCACGCTTTCAAGACGATGGCGGGGCGTCAAACCTTATCTGAATCGGGCCTGTCGCTCGTGCGGATTGACGGAATGACGAACCGGGACACGTTCCTGACCATCGAGACGGAACGCCGCTACGGGTTCGACATGCGCTTGCGGACACGCGTCAGTGTCGCGGATGACTTCGAGACCATCGAGTCCGTCGGCGTGGGTGACGTCACGATCACTGAATAAAAGGAGGGCATCACATGCCGTTAAAAGATGTAAATGTCATCATTGATTTGATGAAGCCGGCCCCGAAAGTTGGGCTCGGTACCCCGCTCCTCTTGGTTGAGGCGGTCGGTACACCGGCCTATAAGGAATATCTATCACTCGAGGCGCTCGCTGCCGACTATGCTTCAGGCACAGCGGTACATGCGAAAGCACAGACCATCCTCGCCCAGAAGAACCGCCCGGCGAAGATTGCCGTGGCTTCATTCGAGACGGGAGCGGCCGACGCGGCACTCGACACGTTCTACAATCGCGCTTGGCACTTCGTGCTTCTCGCTGAGAATGACCCTGCTGACCAGTTGGACGTGGCGAACGTCGTCGCAGGCAAGGACTTCAAATTGTTTGTGGCTCAAGTGGCGGACAACACGGGACGCGAGGCACTCGCAGACAAGGCCCGTACTGTCATCGTCGATCATGATGTCGCGGGCGAACATTTGGACGCTGCTATCGTCGGGGACTTGGGGTCTCAGACTGTCGGTTCGATCACATGGAAATTCAAGGGTGGATTCGCGGGCATGACGGGACGCTATCTCTCCGAGGCACAACTTGCCGAGATCGAGGCGGACAACGCCATCGCTTACGTCCACAAGGCGGGCAAGGCGCAGTTGTCGGAAGGCTACGACGCGACAGGCGAATACATCGACGTGCTCCACGGCCAAGACTTCGTCAAGGTCGACATGGAGAACGAGGTACAGTATGCGCTCCAGAACGCGCCGAAGGTACCGTTCGACGCTCGTGGTATCTCGCTCATCACAGCGGCGGCCACGACGACGTTGCAACGTGCCTTCAATCAAGGCATCGTCGCACAGCGCGAGGACGGTCAACCGTCATACACGATTCAAGCACTCTCACGCGACCAGGTGGACGCACAAGACCGTGCTGAACGTAACTATAAAGGACTCTCGTTCCAGTTCGAGCTCGCCGGTGCCATTCACCGTGTCGACCCGATCAAGGGCGAAATCTTGGTATAAGGGAGGATAATGGCATATGGCAAACACGTACACATATGATGCCGCGCTCGTGACACTCGTCGTCAACGGGCGTTTCATCACCGGCTTCGCTGAGGGGTCGATGGTCGAGGCGGAGAAGGACGAAGACAACTTCGAGACGAAGGTATCCGCTCAAGGAGACGTCGGTATCGCCAAGCGGAACAACACGCTCGGGACGATCACCGTCATCCTCATGCAAGGCTCGCCGGACGTCCTCTATCTCAACGCGCTCGCCAACTCGGGTCAGATGGTTCCGGTATGGGCGCAGTCGAACGGGGAAAACGCGGAGAAGGTCGGAGGCACGCAGGCAATGGTGAAGAAGCCTGCCGATGTCGAGTTCTCGGATGAAATCTCTGAGCGCGAGTTCGAGTTCCAAGTGTTCGACTATACCGTCCAAGGTAACTAATCATGGCAAGGAACAAGGGCGGGCGTCAGCCCGCCTTTACTTATATCCCAACGAAAAAGGAGCTCATCCACATGTCAGCAAACCAGAACAAACAAAAGGTCGTCACAATCGCAGAGAACGAATACACGTTACAGCATCCCGGTGTCCGTGAGGCCATCAAGCTACGTGGTCGCGCGAAAGACCATACGGGCCAGCTCGACGAAGAGAAGTATTACGAGGAACTCATGAAGCACGTCATCGTGTCGCCTAAAGTGACATGGGACACGGCAGAAGAATTGGGGGCATCCGACTTTAACGACTTGATTAAAGAGGCGTCGCTCTTTCTTGGTGGAAAAGCCTAAGCCCAAACCTTATTACCGAAAGCAAGCAAACACACAATGGGCGCTGTGGCGTCTCGTCATGTCCGAGAAGTTTTCCTACACGGAGGTCATGGGCATGGATACCGACACGATGATGGAGGCGAACGCCGCCCTCGACATCTTCCGGGAGGCAGAACGCAAAGCGCAGAAACAAGCGTCCAAGAAGAAGAAGGGGTGATGAAATGGCGTTACGGGATACAGAAGTCATTATCGACATCTTGGCAGACGCCGACCCGCTCCGAACCCTGAACCGAGAGATCGATGACATCACGGGCAACGCGTCCCGTATGGGAGAGGGGTTGACCCAAGCCGGTCAGATGATGGCGACAGGCTTTGGTATCGCTGGGGCGGCCATCGTCGGAGGGCTAGGTATCGCGGTCAACACGGCGATGGAGTTCGATGCGCAGATGTCTCGAACCGGTGCCATCGCAGGTGCGACCAGTGACCAACTCGGACAACTGAGGGACTCCGCTCTTGACTTGGGGGCGAGCACGTCGAAGTCAGCGAGCGAAGTCGCCATCGCACAGGAAGGACTCGCGGCCTTGGGCTTCACGGTCGACGACATCCTCGGGGCGATGCCGGGCGTCATCAGTGCGGCAGAGGCATCCGGGGCGGACATGGCACAGACGGCGGACGTCATGGCGTCGGCAATCAACATCTTCGGTCTAGAAGCGACGGAGGCAACACGAGTCGCGGACATCCTCGCAGAGACGGCCAACCGCTCGGCAGCGGACATCAACGACATGGGCTATGCGCTCAAGTATGCGGGTCCGGTCGCGGCGAACCTTGGCGTATCGATGGAAGAATTATCAGCAAGCATCGGGATCATGACGAACGCAGGACTCGATGGGTCGTCAGCGGGTACAGCGTTACGTGCCGGATTGCTATCGCTCCTGAATCCGTCGAACGAGAACTCGAAGATCATGGAATCGATGGGCATCCAGATGACGGACAACAACGGCAAGTTCATCGGATTGTCCGGTGTGGTCGAACAGCTCGGGACGTCGATGGAAGGTATGACCGACGCACAGAAGACCGCGACACTCGCCAGTCTCGTCGGAACAGAGGCGTCATCCGGATTCCTTGCACTCATGGCAGCGGGTCCGGCAGAAATCGATAAGTTCACGCAGTCACTCGAACAGAGTAGCGGGGCATCGGCAACCGCAGCCACTGCGATGAAAGACAATTTGAAGGGTGCGTTTGATGAAATGATGGGCTCGATCGAGACGGCCCAGATTTCCATCGGCAGCGCACTTGCGCCGGCGCTGACCTATGTGGCCGGTGTCGTCGGCAGTCTCGTCGACAAGTTCAACGCGTTGTCACCAAGTATGCAGAGCACCATCGCCATCGGCGCAGCACTCACGGGTGTTGCGTTTATTTTGATTGCCGGGCTCGGGTTCTTGCTCATGGCAGTCGGCGGGGTGGTGACGGCAATCAGCGCATTGGGTGGTGTCGCAGCCATCGCTTCAACTGCGCTCGCCATCCTCACGGCTCCGGTAACATTGGTTATCGCGGCGCTTGTTGCGCTCGGTGCGGCATTCACCGTTCTATGGTTTAAGTCTGAGACGTTCCGAAATGGAATCATGACATTATGGGCGGCCTTGAAGACGCAACTCGTCGCGGCGCTTAACAGCGTCGTCACATTCTTCCAAGGCATTGGTACTCAACTCGTCACTTGGTGGCAGTCGAACGGAACCATGATCATGGCGGCCGCTCAAAATATCGTCAATTACCTGGTCTTATTGTTCCAGACTTGGCTTCCAATTTTCCAAGGAATTTGGTCTGTGGCGACCACGGTCGTACAGCTGGCATGGTCCGTTATCACCGCGGTCATTCAAGCGGCGATTTCCCTCATAACTGGAATCATCACGTTTTTTGCTGCGGTTTTCACTGGAAACTGGCAGGCGGCGTTTGATGCCGTGGCCGGAATCGTCGAAGCGGGTCGCACATTATGGACCACCGTCATCGATGCGGCGCTAAATGCGATTTTAGAAATCGTCACCACGGTTCTAAACACCGTGTATGAGACGTTCCAAAGCGTCTGGAATAACGTCACCGAGTTTCTTGGCGGAATCGACCTGTACAGCATCGGTTCGGACATCATGAGCGGCTTGCTAAACGGGATCAGTGACATGGGCGAGAGCGTGCTCAAGAAGGCGCAAGAGATTGCTAAAGGCATCAAAGACACGGTCGCCGGGTTCCTCGGTGTCGCCTCACCGTCTCGCGTCATGATGGAAATCGGGGCGTGGACGAGCGAAGGCATGGCGATCGGGATGGAGAAAAACATTCCGATGGTCGAGAACTCATCCGAGGGCATTGCAGGAGCGGCCGCCTATTCACCAGAGCAGGGCGTCAGCAACACCCGCAGCCAGTCGAACCGTACCATCACTTTCGCACCGCAGATCACGGTTAACGGTGGCGAAGGTGGCACGAAGCAAGACGTGAGTGACGTACTCGAGGACATGTTCGCCCGACTCACCGACCTATACGACACGGAGGTGGCTTATTAATGGCGAAACTCGGTGACGTGTACATCCACGTCGAAGAAGAAAATTTGAACTCTTCCGTCAATGCGACCCAGTACGGTGTCGAGAGCGGAGAACCGTTCACGGACCACATCGAGAAGAAGCCGAGCGAGATGGACTTAACCGTCTTCATCCTCGGCGACAACTATATGGGCGAGCTTGAAAAGTTAAAAGGCTATCAACGCACCGGCAAGCTGTTGAAGTTTGTCGGGCGTTCGGCGGTCGACAACGTCGTGATCTTGAACCTGAACCGAAAATACACGGCACAGGTCGAGAACGGTGTCGCGGTACAAATCACGTTACGCAAAATTCGCGTCGCCGATACACCGTGGATCAAGATGCCGCCGAAGAAGAAGCCGTCGGTCAAGCCTCCGACGAAGGGTGGCGAGAAGAAGCCGACTCAGAAGAAGGAACGACCCGCGCCGACTGCCTTCCATACGGTCAAGGCGGGCGACTCGTATTACGCACTAGCCAAGCGGTACGGGACAACGGTCGAGCGGTTACGGACATTGAACAACTACCCGGACAGATCGATCCCCGTGAACGCAAAGCTACGAATAAAGTGAGGTGCATCGCATGAAGAACGTATATGACATCATCGACGTCGACAAGGAAGAACTTCCCGTGTCATTCGACATCGTGCTCGGGGTCGAAACGTTCATCCTCGGTTTCGACTACAACGAGACGGGAGACTTCTTCACGGTCGACCTTTACAAGTCGGATGACGAGGGACGTGAACTCCCGATCGTGCTCGGGGAGAAGATGTCCCTCGGTGTCCCATTATGGGGAGACATTGTCCGCGACGACCTTCCTGCTCCGACGCTCGTCCCGCTCGACTTGGGTGGCGAACAACAACGCATCACCTACGAGAATTTCGGAAAAACGGTCTTCTTATACGTCGATGACGGTCCGCCAGAGGAGAGTGAGAAAGCATGAGCTCACGGCAACTGTTCGGACGCGTCAAGCGCGTGAAGATTTCCGGTGGCTCATTCAACGGCACTTACACCAATGAAGGGGATGACGGCCTCGAGATCCGTTTCGAGGTCCCGTTCGACGATGACCCGAAACCGAACGAGACGAAAATCGAGATTTTTAACCTGTCTCGAGACAGCGTGGCAAAAATCAAGCGCGGCTCGTCCTGCACACTCGAGGCTGGATATAAGGGTGACGTCGGTGTCTTGGCTTCCGGAAAGATTGCACGCGCTCTGACACGTCGTGAAGGAGTCGACAAAATCACGACCATCTATATCATCGAGGGCGAAGATTTTTCTCGTGTGAAGGTGAATGCTGCGAGCGCCGACCCGGCTGGCAAGGGCAAGAAGCAGAAGATTCAAATCAGCTTCAAGCCCGGCACCAAAGGCGATGTCATCATCAAGAAACTTGTAGCGGTACTCGGGATCAAATTGGCAGCTCCTCCGAAACTCAAGAAGAACAAGGAATACAAAAAAGGTTATGTCGTCACGGGCCAAGTCCTCAACAATCTCGAGGAGGTCATTCGTGACTGCGGTTCCGTGATGTACCACCGACGGGGAAAACTTGTCATTCGGCCACTGGATGAAGGGACTGACGAGCGTTTCGAACTGTCAGACGATACTGGCATGATCGGTAGCCCGGAACCGTTTGAAGAGGACGGCATACGCGGTTACAAAGGGTCTTGTCTCCTGCAGCACCGCATCACCACGGGTTCTGACATTCGGATCAAATCACGGACGGCGAACGGGAAGTATCGTGCTAGGAAGGGTCGTCATATCGCGGACGGCAATAGCTTCCATACAGAATTCGAGGTGGTCTGATGGCGAAAGAGACGAGATTCTTTGACGCCTTCGGTCGTCAGTTGAAACTATCGATCCATACGTTCGCCCCGGCCCGTGTCATCACATTCGACAAGGCGAAGCAGGAAGCGACGATCGAGCTGTTATTCAAGTCAGTTGACCAGGGTGGCAATGCCGAGTCCTACCCGCCGCTCGAGAAAGTGCCGGTGCTTGGTATGCGCTATGAGGTCCTTGAAGCGACCGATGTCACGGTGGAAGGGTTGAAGGCGGACGCTGTCGACGTCAACGGAAACGAGAGCACGTTCAAGACGCGCGAACCGCTCCTCATGGCCCCGTTTTATAAGCCGGATGACATTGTCTTCGTCGCGTTTGCGGAACGGGCACTCGATAACTTACAAAACCGACCTTTCGACCCGGACTCGTACCGGACGCACAGCCTTGTCGACGCGGTCATCATAGGAGGGTACCAATTGACATGAAGAATCTGCTACTAGTGGACGGCGACCTGTTGCTCACGAAGGGAGATGTCGCGCTTGTCGAAGGGGATGCCGAACTGGCTCAGACCTTACGAACAGAATTGGAGACGGCCCAAGGTGAATGGTTCTTGGACATCGACATGGGGCTCGACCGTGAGCCATTCGAGTCAAAACCGACGAATGAGGAAGCGATTCGAACCGCCTT
Source organism: Exiguobacterium sp. s5 (assembly GCF_018618075.1). Classification (NCBI taxonomy): domain Bacteria; kingdom Bacillati; phylum Bacillota; class Bacilli; order Caryophanales; genus Exiguobacterium; species Exiguobacterium sp. s5. Next base: position 46,033 of record NZ_JACSLK010000007.1, on the reverse strand, counting down.
GACAGCTGTCGTCACTTCGCACCCACAGATTGAATCCATTGAGTCATTAGAACTCATTTTAGATAAATCAACCCGCAACCTCGCTGTCAGTTTCACAGCTCGTAAGGTAGATGGGGAAACAATCATGATGCAGGAGGTGGGATTGAATGGCGGATAACAATAAAGGCGTCACGGAGGTAGGTTTTAAGCGGCCGAACTATTCAGAGGTACGCGGCGAAATGGATAACCGAGCGAAAGAATTGTTCGGGGACGACGCCAACACGTCTGACAAAGGCGTTCTCGGAATTTTGAACGGCCTGTTCGGTTGGTTCCTCGCTAAGATTTGGGAGGTCGCCGAACGCGTCTATAATTCGGCTTACGTGTCGAAGGCTGACGGGGTCTCACTAGACCGATTGGGAAACAATATCGGTATCACACGGCAAAGTGAGCAACACGCTTACGTCACTTTAACCATCACGGGTGACCCGAATACGGACGTTCCTTCTGGTTTTTTGGTACAGACGGACAGCGGCATCCTATTCGAGACGACATATGATGTCACGATCGGGTCCGGTGGTACCGTCACCGTCGAGGCTTCGGCCGATCAACCCGGAATCTCTGGCAATGTCGGGAGCGGGATGCTCACTGTCATCACGACACCGCTCACGGGCGTGACGGCAGTCACCAACGCCGAACCGGCGCAAAACGGTCGTAACTACGAGACGGACGAAGAGTTTCGTTCTCGCTACGAGAAATCTCTCGCGCAGGGTGGTGCGTCGACGCTCGAGGCGTTACGTGCGTCTGTCCTCGACTTGCCAGGAGTCCAGACGGTGCTCATCGAGGAGAACGACACCATGACGGAGTTGAACAGCGTCCCTCCGAAATCGTTCGCCACATTCGTGTTCGGCGGTATCGACGAGGACATCGCACAGACCATCTATGATACGAAACCAGCGGGCATCCGAGCTTTCGGTGCCATCACCACTAATATCGTGGACTCGATGGGGAGCGTCCATACGATCGGATTCGACCGACCGGACACCGTCGAGGTTTATGTCGACGTAACATTGGTCACGAACGAGTTCTTCCCGGCAGACGGGTTCGCCAAGGTGGAGACGAACATCATCAAGTATATCGGCGGCACGGACGCGGACGGCAACGGCTACCTAGGTCTTGGTTTGAGTGATGACGTCATCCTCACACGGATTGTCGCAGCGGCGCATCAGGTGGACGGAATCGAGGACGTCATCGTCAAACTTGGAACGGCACCTGATCCAACCGGCACAACGAACATCGCTATCACGAGTCGACAAGTCGCGAAGACTGACGCGACGAAGGTGACGGTATCATGAGCATTAAACAAGACATGATTCGGTTACTTACTGACGTCTATAAGAAGACGGAAGGCTCAAACATCAATAAGTACATCACATTGGTAGCGGAACAGTTCGATAAGCTCCATGAAGTATTCTCGGCCATCGAGTCGGCTCGTATCATCGACGACGCATTTGGTGGCTCGCTCGACGAGATCGGCAAGAACGTCGGCGAACCGCGACTCGGTCAGAATGACGAGCAGTATCGTGAGGCGCTCAAGGTGGCGCTTCGAGCGAACCTGTCGAAAGGTGACCTCAACACGGTCATTTCGATGGCACGGTCGTTATATGGGCAGGACGTCCTCTCGATCTCGGAGACATGGAGCATCGATCGTTATGATTATGAACCAGCCGGGCTCGTCATGGTGGTCGAGAGTACGATGGACGAGGGGTTAGACCTCAACTTCCAATTACTGAAGCGAGTCATGGCTGTCGGGGTTCGTCTCTATATCGAGGTGTATCAACCTCGCTCAAGGCTGCAGTTTCAATCTGACCTGACGGATATTCAAACCCGTAGCGTCATGCTCGGTTTATATACAGCAAGCTATCAAAATTTGAATGGGGTGATTCGAGGATGATACTCATTACACCGTCCACGATGGACGAGATTCAACAGTTCTTCGCCGACATGCCCGATTTTGCGAGGCTGCATGTGCAGGGCGAGGGGACGATTGACGTGCCGGTCTACAAGGTCGAGCGGAACGCGAACATGGTCTTCATCTGGGCTCGCATCCCGACGGGCATCCGCACCGTCACCAAGGTTCAGATCTATCACAAGAACGGGACGGTCATGCTCGAGCGGAACGCGCCACTCACGAAACCGTCGAGTCGCAACGTCTATACCCGTTTTGAATTTGTCATCGAGGAGGTTGGGTCTGAATGACGGACTACAACATTGAGTATAAAGACCATATCGTCGAGAACCCTAACCGGTTCCGACAAACAGTTGTCGCGCCAGGCATCGTCGACCTGGTCCCGATTTGGGTAGAGAATCCGTCGCAGGTCATTCAAGAGGGGACGCCAGTCAACGCCGATTTGTTCGACAAACTGCGCGCCAACGTAACTCGGCGTTCAGAGACGTTCGCAGCGACAGCGAGCCAGACCGTCTTCAATCTGACGAAAGCCTACCTGGTCGGTCAGGGTCGATTGGATGTTTACATCTCGGGCGTCAAGCAACGCTCTGGCATCGATTTCACAGAGACGAATCCGACGCGTTTCACGTTATCGGAAGGATTGGATGCTGGCACGGTCGTCGAGGCGGTCTACTTCAGTGCGTCTCAAGCATTGTCAGAAGACCTCATCGAACAGGTACAAGCGGCTGAGGCGGCGACCATAGCGGCGAACGATGCGGCAGATGAAGCAAATGATGCGGCAACGGGAGCACTCACGGCCAACCTGAACTGGAAAGAACCCGTGAACAACCTGACGGCGCTCAACGCGCTCGCAAGCCCACAAGCACGCGACACACGTCAGACAAAGGACACGGGAAACGTCTACCGATATGACGGATCGGCGTGGGTGCTCATCCAAACGATGGACCCAAATGCGATCAATGCGCTAGATACCAGAATTACGACGCAGTTGGCGGAAAAGGCGAACCAGTTACAGGTGTATATGTCGCAGTCTAACGCGACACGTTACTTCGCGCATCGGGGTGCGTCGAACGTCGCACCGGAAAACACGATGGCGGCGTTTGAGTTCGCGGGTGAGTTAGGGTTTGCGGGCATCGAGACGGACACATGGCGCACATCGGACGGCGTGTGGGTTTGCATCCACGACGAGACGGTAGACCGGACGACGAACGGGACGGGGACGGTCACGGCGTTGACGAGTACCTATATCAACTCGCTCACGATTGACGGCGGTTTGAACGTCGCATTGTACGACGGCTTGAAGGTACCGACGCTCGAACAATACATGCGCGTCTGTAAAAAATACAATTGCGTCGCAGCGGTTGAGGTCAAAGGGACGGGGGCGAGCGCCTATCTGCACGAGATTATCGACATGGCGCGCGAGCTCGGCATGTACAACCAATTACATCTCATCATCGGAGATCAGGCGACGGCGACCGCGTTACGCGCGATTGATAAAAACGTCATCATCCATCATCTCACAGGCACGTCGCAAGCGTCGATTGACTTTGTTAAAGGGTTGGGCAACACCGTCGCGGCGATGGTGTATACCGCGATCACGCCGGCAGTCGTGGAATCGTTTCACGCGGAGGGCATCCCTTTGTCAACTTACGGCATGAGCACCTTGTCGCAAATCTTGGAGTTACTGTCCAAAAATGTCGATTTTATCATCGCAGACAACCACGGGGGTGACGTCAAATGATTAAAGCACAGCGTTATATCTCGATGCAAAACGTCGAGGACATCAAGGCCAACGGCGGAGACTTTTATAAGACGTACTACCAGGACGCCTACACGAACGCGAACGCGTGGAAAATCGACAGCAACTTTGTCTTGAGCGCTAAAGCATCGGCCGCGTACAACGGCTATTTACGCATCTTCGTCGGTTATCTAAATGTCGGAGATGTGATCGAGTTATCGGGTGAGTTCGCGAAGGTGACAGGTGAGATTTCCGTCGGACTCGAACGGTCGGACAACGCCAACATGAGCGGGTTTAACTTGGAAGAATCGTTTGCGTCGCTCAACGCGGACACATACTTGAGCCGTCGCAACGTCAAACTCAACATCGACCGCAGCGGCTTTTACCGTGTCGCGGTCGGGCCATACATCAACGGGCCGAGCGAGTTTAAGTCGCGCAATGTGAGCGTCCTCGCCCACTCGACTAAGATGGTCAAGCCGTGGGAAGGGTTGGAGACGGGCATCCGTAAAGCCGTCATCCGTAAAGAGAGCGGCGTTTTCGTCAAACGCTCCGACTTCGCGGGCGATGCCTGCACGATCGCAGAGACGACTTCCGATACGTTGACCGTCACATTCGCGACCGCGTTCCCGGTCGGCAGTTTGCGACCATGCTATTTGGTTTCGGGAGACTACCTCACCTCGCAAAATAACTATATGGTCAAAGTGGATAACGCGAGCGGCGTGAGTGCAACCGTCCGATTTTATCCACTCAATCCGGTGAGTAACACGCCTGTCGCGTTGGCAAGTTTGCCGAACAACGTACAGTTTAGTTTGCAACTGTCGATTTAAAGTGATCTAGACTCTTGTTGAAAGTAGCTAGTTGCTATTGTAAAATTAAAAACGATGATGGAAAAGAAAGGGAGTAGCAACTTGCAAATTTCGCATACAAGAGATTCACGAAAGAAACATATAACAACGGATTATACGTTAATATTTTTCTTTTCGATTTTTTTGACCTTGGTATTTGCGGTGAATGACACTGAAATACTGACGAAAGTTTATTACGTTTTTAATGTGAGAGTTAACGAGATAGTGGTGATAACGTCCATTACTCTTATGACATTGTTTCTGTCGCTATTGAAAAATCCTAAATTTGATAAAGTTTTCTTATTTCTGTTTGTAAGTTTGATACTTGGTATTGTTCCGCTACTATATGTGGACACACTCAACAGCTACTGGGGAAACTTTTATCCGCTCATTGTTTCGCTGACTGCTTATTATGTTTGTTCACAGTCCAAGGTCGATTTTACAGAACGGGTTTATCAAACATTATTAATTGTTAGTCTGATTTTATCGTTACAAGTCGTTTATACAGAATTTCAGTACTTCTCGTCGTTGTCGTTCGGGAATCTTTCGAATGTATCGATTAAAGGCGCAATGAATATACCAATCGGATCATCAAATATGATTGCTGCATTTCTTGCGCCAATAATAATTTTCTTGCTTAGTTACAAACGAAATGTGAAAACATGGGGTGTTGTCCTCATTTCATTTTATGCGATTTTACTATGTCGTTCTAAAAATGCAATACTTATTCTGAGCATTTTCCTTTTAATTTCGATAATTTCGAAAATGTTTAAACGTCTCATGCGCGATCAATCTTTGACTCCACAGATGAAAGTTCCAGTCATCATAGGTGTCATCATTTCACTGATTGGAATCTTTGCTTTGTTTATTGATTTTGCAAATACCGTTATAACTGATTTGAGATTTGCTTATTACTCACCTTACATGAATACCGTTTTGAATTATCTAGACACAATTTCATCAGGTAGAATCTATGTTTACCATATGGAATTGAAGAGGTTCTCTGAGCATTTATTTTTTGGGAATGGATTTGGATATGAATTTGGACAAGCTAGAAGTCACAATTGGTTATTAGAATTACTAGTTCAAAAAGGGTTAGTCGGATTTTTTATTTATTTACTCTGTATTTTTTATGTTATTAAATCGGGTCTTGCGTATAAGAGTGATAAGTTTGTATTCGCTTCGCTAAATCTACTAGCTGTTATTTATTTGCAAGGGTTATTCGAGGTAACCATTTTTACAACGGGAATAGATTTTCTAATATGGGGCATTTCAGGTTTCGTGATTTCTAGAGTGAACTATATTAAAAAACACGGATTAGAACCAAAAAGTACATCGCCATCGGTGCATATTACTCACTTGAAGAAGACATAAGAAAAGAGCGACCTGGTCATCGACCAGGTCGCTCTTTCTGCTGTTCGTCTAATGCGTTTTCGATAAGGGTCCGAATCGCTTCGCTTCGGCTCTTCAACTTCTGATCATGCCAATACGACTCGATTCGTTCGACCATCTCGTTCGGCAGCGTGATGAGGATCTGTGAGTTCTTAGTTTTATCGATAGCCATATTCATCCCTCCTACTCGAATTATAGGTTATATAAGTTATATTGACAACTAGCAAAATGCCTGCTAATTTATATATAAGTTATATAACTTTAATTGGAGGGATAAAATATGCAAACGGCAAACGAGCAGTTCTTGAATGATGTCGTCAACTACATCTCGAGCCTCGTCCCGGTCAACGTCGAACGCTGCAAAGGCGACCTGTCGAAGCTACTCGCCAACTATAGTGTTACCAAAGTCGAACCGACCGAGGTGCATCCGGACCTCGAGGACAAGATTCACCTCTTCCTCTCAGCGAAACGGCTTGAAGGGTTAAGTGAGCTCACGCTCGACAACTATGCCCGTGACCTGCGCATTTTTGCCCGCGACATCAAGAAGCGAACGGACGAGATCACGACAGCGGACCTTCGGAACCACCTGTCGACGTTCCCGCATCTCAAGATGAGCTCGCTCGGACGGAAACTGACCGTGTTCAAGTCGTTCTTCGGATGGCTCACGAACGAGGATTATCTCATGCGCGACCCGTCGAAGAAGTTGAAGACACCGAAGAAAGAAAAACGACTACCTAAAGCGTTGTCCATCGAGGAGTTGGAGATGCTTCGTGAAGCGTGCGAGACGAACCGGCAACGCGCATTCCTCGAGATTATGTACGCCACAGGCTGTCGCTTGTCAGAGATTCAACGACTTGACCGGAACGACATCGATTACCATGCGAAAAGCTGTAAGGTCATCGGTAAGGGTGACAAGGAACGTGAGGTCTATTTCAGCTATAAGGCCATGTATCATCTTGAAAAGTATCTCAAATCACGTACAGATGACAACCCAGCGCTTATGGTGTCCGAACGGAAACCCCACGGCCGTCTCTCAAAACGGGGAATCCAACGTGAAATCAAGGTGATCGCCCAACAAGCGGGCCTCGAGAAAAAGGTGAGCCCGCACACGATGCGTCACACGTTCGCCACGTTGACGCTCAACAACGGTGCCGACATCACGGCGGTTCAAGCATTGCTCGGTCACGAGAACCCATCGACGACGCAGATTTATGCACAGCTCACGCAAGAAAAGAAGCGGGAACAGCACAAGAAGTTCTTGGTTCAATAATATCAATCACCGGGCGCCTGAACAGGGCGCCTCTTTTATTCAAAGGAGGTAAAGTGATGCCAAACAAAGTTACGCAAAACATGGTCGAAGGTCTAGAGGGTGTGCAGGATCATGTCGATGATTCGACGATCCACGTCACCCCGCCGGAGAAGGCGACATGGGGCAACAAGCAGGACGCTCTCCCAGCCGAGAATCGGCGGAAAATCACATTCGGAACCGCAGCACCTTCGGGCGGCGCGGATGGGGACGTCTACTTCCAATATGATTAAGGGGCTGATTACATGAGACAGACCTATGTCAAGGTAGGTGGCGTCTGGAAGCCCTGTCACAACGTATGGGTCAAGGTGGCGGGCGTATGGCGTCAGCGCGTTGTCCCGAAAGGTATCGTGGCAGGTGCGTGGCGAACGTTCAAGCAGTACGTCCTCACGCTCGTCAGCGGAGACACGTACAGCGTATCATTTGTGGAATATTCGTCCGCTAACGCATTCATCGTACCGGACGAGGACCACACGCACCTCGAGGCGACAGCGAACATCATCGACCCGCAGGAGGCGTATATCACCACGTCGAGTGCTTACGACTTGACCCCCTTCAACACATTGATCATCGACTGGGAGACTATCGGTAACAACATTGAGAAGACGGGGCAGTTGCAAGTCTTGAACGGTTCGACCGTCGTCGCCTCCATTAACACCTCGACGACGTTTTCACGCCGGACACAATCGATTGATATTTCCGGACTGACTGGACCGCATTCGATCCGTGTCCGACTATGGGTCAATGAATTGACTTCGGCATTCCCGAATCCCAGTGACGGGACGGCCATGCTCGACATTTATCTGTTGTATATGGAATAAGGCGCTCCTCTCGGGGCGCTTTTCTTTTACCCACACGCAGCACACATCACATCAAGGGGGTCATCATTTGGAAGGAAGGAAGGTGGAAGACGTGGAGTTGTTACGCCAACAAGTTTCCGATCATCAACGGGTCATCGAAGATCACGAAGGTCGGTTGAAGGTCATCGACGAGGAGTTGAGTCGAATGCGCGACGATCAGGACGACTTTCACAGCAAGATTGAGCTGATTGAGAAGAACCAGCTCGAATTGAAGAACGTCATCTATTCAGAGAACCGCGAGACCCGTGAGACGATGCGCGGAACGACAGACAAGCTGTTCCTGCTCATCGAACAGATGACGGGCCAGAAGCAGGCGTCGACCGCACTCGAATACGATTACAAGAAAGCGACGCTCGAAGTGTCGGACAAGAAGTCGCAGCGCTTTTGGGAGTGGTTCGGCAAGGCGGCCGGGGCAGGGGGCGTCATCGCACTCGTCGTCGCAGCCCTGTTGCAGCTACTCGGACAATGAGGAGGACAACTATGGACAATCAACGAATCGCCGCTTTCGCACGCCTCGTCGTGCCGTTCTATGCGCTCGTCAACGCCTTTCTCTTGTCGATGGGTTACAATCCTATGCCATTCAGTGATGAGGACGTCACAGCCGCCGTGAACACGGTCATCGGGGCTGTCGGGACGCTTTACGTGTGGTGGAAGAACAACAACGTCACGCAAACAGCGCAGGAAGCGCAACTGATTCATGACCAAGTGAAACGCGTGAAGGAAGAAGTCACCGTGACGAAGGAGGAAGATTTATGAAACTGATCGCACTCGATGACGGTCATGGGATGCAGACGGCCGGGAAGCGGACGCCGTTCATCCCGGAAATCGGTCGCTTCATCCATGAGAACGAGTTCAACCGAGCCGTGAAGAAGTTACTGGACGCTGAATTGAAACGTTGTGGCTTCAAGACGGTGCTCACCGCGCCAGGAGACGCCGACCACTCGCTCGCTTCTCGAGTCAAGGTCGCGAACGACGCGAAAGCGGACCTGTTCATCTCGATCCATTACAACGCGCTAGACGGCAAGTTCGATGGACCCGGCAAAGACCCGGAAGGTTTCAGCGCCCACATCGACCCGTCGGGCGGTCAGAGCCAGAAGTTCGCCGAGATTGCCATCAAGCACCTTGCCAATGGGACCATACAAAAGAATCGCGGTGTCGTGAAACAACAGCTCTACGTTACGGCAAACACGAAGATGCCGGCCGTCCTGTTCGAGCTCGGATTCATGGACAACAACCGCGAGGCGTTGCTTATGATTGCGCCGGCGTTCCAAAAAGAGTGCGCCGTCGAGATTGCGAAAGCCGTCTGTGAGTTCTATCGTGTCCCGTACGTACCCGAAAGCAAGCCGACTATCGTCAAGCCTGCGGTCAAACCGCCAGAGCCTGAGAAGGCACCGGAGCCAGTCGTCGAAGACAAGCCGAAAGCCGGAGACATCAAGGGCTTCAACGTGCTCTATGTGCAGGAGGACGGCAAGCTACGCTATGACAAGCAGTACAAGTCAATGGAAGACGCGGAGAAGCGCCAACGCTTCTTGCTCTCGAAATACGGCGAAGTGCATGTGAAATTGATTCGCCACTGAACGACGAAACCCCACTCGCTTTGAGTGGGGTCTTTTTTATTGCACCAATTCTTTCGGCATCGAGAACCGGCCTGTCCTGAAATTCAGATAGACGCTGAACAGCTCGTCTTCGCTCCGGACATGCAGCAGCACACGCTCTTTCAATATCTTCTCCACACTGAAGATGATGTCTTGCGTCTCAAGCCCACGCGTCAATCGCTCATGGATCCATGCCAATTCCTGTTCGTTCGCCCGACGGACGGGCCACTTATACCGCGTCATCTCAGCACCCCGTTCGCTTCAAGGAAACGTCGGAGCGAGCCTTTCTGATTGCCTCGGTCGAGATGCCATAGGTCGTCGAAGTGCGCCGGGTCGAAGTCCACGGCCGTGAGTCGGTATGTATGTGCGTCAAGCGGTGTCAGGACGACGAGCGGTTGGTCCGCCCCTCCGAGAAAGACGTCATTCTTGCCGAACGAAGCGTACAGTTGTCGTGTCGCCCGATAGTCGCCCCAGAGCGAGACGGGCACGATGCGTTGGTCGATGATGGTCCACATATGGATTCCCCCATGTACATAATAAAAAGCCCTCTGTCGAGAGCTCACTTCGCCAACGTCATTCGTTTATCCTGCGTCACGTACTTGGTGACCGAGCCCGTTTGCTCCACCGTCACCGCGTGAATTTTTCGAAGTAACTCCTCGACTTCCTTCTTCGTGCCACTAATCGCCACTTGGGTCCCACCGATGACCGCAATTTTCATGACTCCCTCCTATCTAGTTGACTAGACGACCGACATAATGATTTATTCCCGCATTATATAGAAGGAAAACCTTTCCCAATATGTCATAAATATAGGAACAAACGTTCTGTAAAATCGTGTAAGATTGTAGTAAAGGTGTGAATGGAGTAGGATTGAATCGCTTACTCTCATGCACAGGTAGAGTAGGGGGATGATGATGAACATTCATTATGACGAAAAGAAGAAAACGTATTATACCCGCGTATCGCTTGGGTACAACAATATGGGTAATCGAATCCAAAAGTACGTGACCGCTAAGACGAAACGTGACATCCAGTCGAAAGTGGCGAAATGGATTAAACAATTCGAAGCCGGGGAATTCGACGAGGTCGAACGGAGTGACGAGCCCTTGCTGTTCTCAGACGTGGTGAACGAATGGATGGCCGAACATGTCGCTGAACTCGCGGTCAACACCCGGAACAGTTACGCGGCTCGTATGAACCGGATGCTTAAAGAGTATGACGAACGAATCATCAGCGAAATCACCACGAGGGACGTACGACTGTTCCTCCGCTCGCTTCAACAAGAGGGACTGACAGCCGAGACGGTCAACACGTACCGGAACATCCTGTCCTCTCTGTTCACGTATGCGACACGAAACAAATACGTAGCTGAAAATCCGGTGAGCGTCATCAAGCAGATGCGTACACCGAAGAAGGAGATTCAAACCTTCACCTCACTTCAACTCGCCTCGTACTTGGACGGTTGCAAAGCACTTGCAGAAGAGGAGTCAAGCCACGGTAACTACGTAGCCTTGAAGACTGCAGCATACACTGGGATGCGCATCAGCGAAGTGTTGGCCCTCCGATGGGCAGACATCGACTTCGAGAGCGGAACGATCCGTGTGGGACGTTCCCTGTCGTATAGTTCGAAAGAGAAGCGCTATACCCTCGACGGCACGAAAAACCAGCGCGTCCGTCATGTCACAATCTCGAGTGAATTGGTACGCACGCTCAAAGGGTACAAGATGCAATGGATGTTTCTGATGAAGCAACTACGCGACGAACCAAATCCCGAGTTCGTCGACCTCATCTTCTTGACGGTAGAAGGGAAGCCACGGCACCGATCGTATCTGCGTCAGTGGCATAAACGTGTCCTGCGACGCAAAGGGTTGGCGGAAGGTTTCCGTATTCACGATTTACGTCATACTCACGCGACGCTCTTGCTTGAACTTGGTGAACATCCTAAGGTCGTCCAGGAACGGTTGGGCCATAAAGATATTAGTGTCACGATGGATATGTACACGCACGTCACGATGACGCTACAGAAGCAGACGGCCGAGACGTTCGGTGCCATGATGGAACACAAAACCGTTGATTGAGATAACAATCGTTCGACAAATCATTTAGTCTTGTCGACAACACGAAAATCGTGAAACTGTGCAATTTCTGTGCAATGAAAAAAAGAAAGCACCTCCTGTCATAAACAGGAAGTGCCGTGAAACGCTTGGTTGAGCGGTATTCTTGATGCCTCCGACGAGAATCGAACTCGTGCTGCAGCATTACCATTGCTGAGGTCTGCCACTAACCTACAGAGGCGGTTACATCTAGTATGTTACACAGTCTGTCATGAAATTTCAAGCTTTTTTAGAATAATAAGACCCCCGTCCTCCTCATTGTGAGAAGGGCGGGGGTGCGTTGAATCAAGCTTACTTCGTCCGGACCCAAACTGCTCCAGCCGAGTTGTCTTTCGCTTCGCCGACGACGTCGACGACGAGACCGTATTGTGGAAGTTTACGGCCCGCATCTGGGATGAGCGAGTTGATGTACGTGTTGGCGTCGTTGAACTGTTTCACGCCTGGTTGAGCTTTGTAGTCATAGATGCCACGGCTCGGTGAATCGATGTACCAAGGGAGCGTCTTGTCTAAGCTGAACGCCGCGTCTGCGATCTGGTAACGCGTGCTGCCAGCGACTGTGTCTTGACCGTTCAAGTTGCCGATAAGTGCCTCAGGGTGCGAGTCGACGACACCGAGGAAACCTTCACCCGGATGGATGCCGACCCAGTTGTCTGAGAACGAATCATCCGCATACCAGACAACGAGACCTGTGTTGTACTTGACGCCACGGCCGTTCAAGAGACCAGTGTCAGCGCCTTCATGGTTGCGCCACTCGAGGTAGTAGTAGTGCGGTTTCGAATCATAGCCGTCCGACTTGACGAAGCCGTCGAGCGTGACTTTCTCTGCGCCTTCCGCATCGTCAGCGAGGAGCGATTGTCCGCTTGACGTGATCGACAAGTTGTCGAGGGCGAACCCTTCAAGGGCAAGACCACCGTCCGTCACGTATTCGAAGACGATTTGTACGTCTTGATCAGCGAACTGTGACAAGTCGTACGATTTGTTCACCCAAGCGCCGTTCGTCGATTCCGCACCGTTTCCAGTGTTGTCATCGCCGTAGACGTCAAGGACGACTTCTTTGCCGCCGCTGAGTGCTTTCACGTACAAGTAGTCGTAGTCAAACTCGATATCGAAACGTGTGTCGAAAGCGAGTGTACCGTCCGCTCCAAGTTTGACCGTCGGTGTCGAGAGTTCAGTATGCAAGTTATCGCCTTTTGTCGAGTAGTAGTAATACTCGCCGTATTCTGGTTCGATGCCTTTTACTTTCTTGTCTGGAAGGTTCACTTTCAACAATCCAGGGTTGGTTGATTTCGTCACCGATTGATCGAGTTTCGAAACAAAACCTTGTTGCGTGATGTCTTCAAGGTCAACTTCCGTGATGTTCGCCCAGTTGCCGCCCATCAATTTTTGGAAGTACTCTTTGTTTTGTGGCGAGAAGCTCGTTGGCTCTGTACCCGCCACTTTACCAGCCCAGCTGCCGCCGCTCATGATTGACCATGATTGGACCGGTTCGCCTTGACCTGTGTACTGTGTATCGTACTCATCTGGAAGACCGAGGTCGTGACCGTATTCGTGAGCGAAGACGCCGACTGCGCCGTCTTCAGGTTGGATTGTGTAATCGAATGCCGCCATTTGACCGCCCCAGTATGGGACAGCTGCTTCCGTACCTGCTACGCGGTAAGGGCTGTTGCCGACGACCCAACGGTGTGACCAGACTGCATCGTCACCGAGGACACCGCCACCAGCTTCTTGGCCGGTACCAGCATGGATGATCATCAAGTGGTCGACCAAGCCGTCCGGCTCGTTGAAGTCGCCGTCACCGTCGAGGTCATATAAATCGTACTGATCGTATTCGGCGAGGTCCATGCCTGAAGCGACCGCCGCGTTCAACGTGTCTTTAACGAGTTGACGCGGACCTGGCCCGATGTTGTCATTCCCGCCGGCCGGATTGTCACCGCCGTAATCTTTCGCTGTGCCCGGTACGGTCAACCAGTCTGAGACAGTGCCGTCGACCGTGTAACTGCCGCCCGACTGTTCTTCATAATACTGCTTGAACGTTTGGACTTTCTCACCGTTGAACAGTTCGAACGATTCGTCGCCGAACATGTATTGCTCGTAGTGTTCTTTACTAAAGTTGTCGCTATAGAGATAACCTTCTTCTTGAACGACGTTGTTATGTTTGAAGTCGCTGTACTCGACGAGAAGGACGAGGACTTTGTCTTCACGGACGGCGCCGTTATAGCCAGCTTGCTTGGCCGGGTCGACTTTCACTTGGCCGTTCGGCTTGCCTTTTCGATAGTTCGCTTGTCCTTTTTTCGCTTTGTCGAGGAGACGTTTCGATTCTTTCTCGAATTGGTTATGTATCTTCTCTTTCGCTTCAGCGGCTTTATCGTTCAAGCCGTGCTTATGGACGTCTTTCGCATTGCCTTGCTTCTTCTCGATATAGGCATCGACGGCCTTTTGGCGCTCGGTGGCCGAAAGCCCTTTTTTGATGACGCCTCGTTTCTCGAGCGCTTTGGCGAGCCGATCCTCATCGATGATGTTGTGATCGAATGGAGCGGTCGAGCTTGGGGTTGGCAACGGTGAGGCGGCGAGTGGAGCGGCACCGACGGCCGGGATCGCACTGACGCTCATGACCGATGTCAATGCGACGGCGAGCGTCGTACGACGGATGGAACGTTTTTTCATTTGTACTAACCTCCTGTGAAAATAATGGGAAATTGTGTGAGCTTGAATCCAACGTTAAACTTGTGTCTGATTAATGTCAATATTCAGAAAATAATAACTTAAAAAAGAGACTTTCGTCCCGAATGGTCCTAAAGACCTAAGGGGTCAAGTCTCTACATCGATGATGCCGTAATGAAATTTGGATGTTTTACGAACAATCCTTTTAAAACCAAACGTTTCAAACGTCTCACTCTCAAAGTGAGCCTTTAGGACAATTCGTCTGGATGCAACACGACGGGCCTCCATCATGAGTTCAAGAGACAGCGGATTCGTGTTGGCGAGGGATCGTAATGGGTTCAAGTGAACCGATTCTGAAATCGTCTTTTCGAACATTGGGTCGAAGTAGACGACATCGAATGAATCGTCCGGGCATGTCTTCAAATAGGTGAGGGCATCCGTCCAAACGACCTCGAGCCGACGCATCGCCTCATTGACGGCGGGCTCTTTTTCTTCCCAAACGGTTAGCCCTTCCTTGACGAGCATCGCTGTGACAAATTCGCTCTCGATCCCGACGGCGCGACCCGACGGACCGACGGCATGACTGAGGACGATACTGTCGGAGCCGAGCCCGAGCGTACAGTCGAGGACCCGGTCACCCGGTTTGATTGCGGCGGCATCGACGAGCGGATCGTTCCCCCCACGCGCAAGCTGCTTCACACGGAACACCGAGCTCGATGGGTGGAAAAAGAACGGTTCATCTCCGGCGAGAGGGGTGTATTCGACGCGACGTTTATCAAATACGAGCACCCCGGCATGGTGACGTTGTTTTAACGTGTCGATGGAATGTTTGCGACGGGTGACGAAATGGGCGCCATAAGTCGCCGCATGGGCCTCGGCCCGTTCGATGGTTGCCTCAGTCGGGCGTAAACAAGTTGTAACGATATAAGTCATAGTTTCTCCTTACTGAAAAAATGAGACGCAGAAGCGTCTCATTTTTTCTTGCTGAGTAAATCCGATAACTCGTCGATGAGTGCCTTGTGGGAGGCAAGTTCTTTCTTCTTCTCGTCGTTCGGGTTAATCGGGCGTTTCGAACGGCTCTGGAGCGCCTCGAGCGTTTCGTCGATTGACGATTTGAGCGTGTCACGATCTTCCGGCTTGAGGGTGACCTCATGCGGGTTTTCACCGCTTGCGTCGAGTTCGCGTAGACGAGCCATCAATTGTTTTGCTTCTCGGTTCAAATCAGCGAGCAATCTGTCAATTTGTTCCAACCGAAGCTTGATTCCATCACGTTCCGTAAACATTTGTTTCACCTCTTTTATGGGGATAACCCTGTTGTCTCTTCCCATTTACTTTACCATAATTTTCGAACAACGAAACTACCGGGAATATATTCCATTTTTATTGGCTGTGGGAAACACTGTTTCTCTATGCCCACATGAATCTCAACTGGTATACTGACTTAGCTAAAAAGGAGGTGGTCGGATGCAGTCGACAACTCATCCACCAAAAGCGCTTAAAGGCGCCATTTTATCGATCACGACGTATTTGGTCTTATCTGTATTAAAAGTCGTCTTCGGTTTGGTGTACAATTCGGAGGCCGTCCTCGCCGACGGATTCAATAATACGACCGACATCATCGCATCAATCGCCGTCTATATCGGCATTCGCATCGCCGCACTGCCCCGAGACGCCGAACACAAATACGGTCACGCCAAAATGGAGACGCTCGCCGCGCTCGTCGCTTCGCTGATCATGGTCGCCGTCGGGGTGTTCGTTCTATTGAACAGCATCGCCACTCTAATCGGTGGTGAATACGTCGAACCGAATCCGCTTGCTGCTGTCGTCGCGTTCTTAAGTGCACTTGTCATGTTCGGCGTGTATGCGTACAATTCGAACTTGGCCAAGAAAACCCGGTCGCTCGCCTTGAAAGCGGCCGCGAAAGATAATTTGGCCGATGCCATGATCTCGATCGGGGCTACGCTCGGCGTTCTCTTCGCTTACTTCAAATTGCCTTGGATGGATACGGTTCTCGCCGTCTTGATTGCGGGAATGATCATCCGGACCGCGATTCAAATCTTTCTCGATGCGACACATCAGCTCTCTGACGGATTCCCGCCGGACCTTGTCGATTCGTATGAAGAGACGATCCAACATTTCGATGCCGTCAAGGAAGTCCGTGAAATCAAAGGACGTCACCTCGGCAATCACGTCATGCTCGATGTGACGATTGCCGTCGAAGGAAGCCTCACCGTCGAGGAGGCGCACGATTTGTGTGATGACATCGAACGGGAGCTCGACGAACATCATGCTGTCGATTCGGTCCATATTCACATTGAACCGGTCTGATTTCGGTTATCTTTTGCGCTTCACGGCGCCGTTCGTATATAATGAGTTTGGAAAGACTATGAGATAACTGTTAAGGAGGGCACGGGATGGAAATCGTGCGTCAACCTATTCGTCAGATTGATGAGATCGAATATGAGCATTTTAAAAAATATGGTCAAAGTTCTTACGGCATCTCAGCCGAAGAGTTAAAAGGCATCTTTGTCGAGATGGGGGCAGAGCAGGTATACTCGGCCGATGAGCATAGTTATGGGGAGGACTTCTATTATGATCTCCTCGTTGACGGGCAAATCGTCGGAAAAGTGTTACTCTTGAAACTCGCTCGCGTCTATCAGCTCGATTTGATGGTGTTCGACGCCTTCAAGGGCAATGGCTATGCGACAGAAGGCTTGCGCCTCGCGCTCGAACAATCCGACTTAAGAGAAGGACATACCGTCCGCGCCGGCATCCCGCCGACGAGTCCACATCAGGAAGCGGTACGCCGTGTCCTTGAGAAGAACGGCTTCGAGAAACGGAACGGCCTTTACTATTTAAACTTTAAGAAGCGATATGTAATCAACCACTGAACTG
Source organism: Exiguobacterium sp. s5 (assembly GCF_018618075.1). Lineage (NCBI taxonomy): Bacteria > Bacillati > Bacillota > Bacilli > Caryophanales > Exiguobacterium > Exiguobacterium sp. s5. The sequence goes on along the minus strand of NZ_JACSLK010000007.1, from coordinate 28,682 downwards.
ACGGCGTCTGACGCGTCAGTTTTTTCGTATGGAGGTTTTACCGATGAAACAAGTGACAATCAACGACATCGCCAAACTTGCCGGGGTCGCCAAAAGTACCGTCTCTCGTTATTTGAACGGGGGTTCGGTCGGACAAGCGACACGCGAGAAAATCGAACGGGTCATTCAAGAGACGAACTATGAACCGAACCAGTTTGCGCAAAGCTTAAAGTCGAAACAGACGAAAATGATTGGTGTCATCGTCCCTCGTCTTGATTCCTATGCGGCTTCGCGTACGATGATGGGCATCGACGAGCGGTTGACCGAGCGCGGTTATCAAATGCTTGTCGTTAACACGGCCCAACAGACCGAACGCGAGATCGAGCAGTTGTATAATTTGGCAAAGCAGAAAGTGGCCGGCATCATCTGGCTCGGGACGACCGTGACGCCGCGGCACTTGCAGGCGATCAACGATATCCAAATTCCGGTCCTATTGATCGGTCAAGAGCATGAACAGGTCCATAGCCTCGTCTATCCCGACTACGATGCGGCGTTCGCCCTCGGTAAGCAGTTCATGGACTGGGGGCACCGTGACGTCCTATATGTCGGTGTCGGTCCATACGACATCGCCGTCGGACAGGCACGGCGTGACGGTTTTCTCCATGCATTCAAGGAAGCCGGAGCGAACGTGACGACGTATACGACGACGTTCAAGATCGAGGATGCCATCCCAATCGGGGAACGGATCGCCGAGGCGACCGATGACGCGACGCTCATCGTCTGTGCGACCGACAACATCGCCCTCGGTGTCTTGAAAGGGCTCGCCAATGGCGGAAAATCGGTGCCGGTGGATATCTCGGTGAGCGGATTCGGCGGCTATGATTTCACCGAAGTGCTCCATCCAGCGATCACGACGGTGCATCTTCCATACCGTCGGACAGGGTCTCGTGCGGCTGACATGATTCTCCAATTGTTAACAGGCGAAACCATCCCGATGAAAACGTTCACAACTTTTGAATTAAAACTGCGAGAAAGCGTTGACATTTTAAATTAAATCGATTACATTTGTGTTGCGGAACCGGTTCCGCAACATTTTTTATTTGTTTTTGGAACCGGTTCGATAAATGACACGAAGCACGACATTCAGATATGGAGGTGGACGGATGAACACCGTACATTGCATTGGTGAACTATTGATTGATTGGGTTTGCGAGGACGCATCGAGCGACCTCGTCAACGGGACGACATTCGTGAAGAAAGCGGGGGGCGCACCGGCAAACGTCGCGGCGGTCGTCAGTAAACACGGAGGAAATTCGAGTTTCCTCGGTCAAGTCGGGGCAGACCCGTTCGGACGCTTTTTAAAACAGACGCTCGTCGACAACGGCGTCGGCGTCGAAAACTTGGTGGAGGAAGGTGACACGACGTTCGCATTCGTGTCGATTCAAGAAGACGGGGAACGAGATTTCACGTTCCGACGCGGCAGCGATGGCGACTATGCCTTCGAGTCGATTGACTTGTCGGCCTTCAAGCCTGGAGACATCGTCCATTTCGGATCGGCGACGGCACTCCTCGACGGCGAGTTAAAGAACGCCTACTTTAAACTGCTCCAGTTCGCCAAGCGTGACGGCCTGTTCGTCTCGTTCGACCCGAACTACCGCGACGCGCTCGTGACCGACCTCGAGGCGTTCAAACAAGATTCGCTCCATTTCATCGCCGAAGCGGACTTCGTCAAGTTGAGCGAGGAAGAAGCGCACTTGTTGACTGGGCTTGACGATTTAGACGAAGCGATCGCGTCGCTTCTCGAAACGGGTGCGAAACGGATCGCCATCACACTCGGCTCGCGCGGGACACTGATTGCGACGAAAGACGTCAAAGACGTCATCGCTTCAGTGAAAATTGAAAGCGTCGATTCGACGGGAGCGGGTGACGCCTTTGTGGGCGCCTACTTGTATCGCTTAGCGACTCTAGGAATCGATGACGAGCGCTTACTGAAGGATATCGAATACGCGAATGTGACCGGCGCTTTGACGTGCACGGCATACGGCGCGATTCCAGCCATACCAACACAACAACGCGTGCTTGAAACGCTAGGAGGGAAACCAGCATGAACTACAGACAAGAAGCAGAAGCGATTTTAGAGGCTCTCGGCGGGAAAGACAACGTCGCCGCCGCGGCCCACTGTGCGACCCGGCTCCGCCTCGTCTTGAACGACGAATCGAAAGTCGACGAGAAGAAACTTGACGCCCTCGACGTCGTCAAAGGAACGTTCTCGACCGGTGGCCAGTACCAAATCATCATCGGTGCAGGTACGGTTAACAAGGTGTACGCTGAGTTCGCCCAATTGACAGGCCTCGGCGATATGTCGACAAGCGACGTCAAGTCGGCCGGCGCGAAGAAAGGCAACCCGCTCCAACAGTTCGTCAAAATGTTGTCGGATATCTTCGTCCCAATCATCCCGGCCATCGTCGCCGGTGGTCTCTTGATGGGGATCAACAACTTGCTCACGGCACCTGATTTGTTCTTCGAAGGAAGCTCACTCATCGATCAGTACCCAGGCATCGCCGATCTCGCCGCGATGATCAACACGTTCGCCAACGCCGCCTTCGTCTTCCTGCCCGTCTTGATCGGGTTCTCCGCCGCCAAGCGGTTTGGGGGTAATCCGTACCTCGGCGCTGCGCTCGGGATGATCATGGTTCACCCGGATCTCGTCAATGCCTACGCCCAAGCGACGGTCGGTGATATCCCGGTTTGGAACATTCTCGGCTTTGAAATCGAGAAGCTCGGTTACCAAGGACAAGTTTTACCGGTCCTCGTATCCGCTTATATCTTGTCGAAACTTGAAATCAATATCCGTAAATTCATGCCAGCATCACTCGATATCTTGCTCACACCGCTCCTCTCGCTCCTCATTACGGCGTTCGTCACGTTCGCCTTCGTCGGACCGATCACACGCGAAGCGGGTAACTTGATCATCGACGGTCTCGTTTGGACGTACGACTCACTCGGCTTCTTCGGCGGTCTCGTCATGGGTCTCTTGTACGCACCGATCGTCATCACAGGGATGCACCACAGTTTCATCGCCATCGAGACACAACTTCTTGCCGATATCGCACGTACGGGTGGATCATTCATCTTCCCAATCGCAGCCATGTCGAACGTCGCGCAAGGTGCGGCCACACTCGCTGTCTTCTTCTTGACACGTGACCAAAAGATGAAAGGTGTCGCTTCAGCATCTGGGATCTCGGCACTCCTCGGCATCACGGAACCGGCAATGTTCGGGGTCAACTTGAAACTTCGTTATCCGTTCATCGCGGCCATCATCGGTTCAGGCGTCGCCTCGGCGTTCATCGTCGGACGTGAAGTCCTCGCCGTTGCCCTCGGTGCGGCAGGTCTTCCAGGGATCATCTCAATCGCACCGGCATCGATCGTCTCGTATATCATCGGTATGGCTATCGCCTTCGCGGTTGCCTTCGGATTGACGTTCGTGCTCGCGAAACGCCAAGCGAAAAAAGAAGCAGTCAAACAAGCAGCATAATGAAAAGGAAGTGATGTTATGAGTTGGACGAAGGCAGAGCGTTACCGCTCGTTACGTGACGTGAGTGCCCTCGAGATGGAGACGCTCCGCACGAAGACGGCAGCTTCCCCGTGGCGGTTCGGATACCATATCCAACCGCCGACGGGACTCCTGAACGACCCGAACGGATTCACGTATTACAACGGGGAATATCACATGTTCTATCAGTGGTTCCCGCTCGGACCGGTACACGGTCTCAAACACTGGTATCATGTCACATCACCCGACCTCGTCACGTGGACGGACCGCGGGGTGGCGTTAGTCCCGGAGACGACCGAAGATTCACACGGTGCCTATTCAGGCAGCGGGTTCGTGAAAGACGGGGAACTCCACGTCATGTACACGGGCAATCACCGGACGGATGACTGGACGCGTCACGCCTCGCAAGTGCTCGGCGTGTTGCGGGATGGCTTGATCGAACGTCGCAATGTCGCGATTCCGGACGTGCCGGCCGGGTACACGGAACATTTCCGTGACCCGAAAGTGTGGCTCGAGGACGGCGCCTATTACGCCGTCGTCGGCGCACAACGTACGGACGAGACGGGTTGCGTCGTCTTGTATCGCTCGGTCGACTTGGATGATTGGACGTTCCTCGGTGAAATCAAGACGGGACTCGATTCGTTCGGCTACATGTGGGAATGTCCTGACGTGTTCGAACTGAACGGGCAGCACGTCCTCGTCTTCTCGCCGCAAGGGATTGAACCGGACGGGCATCGCTATCACAACATCTATCAGTCTGGGTTCTTGATCGGCAAGCTCGACGTTGAGACGTTAACATTCACCCACGGAGCGTTCGAGGAGCTCGACTTCGGGTTTGATTTTTACGCCCCACAGACGACAGAACAGGACGGACGACGCGTTCTCGTCGGTTGGATGGGACTCCCTGAAATCGAGTATCCGACGGACCGCTTCGGTTGGGCCCACGCCTTGACGTTACCGCGTGTGCTCACAATTGAGGAAGGGATGCTCAAGCAGCGTCCGGTGGCGGAGATGACAACGCTTCGCCAAGACACATTCCTCGACGCGTCCGGCACATCAATCAGCGTCGCGACACCGGACCGGTATGAGCTTGAGGTGAAAACGGATGGGTCAGACTTCACGCTCGACCTGCTTCAGGTCGAGAATGAGTCACTCGTCATTCGTTACGACGCGACGGCAGGCGAATTGACGATCGACCGGACGAATGCCGGAGAGCCGTTCGCGACCGAGTTTGGCACGACACGGACGAAAGCGATTCATGTGACGTCGCTTCACGTGTTCGTCGACTCGTCAAGTGTCGAATGCTTCGTCAATGACGGTGAGTCGGTCGCCACGCTCCGTCTCTTCCCGAGCGAGCTCGAGAAACAGTTGCGTTACGAAGGCGCGACTGCGAGCCTGACCGGTTGGACGTATCAATAAGGAAGAGCTGAGCTTCGGCTTGGCTTTTTTGTTTACCTACAGAATGAACTCTATATGCTATTCTAGAAATAGGGAATAAATTACATATGGTATAGGGGATGGTTTACATGTGGATGGTTTTAGGATTGCTCGCGATTGGGGCGACACTGGTCAATTTGTATACGTTCAGCATCGGGAAAGACTATAAGCTACCGATGGCGATTGCGTTGTCCTTGACCGCATTGACGGTGTGTGCAGATTACAGCTATTTATCAGTCTGGGTCGAAGCGGAGGATTGGAGTGCGTTGGCGGATGTCATACCAGGTATGGGACGAGCGTGGTGGGTCTTAACGAGCATCTCGATTCTATTGAACATATTGCCGATTTTCTTGGAGCGAATGCGAAAACAGGCCTGAATGATCCGATGTCAAAATTTGTGAAACCTTTCGTCCGGATTTTCGTAAAAGATAACGATCAACATGAATGGGGTGATGGACATGAAACTAGATCGGGCAATCTTCACAGGGGCTTCGGCGATGTTCAAAGCATTTATGAACTCAGAGGAGAATGAGTTGAATAGAGAAGAGATGATTCAAGCGAGAGTTGCTGAGTCGTCAGGAATTGGTTCGTTCAATGAGACAGATTTCATCATGTTCAATGGAATCGAAAAAGTGAGATCGTTCGCGGACATGCTGCGTAATGCAGATGATGCGCTCGAAGATTCCATTCACGGGGAACCGGACTTTGACTTGGAGCTTCATTGGAAGGGCGGGATGATGGCACAGTATCATCTTTGGCTCGGACAGAAACATCAACCGAGCTTTTTGATGGATGTGACGCATCCGCATCTCATCTATCGCGTGTCGAGAGATATGACGAATCAGTTGATTCAAGTGCTCGGGGTGGACGAGTAAGTGATTGACGTGTGATGTGTAACTTTTTTTGAATTACGTATAGCTACCAAACACAGTTAAAGGAGCCCCTTTTATGAAACGAAGACATATGTCAGTCTTTGCTCTTTTCACGTTAGCCCTTACGTTGACCGGTTGTGGCTCGAACGATTTTCGGACGGATGGGATTGAAGAAGTCCGCGTCTCGGAATCGGACGGATTCAGCAGTTTTCAAGAGCGCGATATCGTCACGTTCGACGAACCGGAATCGATTCGAGTGTTCGAAGACATGCTGCGTGAGGCAGACGAAATTCCAGGTGTCGCCAATGTGGTTGGGCCGGAATACGATATCGAAATCCGCTTCGAGGACGGGGAGACGGACCGCTATTACCTTTGGCTCAACGATGATGCGAAGTCGGCAAGCAGTCTTTATGACGCGGACGACACAAATATCGGCTACCGCCTTCCGGCTGACGTGACGGAAAAATTGATCAATCTGCTCGAACCAGGCGACTAAAAAAGACGCCTAGAATGGCGTCTTATGAGTTGAAGCGGATAAAGCGTTCAATCTGTTGCTCGCTCTTCCGTGCTTGACGACCAATCCAAATCAAATGGCCGGGGCTGTTCAAGATGGTGAGCTGGGCGTGCGGGATGAGCCGTTTCGCGTGATGCGCGTGGCGGACCGGCACGGCCTTGTCATTTTTGGAGTGGACGATATACGTCGGGCACGTCACCCCGAGCAGCGCTTCATCGGTCACTTGTTGCCGCAGGTCAAACTGGGCACCAAGACCGAACGCCATTTGGCTAGCGACTCGTTTCAATAGGAAGATATCGTACGGGGTCACTTCGTCGCGGATGACATCGAGTGCGAGCAGGCTCGTCGATTGAATCATGCGGGCCGTCGCCTCGAACGGTTGTTTTTGAATGGCGCGGGCGACGAACTGTTTCATCGCAAATTGCAGCGCGATGAACGCAGGCTGAGCGACGTTACGGCTGATGTATTGCCGATAGGGGAAGTCGACGACGCTCGTCACAGCGGCAGCGAGCGTAAGGCTGAGCGCGTGGTCGTTCTGCGATGCGAGCTCGATTGCCGTCGGGCCACCGGCCGAAATGCCGTACACGTGATACCGATCGATTGCCATGATTTCCATCAAATGACGTAGGTTGGTGGCGAACGCTTGCGGTGAAGCTGAAAATGAGTACGGAGTCTCACCGTAGCCGGGACGGGATGGGACTATGACCCGAAAACCGGACACGACGAGCCGGTCCACATGGTACGGTTCGAGGCTCGATGATTGGGTCCCATGAATCAGAACGATGACCGGACCATGACCGCGGTCCATATATTCGATTTTCGTGCCGTTGACGTGCGCGTAATGTTTCACTGCGGAAGGGCCTCCTTAAACGATTTGTAATGGAAAATACCTTTATTTCATGGAAATAACATGCTACTGTCTGTTTATACATATTTTACATAGAGAAGTGAAAGGGGATTAAACCGTGAACAACCGAGAAAGGTTACTCGAGGTGAGACGGTTTTTCGAACGCCACACAGATGATAATCATCCAAAGACGTTAGAAGACTTGCTCGAATATTTATCTACGATCGGAGATACTTCTAAGTTAGCAAAAAAATCAGTGAAAGACGACATCCAAGCATTGACCGATTCGGGGTTCGAGGTGCAGGATGAGCTCGAGAAGAACGGCCTCGCCAAAAAATATTGGCATTCGGCCCGTTTGTTTGAAATCCATGAGCTCCGGATGATGGTCGACGCCATCGTCGCGGCGAAGTTCATCTCGGAGGACGTGACAGAGCGGATCGTCGAAAAGCTTCAAAAACTGACGAGTATTCCGGAAGCGGAAACGCTCCAGTCGATCATCAAGACACCGAAGAAGAAACACGGACAGATTCCTTACCATATCGATCGCATCCAGCGCGCGATCCAAGAACAAAAGGCAATCTCGTTCCAATATACGGACGTCGTCGGCTTTGACGCCACGAAGCGAACGTTCCCGCTTCGCCGTGACGGCGAGCGTTATGTCGTCAATCCGATTGACTTGCACTGGAACCATGAGCAATATTATTTGATTGGCATCGATGAGTCGATCGGGGAAATCCGAAACTATCGCGTCGACCGCATCGTCAACTCAGAGATTGTCGAGGATGATACGCCGCGCATGAAACATCATTTGCCGGATGACTACTTCCAAAAGTCGTTCAATATGTACAACGGGCTCGACGAGGAAATCGTCCTTGCCGTCGACGAGCGCGTCCTCCCGGTCATCTTCGACAAGCTCGGCGAAGACGTCTCGATTACTCAAGACGGAGAACGCTTCCTCATCCGCTTCGATGCGGCCGTATCCGACGGGTTCGTCTTCTGGCTCTTGTCGCTCGGCACGCAAGTCGAGGTGCTCGAACCAATCACGCTCCGCGACCATTTGCGCGAGACGATCGAGGCGATGGCCGAACGATATGCGAAGGCGAGCATTCACTGAAACGATTGAAATGAAGGTATGATATACTGCTTGCGACACTTGTAGAAGGGGGACAGGCGGATGTTAGATTGGATGCCATTAATCATTCCGATTGTCGCTGTCATTTTTGTCGCTGTCGTCGCAAGACGCGCCATGAAAATGGACCAAGAGAAATAAGCTAGGACGGACATCCTTCTCGTCATGAGGGGGATGTCTTTTCCGTCCAAAAGGAGGAGACCGGTGGACACCATCACACATACGCTGTTCGGTCTGACGCTCTACGGGGCGGCCGACAAGCGAGAGCTTCAGAAAAACGAAAAACGTGCTTTGTTCGTCACGACGCTCGTCGGGAGCCAAATCCCAGATAGTGACGTCATCTCGCGGTTATGGGACACGGAAGGGATGTATCAGATGTGGCACCGCGGCATCACTCATTCGATTTTCCTCGTCCCGTTGTTCGCGCTACTCATTTACATACTCGTGCGCCTCTTGTTCAAGGTGACCGATATCCGTTACTTCTGGTGGGCGCTCTTGTCCGTGTTCATCCATAACACGGCAGACTTGTTCAACGCCTGGGGGACGGGTTACTTCGAACCGTTATCGGATGTCCGGGTCACGTTCGGTGTCATCCCGATCGTTGATTTCGTCTATTGGGGCATTTTCCTCGTCGCCTGGCTGATCGCACGGCGAACTGACATCAGTCATACGGTGTATCGCTACGCCTGGGCAGTGATCGTCGTGCACGTCTTGATTCAAAGTGCGCAAGGGGCGTACTTGTATCAGTCGTATGCCGCCGATCACGATGAAGTGGCGCTGTCGGCCTCGTTCATCCCGACCCAGTTCACGGTCGTCACAAAGACCGATGAGTCGGTGTCGATTTACAGTGACTCGGTCTATCAAGAACCCGAGGTCCAATACGAGTTGACGAGTGCGGACGATGCCGATTTGAATCCGCTCTTCGCCGAAAATAAAGAAGCGATCACGCTCAAACAGTGGTCCCCGTTCGTTGTCGTCGTCGAGGATGATGAGCGGCTCGGCCTCTACGATCCGCGCTTCTTTGACGGTGAGTCGTCATTCCTTTACGAATACATCGAATTGTAGGTGATTACGATGCGGCGCATCCGTTATTTGTTCATCTTCGGTTACGAACAGGCACTCAGTTGCATCTTCCCGGTCGCCATCTTCGGGGCGCTCGCGTTGACGAAATGGTTCGACTTTCCGATTCCGCGTTACGACGTCCTCCTCATTTGGTGCCTATTCGTCCAAGTCGTGCTCGTCAAGACCGGGCTCGAGACGATGGAAGAAGTGAAGGTCATCAGTTGGTTCCACGTTATCGGGCTCGGCCTCGAGCTGTTCAAAGTCCAGATGGGGTCATGGAGCTATCCCGACGAGGCGTTGACGAAATGGTTCGGCGTCCCGCTCTATGCGGGGTTCATGTATGCGAGCGTCGGCAGCTACGTCGTCCAGTCGTGGCGCCGCCTTGATTTGGAGTTTCTCAAGATGCCTCCACCGCTCATCGCGTTCGGCCTGGGAATCGCCATCTATTTCAACTTCTTTTGGCATCACATTTGGCTCGATTTGCGCTGGGTGTTGATTGGTCTCGTCTTTCTCGTCTTCGGCCGTGCCATCGTCACGTACCGGCTCGACGACCGCCGTTTCACGATGCCCGTCGTCGTCGCCTTCTTTTTGATTGCCTGCTTCATCTGGTTCGCGGAAAATATCGTCACGTTCTACAACGGTTGGGCATATCCGAACCAGTTGAGCGGTTGGGCGCTCGTTGACCTCGGCAAGCTGTCGTCGTGGTTCCTGCTCGTCATCATCAGCATCTTGCTCGTGGCGTGGCAGAAACGAAGACAGGAGCTCTCATGAAAAAACGTGTGCACCCGCTTCGGGTTGCACACGTTTTTTGGTTACGTCGTTCGTTGTTTGGAGCGGGCGACCATATGGACGATGAACACATAGAGCGGGAAGGTGAATGTGAGCGCGATAATTAATAGCCCGACGGCCGGACTTGGCCATGCCGCTTCATTCGGAGCGGGGACGATTCGCGTCCAGACATAAGTGAACAGCGCCAAATAAGGAAACCATAACACGTATAGGGATAGGTTCCATGTTGAAGCTTCGAGACGCCTGACAAGTTTGATGAGGATCCGCGTGAATAAGATGAGTGAAGCCAGAGCGATAGAGACGATGATTAGTATATAAATGTTATCCATTATCAGATAGAGCCGTCCGCTGTTGGCGAGCAGTTGAATGTTTAAGAGTAGGGTGAGCGCGAGCAGGATGGAGAGGTTTTGTAATTTGAGAAAGTGTGTCATGAAGGTCTCCTTGAAAATGAAATGGTGATGAAACTTTGTCTGGCAGCACCCGTATAAAAAGATGAGGTGATAAGTTTGATTGATATAATTGGGTTTTGGTGTATTGCGCTCGCACTTATGGGTGCGACGATCATGTATTTCGTCCAATGGTGGAGAGGACGAAAGTTAGGAAAGTTGTTTGCGTCTATTGGGTCGCTCGTGCTAGTCATTCTAGTGTTGCTCGTGACGGTTCCAGATACATATGATCGGATTCATAGTCGCTACAAGACAGAGACGGGAATGTGCTATATAATCGATAACGGTGCTAAAGCCCGTGATATCGATGTATATTTGAATGGCGTACCGCACGAAACGCGCAATCGTCCCGATATCCCGTTCGGTCCTGGTATTGAATATGAATGCACAATCACGCTCACGCAGGAGTTGAAGACGCTCGTCGACTATGAGTTACGGTCTGAAGATGGTGACGTTCTATTTTCAACATACTAAGGTGTTCCTTTCATGAAGGAATACTTTTTATTTGCTTATTGATTGGGGTGTTCAATGTAGCTAGCACATTTAAAGTTGTCTCAGAGTATGTGCGTAATTTAAAGATAGCATAATTCACCTCTTTATTTTTTGAATATTGTTATTATTTACAATATTACTGTGATAGAATCAAAAAACACACATATGGTTTTATTTTACTTTTGTATCGAGAAAATGTTTTATTTTGGAGAGAGTTCTTTTTGACTGTGTTTTAGGCGGCTAATCATTGAGAGAATAGAAACTCATGTCACAAAAGGAGAGAATCGGATGAATTGGATTGCTCAAAAATCGGCTCAGTTTTTCATCACGCTATTTGTATTGATTGCAATCAGTGCCTTGCCGTCACTCGTCGTGGAACTCGAGTTCGTGCCATCAAATTACTGGAACGGGATTCAACAACAATTCAGTCAGTTGGCGAAACTCGACGAGATTACATACTACAACGTCACCGCACAACGCGAGTTACCGTTATTGCCAGACCTCGCCCCGCTCATGAAAGAGACGGTCATCATCTTTATGACGTCACTCATCGTCTCGGTCGGGTTCGCCCTTCTGTACGCCTATTTCTTTTATCGGAGCGGGAAGCGCGTGCGCACGGTGCTCCAGCAAACGAGCCAGACGCTCGAGATGATCCCGGATTTGTTTTGGCTCATCTTCTCGCAATTTCTTGCCATCACGATTTATAAGAAGACAGGGTTCGATCGAATTGAAGTCGCAGGTGGGTTCGCCGAATACATACGCTTTTTGCCGATTGTGACGTTGACGCTCACGATTCTGTTCTTCTTCCTCAAGTGGTTGACGAAACATATCCTCGAGGAGGAGGTGTCGTTGTTTCTCGAACTGGCCCGGGCCAAAGGCGTCAGACCGGCCGCCCTGTTCTGGAGACATTTGCTCCCGAATTTGGTGTACCGCTTCTACCTCTTTTTCCGCTCGAACTTGATCACGGTGCTATCGAGTCTGTTGATTATCGAGTATTTGTTCAACGTGCAAGGGATTTTCCGGTTCGCCGTCTATAATCCGGTCATGCCAATCCTGCTCGTCATCTTGTTGGTCGTCTATATCCCGATTTTTATATTGGATTTAGTAGCAGAATGGCTCATCCCGAACGCTTGGAAAGGAGGGATTTGATGCGACGCACGTTACTGCGGGACCCGATTTTCATCATCGGGTTCGTCATTTTTGCCAGCTTGCTGTTACTAAGTATCGGGAATACCGTATTCCGCGATGGCCAAGTCGACCAATTCTTGAACCGTTACTCCGACGAAGGTCGGTTGATTGGCATTCCGCCGCTCGAACCGTCGAAAGATCAGTGGCTCGGTACCGACCGGGCCGGCAACGACTTGTTCCAGATGATGATCGAAGGTTTTAAGTGGACGGTCGGCATTTGTGCCACCGTTGCGCTCGGACGGATGGCGTTCGGCCTATTGATTGGGATTCCACTCGCGTTTCGCGGGGCGCGCGTGAACCGAATCTTCAAAATGGTGTTAGACGGGTTTTTGATTTTACCGATTTCCCTTCTTGCCATGATGATGCTGTTCCCGTCCTTTTTCTTCGCGGATTCGACCATGGTGCCGCCGCTGCTGGACCGCGTGACGCTGCAGTTGACGGTGTTCGTGGCGCTCGGCTTGCCTGCAGTCACGCTCTATCTCATTACAGAGGTGCGGCAATTGCTCAAACAAGAGTTTATGATCGTCGCCGAGACGTTAGGAGGCAGTGTGTGGCACCGGACAAGGAGACACTTATGGCCGCACCTCGTTCCGACGTTGGTCATCGTCTTCATGCAGCAATTCGTGCAAACATTGATGTTGCTCATTCATCTGTCGTTGTTCGGCGTCTTTTTCGGAGGCACCGTCTTCCTGTTTGAAGGGGTGCGACCGACGCTGTTTGAATGGTCGTCGATGTTCGGTTTTTATTTCACGCAGTTCACAGCGACGACATGGATGACAAACCATATGTTCCTCGTTCCGGCTCTCGGCCTGTCACTGCTCGTCTTCCTCAGCAACTTGCTGACGAGCCGCCTCGAGCGGGCGTTTCGGTTACGGCGACAAGAAGCGGTCATCACGGAAGAGACGATGTCTCAAGCCGAGGCAGCGGCCGCGTCGCTCGCCGAGCCGTTCACACTTGTGCATGCGGATGGCTCATTTCAAAAGATGAATCAAAAGAAAGCGGACGGCATCACACACTGATGTCATCCGCTTTCTTTTAGTACTTGATTATCGTAAAACTAAGGAGGTAAAGATGGTGAACACGAAGTCGTTTATGCTCGTTTTTGTCTCGGTGTACTTGTTAATGAGTCTTCCTTCAATGTTAGGAATCGGTTATGTGATTGATTGGATTCCGGAAGCCGCTTTATTGCAAAAGCTGAAGGGATATGTGATTGATGGTTTTACTCACAACTCTCTTTTTAAAATTGTGTTCTCAGCCATCGCGAGTGGGATTTTTACCTTCTTTTCATCAAGACGGATAGCCAGTCATAGTGATTGAATTCGCTCAATATTATGAGAAACCTATGATAAATTAATCTTCAGATTGTGATTTGACTCGATTAATCCATGCATTAAGCTTGTTATAATCGATTTCTCCAGAATATCAGCGCTTCCTGTACGATTTATTCAAGGTGTATCTACTTCGTGTCAGTCTTCAATCATATCTTCTCCAGCGTGTCACAGTTTCTCAAGTGAGTCGCGCATATGCGCGATCACATCGTCAAGGTGGCGTTCCCAAGCCCCGAGTTCGGCTACGACTTTGAGCGGGGCGTTCGACCGGTACGACCGGGTCGGATTTCCGGGGAAGCGCTTGTCCGTCAAGTTCGGATCGTTCTCGAAGTCGCCCGTCGGTTCGACGACGTAGATTCGTTCACGCGCATTTCCGCTCGCCAGTTCGGCTCCCCACTTGGCGGCGTCGAGAGTGGCCGTGAAATAGATGTAGTTCGACTGCTTGTCTTGATAGTTCGAGCGTCGCTTCGGTTCAAGCAAGTCTCCAAGTTTCAGTTCGGCTTTCGTTCCGTGGAAAAACGGGCCGGGGTCGAGCGGTTTCATGTCATCGGTCATGCTTTATCTCTCCTTCAGTCAGGCTGTCTTCACAGTATAGTGGATGGATTTAGGAGAACACAGTCTGTTTTTGGTTCGAGAATCGCGATATAATAAAGACGGGAAGAGCGTTCGGCTCTTCCTTTTTTGTTACATAGAATTCAAAGCTGTTTTCGGAACGAATAGCTCGTGATGGCGTAGTCCATCTTGTCTTTATAAAAGCGATGCGCCTCGGTCCTTGCCAGTCCGGACTCGAGGGCGACATATTTGGCACCACTGTCGCGTGCGTATTCATGAATGAAGTGAAGCAACATCTCGCCATATCCCTTCGAGCGATGGTTCACGCACGTCACGAGGTCGTAAATGAAGACGTGTTTCTCGAGATATAGATTGACGCGGAGCTCAATCCCCGCAAGCGAGACGATGACATCGTCGGCGTATAACGCATATAGTTCATACCCTTGTGGTCGCATGGCGGCGACGAGATCGCGATAGGCGTCGAGCGTCAAGTCGGTGCGCAGTTGATTCATGACTGGGAACGATTCATCGAGTTCGTGTGGCGACTCGATTGGTTTGATGGAATAGATGGTCGATGGAATGGGAATCATGCCTCCTTGAGGGGGGTGTTATATGTAGATTTCGCTTTCGTAAGTCAGGATTCCTTTCCTTACTTATAAACGGACAGAAGGGACAGATATATCGTGAAACATGCGTTAGTGATCGGCGGCAGCGGGATGCTGGCGGGGACGGTCCTTTGGTTGGAAGAGGTTGGCTATCACGTGTCCATCATCGGACGGGATGCCGAGAAAATGAGCCGATTGACCGAACAAACACCCGACCGACTGTCTGCCGTATTGGTCGACTATCGGGACGACTTGCGTCTCAAGGAAGCGCTGCGAAGTTCGATTGCGGATCACGGAGATTTCGACTTGGTCGTTGCCTGGGTTCATTCGGACGCAGCTGACGCCTTAACGTGTGTGTTGTCAGCACTACGAGGGGGAACGGACGTGTTCCATGTTCTCGGTAGTCGCGCCAACTCGAGCGGTGTGAGAAACGGGCTGACGATCACTGAAGACGTCCGTTATCACCAAGTGCAACTCGGTTTTCAAGTCGTGAAGGGGGAGAGCCGCTGGTTGACGCATAAAGAGATTGCCGGAGGCGTGATCGAGGCGATTCAAGGGAAGGAACCTCTCCATTTAGTCGGAAATGTAACGAGATGAAACGATTAACAATAATAAACTGAAGTGATAAAAGGTCGAACGATACATATGAAAATGCTCTTCGGGCAACCTAGATAGAGTATCATCTAGAGCGATTTAGATAAGAAATTGAATTGGGTTAACTCTGTGAAGGACTTGATGCTGTATCCAAATGGAAATTCTGAGTTTGCGTATAATGGGCTTGGATAGACGTTACAGACAGCAGTCGTGATGGAGAATCGAAACGGCTAAATGTGGGGTAAAATCGATATGATGACACAAAAACCTTGAATGCGCACTTTTATTAAGTGTCGATCATTCAAGGTTTTATTATCAGGTATTTCTCAACTAGTCGACGATGCCTTCGCAACGATTTTATCAACGACCGTGTTACAATTTTCTTGATTCACCTCATAAAACGTATCCTCATACGTCAATGACACGTGTTTACCGCTTTGAAGCTCATACTGTTCTAGTAGCGGACGAATCCGGTCATGGACGACTTGTGCGGCTTTTTGTGACGTGTAGGGGAAGATGATGGCGAACGTATCGACTGCGATCCGATACTTGTGATCGGTTCGTCTTGTTGCCATATGGAGCTCGTCACTGAAATAATTCAAGAACCATTCATATTCAGTTCGTCCGTAATGTTCCTTGAAACGAGCGAAGTCATTCAAGTGAATGAACGAGACTGAGAATGAGCCACCGTGGCGAATGAGACGGTCTCGTTCCGCACTCAAGTCCATCCGAAATCGCTCGGTATTATCAAGCCACGTCTCTGGATCGACCGCAATCAATTGTCGCGCTTGTTCCTCTAACTCGTGCCGGGACAGTTGAACGGTGTTCACGAGTTGATGAACGAGACCAGACAGAATGGACATGACGAGAAGCAGAATCGTAAAACTGATGCCTCTGGCGTTAAAAAACTGAACGTTTCCTGTTTCGTAAATGGACGCGAGCCATCGGAAATAGATGAATAAAAAGAGGAGGAGCGTGACAGACAGAGTCAGCCCAGCTCGCATCCCGAAGATGAGAGAAGAGAGTATGATGGTGGGTAAAATCAAGTAGCCGAGAAGACCGGTGTTACTTTCAGACAAAAGGACGATATAAGCCATCGTACCGACAATCATACAAGCGATGAGACCGAACAAATAAATCGATTCATTAGTCCATTGCTTCATGTTCACCCCTCCATCTGTCTTGAATCGGCTCACGATGAGCCACCTCTTCAATTACCCGCTATATATGCGGAATAACCAATCAAAGATGTCCGTCACCTTCATTATAAAACATTAGACTGGAACGACGAGATCGTTTTTCGAATCGGAGCGAGTGCGTTCTTCGGGATTAAGTAAACGACACCACCGACACAGATGCCGGTGGTGTCGTCAGTTATGTGGCAAGGGTGGTCTGGCCATCGTGAATCAACGTGTCGATCGATTCGCTTCATCGCGCCCGTCACTTCAAAGTCGAACACATGGATCGGAAGATGATTGTCTCTGGCGAGGAGGAGTGACGAGTGATCCATCGCCTATGCGATGCCGTTATATGTGATCGGACGCGACGCCGATTATGAAGTCGCACAAGGCATGTTAAACGGTTTGCCTGAATCTGAGTTAAGGTTATTAGAAGCAACGTGGCATCAACTCATTCGTGAACAAACGATGCTCGCAACGACTAGCAAGCTGGTGATTGCGGAACAGGCATCGCATGCCATTCAATTAGATCGTCCGGATGTCATTGTTGCTGTGGTAGAAGAACACATTGATCAGATGACTCAAGCGATACAATAAGCCGATTGAGAGGATGGTCTCAATCGGCTCTTTCTGTTGTTTCGCCAACACTATAACCGCATTAGGATGCTTCCTCCTCGTGTAGAGCTGACGTATACAAAGCTTGTCTTGATCGCTCTAGTACAACCCGTACTGTGACCAAGCCGACGAGCAAGAAAGCGAGTGAAAAGGCGACATACGTCGAGCGAATCCCGACATATTCAGCGAGGAGACCGATGCCGAACGTCAACCCGATAATCAAGACGGACTCCGCTACGTTGATCACCCCGGAGAAGCGGCCCATCAGGTCGGTCGGGACATTGTTTTGATAGAACGACAAGAAGCCGGTGTTCGCGAACGACAAGGCGAACGTGAGCAGGAAGAATCCGACCGCTGCGACCACGAATGACTCGGAGAAGGCGAAGACGAGATAGCCGACAGGTGTTAGGATGGCACCGAAACTGATTAGGAACGGTAACGTCAGCCGGGCACTGAACGTCGCGTTGATGATGGAACCAGCGATAATCCCGGCTCCGGCAACACTGACGAGAAAACCGTAGCGACTCTCAGAAAAGTTGAGCACTTGCGTCGCGAACGACGCCTCGAGCGAGTCGAGCCTCGACATGAAAATCGTCATGACGCAGAATAGGCCATAGACGAGTGTCACGTAACGCATGGTCGATGCGAATCGGACGACCGTTTTCCAATCATCGAGAATCATGCGCAGGTTGAACACTTCGACTTCGTCGCGGGCCGTGAACAACTTCGGTAGTAGGGAGAGGATTCCGACAGACACGAGCAACGCCAGCGCGTTCAATTGTATCGCGAGCGCGGGTGTACCGATCATGAACAACAATCCCGCGATGGCCGGGCCTAAGATGAATCCGGCCGATTGGACGAAATTTTTCATGGCGTTGAACCGTTGACGGTCACCGCTTGGGACGAGCTTGGTCATGTAGACGAGGGAGGCCGATTCGAAGACGGAACTCGCGATGTTCAATAGAAACACGAGCAAGTAGATGAGCGCGAGTGAGTCGATGAAAGCGAGACTGAAGACGACGACGGCGCGGAGCGCATCAAGCCACATCATCAAGCGGCGTGTATCGGTACGGTCGATGACCGAGCCTGACCAAACGTTCGCGCATAGTGCCGCGAGCGGGACCAGAATGTAGAGGACCGAGACGGCGAACGGCGATTGCGTCATCTCGAGAACAATCAAGTTGAGGGCGATGAAATACACCCAGGCGCCGAGGTTCGAGATGCCGACGCCAGTTAGTAAGAGTAAAGTGTGTTTCCAAGTATTCATCGCAATCGTCCCCGTTCAAAGTAGATTTTGAACAGTATGTCACAAAAAGGCTCATCACCATAAGGTGTGGTTGACGCATAAAATCCATCAGATTTTGAATTGAACATAGAAAAAAAGCGAAAACCCCGGTATCGTAATTGTTGCTTAGACAAACCACGATTGGAGTTTTCGCTTTGTCCCAACAGTTTATCAAATTACTTCTTCCACTTCCAGACCTTTTTCAGATTCAGATGTCTTCAGACGAAGAACCAAACGTTTTTCCGGTCATCCCGGATCGACATGACATCCCTTGTCCGCTGTGCCAGAGAAAGACCATCCTGCATTCGAAAAAGCGGCGTCGCTTTCGACACGGTCATGCGTGGAACGTCGGTGTACTCTGGATCGAACTGGATGTCCCACGTCAAAGATGCACCTCTTGTGATTTGACGTTCGTGTATGACTACGGTCTCGGGCTCGTCAGCACTTCCACCGAGGTGTTCCGGAAAGGCATCGCAAAACGTTGCCACGGACGGACAATCTCAGATGTCGCACGCGAGTACAGCCTCCCTTATACGACGGTGGAGCGCTGGTTCTATCAGTACGCTTCGGTGGAGACGATGGAGCGTGCAACGCATGTCCTGGTCGACGAGTTCGCCACGAGAAAGGGGCACCACTATGCGACGATTGTCCTCGATGCCAAGAGTGGCCAGCTTCTGTCCATTGTCCCGGGCCGGGACGTGGCAGCCATCTCGGCAGCACTTCAAGGCGTATCCGGGGATGTCCGTTCTGTCGTCAGTGATTTTGCACCGGCGATGGCGAAGGCCATCAACCATGTCTTCCCGGAGGCAGAACATGTGCTGGACCGGTTCCACCTCGTCCAGTTCGTCACGGACGCCCTTCGCCGACGGCGTCGTTTTTGAACGAGGCAAGACGCCATCACCACGTTCGCGTGATCGATCGTTCGCTCGCGCGTCGCCCGGAAACGCTGACTGGGGAAGACCGGGAGGTCGCCCGTTCCTGTATGCAGGAAGATCCATTCATTCGGAACCTCTATCAAGGGCTCCAGCATATCCGGTATGTGCTGAAGGCGACGTGCGAGATACAGTCGCAACGGCGGCTCACAGACTGGTTGGACCGTTATCAGTTCCATCCGTGCGGGCCCCTGGCGAAGATCGCGAAAGCAATCCGGGTCCGGGAGCAAGCGATGCGCCAGACAATCGTGTCAAGGCTGTCGAACGGGAAGATGGAAGGGACGAACAACAAGATCAAGCTCATCAAACGCCGTGGCTATGGCTATCGAAACCTCGAGCGATTCTTTTTAAGATTGCGCCTCGAGATCGGTCGTCAAAATAGCAACCACGAGTTATGGTGATGAGCCAGAAAAAGAGGATGAATTTATCGAAGTTTTCTCAAACAGGGGGTAAAATTACAAAGAATTTTTTCTTTTGTTCTTTGCCCAGATCACTAGAAACGATAGAAAGATCAAAATAAATAAGCCGTACTGATAACCGGGATGTATGGATTCTACAAGGCCATAAACAACAGCCACTTCAAGAGAAACGGCCGGAATTTTACCGATGGTGCTGGCAATAATGAATAAGCCACCTGGAATGGGCGTCAAGGCCGCCCCTGCTGTTACCAGACCTGATGGGACAAAAGGAATTAAGCGCAGCAAGATGATTGCCCAGAAGACGCGGCTTATTGAAGAACTCTGGATGTACCTCCAGAACGGCCGCTTTAACCACTTTGGATTAACTTTTGAAAACCCATATCGATATAGGTAAAATCCGACGATAGCGCCAAAAATCTCCCCCGACAAAGAAAGGATGACGCCAATGGTTAACCCTAAAGAACTGATATTGAGAGACGTGAGCAAAAAGCTTGGGAAAAAGCCAACTGCACCCATACTTATGTTGAAAATGAGAAGCAGCAGAAATTCTAAAACGGGGAACTGAGTGTTTATGGTATAATCCGCCTCCTGCGCTGTTTAAAAAATTGATGGTATATAAAAGTTCAGTTGAATGAAATTTTAAGATAGAGAAGTGCGTTCTATATCCGCTTTTTTCGAATTCGGTAATACACTAATCCTGAAAAGCCAACGACGAGGAGGAACAAATAGATTGAACTTAAAATCCCAGGTGGGAAAAATGTGCGAACGTCTTCAGAATTAGAAGGAAGGTTTGTCTCAGAAGCACTGACAACGGGAAACTGATAAGAAGACAAAAGAGTGCCATCCTGATCAGTAATCCTTAATAGTCCATCTTCTTTTACAGCGATTGTCACTTGCTCATCTGTTTGGTGTGTATAAAAGAAATCGCCTGGCGTAATGTATTCCACATCACCGGCAAAAAAGCTGCTTTCTTTCGGAATGCTCACTGTTTTAAAATTTTCAAATCCAAAATCCAAAAGTTGAATAGTGTCAGCATAAGCTTCTGCCTCTGTGTCGCTTTTTAAGGTGACGACAATTAAATTCAGGTTTTCTCTTTTGGCTGTCGTGGCCAGCGTGACGCCTGCTTCTGGCACAAACCCGGTTTTACCACCCGTAACGCCTTCATAAGGTTTTTCCCTTAATAGTTTGTGGTGGGTATAAAGCGTGGTATCCCAGGATTCACCGTTCCAGGGCAGTTCTTTTGTTCCAAATATTTTCATGAATTCATCGTTCTTCATCGCATATCGGGTTAACTTCGCTAAATCTTCGGCTGTCGTAACATGCTCGGGATCAAAAAGACCGTGGGGATTTTCGAAGTTCGTATTCCGCAGGCCAATTACATCTTCTAAATATAAATTCATATCAGCAGAAAATAACTCAACGCTGCCGCTGATGTGTTCAGCAATGGCGACGCCGGCATCATTTCCAGAGTTGACTAAGAGGCCCAGCAACAGTTTTTCTAAAGTCACTTGTTCTCCCTCTTCCAAATAAACACGGGTGCCTTCCGTATTGCGTGCTTTTTTACTGATGGTTACAATATCATTTAATTTTCTGTTTTCAATTGCATAAATGGCTGTGGCAATTTTTGTTAGGCTGGCAGGATACATCTGCGACTGTGCATTTTTTTCATAGAGGATTTCTCCAGTCGTTGCTTCCATGACAATAGCTGCTTCACTGGATACGTTTGGCAGGGAAGGGTCATCAGTTTTACTGAAAACGGACGAAACGATTAAAGTGTTGATCATGATTAAAATGGTTGAAACAACACTTAGTTTTTTCATAACTACTCCCTCCTGAGTGATTATTTTAGTTCTGCTTTATTATATAATTGACGGTTTCCCGGTCCGAATCAGTCGGTAAATGAAAGGTTTGCTGGTATTTCTCGTGTCCTTTACCGGTAATCACAATCCAGTCGCCTTCCTTGCTTTCATGGATTGCTTGCTGAATGGCGAGTGTACGGTCTGGAACGATGCTGCCTTTTGAGTTGCCGTATGTTTCATTTAGTTGGTTTAAAACTTCCAGCATATCTCCTGGAGAAACATTGTTCAGGTCGTCCAACGTTAAAATGTAGCGGTCACTCATTTCAGCAGATATGGATAGCATGTGCTTTCTCTTGCTGGCATCTCGATTTCCACGAAAGCCGAAAATATGGGTTATTCGTTGGGCCCCTTGTGATTTTGCAGTTTCCAGGCAGTAAGAGATGGCATCCGGAGTATGGGCATAATCCACAATAACGATCGAGCCCTTGGCCAGTTTCGTGACCTCAAAGCGTCCATCGACTCCCTTGAAATGGTGAATGGAGTTTAAGAGCTTTTCTTTGGGGATGCCCAGCAACAATGATGTTCCGTAGGCCATTAAGGTGTTATACATATTGTGCATTCCGGTCATGGCAGCGACCATTTGATACGTTTCGTTACTTTCAATCACCCGCATAGTGGAGGACAGTGAATGAAATTTTGCAACACGCAGGTTGCATTCAGTGGATGTGCCAATTGCATAAATCGGTTTTCCCTTTGTTTGCAGGATTCCACAGAGCTTTCGTCCCCACTCATTATCTGTATTCACTACAGCAATCCCATGTTCTTTCATCTGATTGAACATTGTAAGCTTCGCCTGAAAATATTCTTCCATGGAACTGTGATAATCCAGGTGTTCATGGTGAAGATTGAGGAACAAGCCGTAATCAAATTCAATGCCTTCTAACCGATACTGGGCCAGTCCATGAGAAGAAACTTCCATAATGACGACCTCATCCTGACTGAGGGTCAACAGTTTATGGAGAGCGAGTGAATTTGGTGTGGTGTTCGAGCTTTTCATTTTTTCGCCATTGATAATATTTTGGTTGGTACCGATGACAGAACAACTCATACCGTTGCTTTCCAGAAAGTGCTGGAGCATATAGCTCGTCGTCGTTTTTCCGTTGGTGCCCGTAATTCCAATCATTATTTTCTGGTCAGATGGACGGCCATAAAAATTCCTGGCCAGGATGCCAAGCGCTTTCCGGCTATTTTCCACCTGTAAATAAGGGACACCTAACCGGGTAATTCCTTGTTCTCCGATGACAAGGGCTGCCCCTTTTTCAATTGCCTGGTCAATAAACCCGTGACCATCAATTTCAAATCCTTTAATAGCAACAAACACAAAACCTTTTGCCACATCGCTTGAGTTATCGGCAATCCCCTTGATGTCTAATTCTAATATTCTGGAATCTAATCGGGAGATCAGACCGGATTCGTTCAAAAGCTGATTTGTTTTCATAGATTTGGTGACCTCTCTAAAACTATTTAAATTTGATTTATTCTATTATAAAAATGTTGAAAAAATGTGCAGAATTTATACGGGAAGCCTAACTACTAAAACTTAATGTTTTTGTAATACAAACGAAATCGAATCCTTTATGAACCATTACAGATAAAAACCCGGGATCTTGTTGACAAGATCCCGGGTTTTGGCGCTTTTATTCGGGTGACAGTTCGCTTTCAGTCACCCATTTATGATTGGTGACTTCCTCGCCTCCGGTGGTCGGGACGAAATCAACCATATAGACGGTCGTTTCTTCGGTAGAATCAACCGTAGCCGTTGCGCCGTCCATTCCCTCCATATGGTCAGCGGCAATGGCCGCTTCATCGCCCGTTTCCAATGGTTCATCACCTGGATTTTCCAATTCTGCGTGAATCACCCATTTGTGATTTTCAACCGGCTCGCCTCCGTCCGTCGGCGTATAGGTCACTGCATAGGCGGTTGTATCATAAGCCCCGACAATTGTGGCTTCAGCACCTTTCATGCCTTCCATATGATCGGTTTCAATAATCGCCTGGCTTCCAACTTCAAAGGTTGGATTTTCGGCTTCCTGCAAATCATCCGGGACTTCACCTGAACCGGAATAGAAGAAACTGCACAGAAAATCAAGAATTAATCGGTAAACTGGATTGGTTGACGTCTTCTGGAACGGTTAAGCAAGCACGGGGAAGTAGAAGTTAAGAGAGGGGCTGTATTTAATTTTACATACCTTGAAATTCCCCGAGTCTTATATAGAAAATTTCATTTGATTCCTTAAGGGATACAAAAATGATAAAGAAGAGGATTCAACTTACTGTAATAGGAGGTGTACAAGTGGCGGAAATTAGTTTGTATCTTGCGTTTGGCGCAGGGCTTTTATCATTTATCTCTCCATGCTCCCTTCCTTTGTATCCGGCTTTTTTATCCTACCTTACTGGAGTTTCAGTCAATGAGTTAAAGACGGGCAAGGGAATGATGAGGAGCACGGCTTTGATTCATACGGTTCTATTTTTGATAGGTTTCTCCATCATTTTTTTAGCGTTGGGCTTGTCGACTTCGCTTATCGGAAACTTCTTCTTGGAATATCAAGTTCTTCTACGTCAATTGGGCGCTATTTTGATGGTGTTTTTTGGCTTGGTCCTAACCGGTATTCTGAAATTCGACTTCCTGCTGTCGGATAAGAAATTACAGTTCCAGAAAAGGCCCTCCGGATACGCGGGTTCTGTTCTGATCGGCATTGGCTTTGCAGCTGGATGGACCCCGTGTACCGGTCCCATACTTGCAGGAGTTATTGCACTCGGAGTAGCGGATCCGGACAGTGGCTTACTCTATATGCTGTTTTACGTTCTGGGATTTTCCATTCCTTTTCTCTTGATGTCGTTTTTTATTGAGAAAATGACTTTCTTGAAGAAGAAGAGCGCTCTTTTCATGTCAATAGGAGGAGCATTAATGATTCTGATGGGCGTTTTACTTTACTTTGACATGCTGACAGAAATCATCGCTTTTTTATCGCAATTTACGGGTGGATTTACAGGGTTTTAATGGACTCAACCCATTATCTAGGAAGGACGTGACAGTGTATGGCTGCTAAAAAGGATAAAAAGAGAAATCGCTTGATTATGAGGACAAGTATTTGTTCATTCTGGTTGTCGCTATTGCATTTACCATCTACAACGGATTAACAAAAGAGAAAAACGAATTGCTGCAAGTTGGAGATTCGGCACCCGATTTTGCGTTGACGGATTTGAACGAGGAACGGCATCAGCTGTCTGAGTACAAAGGGCAGGGGGTGTTCGTGAACTTTTGGGGTACTTGGTGCAAACCGTGCGAAAAAGAGTTCCCGCTGATGGAAAAGCAGTACCAGGTATACAAGGATCAAGGTGTGGAGATACTCGCTGTCAATATTGCGCAATCCGATTATGAAGTGAGACAATTTGCTGAACAGCGAAATTTAACGTTCCCGATTGTTATCGATAAGGACAAAAGTGTTATGGAAGCTTATAATATCCGTCCATTGCCGACTACTCTGTTAGTCAATCAAGAGGGCAAAATCGAGAAAATTATTACGGGTGAAATGTCCGAAGAGGATATCGCGAGTTATATGGAACAGATCAAACCGTGCTGATACCTCTGAATTTCCCAAGCATAATGCGGGCCACGTTATTTTGAAAAATGCTGCAAAGAAAAAACGAGAAAAAAACATTTCTTTAAAGTGGACTAACCGAAAGAAAAGAAATGTCAGGTGTAGAAAATTTATAAATAAAAATCAGGCAAAGATCCTCCACCGGACCGATTGGAAGGATTATTCCTTTTGGGTCAATTGTAGAGGGAATGGATTAGCTGTTTTGAAATCAAGATATCTGCACAAAAAGTCGAAACTTTTTCGTTAAACTTTAAGAATGTTATACTTATAAAAAATAAAAAATGACATATTCGGAGGGCATCTACATGAAAAAAAAGAGAATAGGAACGGCAGTGCTGTCGGCTTTTCTTTTGTTGGCAGGCTGCAGCAATGATACAACGGATTCATTTGAAGTGCCGTTTGAAGGGGAACTGAACCATGTTCATGGGATGGGTTATGCAGGAAATGAGAACGGACTGTATTTTGCCTCGCATACCGGGCTGAAAATTTACCGGGAAGAGGGCTGGTTCGAAACGGCGGATAATTTTCATGATTATATGGGCTTTAATGCAACAAATGAAGGATTTATTACGTCGGGCCACCCAAGTGCAGACTCAGAATTACCCAATCCCCTAGGGATACAGCGAAGCATCGACAGCGGTAAATCGATTGAAGAGATTGCATTTCAAGGAGAAACGGATTTTCATGCCATGGCGGTGGGATATAACAGTAACGACATTTTCCTAATCAATCCGGCCAAGAATTCCCTATTGGAAGCCGGCGTATATAAAAGCGGTGATGAAGGCGAATCATGGAAAACTGTGAAGGCTGAAGGGCTGGAAGGCGAAGTGACTTCGCTCGCTCTTCACCCGGCTGACTCAAACTTCGTCGCTGCAGCTACGGCTGCAGGGATTTATTTCTCACGGGATGGCGGAGAAAATTTTAAAGCCATTACAGACGGAAGTGAAACAGGCACAGCGGTGCATTTCACCGAAGACCATTTGTACTTCGGAAGCTACGGGACAGCGGCGGCTCTGGTGAAGTATACTATGGAAAATGAAGAACTCGAGCCGGTGGATACACCGGACCTTTCACAAGATGCCGTCGCTTTTATTGCACAAAACCCGATGGATGGAATGGAACTGGCGATCTACACATTTGAAGGCAATGCCTACTTGTCGGAAGACGGATTACAGACCTGGAAAACGCTGCTGGAAGAGGGAAAAACCAAGTAGAAACCAGCTAGCCGTTTGAAAGACGAACCGAATCCAACAGCTTTCGGCAGCAGTCTTTGTCTTGATTGCTGCTAACCAATCGACTTAAAGAGGGATGCCATATTAAACAGGCTTGCATTGAAAATAGGTTTGCTGTTTTTTGTGTTTATTATCATCATTGAATTGGTTTTGTTTCTAACCCTGTACGTTACTTTTGTCAATGAACGGGTGGATGAAGTCATGACCAACCTGCTTGCAAGAGGGAACACCCACAGCGAAGTATTGGAAGACAGTTTTGAACCGGCGACATTGAACCATGTGGCGTTGATGGAATCGGCCTCCGATTTCATCGTCATCATCACGGATGCAGATGGCAACGAATTGACCCATTCCGATCTGATTGAACCTGAAATGAGGGAAGTGTTGGAACACACCGATTTTGATGAGGTTCTGCAGGGAGGGAAGGTCGTGGAAGAGCGATGGGACAAAAAAGAGTTTATTGCGACGGACAGCCCAATCACCATTGAAGGAGAACATAGAGGCCACGTGTTCATGTTTGCGGAAACCAATCATATCAAAGGGATGGTCAGTCATTTGCGAAACCAATTCCTGATTGTTGGCCTGATTGCTGTCGGGTTGACCGTCATCACAATTTTTCTGCTATCCCGATTGATTACGTTGCCGTTGATTCGGATGAAAGAAGCGACGGAACAGTTAAGCGAAGGGCACCACGAGGTCAGCCTGAATATTGGCCGAAACGATGAGTTGGGAGAGCTGGCGAAAGCCATCACTGCTCTATCCAGTGACTTGGAACATTTAAAAAATGAGCGGAATGAATTTTTGGCGAGTATTTCGCACGAGTTGCGGACGCCGTTGACCTATATCAAAGGATATGCCGATATCGCGAGCCGGCCGGATGCATCCGAGGAAGAGAAAAAGGAATACATTGGCATCATCCGGGAAGAGACGGCCCATTTGACGGAATTGATCCGGCAGCTGTTTGAGCTGGCTCAGATGGATCATAACCAGTTCGCCATTCAAAAAGAGGAATTTTCACTGGAGATGCTTTTTGCATCCGTCGTTGCCTTGGTTCGGCCAGCTTTTGACGAGAAACAGATTTCATTGGCTGTCCATTGTGAACATGAGATTGTCGCCTTCATTGATCCCGAACGTTTTCAGCAGGTATTGCTGAATGTCTTGGACAACGCCCGCAAGCATTCTCCTGAAGGAACACAAGTGGTATTACAGGGAGTCCAAGATAAAGGTACCATCACCATAAGCATCCGTGATGAAGGAGAGGGCATACCGGAAAAAAATCTTCCTTTTGTCTTTGAACGATTGTATCGGGTCGATAAATCCAGATCCAGACAGTACGGAGGAAGCGGTCTTGGCCTGGCGATTGCGAAAGAAATCGTCGAATCGCACGGTGGTCTCATGACGCTTCAAAGTGAGTACGGACAAGGGACAACCGTCCTGATAGAATTGAAAAGGGGGGATTCGCTTGCAGAAAGTGCTGTTGGTTGATGATGAACAACGAATGCTGGATTTAGTGGCTTTATATTTGAAGCCGCATCAGTACCTCTGTAAAAAAGCACTGGGAGCTCATGAAGCCCTCGACTATTTGGAATCGGAACCTTTCGATCTCGTCTTACTGGATATCATGATGCCGGAAATGGATGGCTGGGAACTGTGCCGCGAAATCCGGAAATTTTCGGATGTGCCAATCATTATGCTGACGGCGCGGGAACAACAGGAGGATATTGTTAAGGGATTGAATATCGGGGCGGATGATTACATCACAAAGCCGTTTAATGAAGATGAGTTGCTGGCCCGGATGGGGGCGCTGCTTCGCAGGAGAACTCCGAAAAATACCATTGAAGTGGACGGTTTGGTGTGGGACGAAGACCGGTTTGAACTTACGTACGGCAAACATATCATCAAATTGACGCCAAAAGAATTTCTGATGGTGGGCCATCTGATGAAGAATGCCGACAAAGTGTTTACGAGGGAGCAGCTGATCCAGTTAATTTGGGGATTCGACTCAGAGACGGAAGGGCGGACCATCGATTCGCATGTGCGAAATGTTCGGGAAAAAATCCGCCAGTCCGGTTTTCCGGTCGATGATCATTTTCTCACGGTTTGGGGAATCGGCTACAAATGGATCCATGAAGCAGAATGATGCTTGATAAAAGAAAAGGTCCGTCGGAAAATA
>NZ_JACSLK010000006.1:0-212585 GCF_018618075.1 Exiguobacterium sp. s5 | reverse complement strand
AGACGATGAGGTAGATAGGTCATGGGTGGAAGCACGGCGACGTGTGGAGCTGAATGATACTAATCGGTCGAGGCTTTGATCTAGTCTAATGGTTTGTATGAATTGATGAGTCTTCAGTTTTGAGAGAACGATCTCTCTTGTCTGGTGGCGATGGCGAAGTGGTCACACCCGTTCCCATGCCGAACACGGAAGTTAAGCACTTCAGCGCCGAAAGTAGTTGGGGGTCTCCCCCTGTGAGGATAGGACGTCGCCAGGCAAACGGTGGTTCTGGAGCATTCGCTCAAGGGCCGCCGCTTTTTTTATTTATATCGCGATTCAAATGAAAGAGAGGAAGAACAGATGGCCAAAAAAATCAAAGTATACGTCGAGCCAAACGAGACAATCGATGAGTGTTTAAATCGAATTGCTCAAATGGGGTATCGCCCGGTACGTAGGATTGAGAAGCCTGTCTTTGAACAAACGGGAACCAAAGACGAACCTGTACATTCCCATCAGTCGATTTTATTTGAGTGCGTTGCTCTCAAACCATAATGCCAAACCGTCACGAATGAGTGGCGGTTTTTTTGTGTTTTAATGAACCTAAAGACGAACGATAAATATTCAGACAATTAAATTGTTCGCCGTTTGTTGACATGTTTTGAATGAACAAGGTACGATAGGCGTGTGAGTTAAGAACAAATTAAATAGTGCTCCATATAATCGCGAGGAAATGGCTCGCAAGTTTCTACCTGATCGCCGACTCTGATCAGACTATGGGGTATAGTCGACATTTTTTTGTCGTGGTCTATACCCTAAACTGGTTATTCGGTTTAGGGATTTCTTTTTTTAAGGGGGACATTTAAGTGAAGGCAACAGTAGGTGTGATCATGGGTAGTTCTTCCGATTGGGAAACAATGAGCCATGCTTGTGAGATCCTTGAAGAGTTGAGTATTCCATATGAAAAACAAGTTGTCTCGGCGCATCGGACGCCGGACTTAATGTTCGACTACGCTGAGGAAGCTCGGGCAAGGGGCATACAGGTCATTATCGCAGGAGCGGGAGGCGCAGCTCACTTACCAGGTATGGTCGCTGCAAAGACCACATTACCCGTCATCGGGGTACCAGTACAATCGAAGGCGTTAAACGGACTTGATTCATTGCTCTCGATTGTTCAAATGCCTGCAGGTGTACCGGTCGCAACAGTCGCCATCGGTCGAGCTGGGGCGATGAACGCAGGTCTTCTCGCGGCGCAAATCTTGAGCCTCCAATCTTCTGAATTGATTGAACGTCTCGAGGTTTACCGCCAAGTGAAACGAGATATGGCACTCAAAGCGACAGAGGAGCTGATTTGATGAGAATCGGAATTTTAGGCGGAGGCCAGCTAGGTCGGATGATGTCACTCAGCGCGAGTGCTATGGGATACGAAACGCTAAGTCTTGATCCAAACCCAAACGCACCGGCCGCTCAAGTCGCGCCAAGCATCGTGGCTACATTTGACGACGTAACAGCAGCTCGTGAACTCGCTCAGCGTTCAGACGTCATCACATACGAATTCGAAAATATCGATACAGCGATGATTGAGGCTATCGCTGACAAGTGTCCGCAAGGGATGGATGTCTTAAAGGCGACACAGCATCGGCTCTATGAGAAGCAAATGATTGAAGGTGCGGGCCTTCACGTCGCTCCATATGTTCCAGTTCGTTCCCTCCGAGACGTCACTCGAGCAAGAGACGTGTTAGGCCTCCCATTCGTCATCAAGACGTGCCGATTCGGATATGACGGAAAAGGTCAAACGGTCTTGCGGACGGAGCAAGATGTTCGCACATTTACGGATCAGTTCGAAGAGACGGAGTACGTGGCCGAAGCTTGGCTGCCTTTTAAAAAAGAAATTTCGGTCATCGTAACGAGAGGGGCTCACGCGACGACAACGTTCCCGATCAGCGAGAACATTCATCATCAAAATATTTTACACTTATCGATAGTGCCAGCCCGAGTAGAACAAGACATTTTGGAAGAGGCTCGGCATTTGGCCCTTCAACTCGCTGACCACATCGGATTGATTGGAACGCTTGCGGTTGAACTGTTCATCATGGAAGATGGTTCCTTGTATGTGAATGAACTTGCTCCCCGTCCCCACAATTCAGGGCATTACACGATTGACGCCTGTGAGACGTCCCAGTTCGAGCAACATGTACGGGCAATCACTGGTATGAAGCTCGGTCGTACGACACTCCACACCCCGGTCGTGATGGTTAACCTGTTAGGCGAACATATGAATGAGCTGAATCCGCAAACGTTACCGTCGAATGTTAAACTACATTTGTATGGAAAAGAAGAAGCGAAGACTGGTCGGAAGATGGGGCACTTGAACGTGCTCGCCGATTCCGTCGAAGAAGCGCTTCAGACCATCGAACAATTGGCAATCTGGAAGGAGACCGTTTTATGATTTCACGTTATACCCGTCCCGAGATGGCGGCGATTTGGACAGACCAAAACAAATTTGAGGCATGGCTTCAAGTAGAACTTTACGCATGTGAGGCGTGGAGCGAGCTAGGCGTCATTCCAAAAGAAGATGTCGCGGTCCTGTGGGACAAAGCATCGTTTGATGTCGAACGCATCTTGGAGATCGAGCAAGAGACGCGCCATGACGTTATCGCCTTCACGCGTGCCGTCTCAGAGACGCTTGGAGAAGAGAAGAAGTGGGTGCATTACGGACTGACTTCGACAGACGTCGTCGATACGGCCTTATCGTACTTGATTAAGCAAGCAAACGATATTTTAGAAGCTGACATCGACCGCTTCATCGAGATCCTCGCTGAGAAAGCGAAAGCACATAAGTATGACATCATGATGGGCCGTACACACGGTGTTCACGCAGAACCGACGACGTTCGGATTGAAACTCGCCCTTTGGTACGAAGAAATGAAGCGCAACAAGAAGCGGTTCATGGCAGCCCGTGAGACGATTGAGTTCGGCAAGATGAGTGGTGCGGTCGGCACGTTCGCAAACATCGATCCGTTCATCGAGTCGTATGTATGTGACAAATTAGGGATTCAAGCGGCACCGATTTCGACACAGACGTTACAACGTGACCGTCACGCCGAATACATGTCGACACTCGCATTGATTGCCACATCAATCGAGAAGATGGCGACAGAGATTCGCGGCCTCCAAAAGACAGAGACACGTGAGGTCGAAGAATTCTTCGCCAAAGGACAAAAAGGGTCGTCAGCGATGCCGCATAAACGCAACCCAATCGGTTCAGAGAACATGACCGGCCTGGCCCGTGTCATTCGCGGTCATATGGTGACGGCGTATGAGAACGTTCCCCTCTGGCATGAACGTGACATCTCACACTCATCAGCAGAACGGATCATTCTTCCGGATGCGACGAGTCTCCTCAACTACATGTTGAACCGCTTTGGCAATATCGTGAAGAACTTGACGGTCTTCCCGGACAATATGCGCCGGAACATGGACCGGACGTTTGGCATTATCTTCTCCCAACGCATCTTGCTCGCGTTGATCGAAAAAGGATGGTCGCGCGAAGCGGCGTATGACGCCGTTCAACCGAAGGCGATGCAGGCGTGGGAAGAAGAGACGATGTTCCGCACTTTGATTGAACGAGACGCCGAAATGGGCGCGCTCTTTACGAGTGACGAGCTCGACGACCTATTCGACCCGAGCCATCACGTGCGCCGTGTCGATGTTATTTTTGAACGCTGTGGTTTGTGATCGTTGAGGGGCGTCATGCCCCTCTCACTTTTAAGGGGGACGATACAGATGGAAGCAATTTACGAAGGTAAGGCAAAAGCGTTATTCGAGACAGAAGAACAGGGTGTGCTCCGCGTCTATTATAAAGACGACGCGACAGCATTTAACGGGGAGAAGAAAGAATCAATCGCCGGCAAAGGCGTGTTGAACAATGCTATTACGACGCGCTTGTTCGAACTCATGCACGATAACAAGATTCCGACACATTTCATTAAGCGTCTATCGGATCGTGAACAGCTCGTGCGCCGTGTCGACATCATTCCGCTCGAGGTCGTCGTTCGCAACATCGCCGCCGGAAGCCTTGCGAAACGACTCGGTTGGGAAGAAGGGACACCGCTCCTGTCACCAATCGTCGAGTTCTACTATAAAGATGACGCACTCGGAGATCCACTCTTAACAGAGGACCATATCCGTTTACTGCAAGTCGCCACACACAAAGAAGTCGAAACATTGCGACAACTTGGGCTGTGGGTCAACGATGTGTTACTCGACTTCTTCAACGAACACGGCATCGATTTGATCGATTTCAAACTCGAGTTCGGTAAAGTCGACGGCACGATCATCCTTGCTGACGAGATTTCGCCGGACACGTGCCGACTCTGGGACAAAGAAACGAAACAAAAGCTCGATAAAGATGTTTTCCGCAGAGACCTCGGATCTCTGACAGACACGTATAGCCAGTTGTTAACACGCATAGGGGGAATGAACTGATGAAAAAAGTAAACGTGTACGTGACATTACGTGAAAGTGTACTCGATCCACAAGGCGTCGCCGTCAAAGGCGGACTCGAACATCTCGGCTTTACAGGCGTTGAATCAGTACGCATCGGGAAAGTGATCGAGCTTCAAGTGGCAGAAGAGACGACCGAAGCGATGGTCCGTGACATGTGTGAGAAGTTGCTCGTCAACACGGTCATCGAGAACTATCGAATCGAGATGGGGGTACTCGCATGAAATTCGCTGTCATCGTCTTCCCGGGATCAAACTGTGACCTCGACATGTATCACGCTGTAAAAGATGTCCTCGGCGAAGAAGCGGACTATGTGTTCCATACGGAAACGTCGCTTGACGGTTACGACGGTGTGCTCCTGCCAGGCGGATTCTCATATGGGGATTACTTGCGCTGCGGCGCCATCGCCCAGTTCTCACCGATTATGAGTGAAGTCAAACGGTTCGCAGAAGAAGGGCGTCCGGTACTCGGCGTCTGCAACGGTTTCCAAGTGCTCGTCGAAGCAGGACTCCTACCGGGCGTATTGATGCGTAACCGTGATTTGAAGTTCATGTGCAAGACGGTCGAATTGAAAGTCGAGACGAACGAGACGATGTTCACGAACGATTATGCACTCGGGGAAACGATCCAAGTCCCGATCGCGCACGGGGAAGGCAACTACTACTGTGACGAGGCGACGCTTGAGACGCTTCGTAGCAATGGGCAGATCGCTTTCACATATACCGACAACCCGAATGGATCGGTCGCGAATATTGCAGGGATCACGAACGCACAAGGCAACGTACTCGGAATGATGCCGCACCCGGAGCGAGCGGTCGAAGTATTGCTCGGCGGGGAAGACGGCAAACGATTATTCACTTCGATGGTGAAATGGGGGACTCGACATGCTACTTACAACTGAACCGACAGCAACACACATCCGTGAAGAGCGACTTTACGCCACGATGGGATTGACCGATGAGGAATACGCGCTCGTCGTCTCACTGCTCGGTCGTGAGCCGAACTACACCGAGATTGGGTTATTCTCGGTCATGTGGTCTGAACACTGTTCGTACAAAAACTCGAAGCCTGTCCTCCGGAAATTCCCGACAACCGGGAAACATGTCCTTCAAGGACCTGGGGAAGGTGCTGGCATCGTCGATATCGGCGATGGCCAGGCCGTCGCTTTCAAAATTGAGAGCCATAACCATCCGTCGGCGATTGAGCCGTACCAAGGTGCGGCGACAGGTGTCGGCGGGATTATCCGTGACATCTTCTCGATGGGCGCGCGACCGGTCGCACTCCTTAACTCGCTCCGCTTCGGAGATTTGAACGAATCACGTGTGAAACATCTCTTCGGTCATGTCGTCTCAGGCATCGCCGGGTACGGCAACTGTGTCGGTATCCCGACGGTCGGGGGGGAAGTCGCGTTCGACCCGGCCTATGCGGGTAACCCGCTCGTCAATGCGATGTGCGTCGGGCTCATTCGCCATGAAGACATTCAAAAAGGGATTGCCGAAGGTGTCGGTAACTCAGTGATGTATGTCGGGGCGACGACAGGACGCGACGGCATTCACGGGGCGACGTTCGCCTCGGAAGAACTCGGTGAGGATGCGGACGAAAAACGCCCGGCCGTCCAAGTCGGTGACCCGTTCATGGAGAAACTGTTGATTGAGGCGTGTTTGGAAGTCATTAAGCACCCAGCCCTCGTCGGGATCCAGGACATGGGAGCGGCTGGTCTCACGTCGTCTTCGGCCGAAATGGCATCGAAGGCAGGCATGGGCATCGAGATGAACCTCGACCTCGTCCCACAACGCGAGGCTGACATGACGCCTTACGAGATGATGTTGTCCGAGTCACAAGAGCGGATGCTCCTCGTCGTCAAGGCAGGACATGAAGATGAGATCGAAGCGATTGTCACGAAGTGGGGACTTCATGCGATCAAAGTCGGTGAAGTCATCGAAGACAAAGTGCTCCGCCTGCTCCATCACGGGGAAGTCGCGGCCGAAGTACCAGTCGATGCGCTCGCAGAAGACGCACCGGTCTACCATAAGCCGTCGAAAGTACCGGCGTACTATGAAACGTTCCAAGCGATGACACCAATCCAACCGATTGTCTCGGACGTCCTCTCGACATGGAAAGACGTGCTCGCCATGCCGACAATCGCTTCGAAACGCTGGGTGTATGAGCAATACGACCATATGGTCCAAACGTCGACCGTCGTCGCCCCAGGAAGTGATGCGGCCGTCATCCGCATTCGCGACACAGACAAAGCACTCGCGATGACGACGGACTGCAACGCCAAGTACGTGTACCTCGACCCACGTGTCGGTGGTGCGATTGCGGTCGCAGAGGCAGCGCGCAACATCGTCGCCAGCGGTGCCACACCACTCGCCCTCACCGACTGCTTGAACTTCGGTAGCCCGGACAAACCAGAAGGCTTCTGGCAGCTCGACCAAGCTGTCGAAGGGATGGCCGAAGCGTGCCGTGCCCTCGATACACCGGTCATCGGCGGAAACGTCTCGCTTTACAATGAGTCGAACGGGACGGCGATTTATCCGACGCCGGTCGTCGGCATGGTCGGCTTGATCGACAAGCCGGAACATATCACGACGTCGTTCGCGAAAGCAGCAGGCGACATCATCTTCCTACTCGGGGAGACGAAACCAGAATTCGGCGGTAGTGCGCTCCAAATGCTGCAAGACGGTAAAGTGAGCGGACAGGCGCCGATGCTTGACCTCGAGACAGAGAGCCGTCAGCAACAAGTATTGCTTACGGCGATTCGGGAAGGTCTTGTCACAGCGGCTCACGACGTATCGGAAGGTGGACTGGCCGCGGCACTTCCTGAACTCGTGTTCGGCACGGGCTTCGGCGCAGATGTCACAGTCGACGCCGATCTCGTGACGACACTTTTCAGCGAATCACAGTCACGGTTCCTCGTCACAGTCGTGCCACATCAGGCTGATGCGTTCGCGAAGTTGACGAAGGCGACACGCATCGGACAGGTGACAGACACGCCACAATTGACGGTCCGTGCGAGCGACCGCCTCATCGAAATGGACGTCACGGAACTTGAACGGGTATGGGAAGGAGCTATTCCATGTTATATGACATCCGAGGCATGAACGAGGAGTGCGGGGTATTCGGGGTTTTTAATCACCACGAAGCGTCACACCTCGCCTACTATGGCCTCCACAGCCTGCAACACCGGGGACAAGAAGGGACAGGCATCGTCACGGCTGACGGCGAGCGCTTGCACGCCAAACGCGGGCTTGGCCTCGTCGCTGAAGTGTTCGACGAACCGTCGCTCGACGCATTGACCGGGCATCACGCCATCGGTCATGTCCGTTATTCGACGGCAGGCGGCAACACGCTCGAGAACGTCCAACCGCTCCACTTCAAGTCGCTTACGGGCGACTTGGCGATGGCGCATAACGGTAACCTCGTCAACGCCAACGAGTTGAAACACATGCTCGAAGCGGAAGGTGCGATCTTTCAGACGACATCTGACACGGAAGTCGTCGCCCACTTGATTAAACGAAGCCGCGGCAACTCGATGAAAGAGCGGATTGCAGATAGCTTGGCCCGTCTCGTCGGCGCGTTCGCCTTCCTCTTCTTGACGGAAGACGCGCTCTACGTCGGCGTCGACGTTCACGGCTTGCGTCCGCTCTCGCTCGGCCAGACCGAGGATGGCGCTTACGTATTCGCCTCAGAGACATGTGCGTTTGACGTCGTGGGGGCGACGTACGTACGCGATGTCGAGCCAGGGGAACTCCTCATGATCACGCAAGACGGGATCGTGTCGGAGCGGTACAGCGAGGCATCGGTCCGCGCGATGTGTTCCATGGAATACATCTACTTCTCGCGGCCGGACTCGATCATCGATGGCGTCAACGTGCACACGGCCCGTAAGGCGATGGGGAAGAAGATGTTCGACGAGGCACCAGTCGAAGCGGACGTCGTCACCGGCGTCCCGGACTCGAGCATCTCGGCGGCCATCGGTTACGCTGAGGCGAGCGGAATCCCGTACGAGATGGGACTCATCAAAAACCGCTATGTCGGCCGGACGTTTATTCAGCCGTCGCAAGAACTACGGGAGCGCGGTGTCAAGATGAAGCTGTCAGCGCTTCGAGGCGTCGTGAACGGAAAACGGGTTATCATGGTCGACGATTCGATCGTCCGCGGTACGACGAGCAGACGCATCGTCAAGTTGCTCCGTGAAGCCGGGGCGACCGAGGTGCATGTTCGCATCACGTCACCACCAATCAAGCATCCGTGCTATTACGGTATCGATACATCATCAAAGGAAGAGTTGATTGCGGCCACCAAATCCATCGAAGAGATTAAAGAAGAGATTGGGGCCGATTCACTGGCGTTCCTCACATTGGACGGAACGGTCGAAGCGATCGACCGGCCGTTCGAAGGGAACTTGCGCGGGCAGTGTGCCGCTTGCTTCACCGGACTTTATCCAACTGAACTGGCGGAACTTGTAACAGAGACAAAAGCTTGAGGGGGACTGACGATGAGTTTAAGATATGAACAAGCGGGTGTGAATTTAGAAGCAGGCTATGAAGCAGTATCACGCATGAAGCGTCACGTTGCACGGACGATGCGTCCAGAAGTGATGACCGGGCTCGGCAGTTTTGGGGCGATGATCGACCTCGGCTCGATGCAGTTGAAACATCCGATTCTCGTCAGCGGAACGGATGGGGTCGGCACGAAACTCAAACTCGCGTTCGCGCTCGACCAACATGATACGATTGGAATTGACTGTGTGGCGATGTGTGTCAACGACTGTCTCGTCCACGGGGCCGAACCGCTTTATTTCTTAGACTATATCGCGACCGGCAAGGCAGAACCGGCCAAACTCGAGCGCATCGTCGCAGGGGTCGCCGAAGGTTGCGTCCAAGCGGGCTGTGCCCTCGTCGGAGGCGAGACGGCCGAGATGCCGGGTATGTATCCGGACGGCGAGTACGATATTGCTGGATTCGCCGTCGGTGTCGTCGAGAAGGAAGCACTCATCGATGGCCGGACAATCGAAGCGGGGGACATCGTCCTCGGACTCGCGTCATCCGGTGTTCATTCGAACGGATTCTCGCTCGTCCGCCATATCGTCGAGTCACAAGGCCTTGCCTACACTGACGAGATCGCCATGCTCGATACGACGCTCGGGAACGCCCTTTTGTTGCCGACACGCATCTATTCCGAGGCGGCGAAAGCGGCCATCGCGACGGGGCGTGTCCAAGGCATGGCCCACATCACGGGCGGCGGTTTTTACGAGAACGTGCCACGCATGCTGCCGGAAGGCCTCGGTGTCACATTCGATGCCTCGAATTGGCCGAGCCTGCCGGTGTTCGACTGGCTCGAGCAAGTCGGGCACGTCTCGAAACAAGAGATGTTCAACGTATTCAATATGGGCATCGGCTTCATGATCACGGTCCGGCCTGAAGATGTCGAAGCCGTCGAAGCCGCACTCGAACGCGCCGGAGAGACGTCGCACCGTATCGGGAAAGTTGATGCCAAACCGGGCGTCCGCATCATGGGGGTCGACCAGTGAAAAAGTTTGCCATCTTCGCCTCCGGGTCCGGTAGCAACGCCGAAGCGATTTGGCAAGCCATCGACCGAGGCGACTTGTCAGGGGAATGTGTCCTGCTCGTCACGGACAAACCAGAAGCGAAAGTACTCGAGCGGGCGGATCGGTTCAACATCGCGAGCTTCTCGTTCGAACCGAAGGCATATGCGTCAAAAGCGGAATTCGAACAAGAGATTCTCGTCTTGTTACAGACGCTCGGCGCCGACTATATCGTCTTGGCCGGGTATATGCGGTTGATTGGGGACGTATTGCTGTCAGCATATCCGAACCATATTATCAACATCCATCCGTCGCTCTTACCGGCGTTCCCTGGAAAAGACGCCATCGGTCAGGCGCTCGCGGCGAACGTGCCGACGAGCGGTGTCACCGTTCATTACGTCGATGCCGGGATGGATACGGGACCGATGATTGCCCAACAAGACGTCGCCATCGCAGGCTGTGATGCGGCCGAAGCGGCAAGACGCATCCAAGCGGTCGAGCATCAGCTCTATCCGCACGTACTACAACAAGTGTTTATCCAACAGGAGGTTTTCAAGTGAGAGCATTACTGAGTGTGTCAGATAAAACAGGAATCGTCGAGCTCGCGCAGGCGTTGCATGAAGCGGGCATCGAACTCATTTCGACAGGCGGGACGGAAGCGGCGCTCATCGCGGCCGGTCTTCCCGTAAAAAATATCTCGGAAGTGACATCGTTCCCAGAGATGCTCGACGGTCGCGTGAAGACGCTCCATCCGCTCGTACATGGCGGACTTCTCGGACGCCGCGATTTAGATTCGCACGTCGAACAGATGAAAGACCACGACATCGAGCCAATCGACTATGTCGTCGTCAACTTGTACCCGTTCAAAGAAACGATTGCGAAAGAGAACGCGACGTATGATGAAGCGATTGAGAATATCGATATCGGTGGACCGAGCATGCTCCGTTCGGCCGCGAAAAACCATGCCAGCGTGACGGTCGTCGTTGACCCGGCCGACTACGGTCATGTGGCCGAAGCGGTTCGTGCCGGCGGGACGACGTTCGAAACACGTCAACGTCTTGCCACAAAAGCGTTCCGTCACACGGCGGCGTATGACGCCTTGATTGCCGACTATTTAGGGCAGCAGATCGGCGAGACGTTCCCGGAACAGCTCACGGTCACGTATGAGAAAGTACAAGACCTCCGTTACGGGGAAAACCCGCACCAGCAAGCAGCGTTTTATAAGACGCCGCTCTATCACGGGATGACGCTCGCGAACGCGGAGCAGCTCCATGGAAAAGAACTCTCATATAACAATATCCAAGATACGAACGCGGCGCTCGAGGCGCTCAGTGAATTGACGGAGCCGGCAGCGGTCGTCGTCAAACATATGAACCCATGTGGTGTCGCTGTCGGACAGACAATCAGCCAAGCGTTCTCAAGAGCCCATGCGGCCGATCCGGTCTCGATTTTTGGGGGCATCGTCGCCTTGAACCGTGAAGTCGATGTGGAAACGGCAGAGGCCCTCCGTAACATCTTCCTAGAAATCATTATCGCGCCATCCTTTAGCGAGGCAGCACTTGACCGATTGAAAGAGAAAAAGAATCTTCGGTTATTGACGCTCGATATGGGCCAGATGACAGGGATGCGCTTGACAGCTGTCGCGGGCGGTCTACTCGTACAAGATGGGGACGACGTCACACTCGATGATGCGTCATGCCAAATCGTGACGGACCGTCGTCCGACGGCGTCTGAATGGGAAGACTTGAAACTTGCGTGGCGTGTCGTTAAACACGTGAAATCAAACGCCATCGTCGTCGCCAAAGACGAGACGACGATCGGCATCGGTGCGGGACAGATGAACCGCGTCGGCGCGGCGAAAATCGCATTCGAACAAGCAGGGGAACGTGCTCAAAGGGCCGCTCTCGGTAGCGATGCGTTCTTCCCGATGGGCGATACGGTCGAGGCTGCGGCCGCAGCCGGGATCACGGCCATCATTCAACCAGGCGGATCAATTCGTGACGAGGAGTCGATTGAAGCGGCGAACCGTCACGGCATCACGATGGTGTTCACGTCAGTTCGACACTTCAAACATTGAGAGGAGCGATAAGATGAACGTACTCGTCATTGGACGCGGCGGGCGTGAGCACGCGCTCGCTTGGAAGTTGAGACAAGACGGACATGAGGTGTTCGTCGCTCCGGGTAATCTTAATATGGGCGACGTGACGTGTGTACCAATCGAAGAGACAGATGTCTCTGGCCTCGTCGAGTTTGCGAAACGCGAGGCGGTTGACTGGACGATCGTTGGTCCAGAGTCGGCCCTCATGGCCGGTGTCGTCGATGTGTTTCAAGCTCATGGACAAAAAATCTTTGGACCGACGAAGGCGGCGGCGTTGCTTGAAGGCAGTAAAGCGTTCGCGAAAGAAGTGATGCGTGAAGCCAATATCCCGACCGCAGGGTACGACACGTTCACCGACGCTGAGTCAGCGCTCCGACAGATCGATCAACTCGAAGCACCACTCGTCGTCAAAGCGGATGGACTCGCCGCCGGTAAAGGGGTGACCGTCGCGTTCACACTTGAAGAGGCGAGAGCAGCCATCCATGATATTTTCGATACCGATAAGTTCGGGGACCAATCACGTGTCGTCATCGAAGAATTTTTGGATGGAGAAGAGTTCTCGCTCATGGCGTTCGTGTCAGGGGAGCACGTTATCCCGATGATCACGTCACAAGATCATAAGCGTGCCTATGACGGAGACGCAGGACCGAATACGGGCGGTATGGGCGCCTACAGTCCGATGCCTCACTTGGATGATGCTGTGTATCAAGAGGCGGTCGAACGTGTGCTCTTCCCGCTGGCGCGGACGATGGTCGAGCGGGGCACACCGTTCGAAGGGTTCTTGTATGCGGGCCTCATCTTGACGGCGGATGGCCCGAAAGTGATCGAGTTCAACGCTCGATTTGGCGATCCCGAGACCGAGGTCATTCTTCCTAACTTGGCATCTCCTCTCCTCGGCGTCATCGAGGCGGTCATGGACCAAAAACCGTATCCGATTGAATGGGTAGAAGGCTATACGATTGGAGTCGTCGTCGCGGCAGAAGGCTATCCTGATCGAGCGACGACCGGGCAGGTACTGTCAGGCTTCGGTGACTTACGAGATGATGTGCTCGTGTTCCATGCGGGGACGACCCGGGACGGGACCCACATCATCGGTAACGGAGGGCGATTGTTCGTCCTCACGTCGACGAAACCGACGTTGCTTGAAGCGAAGACGGCCGTCTATACGGCACTCGAACAACTTGATTTGCCACAGACGTTTTACCGGCGTGATATCGGAGGGCGGGCGTTGGCTCAGATTTTTTAAAGGATGGGTCAACCCGTCCTTTTTTTCATGCGAAAAGAAGGGAATCCGTACTTCCTGCTCTACAATAATGGAGTAGATTGAAGGAAGAAGGTGGTCGACGTGCGCATTCGGACGAAGCTCATGATTGCGGTGGCCGTGAATATAATTGTGTTTGTCGGTGTCATCTTTTTTGGGGTACGACCATATTTCATCGAGAAAAGCATGGAGCAAGATCGTCAAACGGTCGAGAGTCAAATCGCGAGCGTATCTGAGACGCTCGCCAATCGGAAGAGCACACTCGAGCGCACACTCATCGACTGGGCTGTCTGGAATGATACGTACACGTTCGTGCAGCGACGAAATGCCGCTTATATCCAAAGTAACATCAGTGAACAGTCGCTCGAGAACTTGAGCGTCAACGCTATCGTCTATTTGGACAACGAGGGGGAAGCTTTCTACTCGGCGTTTCGTTCGACAGCCATGTCATTGTCGAAAGCCGACCAACAAGCGATCATCCGGGCGGTTACCTCTCGCTTGACCAATCGGAGCGATGCACAGAACGGCGTATACGCCAGTGATTTTGGCCCGACGTTATATGTCAGTCATCCGATTCTACGAAGTGACAGTAGTGGACCACGCCAAGGAACGCTCATCATGCTCGAGTTCGTCGATTCGACGGTCATGGCAGATATAAGTGCCCAAACGAAGATACCATTGACGATTCAGCCGGTTCGTCGAGAAGAGACAATCATCAAGAGCGGGACGGACGGGACCGATGTGGTGATCCCACTCGACACGGTGTTTCAGCAATCCGATTATGAAGTCGGGTTCACCGTCGCGCAAACGCACTACGAAAATACGGTCACGATGTTGCGGCTCGGCATGCTCGCGCTCGTCATCCTCGGGTTCGGTCTGTTCTTCTCTTTGTTATGGACGATTCACCGGGTCGTGATTCGGCGGCTGATGGAGATCGTGAGTGAGTTGAAGATCATCACACTCGAGCGGGACAGCCGACTCCGCCTCAGTCGGGACGCGCACAGCCACGACGAAATCGAACAGATGGCGACGAGTATGAACGAGGTGCTCGCGGCACTCGAAGATACGCGCGCCGAAGTGATCGACCGGGCGTTCCGAGACGCATTGACGCTTCTTCCGAACCGGCTCGCGCTAGAAGATTATTTCTCGACCGTGCGTGGAAAGCAGGAACGGATCGGAGTGCTCGGATTGGATTTGGATGACTTCCGCCGGATCAACGACCAATACGGACATCGGACGGGTGATTCTGTTCTCATCTATCTCGCCTCACGGCTCAACTTCTATAAAGAAGACGGGTTCGTCGCTCGCATCGGTGCCGATGAGTTCATGCTCGTCCATCCGGGCTGGACACTTGACCAGCTCCAACCGGTCGCCCGGCACTTGACGAAAGACTTGAAGGACTGGGCCCATGTCAACGGTGTGAAAGGGATGGCGGCGACAATCGGCATCGATGTGTTCACCTATGCCGAGCCGCAACACACGTATGAGGTCATGATGGGGCGGCTCGACGTGGTCATTCACGAGGCGAAACTGTCAGGGAAGAACCGTGTCTTGACGTTCCAAGAAATCGAGGACGGGAGCCATTATTTACAGACGCTCGAGATGGAACGCGATTTGCGCCATGCCCTCGAACACGATGAGTTTGAACTGTATTATCAACCGATTGTATCGCCACGGCCGTTTGCAGTACGGGGAGTCGAGGCGCTCATTCGCTGGAATCATCCGGGCAAAGGTCAGATTTCCCCAGGCCTATTCATCCCGGTCGCCGAGCAGCTCGGTCTTATCTCGGACTTGGGACGCTGGGTGCTCGTACAGGCGGTCACGGAGATGAAGGATCATGTGGAACGACATCACTTGTTCCTTTCGATCAACGTATCGAAACGCCAAATCGCCGACGGGTCGTTTTTAGCTTCATTGGAACACGTGCTGACCGAAACGGGATTTGACCCTCATCGCCTTCATGTCGAAATCACCGAGAGTGAGGTCGGCGGGAATTTGTATGAGCTTCAGCAGTTCATTCACGCGCTCAAAGCGATCGGCGTCAAAATCTCGCTCGATGACTTTGGTGTCGGGACATCGTCGCTCTCGTTCTTGCAGTCGCTTCAACTCGATATTATTAAAATCGATCAAAACTTTGTCAAAGGGATTCCTGAGAACACGTTCGATCGGGCCTTGCTTGAAGGGTTATATCAAACGTTCCATACACTCGGTCTCGATATCGTCACGGAAGGTGTGGAGCGTCCGGAGCAGCTCGCGTTCGTGCTCGAACATA
This sequence comes from Exiguobacterium sp. s5, assembly GCF_018618075.1. Classification (NCBI taxonomy): domain Bacteria; kingdom Bacillati; phylum Bacillota; class Bacilli; order Caryophanales; genus Exiguobacterium; species Exiguobacterium sp. s5. The sequence goes on along the minus strand of NZ_JACSLK010000006.1, from coordinate 196,921 downwards.
GCAGTTCGCTCATCCAAGGTTACCATTACAGCAAACCGGTTCCGCTGGCACAACTTGAGCATTACTTGAAGAAAACGGTCACGATGTATGACTGGTAAAGACACCTCCTGCGGGAGGTGTCTTTATTTGTGTGAATTTCATGTGAATTCCGTTACAATTAGCAACATAACTTGCGACCCTTTCATAGAAAAGGTAAACTTGAAACAGATGAAAGAAAACGCTTACAAAATTATTGTCTGATAATAATGGCGAGGCGATTAAGGGAGGATTGGGTTCGATGCCAACAAAACGATCGGCGCGGGCACCGTGGTCTAAAGCGATGATTCGGTCACAACTAGAAGTCGTGAGCCAAGTCAGGCCACCTTCGCTCGTATTGACGAATGCCACGTACTTGAACATGTACGTGAAGCAGTGGAAACAAGCAAATATTTGGATCGAGCATGACCGGATCGTCTATGTCGGGCCAGATGTACCGAAAGCGGCCGTCGAGACGGTGGACGTATCCGGAAAATATATCGTGCCTGGCTATATCGAGCCACATGCGCATCCATTCCAACTTTATAATCCGGCGACGCTGTCGAAGTATGCAGGCGAGCGGGGGACGACGACGCTCGTGAATGACAACATGCTTCTTTTTTTACAAAATAAGGAGCAAGCGTTTGCGCAACTCGATGCGATCCAACAGCTTCCGACGAGCACATATTGGTGGGCGCGTCTCGATACACAGACCGAGCTCGACCGGGACAGTGTCCTTGTCGATTCCGAGCGGATTCACGACTGGTTCAATCATCCGGACGTCATCATGGCCGGTGAATTGACGGCATGGCCGCGCACGTTGAAAGGCGATGACGAGATGTTGCAGTGGATGCTCGACGCGGAGACGTGCGGGCTCCCGGTCGAAGGGCATTTCCCGGGTGCCTCGGCGAAGACGTTGACGAAGATGGCGCTGATGGGTGTTCACAGCGACCATGAAGCGATGACGGCCGAAGAAGCGCTCTGCCGGCTCGAACACGGCTATACGACGACACTCCGTCATTCTTCGATTCGTCCTGACCTTCCGGGACTCATCCGTGGCCTGCTCGACGCCGGACTCGAGGCGTTCGATCATGTGATGGTCACGACAGACGGGTCGACGCCAGGATTTTATCAAGACGGGCTGCAAGACGCGCTTATTAAGATCATGATTGAGGCCGGATTGCCGCCGATTGAGGCGTACCGCATCGTGTCATTGAACGTGGCGCGACACTTTGGGCTCGATCACGTTCTCGGTTCGATTGCGCCGGGACGCATCGCCCATCTGAATATTCTTGATGCGATCGACGAGCCGCGCCCGTCCGCCGTCATCGCCAAAGGGCAATGGATTTACCGGGACGGGGCATCGTTGTTCCCGAACGAGCTCGTCGATGCGGCGCTCGCGCTCATGCCGTCGACGGACGTCGACATCGAACTGACGCCGAACGATCTGTCGTTCAGCATGCCTGTCGGGCTCGACATGGTCAACTCGGTCATCATGAAACTGTTCAAAATCTCGCACGACACCGGTCAAGACGAATTGCCGCGTGACGGGGACGAGTCGTTCCTCATGTTGCTTGATAAAGAAGGGAAGTGGCGCCTCAACACGGTGCTGAAAGGATTTGCCAACGACTTTGGCGGGCTCGTCAGCTCGTATTCGATTAGTGGCGACTACTTGATCTTAGGGAAATGTAAACAAGACATGCTGACGGCGTTCGAACGGATGAAACAGCTCGGCGGCGGTATCGTCCTCGTCGACCGTGGTGAAATTATCGCGGAAATTCCGCTCCCGCTCTGTGGCATGACGTCGAAGGAGCCGATTGAACAGTTGATCGTCCAAGAAGAAGTGTTGCGGTCCGAACTGCTCACGCGTGGTTACAAGTTTGAAGACCCAATCTATACGCTCTTGTTCTTGGCGTCGACGCACTTGCCATATGTGCGGGCCACACCGCTCGGAATTTACGAAGTGATGAAGAAACAAATACTATTTCCGGCGATTTTACGATGAACAGTTGAGTCCGAGCCGGTCGTGCTTTAGAATGATAAAGAAGTACGATGGAGAGAGGATGCTTGCGGATGCAACTCGATAAATTACGAGGACGAGAGCTCGATCAGCTGTTTGAGGCGATTTTGAAGCTCGATACACTCGAAGATTGTTATCAACTATTTGAAGATTTAGCGACCGTGAACGAAGTGCAGGCGCTCGCCCAACGGCTAGAAGTGGCCCGCCAAATTCGTGAAGGTAGCACGTACCATAAAATTGAAGAAGCGACAGGAGCTTCGACGGCCACGATTTCCCGCGTCAAGCGTTGCTTGAACTATGGGTCAGGCGGCTATGATCTTGCCCTTGAACGTCTACAACAATCAGAAGGTGACTCGTAAGAGTCATCTTGTTTTTGATGGGAGAGGAGGGGCGAGATGCAAGACAAGTTTATGAAGCGAAATTTACAGCTGTTCTTTCGGAAGCTGACACCGGTCCAGACACTCGTGTTGATTTATAGCGCGGCGGTCGTGTTGGCCGTCATTTTGCTCGCTTTACCGATTGCGCGACAACCGGGCGTCTCGATCACGTTCACCGATCTCGTCTTTTTCGCGGTCAGCTGTGTCAGCGTTACCGGATTGACCCCGATCGTCGTGACCGATACGTTCTCGACGTTCGGATTATTTATCATCTTGTTCATCGTTCAAGTGAGCGGGGTCGGGTTGATCAGTCTTCACGTCATCATGTGGATCTTGCTTGGCAAGCGCATCGGTTTTCGCGAGCGCCAGCTGATTTTACGTGACCAAAACCAGACGTCGATGTCTGGGATCGTCAAGTACATCACCGAGATCGTCATCACCGTTATCGCGATTGAAGCGGTCGGTGCGGTGTTGCTTGGGGTCCATTACTTAAATTACTTCGATACGGCCAGCGAGGCGTTCTTGCAAGGCCTGTTCGGTTCGATCAGTGCGACGACGAACGCCGGCTTCGACATCACCGGCAGCTCGCTCGCACCATTCCGGGAAGACCCGTTCGTCATCTTCACCCAAATCGCGCTCATGACCGGCGGTGCCATCGGGTTCCCGGTCCTCGTCGAGATTCGCACGTATTTGACGAACCGAATCATTCGGAAGCGCGAGAATTTCCCGCGCCGTTTCTCACTGTTCACAAAACTGACGGTATCGACGTTCTTCATCTTGATTGCCATCGGGACCGTCGGTTTGTTCCTGTTTGAGTATGACAACGCGTTCAAAGAGTTGCCGCTCTGGCTCGCACTCTCGGACTCGTTGTTCCAGTCCGTGACGACGCGAAACGGGGGGTTGTCGACCGTTGATGTCAACTTGTTCTCGGAAGGCAGCATGTTGCTGCTCTCGATTCTGATGTTCATCGGGGCGTCACCGTCCTCGGTCGGTGGGGGGATTCGGACGACGACGTTCGCCGTCGCCGTGCTCGGGGTCGTCGCGTTCATTCGCGGGGACTCGTCCATTAAAATCTTCGGACGTGAGATCGTGCTCGAGGACATTTGGAAAGCGTTCGTCATCATTACCGTGTCTCTGGCCGTCCTGTTGACCGGGGTCATGGTGCTGACGTTCTTCGAAGACGCATCGCTCACGCGTATCTTGTTCGAGGCGTGCTCGGCGTTCGGAACGACCGGGTTGTCGGTCGGGCTATCGTCCGAATTTAGTAACGTCGGCAAGTGGGTGCTCACCATTTTAATGTTCATTGGACGCATCGGTGTCATCGCCTTCATCTTGATTTTGCAGCGGAGACAGCCGAAACGGATGTACAACTATCCGAAAGAATCAATCATCTTAGGGTAAGGAGATCAGAACATGAAAGCTTTTTGGATCAATTTCGGTTACGTGTTCGCCGTCCCGGTGTTGCCGTTCATCGCGGTTGTGAACGGAACGGCGCTCTGTTCACCGGATTCTCCGCTACTTGATATTCCCGTGCTCGGCTTTTTCTTGGCGAATCCGCTCTGGTTCATCCCGGTGTACGGGCTGTTCGCTCTGCTCGTCGCCAAGTGGATGACGGCCCGCGAACAAAAGACGCACGCGAGACGTGCTTGAGACTTGCCTCGGCAAGTCTTTTTTTGTTCAACAGATGCAAGTGGCGGGAAAAATCGCTACACTAGAGAAGGTATCGAAGGGGAGGGAAGCCGAATGGATTTTCAATCGTGGCGCCACGTGTTTAAACTAGATCCGAATAAACCGCTCGATGATTCGGCGCTCGCGGCGCTCATCCGCTCCGGTACGGACGCCTTCCTCATCGGAGGGACCGACGGGGTCGATGCGGAGAACACATTCGCGCTCTATGCCCGACTCGAAGGGTGCGGCATTCCGCTCGCGCTTGAGATGAGCCATCCCGAGCAAGTGGTTCGAGGCTTCGATCACTATTTTATTCCGACCGTCCTGAATGCAGGAACTGTCGACTGGCTCATCGGTCATCAAGTGAAGGCGTTTGAACGACACGGACACTTGTTTCATGACCAGGTGACCGGACAAGGCTATATCGTCTTGAACCCGGACGCGAAAGTGGCCCGTGTGACCGAGGCGAAAACCGACCTTTCCATCGAAGAGGCGGTCGCTTACGCAGAAGCCGGTCATCGCTTGTTCCGCTTGCCTTCGCTTTACGTGGAGTATAGCGGCACACTGGGATCCGTCGAGCTCGTCAAAGAAGTACGTTTAGCGGTGCCGGACGCCCACTTGTTTTATGGGGGCGGCATCACTGATTTTGAATCAGCTCAAACGATGGCCGCATACGCGGACACGATCGTCGTCGGTAATGTGATTTATGACAATTTCGAAGGAGCGCTTGCGACTGTCGCAGCACTTCGATAAAATAAGAACAAACGTTTGGTTAGAGAAAGGAAACGATTATGTATAACTTGAGTGAAGAACTAGTCAAAGGCATGAACCCCCCGCAAGCGGAGGCGGTCAAATATACGGACGGGCCGCTCCTCATCATGGCCGGGGCAGGGTCTGGGAAAACACGTGTCTTGACGCATCGCGTCGCCTACTTGATGGCGTCGAAACAAATCGCGCCGTGGAACATTCTCGCGATTACGTTCACGAACAAAGCGGCCCGCGAGATGAAAGACCGGATCGCCCGCCTCGTCGGCGGTGTCGCGGACGATATTTGGATTTCGACGTTCCACTCGATGTGCGTCCGGATTTTGCGCCGCGACATCGATCGCATCCGCTATGACCGGAACTTCTCGATTCTCGACTCATCCGATCAGTTGACGGCAATCAAGCAAGTGCTCAAAGAGCTGAACCTTGACCCGAAAAAATATGAGCCGCGGACGCTCCTCGGCATGATCTCGAACCATAAGAACGAACTCCGTACGCCGCAAGACGCGGCTGGACTCGTCGGTAACAACCCCTACGAGAAAGTCATCTCGGACGTCTATACGGCGTATGAGAAAAAGTTGAAGCAAAACAACGTGCTCGACTTTGATGACTTGATCATGAAGGCGATTCAGCTGTTCCAAGAAGCGCCGGACGTGCTCGCGTTTTATCAGAAGAAGTTCCAATACATCCACGTCGACGAGTATCAAGATACGAACCGGGCCCAATATACGCTCGTTAAACTGCTCGCGCAAGCGCATGAGAACTTGTGTGTCGTCGGTGACTCGGACCAGTCGATCTATCGCTGGCGCGGGGCCGATATCGCCAATATCTTGACGTTTGAGAAAGATTACCCGAGTGCGCACGTCATCTTGCTCGAACAAAACTATCGGTCGACGAAACGGATTTTGGAAGCGGCGAACGGTGTCATTCAAAACAACTCGAGCCGAAAAGATAAGAAGCTATGGACCGAGAACGTCGAAGGGGAGAAACTGCTCCTTCACGTCGCCTCGGATGACCGGGATGAAGCGTTCTTTATCATCAATCAGATGAAAGAACTCCGCCAAGAGGGTGTCGATTACGGCGAAATGGCCGTTCTGTATCGGACGAACGCTCAATCGCGTGGACTTGAAGAGATGCTTCTCAAGTCGAACATCCCGTATAAAATGGTCGGCGGGACGAAGTTCTATGAACGAAAAGAAATCAAAGACATCTTGGCGTATTTGCGCTTGATCGCCAACCCGGACGAGGACATCTCCTTCGTCCGTGTCGTCAACGAACCGAAGCGCGGCATCGGCGCCGCGACGGTCGATAAGCTCGGCGACTTCGCCGGGATGCAGGGTGTGTCGCTCATGGAAGCGATTCGTGACATCGAGCTGTCGGGCATTGCCCCACGCACAGCGACGAAGCTTGCCGAGTTCCGTCAATTGATGGTCGATTTGCGTCAAATGGCCGACTACTTGTCGATTTCCGAATTGATTGAAGAAGTGCTGAAGAAGTCAGGCTACGAAGAGATGCTCAAAATCGAGAAGACGCTTGAAGCCGAGAGCCGCCTCGAGAACTTGCAAGAGTTCCTCTCGGTCGCGCAAAACTTCGAGAAAGAGAGCGATGAACAAACGCTCGTCGCTTTCCTGACCGACTTGACGCTCGTCTCGGACCTCGACACGCTCGAAGAAGTCGACGAGTTGCACCAAGTGACGCTTATGACGCTCCACTCGGCCAAAGGGCTCGAGTTTCCAGTCGTCTTCTTGATTGGGATGGAAGAAGGGTTGTTCCCGCACAGCCGTGCCTTGAACGACCCGGAAGAGATGGAAGAAGAACGTCGTCTCGCCTACGTCGGGATCACACGGGCTGAGAAACGTCTCTATTTGACGCGGGCCCAGTCTCGCATGTTGTACGGTCGTTTCCAAAACAACCCGGAATCGCGCTTCTTGCACGAGTTGCCAGAGACGCTCTTGGAGCGTTCGGGCAAAGCGAAAAAGGCGATGCCATGGAATCCGGTCGAGTCGCCGGGGAAACTTCCGGTGAACGGCTTCAGCTCGAAACCAAAACCGAAGCTTGCCCAGTCGTCCGGCGCCGAATCGATCGGTTGGAACGTTGGGGATAAGGCCAATCATAAAAAATGGGGTCAAGGCACGGTCGTCCAGACGCGTGGCGAAGGCGATCAGCTCGAACTCGATATCGCTTTCCCGGCAGTCGGCATCAAGCGCCTGCTCGCCAAGTTTGCCCCAATCGAAAAAGCGTGAGGTGATCACATGGAGATGGCAGAACGTGTTGAAGCGATTCGTCAAAAGTTAAACCAATACGGATATGAATATTATGTGCTCGACCGCCCGAGTGTCCCGGATGCGGAATACGACCGTCTCATGAACGAATTGATTGAAATCGAGACGGACTATCCGGAACTTCGGAGTCCAGACTCTCCGACGCAACGGGTCGGCGGTGCCCCGCTCGACGCGTTCGTCAAAGTGACGCATGATACGCCGATGCTCTCGCTCGGGAACGTGTTTTCTAAAGAAGAGCTCGTCGAATGGGTCGAACGCATCGAGAAAGATCTCGGTTACAGTCCGCTCTTCGTCGCCGAGCTCAAGTTTGACGGGCTCGCTGTGTCACTGAAATACGAAGACGGTCGGCTCGTCCGTGGCGCGACGCGCGGTGACGGGACGACCGGAGAAGACATCACGCAAAACTTGAAGACGATCCGCTCGATTCCGCTCCGGTTGAACGAGGACGTCACGTTCGAGGTGCGCGGTGAGGCATATATGCCGAAACGGTCGTTCGAACATTTGAACGACGAGCGAGAACGTCTTGGGGAACCTTTATTCGCCAACCCGCGCAATGCGGCGGCAGGTTCGCTCCGGCAGCTCGACTCGAAAATCGCGGCGTCGCGGAATTTGGCGTTCTTCGCCTACGGGCTCGTATCGACGGACGACCTCGTCGCCTCGCATGACGAGTCGCTCGCGTATTTGCGCCGTCTCGGCATCGCCGTCAGTCAAGAATACACGACATGTCATACGGCCGATGAGTTATGGGACTATATCGAAACGTATGTGACGAAGCGGTCCGAACTGCCGTACGAGATTGACGGCATCGTCATCAAAGTCGCAGCTTACGAAGAGCAAGAACAGCTCGGCTTCACGGCGAAGAGCCCGCGTTGGGCCGTCGCGTATAAGTTCCCGGCCGAAGAAGTCGTGACGACGATTGAAGACGTCGATTTCAGTGTCGGGCGGACCGGAAAAGTCACGCCACGCGCACGGTTCGCACCAGTCTCGGTCGCCGGGTCGACCGTGACGTATGCGACGCTCCATAACGAGGACTTCATTGTAGAGAAGGACCTTCACATCGGGGACCGTGTCGTCATCAAGAAAGCCGGCGATGTGATTCCAGCCGTCGTCTCGGCGCTCGTCAGTGAGCGGACCGGGGAGGAGACGGAAATCGTCTTCCCGACGCATTGTCCAGCTTGTGAATCTGAACTCGTACGGTTAGAAGGAGAGGCGGACCACCGCTGCGTCAATCCGGAATGCCCGGCCCAACTGCTCGAAGGGTTGATTCATTTCGTGTCACGCCCGGCGATGAACATCGATGGGCTCGGCGAGAAAGTAATCACACAACTCCACGCGTCCGGGCTCGTTCATAACGTGGCCGACCTGTACCGTCTCGACCGGGACGCGCTCCTCGAGCTCGACCGGATGGGCGAGACGTCGGTGACGAACTTGCTCGCGGCGATTGAGCAATCGAAACAGAACTCGCTCGAGCGCGTCTTGTTCGCGCTCGGTATCCGCCTCGTCGGACAAAAAGCGGCCGCGTTGATTGCGGAACGGTTCGAGACGATGGAAGCGGTCATGGAGGCCTCGATCGACGACTTGACGTCAATCGATGGTATCGGTACGAAGATGGCTGAATCGATCGTCTTATACTTTGAGAAGCCGGAAGCTCGTGACCTCGTTCGTGACCTCGGCGCGGCAGGTGTCAACCTGACGTTCAAAGGTACGAAACGACCGGTCGCTGACGCTGATGCGCCGCTCGCCGGCAAGACGGTCGTTTTGACCGGGAAACTGCATGAGATGACGCGCGGGGAAGCCGGCAAGCAGCTCGAATTGCTCGGTGCGAGTGTCACGGGAAGCGTCAGCAAGAACACCGACCTTCTCGTCGCCGGCGAGAAAGCCGGGTCGAAACTGACGAAAGCCGAATCGCTTGGCATCGAAGTGTGGGACGAGGCGGCGTTGCTCGCCTTCTTGGCAGAACAATCTTGAAGGAAAGGTCTTCCGTGTGGAAGGCCTTTTTTCATTGACCTAATTTTCAACCGTTTTAGGATGACGGCGGGTTCGTGAGAACGTGCGAAGGGTAATGAATAGTATCTACAAATACTTTTTGACACCAAGAACTCACACCACGACTCGCGCACAATCATCCTCTATCCCTCTCCCGTGCCGGAGCGTGTCATCGCAGACAGTCGTCACAGTTTGGCAGACACCTTAGAGGAGGGGACCATCATGCGAAACACTAACCGACGCATCTTTGCACTCATCACATTCGTCCTCGTATTGATTGGCATGTGGGCACCGAATGGCATTTATGCGAACACGACAATGACACCAACGCCAATTTATGCACAAATTGATTTGAGCCCTGAAGAAATCGAAGCGTACGACGACGCAAGCCTGATTTACGACGACGTGACGTACTACGGGGCGCGTGAATCGTCAACGATTTGGCGGTTCATGTTGGATGCCGCCGACGTTGACGTTACGACCATCGATCAAGTCACGTTATATAATGGTGAGGGCGTTCCTTATTCGTTCCCGGACGCCGTCTATGCATTTCATGTTGAGGAACTTGCGGGCGAGTCGACTGAGCCGGGTGATGACGGGACAGAGACAGTTCCGGACGTTGAAACACCGGTCGAGCCTCCGCTCGTTGAATCAGAGCCAGAACCTGTCACAGAAGAAGTGACCGCACCCTCCGCCACCCCAGTAGTTGCCATCGATCAATTGGTGCTCGGTGCCGACGGGCCAATCGAGCGTGTGTTAGGCGGAGATTTAGTGACGTATCGGCTCGTCATCGATGTGACGGGCGCCCCTGTCGATAATTTTTCCGTATCCAACACGGTCCCGGAAGCGTTGACCGTCGTCGCGGACTCGGTTGAAGTTCTCGGTCCGGAAGGGTCGGTACCCCCGACGACCGTGAGTGGACCACCCGCCTTCGATTGGACGTTTCCGACGATACCGGTCGGGACGACGACAATCCAGTTCGATGTGTTCGCACCAGACGTGACAGATGAGACGGTGGTGACGAATACGTTTTGTATCGGTGTTGAAGGAGCAGATGAATTGATTCCGGCCGAATGTGCCGAGGCGACCGTCACGGTCGTACCGAATGAGACGATTGGTCTCGAGGTCGGTAAAGAGGCAAATATTGATCAAGCCGTCGTCGGCGGAGTGATTCCGTATACGTTCGTCATCGAGAACACAGGCGAGACGGCGCTCATGATCACCTCCATCGAAGATGAGTTCTTTAGCGGCGACATCGATGCTGACAAGGTCGAAGCATTCAATGCCGACGTGCGTGAGCAGTTGATGGCGCTCATCGGGGAGAACGGCCTCGCGGCAGGTGAACGCGTCGAGGCGACGGTCAACTTAACAATCCCGAGCGACTATGACCGGACGAACGCTCCTGAGATCGGGAACGTGTTCCGGGTCGGTGCGACCGATTCCTATGGACGGATCGTCGATGCCGAGAGTCAACAGATCGTCTTATTGAACCAAGCTGATTTCACGGTCACGAAAGTGGCGAGCCCAGGGACGGTGCACCCGGGCGAGGCGATTCGCTATACGTATACAATCACAAACACGTCGAATGTCACCTTGTACTTTGTCGATGTCATCGATGAATGGACGAGCGGGGCGTTGACGACCAAAGAACAGCGCGAGACGACCGAGACGCTTCGAGACGGCATGCAGGCTCTCGCTGAAGTCGAGAACGGACTCATCCCAGGTGAGGAAGTCGTGCTTGAAGTGGAGAAAGTGTTGTTACCATCCTATGATGTGCGAGCGGGCGCAGTACTGACGAACCGGACGACGTTCACGTTCGAGGTCAATCGTGAAGCGCGTGTGTCCCGAACGGCCGAGGCGACGGTGCATGTGAAACAAGCCATCCCGGAACCTGAACGCGACGAATCTGTGTATGTGCCTGAACCGACGACCCCGGTGACACCTGACCAAGCGACACTACCGATGACAGGTTCGACAGAAACGTGGGGGACGGTCATTGGTCTCGTTTTAATCGTGCTCGGGCTCTTGTTCGTGACGCATCGGCGCCGTCCATCCACAAAAGCATGATCGCAGGCGCCCTCCGACACGAGTCGGGGGGTGCTTTTCTTTGAATCGGGACTGATGCCGCTTCGACACTTTTTTCGACGGACGATTTTGTTATAATGGACGAAGTGTAACGAATCGAATCATCAAAGGAGTTCAGACATAGATGAAATGGAAACAATTGATTATCCCAGCTCTCGCCGCGACGGTTTTCCTCGGCGGGTGCTCGATGAAAATCCCGATGGGGGAAGAGGAAGTCACACCGACGGGTGAAGAGACGGCAGCCGAAGGCGTCACAGAAGCGATTCAAGCGCGTGATTCATATTACCAGATGGTCATTCCATTTAAACCGGCGGCAGCCCGAGGTTTGGCCCAGCGCCAAGTGAGCTCGTCGCTCGAGCTCGAAGAAGTGGAGCTCGGCCTCATGCGCCATTCGACCGGCGCATTCAAACCGGAAAACTATGCGTACCAAGAAGGACAGCTATTGACGAGTGAAGATGTCTCGCGTCTGCTTGGCCGTAAAGACAAAACGGCAGAAGGGCTCGTCCCGCTCAACCCGGCGTATGCGAACGGCACGGCCGAAGTGGCCGAAAACCAATTCGTCGAGGAGAATAAAAAGTCGCCACTCTATTTGGCGTCGCTCGTCGAACAGAACTATATGACGAAGACGGATAACGGCTATCAACTCGGCGGTGTTTCATTCGCTTTGATTTTGAACCGGGAGTACGTGTTCCAAGCGCCGAATTTCGGTCCGACGTATACGGAAAAGTTGGACGAGAAGAAAGTCATCGCTGAAGGAGAACGCATGGCGAATGAACTCGTCGCCCAGTTGCGGAAACGTGAGGACTTCAAAGATCTCGATATCAACGTCGCATTGTATATGAAAGCGTCGCAAGGGTCACCGACGCCGGGGAACTATGTCAAATCGGCATTCGTTGGCACGGCTGGCGAGGTGACGGCGAGTGATTGGAAAGATGTCGACGAGACGTATTATTACTTCCCGTCCGCCAAAGCGACGACGGAAGTGCGCGATGACGCTCAAAAATTCTCCCTCTTCAGCGACCGAATCGCTGATGTGTTCCCAGATTTCAGCGGGATGATCGGGAAAGGTTTTTATCAGAACGGGGAATTGTCACGGATTGAGATCGATATTCCGATCCAGTTCTATAGCCGAGCCGAACTCGTCGGCTTCACGCAGCACGTCGTCGGCCTGCTCGAGAACCGCTGGGAATACAACCGGAACGTACCGGTCCGAATCAACGTCACCTCGCTCGGTGGCGAACAAGAAGTGACGATCGTGTTTGAAGAGGGCATGGATAGTCCGAAAGTATATTTCTAACCGATAAGAAGGCATCGTGATGAAACGAATGCCTTCTTTTTTTCGTATGACAAGTAACGAGGAAATTCTTTGACCTTCTTTGACCAAATCGGTAGAATAGACTTAACAGAATCGGGAAAGGGATAGGTGAGGTGAAACGAGATGGCAAAAAACTATTATGACGTCCTTGGCGTGCCGAAGCAGGCATCCGACCAAGACATAAAACGAGCGTATCGAAAGTTGGCAAAACAATACCATCCGGACGTGAATAAAGATCCGGGTGCCCAAGACAAGTTCAAAGCAATCCAAGAGGCTTTTGACGTGTTGAGCGATCCTGACAAAAAAGCGAACTATGACCGTTACGGAAGTCCGGAAGGACCGACGTTCGGTGGAGGGTACAGCGGTGATGGGTACGGGGAAGGATCGGCCCAATTCGAGGACTTGTTCCGTCAATTCGGCGGTGGGTCACGAACGACGTCGCGCACATTCGGTTTTGAGGACATGTTTGGCAGCTTCTTTGACCAGGCGGTCGAAGAAGACCTCGATGAGACGGTCCGAGTCAATGTCCCGCTCAGTCAGTTGACGAGTGATGCCAAAGTGAGCCTGCGCCTACAGACGGGGACGGTCAACGTCAAAATCCCGCAAGGCGCCCATGAAGGACAAAAGCTGCGGCTCAAAGGCAAAAGCAGTAAAGTCGGACAGTCGGGCGATCGAGGCGATGTGTACGTCGAGCTCCACTTCACCGATGACGACATGTACCGGCGCGAAGGGGCGAACGTCATCACCGTCAAACGGTTGCGTCCGCTCGCTTTCCTCGACGGCGCGGAAGTCGTCGTGGCGACACTCGATGGTGGTCGGGTCAAGCTGAAAGTCAAACCGGGGTCGCGGCCTGGTCAACGGATGCGCATCCCGGGACGTGGATTCATGACCGCTTCGAAAGTCCGATCGGATCTATTCGTCCAACTTGAAGTCGATTTGCCGCTAGACGCCGCCCACCGATCTGTTTACGAACAACTCGAACGCTGAGCCTAAGGAGGAAGCAGAATGGATTTCAATCGATTTACCGATAAAGCACATGAAGGTATCGTCAGCTCGCAGGCACTTGCGAAACAGTACCACCATAGCGAGATGAACGAATGGCACGTCTTGGCGTCGATGATTTCACAAACGGACGGCATCGCGCCGCTCTTACTGCAAAAAATGGAACTGAGTGTCGCTGATATCGAGGCCGAGGTCGCGATGGCGCTCAAGAACGCACCGAAACTTCAAACACCGACGACGCCGATGATCTCGGCCTCGTTGTTGAACGTGTTGACGACGGCGGAACGTGAAGCGACAGGGATGAGCGATGAATACGTCTCGGTCGAACATATTCTGCTTGGGATCATCATGAACAAGAGTCAAGCACAGAACATGCTCGAGCGCAAAGGTGTGACCGAGGAGAGATTGCGTGAGGCACTCGTCGCCGTCCGGGGCAATCGACGGATCACGTCAAAATCACCGGAAGCGACGTATGACGTCTTGACGAAGTATGGACGCGATTTGATCCAAGAAGTGAAGACCGGCAAAATCGATCCCGTCATCGGGCGCGATAGCGAGATTCGGCGTGTCATCCGTATCTTGAGCCGGAAGACGAAAAACAACCCGGTCTTGATCGGGGAACCAGGCGTCGGGAAAACGGCGATCGTCGAAGGGCTCGCCCAACGCATCGTCCGCGGCGACGTGCCGGAGAGCTTGAAAGACAAGACGATTTTCAGTCTCGATATGAGTTCGCTCGTCGCAGGGGCCAAATATCGCGGCGAGTTCGAAGAGCGGCTCCAAGCCGTCTTGAACGAAGTGAAAGAAGCGGAAGGGAAAATCATCCTCTTCATCGATGAACTGCACACGATCGTCGGGGCCGGTAAGTCCGAAGGCGCGATGGACGCCGGGAACATGCTCAAACCGATGCTCGCCCGCGGTGAACTCCACTGTATCGGTGCGACGACACTCGATGAATATCGGCAATATATTGAGAAAGATCCAGCGCTCGAGCGCCGCTTCCAACAAGTGCTCGTCGACGAACCGGACGTCGAAGACACGGTGTCGATCTTGCGTGGATTAAAAGAGCGCTTCGAGATTCACCACGGTGTCCGCATTCACGACAACGCGCTCGTCGCAGCGGCCGTGTTATCGAACCGCTATATCACCGACCGGTTCATGCCGGACAAGGCGATCGATCTCGTCGACGAATCGTGTGCGATGATTCGGACGGAGATGGAATCGATGCCGGCCGAGCTTGATGAACTCGTGCGCCGCGTCATGCAACTCGAGATCGAAGAGGCGGCCCTGAAGAAAGAGAGCGATGACGCCTCGAAGAAACGACTCGATGCGTTGCAGCAAGAGCTCGCCTCGATCCGCGAACAGTCCGACGCGCTTCGACTCCGCTGGGAAAACGAGAAAGAGTCGACCCATCGTGTCCAACATATCCGTGGGGATTTAGAAAAAGTGAAACTTGAACTGCAAGAAGCCGAGAGCCGTTACGATTTGAACCGGGCCTCCGAGCTCAAATATGGCCGCATCCCGGAACTCGAGCGCGAGCTTGCAGAAGCAGAGCGGCTCGCTGGTTCGGTGACACGTGAACTCGTCCGGGAAGAAGTGACCGAGGAAGAGATTGCCGAGGTCGTCTCGAAATGGACGGGCATCCCTGTGACGAAATTGACCGAAGGAGAACGAGATAAGTTGCTCAACCTCGAGACGGTACTTCATCAACGCGTCTTCGGACAAGACGATGCGATTCGGCTCGTCAGCGACGCCGTCATTCGGGCTCGGGCCGGCATCAAAGATCCGAACCGTCCGATCGGCTCGTTCTTGTTCCTCGGACCGACCGGTGTCGGGAAGACCGAGCTCGGGAAAGCGCTCGCCGAAGCGATGTTCGACTCGGAGGACCATATCGTTCGCCTCGACATGAGCGAGTATATGGAGAAACACGCCGTGTCGCGTCTCGTCGGGGCACCTCCGGGTTATATCGGCTATGAAGAAGGCGGCCAGTTGACGGAAGCGGTCCGCCGCAACCCGTACTCGGTTCTCCTGCTCGACGAGGTCGAGAAAGCGCACGCCGATGTGTTCAACATCTTGCTGCAACTGCTCGACGATGGTCGCTTGACCGACTCACACGGGCGTGTCGTCGACTTCAAAAACACGATCGTCATCATGACGTCGAATATCGGGGCCGACATCTTGCTCGAAGCGGCGAAAGATGGCGTCATCGATGAGGCGGAAGAACGCCAAGTCATCGAGCGGCTCCGCCGCCACTTCCGTCCCGAGTTTTTGAACCGGGTCGATGAGACGATTTTGTTCCATCCACTCACGCGGGCTCAAATCGGCCAAATCGTCGAAAAAGCGGTCGCGCGCATGGGCAGTCGCTTGACGGCGCGTTCGATTCAAATCGAGATCACGGATGCCGCGAAGGTGTTCATCGCCGACGAGGCGTATGAGCCACAGTTCGGGGCCCGTCCAATCAACCGGTACGTACAACGGACGATTGAGACGAAACTCGCCCGTAGCATTCTCGCCGGAGACATCGAGGACGGCCAGACGGTCGTCATCGACGTCGAGAACGACGAGTTGACGCTTCGTCCCGCGACGGTCACTCACTGAATCACGAAAGAGCGCTGGCTGACGCCGGCGCTCTTTGTTTATGCAATCGGTTCGGGTTGATAGACGCAGTACGGTTCCTCGGCCTTATAGTCGCCGGTGACGGCATAAGCGCGGGCCCGAGACCCTCCGCAGACGTATCGATATTCACAGTAGCCGCATTTCCCGTGGTGTGTATCAGGGTCACGCAGCGATTTGAAGACCGGGTGGTGCCGATAAATCTCAGCGAGCGGTGTCTCTTTCACGTTGCCGCACGTGATCGGCAAAAAGCCGGACGGCTGGACGTCGCCCGTATGCGAGATGAACACGAAGCCGTTCCCGTCATTCGTGCCGCGAGGCGCCTTGGCGAGGTCGTCATGCGGATGGCCGATGGGCGGCAATCCAACTTGTTTTCGTTTCAAATTCTCTTGCCGGGCGATGCGCCGATAAAACTGGGCCTCGGTCGTCGAGATGATGAACGGGACGTGCTCTTGCAACGCGAACGCCCAACGGAGTACATCTTCATGCCGTTCTGGCGAGATCGGCTGGAGGAGTGACCCGCGACCGGTCGGCACGAGGAAGAACAACGTCCATACCGAGACGCCGAGTTCACCGACGAGTTTGGCGATTTCCGGGAGTTGGTCGACGTTATACTCCGTGACCGTCGTATTGATTTGGAATGACATCCCTTCTTCTCGGAAGTATGAGATGCCACGCAGCGTCCGTTCAAAACTGCCACGCGTTCCCCGGAAGTAGTCATGCGATTTGGCATCCGGACCGTCGAGTGAGAACGCCCAGCGCGTCAAGCCGGCGTCTTTCGCCCGTTTGACGGCGTCATGGGTCACACGAGGTGTCGCCGACGGGGTCATCGACACACGCATGCCGAGCGAAGCGGCATATTCGGTCAGTTCGAACAAGTCCTCACGCATGAGCGGGTCGCCCCCGGTGAAGACGAGAATCGGATTATCCATCGCCTGGATGTCTCGGATGAGTGCCTTGCCTTGCTCGGTATCGAGTTCACCCGGATAGCGATGGAACTGGGCCTCGGCTCGGCAATGGACGCACGATAGCGCACAGGCACGTGTTACTTCCCAGATGACGATGAATGGATTTTCGTTGTAGTCGACTCGTTTCATACGGACACCGCCTGTCTCGCCATCACCCGGGAGACGGCCTGTTTGGCCGAGTCGACGCAGTCGGGGAGACCGACGCCATGCAAGATGGCACCACATGCCTCGATCCCGTCGAGTGTGGACAGCTGCTCTTCGAAAGCGCGCACGTATTGTTTGTGACCGACCTCATATTGCGGCATCGTATCGATGTGCCGTTCGACTTTTGTGAAAATCGGGGTACCGACGTGTTGAATCTTCCGCAGTTCACGCAGCGCGAAGTCGGCGATGGTCTCGTCGGATTCCGTCAACAAATCGGGAACGAACTCAGATCCGATGTAGACGCGTAAGAGCGCCTTATGTTTTGGTGCCATGTGGGGCCACTTCTTATGCATCCAACTGCAGGCCGTCAAGGCGTTCCCTTCCGCTTTGGCGATGACGTAACCGGTCCCGTCGAGTGACGTGACCTCTTTTTCATCGAACGCCGCGAGCACGGTGATGGAAGACGTCCGTTTCAACTCGGACAATTTTTCTGCTTCCGGGAGACCGAGGATCGGACCGAGCGCATTCGGCGAAGTGGCCAAAATGATGCCGTCGAACGACTTGGTCGTCCCGTCGGCGAGGGTGACTTCATGGGGCCGGACCGACGCGACCTTCGTCTCTGTATAGAGGCGGTCAATCGACGGGCGAAGCGCCTCGATGAGGACGCCGAGACCTTGCTGAAGGGATAGAAACTTCCCGGCTTCACGTGGCTTGACGCCGGCTTGAACAGGTGGTGTCAATGCTTTCATACCGAGAATCAGGCTGCGTGTTTTTTGTTCAATCGTGATAAACTGAGGGAAAGTAGACTCGATGCTCATATCGTCGAGCGTCCCGTTGTAGATTCCCGAGAGAAGCGGTTCAATCATCGCATCGACGACTTCTGATCCGAGCCGGGTCCGGAAGAATTTGTCGAGCGAGATGTCTGTTCCCGTATAGACGCGTGGCAGCACGAGGTCCATCCCGGCCCGAAGTTTACCGCGCCACGTGAACAAATCGGTCTTGACCATCGGCCAAAACTTGGTCGGGATGCCCATGACCGATCCGTCCGGCATTTGTCGAAGCTGTTGGCGGACATAAATGTACGATGTCCCGGTCATCGACCGGACGAGATGGTCGTCGAGTCCGAGCTCGGTGATCAGTTCGGTCAATGTCGGTTTTCGGGCCATGTATCCGTCCGGTCCGCATTCTAAGACGAAGCCGTCTTGATAGACGGTCTTGATTTTTCCACCGATTCGATCGCTCGCTTCGTACATGGTGACGTGCGCCCCGGCTTGTTTCGCGTAATAGGCGGCGGCCATGCCTGTAATTCCTCCACCGATAATTGCAATTTTGTTCAATCCATTCACCCATTTCTATGTAGTGTTCTTCCTAACGGTACCGAGAATATTGACGTAGACATAGGATAAGTCTCACATGGTTCTAGACAAATTCGTCACGATTGGGAAGGAGAGGCTCTATATGGTTTGGTTCGGCATAACGGCGACAATCGTCGTGGTCGGCATTATTGCCTTCATCGCATCGATGAATCGGTACGGAGAGAAGCTCGACGGAGATGAAGACAGCCCGTCGGTCCTTTGGGCTGATGAGGAATGGTATAAGCCAGAAAAGGAAGACGGACCACTTGATGGTTAACCGTCTTCGAATATGATAAGATGACCCGGTTGAAAACTATCGGACATGGGGTGATTGGATGAACGTATTGGAACAACAGTTGGCGCATTTGGTCGATGAGTGTCGTCCGTACACAGCACAAGGGAAAGTCGCCGACTATATTCCTGAGCTCGCGCATGTACAGGATGATTTGCTCGGCGTGGCGATTTGTTTGCCTGATGGTTCATATATTCATGCGGGGGACGTCCACCATAAGTTCACAATCCAAAGCGTCTCGAAGGCGTTGACGCTATGTTACGTCTTGATGGAGTTTGGAGAAGATTACGTGTTCTCGAAAGTCGGGATGGAGCCGACCGGCGACGCGTTCAACTCGATTGCCAAGCTTGAAGAGACGGTGCCGTCAAAGCCGCTCAATCCGATGATCAATGCAGGGGCGCTCGCTGTCACGAGCATGATTTTAGGGGACACGGCGGAACTGAAAATCTATCAGTTCCGCCAGTTTTTGGCGACGTTGCTCGACGTGCCGGTGGAGGAAATCACGTATAACGAAAAAGTCGCCCGCTCGGAATACGAGACGACCGACTTGAACCGGGCCTTGCTCTATTTCATGCGCCATCACGGGATTGTCGAGGGTGATGTCGATGAAATCATCGACGTGTACACAAAGCAGTGTGCGATTGAAATCGATTGCTTTGACTTGGCCCGCATTGGCCGAATTTTGTCGGGCAACGGGGAAGACCCGGTCACGGGCGAAGAGCTGATCCCGCGTCGCGTCGTCCGAATCGTCAAAGCGATCATGACGACGTGCGGCATGTACGATGCGTCGGGGGAATTTGCCGTCCGTGTCGGTCTCCCGGGAAAGAGCGGGGTGTCCGGGGCCATCCTTGCGACCGGTAAACACGAGCTCGGACTGAGCGATGTCGGCTTCGGGATTTTCGGACCGGCGCTCGACTCGAAAGGGAACTCGATTGCCGGGATGAAACTGCTCGAACTGCTCGTCGAACGCTACACGTCCCGCTAAAGCTGGATGGCGTCGACCGATTCGTCGAGCCGAGATTGCAGCTCGTGCACGACTTGTTCGTAATCGTCGGCCAAGGCGGCGGGCGGTGTGAAATCGCTCCAACGCAATAACAGTTGATGTCGGTCGTTCATGTCGCCGAGCTCGGTCTGGAGCCGCTTCAGTTTTTGAATTTGATCTTTTGAGGCTTTCGTCTCATAGTTCAATAAGTACTCGTTCAAATAGCGCTCTCGTTTCACGGCGAGCCTGACTTTGTGGAGCGTCTCGAGCCGGTCGGACATCTCCGTCGCATCGTGATGGGCGTCGATCCGTCGTTTGCGGTCGCTCCTCGCTTTATCGATAAATGACGAGGCGTCCTGCTTTTTGAAGGCACGGAACAACTGTCCTCCGATAAAGCGGCGAACTTGTTGGTCGAGCGATGGGGTCATCTTCTCCGTGACGCGCGTATTTAAAATCGTGCGGTCTTTGGCGCGGCTCGCTTCGACGTGATCGGCGAAAGCCTGCTCGAGCTCGGTCTCGACAGCGAGCCCTTCGAGCAGAACGTCCCCGTCACGCACTGCACCGAGCGCCTCCATCAACTGTTTCAACTGACGATACGTGGAAGGTTTCGTGTCGTACAGTTGCATGAACGTCAATAGTTTCCGAAGATGGACCCGCGCTTGGTGGATGTCTTCGCTGTTTTGGAACGTGAGCGCCTCGGTCATATAATGATTGAACGTGTTCCACGTCTCCAAAAGCTCGTATTTTAATTTCTCCGCATTCCGTTGATTCATTCTAATTTTTCCTTTCTGAAATGAGATGAGGTTGTCCATGTATCAAACACATTCACTTAATGAAAAAATTAAACTGTTCTTCACCATCTTCTTCCCGATTTTGGTGACACAAGTGTCCTTTTACTTAATCAGCTTTTTTGACACGGTCATGTCAGGCCGTGCCGGTGCCGTCGATTTGGCAGGCGTCGGTGTCGGGTCGAGTCTATGGATGCCCGTCTATACGGGGTTGAGCGGGATTTTGCTCGCTGTCGCACCGATCGTCGCGCAGGCGCTCGGGGCACGCAACATCCAACAGATTCAACGGACACTGTATCAAGGTGTTTACTTAGCGATCGGGCTGAGCGTCGCGACGCTCGTTCTCGGCTTCTTTCTCGTCCCAAGTGCTGTCGACGGCATGGGGCTGAGTGAAGAAGGCAAACGGATTGCCAAAGGGTATTTGCTCGCACTCGGATTCGGAGTATTGCCGATGTTCTTGTTCAACGTGCTGCGCACACTCATGGACTCGCTCGGCAAAACACGAATTTCGATGCTGCTTATATTATTAGGGTTACCCATTAACGTCGGGTTAAACTACATCTTCATCTTTGGAAAACTTGGTGTGCCGGCATACGGCGGTGTCGGGGCCGGAATTGCCTCAGCGATCACCTACTGGTTGCTGTTCTTTATGGCGTTCGCGTTCGTCCGGAACGGAAAACCGTTCCTCGAATATCGCTTCCTGCGTTCAGTGGAACGTCTCATGTGGCCGAGACAAAAAGAGTTGCTCAAGCTCGGCACGCCGATCGGTCTCGCCATTTTTGCCGAAGTCAGCATCTTCGCCGCAGTGACATTGCTCCTTAGCGCCTATGGTGACAATATCGTCGCGGCCCACCAAGCGGCCATCAACTTCGCCTCGTTCGTCTATATGTTGCCGTTGTCGGCATCGAGCGCGCTCACGATCGTCGTCGGGTACGAACTCGGGGCCGGGCGACTCAAGGACGCGGTGCGCTATGCTAAAATCGGGATCGTACTCTGTCTGGCCGTCTCGCTCTTCTCGGGTGGTCTTTTGTTCTGGCAAAATGAACGGGTTGCCGCGATTTATACGAACGACGCGGCCGTCGTGGAACTCGCGGCCCACTTCATGATCTTCGCGGTCTTTTTCCAACTGTCGGATGCGGTCGCCGCACCGATTCAAGGGATTTTGCGTGGCTTCAAAGACGTGAACGTGACGCTCGTCTTGTCGCTTATCGCCTATTGGGTGATTGGTCTCCCGCTCGGCTATACACTCGCCGAACAGTTCGGCTTCGGACCGGACGGTTACTGGATCGGGTTGATCGCAGGTCTTGCGGCAGGCGCCGTCTTGTTGTTCATGCGTCTCATTCATATCGTCAAACGGTATGAGGGGAAACCGCTCATGAACGAGATCTCATAACCTGCAAAAGTTGATGTCACTGACGTCAACTTTTGTTGTTTTAGGCATGAATAAGTCGGGCAAAGGATTGAGGGAATCAATCCTTTTTATTAAACAAAATTGGTCTATACAACTATACTTATTTTTGTTATGATGACGATGAAGCTACTTGAGGAAAGGTGGATGACCAATCATGGTGATCATCAACGCACAGATCGTTTCGGGGGACAAGACATGGGAACGAGGATATATCCGGTTCGACGGAGCGACGATTGAGAGCGTCGGTTCGATGGATGAGTATAGAGCAGAAGGTGAGACGGAGCTCGATGTGGACGGGGCGCTTGTGACGCCGGGCATGATTGACGTTCATATCCACGGCGGGTATGACGTCGACACGATGGATGCGGATGAAGACCGATTGCGTCACCTCGCCAAGTCGATGCTTGCTGAAGGAGTGACATCATTCTTTGCGACGACGATCACGCAGTCACCGACTGCCATCACGAAGGCGCTACAATCAGCCCGGACTGTCATCGAGGCGGGAGACACGTCGCTCGTCGGTATCCATCTAGAAGGACCGTTCGTCAACGTCGATAACGCGGGGGCGCAACCGGCAGAATATATTATCGACCCCGACGCGGAGCAGTTCCGGACATGGCAACAGGAGGCCGGCGGGCACATCCGTCTCGTCACGTATGCGCCGGAACGTCCAGGGGCACGTGAACTCGAACGAGCGATGCTTGAGACCGGGGCGGTCGGGTCGACCGGACACACGAACGCCACGTTCGCCGAGAACAAGGAAGCGAACGTCAAACATGCGACGCACTTATACAATCAGATGCGCGGACTTCACCATCGGGAGCCGGGAACGGTCGGCTATTGTTTATTGGAGCGGGACGTCATGGTCGAAATCATTCCAGACGGGATTCACAGCCGTCACGAGATGGTCGACTTCGCCTATCGCATGAAGGGGGCGGACGGGCTCGTCGTCATTACGGACGCGATGCGGGCGAAAGGGCTTCCGGACGGTCGCTATGAACTCGGAGGCCAACCGGTCATCGTTGCGGACGGGGCAGCCCGCCTTGAAGCCGGAAACTTGGCCGGTAGCGTCTTGACGATGGACGCGGCGTTCCGAAACGTGGTCACGTTCACAGGATGCACATTATCTGAAGCGGTGAAGATGACTTCGACGAACCAAGCGCGTGAATTCGGATTGACGAAAAAAGGATCGATTGCGGCTGGCTTTGATGCGGACCTCGTCATTTGGGACGATGCGCTGTCGGTCACGACAACGATTCTTCAAGGACGTATCGCTTATTCGAAGGAGGATATGGAATGAACATACTAGTTGCGAAAACACCGACAGATGCAGAAACGATCGCTTATACACTCATCACTGAACGATTGGCTGGGAAACGAGAGTTCGTGCTCGGGCTGGCGACGGGGAGCACGCCGGTCGGCATGTATCAGATGTTCAAACGTGACAAGCTTGACTGCAGTCATGTGACCAGCGTCAATTTAGATGAGTACATCGGACTCGCATCGAGTCATCCGCAAAGTTATCATCACTTCATGGAAGAACGCCTGTTCAATGACGTCCCGTTCAAAGAGAGCCATGTGCCTCGTGGGGACGCGGAAAATCCGGAAGCGGAAGCGGCACGATACGAACAGCTCGTCCGATCGATTGGGGTCGATCTTCAATTGCTCGGCATCGGAGAGAACGGACATATCGCCTTCAATGAGCCGGGTACCGCGCTCGATGCGAAGACGCACGTGACCGAACTGACCGAGTCGACGCGGGAAGCGAACCGTCGTTTCTTTGACACGATTGAAGAAGTGCCGACACATGCCATCACGATGGGGCTCGATACGATCATGAACGCGCGAGAAATTGTACTCGTCGCAACAGGTGCTCGTAAAGCGGAAGCCGTGCACCACATGATTGAGAGCGTACCGACGATCGAGTGGCCGGCTTCCATCTTACAGGCGCATCCAAGCGTCACCATCGTGCTCGACGCCGAAGCGGCTTCAGGATGCAGTGACGTGTTACAGGCACGTGGCAGCGAAGCGGCCGACCGATTCTTTTCCATCCGAGCTTAACGACCTGGAGACAAGTGTCTCCAGGTTTTTTTATGGCCAACTGTGGGAAATTGTATGGAAATGGATTTGTAATCAAAACGTTTTCGACAAAAGTCGAGGATTCCTCTATAATAGGTGAAGCTCATATCAATCGACCGTGAAGGAGAAAATCATGAATTCAAGAACCCAGGCTCGTAGACGTCGCAAAGGCCCGTCTGCGTTTTATAAGCTGTTCAGCGCCCTCGTATTGATTGCCGTCATCGTAGGCTCGAGCATGTATGGGACAGCGTTTTATAAAGCACATAACATGTTGTCCGGTACGCAAGTGACACTTGAGGATGATCCGACCCTCGAACCGACGCGATTCGATAAAGAGGACACCGAGAGCTTCCTCGTGCTCGGGACGGACTTGTCCCCGCAAAAGAAAGCACGCGGGGAGTACGGTCGTTCAGACGTCATGATCGTCGTCATTTTGAACAAGAAAAATAAGCAGACGACGATGCTCAGCATCCCGCGTGACTCGTACGTCAATATCGACTACACGGGCTTCAACATCCCGTATGGCAAGACCGGTCTCGATCAAGATAAGATCACGCATGCGTACTATTTCGGGTCGATGGATGAATCGAACCCGAACAACGGGATGCGAGTAGCGACGAACACGATCGAAGACTTGGTCGGTATCGATATCGATCACGTCGTCTCGCTCAACTTCCAAGGGTTCGTCGACTTCATCGATGCCGTCGGCGGCGTCGAAATCGATGTCCCGTTCTCGTCGGAACAGAAGAGTTATGACGCTTCCCGTGAAGTCGTCCAAGTCGAAGAAGGATTGCAACAGTTGTCAGGTGAAGAGGCACTCGCTTACGTCCGGAACCGCTATGACGACCCACGCGGTGACATCGGACGCGGACAGCGCCAGATGGAAGTGATCAACGCGGTCCTTGACCAAGCGCTCGGCACCTCACTCATCAACAACTATGACAAGGTGTTGAAGGCGGTCGGTGACAACATGCAGACGACGCTCGGTCCAAACGACTATATGCGCCTGATCGAAGACGTCGGTGCCCTCAACAACACGGTCCAGTATCAGTTGACCGGTGAAGGGGCCCGCGGCAACGACGGCCATTTCTATTACTTCTTGAACGAGCCGTTACTCGAAGAAGTCCGCTATCGTGTCCAACAGGCCGATGCGGGCAATGAAGTGGAGCCGATGACCGATACAGAGCTCGAAACGTATATGTATGACCCTGCCGGCATCACGTACGAAGCACAATAAAAAATGGTTTGCCGTCCGCGGCAAACCATTTTTTTACGTCCGATCCATGGAGACGGTGAACGAGTAGGCGTCACCACGGAACAAGGAACGGCTATATTCGAACATGTCTCCGTTTTCGAGATACGTTCGTTGGTCGATCAAAAGGACAGGGGCGTTCGGAGAAATCGTCAACAGCTTCGCTTCTTCCGGCCCCGCGCTCCGTGCCTCGAGCGTTTGGGTCGCGTTCTTTAATCGAAGGCCGGACTGCTCGGCAAACTCATAGATTGAACCGACGGCAACCGTCTCGGTCAGTTCTGGCAACAAGGCGACCGGGATATACGCGGTCTCGAGGGCGAGCACGTTCTCATCGGCGAGACGCAACCGTCGCATCTCATAGACGGGGGTATCAAGAGACACGCTCAACTTTTGAGCGATTTTCGCCGGGGCTGGAATCGTCTGGAACGATAACAGGCGGCTGAACGGTCGCATGCCCCGATGTTTGATTTCTTCTGAGAAGCTCGTCAATCCAGACAAGGCCATCGTGATTTTCTTGTTGGCGACGAACGTTCCCCGGCCTTTTTGCCGGCTTAAATAACCGGCGTTGACCAAGTTCGTGATCGCTTGTCGGACCGTCATCCGACTGACGTTATAGCGCTCGGAAAACTCCCGTTCGGATGGGATCGATTCTCCGGGTTGAAGCTCGCCGGCATCTATTTGTTGCTTTAAATAGGCTTCGATTTGATAATAAATAGGTAGCGGTGATTGTTTATCAATCTGTAACATGCATATCGCTCCTGACTTCGAAAGTAAGTGTTTCTTATTATAGACCAAATTAGACTAGTTGTCTGAACATATCTTACAGAAAAGGCGGCGACAGCAATGAATTCATGGCAATTTGAAACGACGGTGACCGAGACCCGCACCGATGCGCGCGGGACATGGATCGCGCTTGAATCCACATTATTTTATGCAGAAGGCGGGGGACAACCACCGGATGCCGGGACACTCAACGGAGAGCCCGTGCTCGATGTGCAACGGGTCGACGAGATCGTCTGGCACTTGATCGAACGTACGCTCGAACCTGGAACGCTTGTGACGGGCGTCGTCGATGAGGCGGTCCGTCGCGACCACTCGATTCAACATACGGCCCAACATGTATTGACGGCTTTGTTAGAAGATGAGTATGGCATTCAGACGCTCAGTTTCGGGATTGGACCATCCGAGTCTTCGCTTGAAATCGATACGGATACATTCGATTGGGATCAAATCGAGTCGCTAGAACGAGACGTGCAACGCATCATCTTTGAGAACCGACCGGTCCATGTGCGTGAATTCCCAGCCGAAGAAGTCGAACAAGATCGTTTACGAAAAGTGACAGACCGCACCGGAACCGTTCGCATCGTCGCCATCGACGGCCTCGATTACAACGCCTGTGGCGGGACCCATGTGGATTCAACGGGTCAACTCGGAATCGTCCATGTGACCTCGATGAAGAAAGTCCGCGGTAACGTCCGTTTGACGTACGTCGCCGGTCTTCGGGCCTTGGCCGCGGTCCATTCGTCCCGGACCGCACTACGGACGATTCACCAAACGTTGTCGACGACGAACGAGACGGTCGCCGCCCGTGTCATCGAAGAACGGAATCTTCGTCTCGAGCGGGACAAAGAAGTGAAGGCGCTCGAGGCCCGCGTCGCGAAAGCGAAAGTCGCCGCCTTCTTGCAAGAAGACAATTATGTCATCACCCACATCGGCAAGACGGAAGCAGAGACGCTCACGACGACGATCGTCGAACGCATCGCCGCGACCGGACGGATTGCCGTCGGAGCGAACCACTCGGGACAGAAGCTGTGGCTCATGCATGACGGGACACACGACATCGCCATCGGTAAGTTTTTGAAACGGACGCTCGACGACCTCGGCATCGGTCGAGGGGGCGGCAGTCACAAACAAGCGCAAGCCCGTTTCGAGTCTGTCCTCGAGTTAGAACGAGCGACAGCGGAGATTGTGAAGCGGCTACAGGAAGGAATGG
This sequence comes from Exiguobacterium sp. s5, assembly GCF_018618075.1. Lineage (NCBI taxonomy): Bacteria > Bacillati > Bacillota > Bacilli > Caryophanales > Exiguobacterium > Exiguobacterium sp. s5. The sequence continues at coordinate 169,532 of NZ_JACSLK010000006.1, read as the reverse complement.
TATCATGTTGAAGATTGAACACGGGAACGACTCGAAACTGATTGAACTGGCCCGGTCTGTGCGGGAAACGGTGTTTATTGGTGAACAAGGGATCGCGCCGGAACTTGAGTATGACGAACTCGACCCGGACTGTATCCATTTTGTCGGAATGGTGGACGCTGAGCCTGTCACGACGGCACGTCTGCGCCCAATCGGTGACGGGGTCGGGAAAGTCGAACGGGTCGCCACACTTGCCACGAAGCGCGGCAACGGGTATGCCAAGGAAATCATGCTCGCCATCGAATCTGTCGCGCGGGCTAGGGAGTTACACGAGCTCAAGCTAGGGGCGCAACTGACGGCACTCCCGTTCTATGAACGACTCGGGTACGAGGCGTACGGCGATGAATTTTTAGATGCTGACATTCCACATCGGATGATGCACAAGGCGTGGTGACCATTGTTTGAAATTTTCCTTTTTTCTAAAAAAAGGTTGGCAAGCCGGGAAGCATTTGTTATAACTAAAACTAACAACTGACAGATAGAGGTTGCGAATGACATGAGTAAGCTTGATCGACACGGACGCATTCCGGATCGAGCCGAAAGGGGAAATTCGCCGAAGTCGACGTTCGCATGCGTACGAACGAAGGCTGGGGTAGTCGTGAATAACGCCTACACTGCCATGGATGAAATGCCATGGAGCGCTATCTACGGAACGATTCTTTAATCGTTTTTCAACTGCGCGTACAAGCGGCAGACCGTAGGGAGAGTGCTTCCTACCGGTCTGCCGCTTTTTCTGTTGGTGGACATCATGAAAGTGGGGAACCTGATGACAACCGTATTGAAATTCGGAGGCAGCTCCGTTGCCACGATTGAACAAATCCAGGCCATTTCTGAATATTTACAGACTCGGGCCGCCGCCGGTGAAAAGCTCGTCGTCGTCGTTTCCGCGATGGGGAAAACGACTGACTCACTCTTGTCACTCGCCAAACAAATTACGGAACGCCCGATGATTCGTGAACTTGACCGCTTGCTCGCGGTCGGTGAGGAGCAGACGATCAGCCTGCTCAGCATCGCTTTAAACTCTCGGGGCGTGGCCGCCATCTCGCTCACCGGACAACAAGCCGGCATCGACACGATGGGTATTCACACGAAAAGTAAAATCAAGGCGATTCGAAAAGAAGTGTTAGAAGAAAAACTTCGGACGTATGACGTCGTCATCGTCGCCGGTTTCCAAGGTGTCAACGAGTTCGGTGACGTGACGACGCTCGGACGGGGTGGGTCGGATACGACGGCCGTCGCCTTGGCCGCCGTGCTCAGCAAACGTTGTGAAATCTATACAGACGTCGCCGGGGTCTACACGGCTGACCCACGTATCCACAAAACGGCACGCCGACTAGACACGGTCTCATATGACGAGATGATGGAGATGAGCGCGCTCGGGTCGAAAGTGATGGAGATGAGAAGCGTAGAGCTCGCGAAAAAATTTGATGTGAACATCTTTGTAGGGAAGACGCTTGCAAGCGAAGGAGGAACATGGATCATGGATATGACACAGGCGATGGAACAAAAAGCGGTGACGAGCGTGAGCGTCGTGAAGAACGTGCTCAGTGTCTCAATCAAACACATTCCACATTCGGTGGCAGGAGTTGCCGACATTTTCGAGAAGTTGTCACAGCGTCATGTCAATATCGATATGATCAGTCAGACGGCGTTCGACGGAGAAGTGTTCTTATCGTTCACGTGTCCGCTCGATGAAGAGGCGTTCCTCGAAGAAGCGCTCGCAGAATTGACCGAGACGTTCCCGCAAATCAAAATTGACCGTCATACCGAACATGCGAAAATTTCGGTCGTCGGCATCGGGATGCGTGACGCGACCGGGGTCGCGTCCGAATTGTTCGCCACGTTCCGTGAAAGCGGGATCCCATTCTATCAAGTCACGACATCCGAGATCAGCATCTCGTACACGATTAACGATCAAGACGTTGAAACGGCGGTCGCAGCCATCGCCGAACGTTTCCATTTATAAGGGGGAGTCACCATGTATAATGTAGCCGTCGTCGGCGCGACCGGAGCCGTCGGTCAAAAAATGATTGAAGTCTTGACCGAATACGAGTTTCCAATCAACGAATTATTGCTTTACGCTTCAGCCCGTTCAGCCGGAAAGACCGTGAACGTGAACGGAAAAGATGTCGTCATCCGGGAACTGTCGGACGCGATTTACGCCGACCCGATCGATATCGCGCTTTTCTCAGCCGGGGGGAGCCTCAGTGAACAATATGCACCTCGTCTGAGTGAACAAGGGGTCATCGTCATCGATAACTCGAGCGCGTTCCGGATGCAAGCGGACATCCCGCTCATCGTCCCGGAAGTGAACCGAGTCGAACTGAGCCCGGACAAGACACTCATCGCCAACCCGAACTGCTCGACGATTCAATCGGTCGTCGCACTCGCACCGCTTGCGGAAGTATACGGGTTGACGCGCGTCGCTTACACATCGTATCAAGCCGTCTCCGGGTCGGGTCAAAAAGGGATTGAAGACTTGGAACGTGGAGCGCGCGGCGAGGAACCGAAAAACTATCCGTATCCGATTTACGATAACGTCTTGCCGCACATCGATGTGTTCTTAGAGAACGGTTATACGAAAGAAGAACAGAAGATGATCGAGGAAACACGTAAAATTTTGAACGCGCCGAACCTCGGGGTGACGGCGACATGCGTCCGTGTCCCGGTCCGTAACAGCCACGCCGTCTCGATCACGGTCACGCTCGACCGCGAGGCGACGCTAGCCGAAGTGAAAGCCGTGCTCGCGGACGCGCCAGGTGTCGTCCTCATGGACAACCCGGGCGAACTCGTCTATCCGACACCGCTCGATGCGAACGGGACAGACGACGTGTACGTCGGTCGTGTCCGTGTCGACGAGTCACAGCCGAACACGTTCCATCTCTGGTGTGTCGCTGATAACGTTCGAAAAGGCGCGGCAGCGAACGCCGTCCAAATCGCCCAATGCATGATTGGGCAGACTGCTACAAAATAAGGGGGAGATTATATGTTCACAGGAGTCGCAACCGCACTCGCTACACCGTTTCAAGCAGACGGTCAGCTAAATCTCACAGCGTGGGAAGCGTTGATTCAAGATCAAATTAAAGAGGGTGTCAGCGGTCTGGTGATCGGGGGAACGACCGGTGAAGGCATGACCATCACGGACGACGAGTTCGAGACGCTTCTCGTCAAAGCGATTGAAGTCGCTGCCGGTCGCGCCGTTATCATCGCCGGAACCGGGTCGAACAACACGGCGCTCAGCATTCAAAAGACGAAACGGGCCGCCGAACTCGGAGCCGAGATGGCGATGGTCGTCACGCCTTATTACAACAAGTCGACGCAAGCAGGTCTGATTGCCCACTTCACAGCGATTGCCGACGCGTCACCGATTCCGCTCATGCTCTACAACGTACCGTCACGCACGGGTGTCGCCCTAGATCCGGCAACGGTTGGGGAACTCGCCGATCACCCACGCATCGCTGCGCTCAAGGAAGCGAGCGGGGATATCTCGGTGATGGCTCAAATGATGGCGCACGTGCCGGAAGGCTTCCCAGTCTATTGCGGGAACGATGATCAAATCCTTCCTTATATGGCTTGGGGCGCGCAAGGTGTCGTCTCGGTCCTCTCGAACGTCTATCCGGGTGCGACGGTCGCTTTAGCCGAAGCGCTCCTCGCCGGAGATTTAGAGACGGCACGCACATGGCAGCTCCGACTGCTCCCGGTCATTGACGAATTGTTCGCGGAAGTGAACCCGATTCCGGTCAAAGCGGCACTCAATGCACGCGGCTTCGAGTTCGGTGCACCACGTCTCCCGCTCGTCCCGATGAGCGCGACGGCCGAGGCCCGCTTGTTGTCGGCAATGGAGCAGTTCAATGAGGTGAGACAGTGAACTTACTCATTCATGGCTTCGGAGCGATGGGACAGATCGTCGAAGAAGTCGCCCGGACACAAAACTTGAACGTTGCGGCCATCGTCTCACCGGCCGGAGGGGAGCATCCCGTCTCGTTGCAAGACGTCGAGGCCGACGTCGATGTCGTCATCGACTTCTCGAACCCGGCACTGTTAGATGATGTGCTCGCTTTCGGGAAAGCCAAGCAAATCCCGCTCGTCATCGCGACGACGGGTTTCTCGGAAGCGGAACTCGCCAAAATTGAAGCGGCGTCTCAGGAGATCCCGATTTTCCAGTCGTATAATACGTCTTATGGGATCGCGCTCCTGAAACAGTTGCTCGACCAACTCGTCCCGCTCACGCTCGGTTATGACATCGAAGTGATTGAGGCACACCACCGTAAAAAAGTCGACGCACCGAGCGGCACGGCGGAATTGCTCGCCCGTGCCATCGAAGCCAAACGCGATGTGACACCGGTATATGACCGGACACCGCGTCGCGAAGCGCGTGCAGCCGATGAACTCGGCATGCACTCGGTGCGCGGCGGCACGATCTTTGGGGAACATACGGTGCTCTTCGCCGGAGACGACGAAATGCTTGAATTGAAACATACGGCCCTGTCCAAACGCGTCTTCGCGAACGGGGCACTCGCCGCGGCGGCGACGATTCTCGACCGCCCGGCCGGACTATATAATTTAACGAACCTATACGAGGAGGCCACTCATGTTACTCACAAACGCTTATGAAATCGCGCAATACATTAAAGATGCCAAGAAAGAAACACCTGTCAAACTATACGTCAACGGTCAGTTGGCCGGTCTAGACATCGAAGGGGCGAAAGCATTCGGGACCGACGAATCGAAATTATTCCTCACGACGGCCGAACGCGCAGCCGCTTTCGTTGAAGCGAACGCAGCGGTCATCACAGATACGCATCTCGAATACGACCGCCGGAACAGCGCCGTGCCGATGCTCGACACGACGAAATTGAACGCGCGCATCGAACCAGGTTCGTTCATCCGAGACCACGTTCAAATCGGCAATAACGTCGTCGTCATGATGGGTGCCGTCATCAATATCGGTGCCGTCATCGGTGACGGATCGATGGTCGACATGAACGCGGTCATCGGTGCCCGTGGGACGCTCGGGAAGAACGTCCATCTTGGAGCCGGCGCGGTTGTCGCCGGTGTCCTTGAGCCACCTTCAAAAGACCCGGTCATCATTGAAGACGGTGTCATGGTCGGTGCGAACGCCGTCATCTTGGAAGGCGTCCGTGTCGGTGAAAACGCAGTCGTCGCAGCAGGGAGTGTCGTCACGCAAGACGTCCCAGCAGGAAGCGTCGTCGCCGGTACACCAGCCCGTGTCATTAAGCAAAAAGATGAAAAAACCGCAGAAAAAACACAACTTGTTGATGACTTACGCTCCCTGTAACGTATAATAGACAGAAAATATAAACAATGAATGGGAGAGTTGAACAATGGAACAGTATGGACAATGGATGTGGCAAGACGGGGCTTGGATCGAGCCGAGTGACGCGAACACGAGTATCATGACACACGCGATTCACTACGGTAGCGGGTTCTTCGAAGGGATTCGGGCATACCACACAGAGGAAGGCCCGGCCATCTTCCGACTCCGTGAACACTTGGAGCGACTCGTTCGTTCGTGTGCATACTATCACGTCGACTTGCCGTACACGGTCGATGAGCTCGAACAAGCGACAATCGAATTGATTGAACGCAACGGCTTCGAGGCTTGTTACATCCGCCCATTCGTTTTCCTCGGCACACCTTGGCAGGCACTCATGCCGACGCAGGAAACGAAAGTACACGTCGCGATCTCGTGCTGGCCGCTCGGCGAATATTTCAGCAAGACGGTCGGTATCCGCGCGAAAGTCGCATCGTATCGTCGCGTGTCTTCGACGATGATGCCGATGCAAGCGAAAGCGGCGGCGAACTATATGAACTCGCAACTCCTTAAAGGAGAAGCGGTGCGCGATGGATATGATGAAGCGATCGCCCTCGACATGAACGGAAACGTCAGCGAGGCGAGCGTCGCCAACATCTTCCTCGTCAAAGGAAACAAAATCTTCACACCGTCACTCGATTGCTCGGTGCTCGACGGCATCACGCGTCAAACGGTGATCGAACTCGCCCGTGAGGAAGGGTTCGAGGTCATCGAACGCCACATCGGACGTGACGAACTATATGTCGCAGATGAAATCTTCTTAACGGGGACGGCGGCTGAAGTGACGAGCGTCATCGAAATCGACAACATCTCAATCGGCGGCGGCGTCCAGACGGTCGCGACGAATATGCTCGCGCGTTACCGTGAAGCTGTGACGGGACAAATTCCGACACACCGCGATTGGATCACGTTCGTCAAAGCAGGAGTCATAGAATAAAGGAGTTTTTTGTATGGGAGTCACAATTGACTTGAATGCGATTCGCGAAAACAAACGTCGGATTGAAGCACTTGGCCGACCGGTGTTCGCCGTCGTGAAAAACAACGCCTATAACTTAGGGATGGAGCCAGTTGTGACGACACTGTACGAAGAAGGGGTACGTCACTTCATGGTGACGACGCTGGACGAGGCGAGCGAGGTCCGGGCATCAGCTCAGGAAGCGCGCGTCCTCGTCATGAACCCGGTCTACGACTGGGCAATCGTCCATCGTGACCATCTTGACGTCGCCATCGGTTCCTATGACTGGCTCGTCTCGCAACGGGATCAGTTAGACGGTGTCCGCCTTCATTTAAAGCTCGACGTCGGGATGAACCGATTCGGTGCCAAGACGTTCCAGGAAGCGCTGGCCATCGTCGCGTTTTGCCAAGACGAGGGGCTCGACCTCGTCGGGTTATGTACTCATTTCCCGCTTGCTGACGCCGACAACGCGGAAATCGAACACAGTGTGCACGTGGAACGGTTCGCCGACTGGTCGAATCGTCTCATCGAACGGCATTCGTTCGACATCGTGCACGCGGCCAATAGCGCCGCGACACTACAAGCGGATCCGCGCCTCGGGCATTGCACCCATGTGCGCGTGGGGATCTTCCTTTATGGCTATTCCTCGGTCGAACCGGTCGATTGGCTCATCCCGGCGTTTCACTGGGAAACAGAAGTCGTTGCCGTCCATGACATCGAGGCCGGTACCCACGTCGGTTACGGTACGGGCTACACGGCCGAGACGAAGGAACGCATCGCCGTGCTCTCCGTCGGTTATGGCGACGGACTTATGCGGGCTCGGCGCTTCTTACCGGCCCACATCGAAGGACGGGCCTATCCGTTCATCAGCAACATCTTCATGAGCCACAGTTTCTTGCGCGTCGATGACACGATTCAAGTCGGAGACCGTGTGGAGCTGTACGGCCATATCACGAAAATCGATGACGTGACCCGCACCGGGCACGCCAATAACTCAGAACAATTATGCGCACGCTCATGGCGTGTCCCGCATCGCTTTGAAGGAGGCAATGTATGTACACCACCAACCAATCAGTTTGTATGATCGAAGGCGTGTCCGTCCGTGAACTTCAAGCGACGTACGGGACACCGCTCTATATCATGAGCGAGCCTGAACTCGAGCGTCGCCTCGGCCTCGTCCGGAACGCGTTCCTCGACAAGTATCCGAACACATACGCGCTCTACGCATCAAAAGCGATGTCGATCGCGGCCGTGTACGATAAAGTGATGGCAGCGGGCTTAAGCATCGACGTCGTCTCACGCGGTGAGATGTTCGTCGCGCTCCACGCAGGTGTCCCAGCTGACCGGATTCACGTCCACGGGTCGAACAAGACGGTGCAGGACATCACGTTCGCACTCGAGAACGGCATCACCCATTTCACGATTGACAATATGCGCGAAATCGGACTGTTGTCGGGCCTCGCGGTCGAACACGATGTCGACGTCGACGTCCTGCTCCGCATCGTCCCACAAGTCGTCGGAGGCGCCCATGAGGCGATTCAGACGGGTGGGGTCGACACGAAGTTCGGCTTCCCGACCCACGACGACACGTATCTCGAAGCGATCAAGGCGACGCTGCAGGCGGAACGTCTGCACTTGCAAGGCATCCACTGTCACGTCGGCTCGCAGATTCAAGAACCGACGTTGTTCATCAATACCGTCAAGACGATGGTCAACTTCATCGAGACGATCCGTCAAGAGACGGGATATACGGCCGACGTCTTGAATATCGGTGGTGGCTTCGGTGTCGCCTATCTCGAGTCGGACGACCCGCTCGACTTCGCCGACACGATGACGCAAGTGATGGACACGCTCGTCGCGGAAGTAGAACGCTTCGGCTTGCCGCTTCCGAAAATCGGCATCGAGCCGGGCCGTTGGCTCGTCGCCAACGCCGGCGCGACGCTCTATGAAGTCGGGACGGTGAAAGAAGTGAGCGGTGTCCGCACGTACGTCTCGGTCGACGGAGGCATGACGGATAACATTCGTCCCGCCCTCTATGATGCCGAGTATGATGTGATTGCGGCGACACGGATGGATGAGCCGAAGACGATTGAAGCAAAAATCGTCGGGGCGTGCTGCGAGTCGGGAGACATCATCTCGAACCGTTCGCTCATCCCGCCGGTCGAAGCTGGCGATCTCCTCCTCGTCAAAGCGACGGGAGCGTACAATTTCTCGATGGCGAGCAACTATAACCAGATGCTCCGCCCGGCCGTCGTCTTCGTGAAAGACGGGACACATCGTCTCGTCGTCCGCAGACAGACACTTGAAGACTTGGTCGCCTGTGAGGTCGTCGGGCAATCGACATGACGGTGTAAATCAATAGAGAAAAGGGATTCAGTCACATCACAAGACTGAATCCCTTTTTATATGAATGGCTAATATGGCCTCACCGAATCAATCGATTCAGTTAATCTAGTTGTGCGTTGATTTCCTCTTCATATCGGTCAACGAGCTCGTTGTTATCGTCCGTCTGATACTTCTTTTCCAATTCCAATTTCAACTTAAGCCAAATTGTATTTTTTTCATAGATGTCTCGGTCAAACTGATGGTTTAATTCTTGTAGCGATAACCCAAGCGCGCTCGCGTAGGCAAGATGGTTCGGTAAATCACTTTGATCCGGTCCTTGTTGAATGTAATGGTCAATCTCATCTTCAGTAACATGAATGTTGTATTGATTTTTTGCGATTGTTTTCCATACGACATCCTTTTCCATCGCTTCAGTCGAGAGAGTGATGACTTGTTCATCTGTTAAGTCGGTTTCATAATACAGCCTCTCTTGTGCCAATGTTCGAATAATCCACTTCCGCAACGGCTCCTCGACGTCGAACTGATTTGCTTCAATGATCACGTCATCAAACAATTTTTTGTAATCATCGAACGAAAATTCATCTATGATTTGGCGTTGTTCTTCTTCACTTTTCATTACAATTGTTCCTTGGGGCGATGCCGCTGATTGACATGCTGTTATGAAGATGACGAACGAAAGCGTACATATGAGAAATAATTTGAAACGTGTGGGCACGGCGATCCTCTCCTTTTCCGTGTCATCTATAAACGTAATCAAAAGAGCGTGAAAAGCCTTCATCTTTATATACTTGATTGGAAGGCGTCAGGTTCCCATTCTTTTCGGTCAAATTTCTACACGTGAGAAATGTTTTCAATTATGATGATAGAGAGAATAGAGGGGGAAGTGACTTCAATGGAAAAGACAGCAGGACAACAGTTGATTGAGTCGCGGCGGACGATTCGGATGTTCACTGAAGAACCGATTGCGACGAAAGTACTCTATGGGTTGTTGGCATCGGCGCATCAGGCACCGTTTCATAACAAAGTCGAACCGTGGAATCTCTATTTGTTCAACGGAGATGGAAAAGACGTCTTGCTTCAGGCGCTCGAACCGGCGTTTCAAGATGGACCAGAGGCGAAGCGCGAGAAAATCGCGGGACGCATCCGGAACGCCGCAGCTTGCGTCTACGTGACGACGAAACATTTCGAGACGGACAAAGGGAAGAAAGATGCGCTGCTCGCGACGGCGACGATGATTCAAAACTTTCATTTATTATGTAGTGAGCAACAGATTGGCCTCGTCTGGCGGACGGGCGGTATTTTTGAGGATGCCAGGCTTCAAGAGATGATTGGAGCTGAGGGTGAGACGTTTGTCGGACTGCTCCAGCTCGGTCGTTACGAAGACGTACCGCCGACGAAGCAACGTCAATCGATTGACGCTTGCTTGACGATTTTTGAGTGAACGAAAAGGTCCGAGCGTAGGTGACTACGATCGGACCAGTATTTATAGGTCAATGAGACTGAGCCGTTCATGTGAGCGCTCAGTTTATTTTTTTAACTTGGCTGCGAGCCAGTCTTGAATGACATTCGTTGGAATCATTTTGTTCACGTTCCCTTAACTTTAGTTTCTTCCTCTTTAGTATTATCCGATTGCAATCGTTCCCAAACCTCTCGATGTGTTCCTTGCAGCGTATCGTCGAACGAATCCTCGATATGCAGGCAATAGCTTGGGTTAACGGACGAGGCGTACAAGTCTAACATGAGTTCGGCATGGTTTGGATACATTACAATTGGCCCCTTTCGACACGTCGGCTTGACTACATCCTCAGTATACAAAGGAAACATGAAGAAAAATCGGGATAATCGTTAACAATTTATGAATCTTGTAAACGCTTTCACAATCTTTGTGTCGATGTGAGTGGCTCGCATGTCGTCAAGTACTGCTCAGCCCGTTTCGCGTATTTGTTGACGGTCCGTTCCATGATGAAGCGATCCTCGTCATTGAGCGGACGGACGACTTTGGCGGGCACGCCCATGACCATGACGCCTTCCGGGATTTGCATGTTCGGTGTGACGAGTGCACCGGCTGCGATGAATGAACCTTTGCCGATTTTGGCTCCGTCGAGGACGGTCGCATGCATACCGATGAGACAGCCTTCTTCAATCTCGCATCCGTGAATCATCGCCATGTGTCCAATCGACACCCGGTCATGGATGATGGTCGGGGACCCTTCATATTGATGGACCATCGATCCGTCTTGAATATTCACGTACGAACCAATTTGAATCGGTCCTTCATCGCCGCGGATGATCGTATTGAACCAGACGCCGGAATGGGCGCCAATCGTGACATCGCCGATGACGTGCGCCCCTGGTGCGATGAACACCGTCTCATCAACATGTGGAATCAATTCTCCTAATTTGTATTGCATATGTGTAACCCCTTTCAAACGGATATGCTTTCATTGTCGCATAAGTTGAAAAAGAAATTGCACCGGAAAGATTATTCTTGTTAAGATAGTAAAAATACGTAGAAAAAAGGAGACACACAGATGGAGAAACAACATTTGATCGACATCGCGGCGAAAAAAAAGAAAGCAGCGGTCGTCTTTAAAGATGTGGCGGTCATCGACGTCTACAGCCGTGAGACGATTCGCACCGACGTCGCCATCGACGCCGGCTATATTGTGGCCATTGGGGACGGCTACGAAGGGGAGACCGAATACCATGACCCGTCTTGGACGCTCGCACCGTCATTCATCGACGCGCATGTCCATATCGAGTCGTCGATGGTACCCCCTCACGAGTTCGCCAAAGCGGTGCTTCCGCTCGGGGTGACGACGGTCATCGCCGATCCGCACGAGATTGCGAACGTGAACGGGGCACTCGGCATCGAGTATATGCTCGCCGACGCCAAAGGGTTGCCGCTCGACGTGCGGATGATGCTCCCGAGCTGTGTGCCGGCGACGCCGTTCGAGCACGCCGGGGCGAAGCTATACGCCGAGGACTTGGCGCCGTTTTTAGGGGACCCGGGCGTCCACGGTCTCGGCGAGGTGATGGACTATCCGTCTGTCGAGTCCGGAAGTGAGGATATGCTTCAAAAGATTGCACAAACTGAACACGTCGGGAAAGTCGTCGACGGCCATGCTTCGGGCCTCGGTCCGGACCAGCTGAACGTATACCGGACGGCAGGGATCATGACCGATCACGAATGCACGACGGCCGAAGAAGCGCTCGAACGGGTCCGGCGCGGCTTTTATGTTCAAATTCGAGAAGGGTCGGTCGCCCGGAACGTGGAGAAAGTCAGCCAGGCCATCACAGAAAGCAACGCTCACCGTTTCCTGTTCTGTACGGACGATAAACACTTGGACGACCTCGTCGCCGAAGGCGGGATCGACTACAACATTCGCATGGCAATCAAACAAGGTGTCAAACCAGAGACGGCCTATGCCGTCGCTAGTCTGCACGCGGCCGAGGCATACGGACTCAAAGATGTGGGTGCCGTCGCTCCGGGCAAACGAGCAAACTTTGTTATCTTGTCAGACGTCCAATCGGTAAAAATCGAAACCGTCTACGTGAACGGGGAAGTCGTCGCCAAAGATGGTAAGGCGACGTTCGAAGCCGACGGGATTGAAGTGCCGAAACCGATGAAAGGGGAACTCAAACTACCCGATTTGACGGCGGACTCGTTCCGTTTAGCCGTGAAAGAAGAAGCGGTCGATGTGATTCAAGTATTGCCGAACAGTCTCTTGACGAAGCGACAGCGTCTTGTCTTCACACCGGACGCGTCCGGAGCCGACCTCGCCCAAGACATTGCCACGCTGGCCGTCATCGAACGCCATCACGGGACGGGTCACATGGCCCTGGCCCCGGTGACAGGGTTCGGCTTGAAGCGGGGTGCGCTCGCGGCGACGGTCGCCCATGATAGCCACAACCTCGTCATCGCGGGAGTAAGCCCGGACGACATGTTGCTCGCTGCGGAAACACTTGAAAAAGTGGGCGGTGGTGTCGTCGCGGTGTCAGAAGGGAAGGTGCTGGCGGTCTTACCGCTCGAGATTGGAGGACTCATGACGAAACGTCCGTATGCGGAAGTGGCGGACGTACTCGAACAGTTGAACGATGCGCTCGACGTCGTCGGCGCCCATCGTCATTTCAATCCATATTTGACGATGTCGTTCCTCGCGCTCCCGGTCATCCCGGATTTGAAGTTGACCGATATGGGACTATTCGATGTGACGACGTTCTCATTCATCGAATCGTAAGTCAGTCTAACGTATGATTTTTGTTAAGAACGACCCGAAACGATTGAACGCTCTTGGTTAAGTTGGTATAGTTACGACAAGTTTCATCGGTACAAATGGAAAGGGGGGATATAACAGATGGAACAAGTTGCTTACAACCGGTCGTATGATGAACATGAGGATTTGATCAATTCTGTGTATCGTGCCTTCCAGGATCGATGTGAAGAATTGCCTGATGAGACGCGGACGAAACGGCGGTTGCGTCATCTCGTCTTACTGACGATTAAAGACCATACATCGTCACACGCCGAACGATTCGTCTTGTATCATTTCTTTAGTGATTTCTTTAAAGCGGTCGAGTCTGACGATCAAGCTGCACTCGCTGTGTTAAAACAAATCATCCGAGATGAAAAAAACTATTGATTAGTCACTATGACCTATGATAATTTAGACGTAACTTTAAATGAATATTCGTGCTATCGATGAGGTAGAGGTGCGATGCTGATGAGTAAGTAGTCCGAGGATGACAACGGTGAAGACTACAGAAAGGCAAGATCGCCGAAGTGTAAAGTCATGTCTCTGACTTTGTGCTGGGCTGACGGGAAATACCCGTCAGACTGCCATACATATTTACGTATGGAGCGCTCCAAGTCGGCTAAGAAAGACGGAACATCCAGCGAGGGTGTCGGCTTTGTTGCCGATGCCCTCGCTTTGCGTTTTTTTAAGCATAGGGGGGCCTCATCTCAAACAGAAGAGGAGGAAATCAGCATGGTAGATTATTCAACTTCGGTACTATCACTCGTACCGGCTTTACTCGCCATTATTATGGCCATCACAACACGGAAAGTCATTCCGTCACTCGGTGTCGGGATTATCGCAGGGGTGTTACTGCTTCACAATTTCAACCCGCTCGAATCGATTCAGTATTTATGGTCAAACATCATCGCGCTATTTTGGGCGGACGGGGCCATCAATGAATGGAACGTGCTGTTGATCGCGTTCTTGCTCTTGCTTGGCATCTTGTCATCCATCATTCAAACGTCGGGCGGAGCCCGTGCGTTCGGAGAATGGGCCGCTTCTAACGTCAAAACGGCTCGTGGCGCTCGCCTCGTCTCGTTCGGTCTTGGGATTTTGATTTTCATCGATGACTATTTCAACAGTCTTGCCGTCGGGAATATCAGCCGACCGCTGACGGACCGGAAAAAAGTATCACGCGCGAAACTCGCTTATACGATCGATTCGACGGCCGCACCGGTCTGTGTCATCAGCCCGCTCTCGAGTTGGGGAGCGTACATCATCGCCATCATCGCAGGAATTCTTGCGAAGTACTCGATCGACAGCTACTCGTCATTCTCAGCGTTCATCCAAATCATCCCGATGAACTTCTATGCCATCTTCGCACTTATGTTGACGGCGTATGTCGCTTACACGGGACTCGCGATCGGACCGATGCGTACACATGAGCTACGTGCCCTTCAAGGTGAGCTCTACGACTCATCGAAAGGCGCACCGATGGGGATGAGTGAAGATATTAAAGAACACGATGGCGGGAAAGTCCGCGACTTGATTGTCCCAATCATCGTGTTGATCATTGCCACTGTCTCAGCCATGTTGTACACAGGCGGACAAGCGCTTGCGGCCGATGGTCAAAGCTTCTCGCTTCTCGGTGCGTTCGAGTCGACAGATGTGACACGGTCACTCGTGACCGGTGCCGTCGTCAGCTTGCTCGTTGCGCTCTTGCTCTTGATTGGTCGTAAAATTCCAGCTAAAGACTACGGTCATGCGACGTGGGCCGGTATCCGTGCCATGTGGCCCGCCGTACTCATCTTGCTCTTTGCCTGGACGATCATTGCCGTCATCGGAGATATGAGAACGGGTGATTACTTGGCAAGTTTCGTCACAGATTCGATTGCAGCATCTTACTTGCCGCTCATCTTGTTCGCGATCGCCGGTCTGATGGCGTTCTCGACAGGGACGAGCTGGGGGACGTTCGGTCTCATGCTTCCAATCGGGGCAGACTTGATTATGGCCGTCGATCCGGAACTGTTGCTCCCGACACTTGCGGCGGTGCTCGCTGGTGCGGTGTTCGGTGACCACTGCTCACCAATTTCGGATACGACGATCCTCAGTTCGACGGGTGCCGGATCGCACCATATCGACCACGTGTTGACACAACTTCCATACGCGTTGATTGCGGCTGGTGTGTCAGCGGTCGGGTATTTGGTCCTCGGGATCACAGGCTCGATGTGGATCGGGTTCTTCGCAGCATTCGCGACGTTCGTCGTGGCCCTTGTCGTCGCGCAAATCATTTCTAAGCGCGGACGCGTGCCAGCTGAAATGCGCGCTGAACGCGAAGCGTAATTCATCTAGATCAAAGGCGTGCCACTGCTCGTGGCACGCCTCTTTTTGTGTATTGGCATAGGTGTCGATGCACAAACAAGCCCTGCCACAGGAGTGGCAGGGCTTGTAGGGCTTGTTGATTAGTTGACGTCCAACCACTTGAAGCTAGCGTCAGCTCCGAACGGATGGCGGTGCATGTTTTGAATGTTTGAGCGTTCGAGGTACGCTTCACCTTTTTGATAGATCGGTGCGATCGCGAAGTCATCTTCGAGCAAGATGCGTTCTGCTTCTTGCATCGTTTCCCAACGTTTCATTTGATCGGCTTCTTGTTTCGCGCTTTGGATCAATTTATCGTACTCGTCGTTCGAGTAGGCCATCCGGTTGAACGGACCGTCCGTTACCCACATGTCGAGGTACGTCATTGGATCCTGGTAGTCAGGGCCCCAGCCAGCAGCTGAGACGTCGTACTCACCTTTACCTTCAAGGTCAAGGAAGTTTTTGAACGGCTGTTGCTTGATGTTGAGCGTGAGGCCAGGGAGGTTCTTCTCGAGCTCACCTTTGATGTACTCGTTGACTTTCTTGAACGCTTCTTCATCACGTGAGAGGAATTCAAGTTCGATCGTTTCGACGCCAAGCTCGGCAAGACCTTTATCCCATGCCGCTTTCGCTTCGTCGACGTTGTAGCTTTGAAGGTCTGGATACTTCTCGCGGAAGTCGGCTCCGTCTTCTGTGAACGTGAAGTCTTTCGCGACGATATAGTTGGCCGGCTGTGAGCCGTCTGTCAAGATGACGTCTGTGACACCTTGCTTATCGAAGCCTTTCGCGAGCGCCTCACGAATGTTGACGTTTTGGAGCGCTTCGTTTTTCTGGTTGAAGCGAAGGAAGTTGATGCGTGCGTCGGCACGAGTCTTGAACTCTTCGCTGTCTTGGAATTGTGGCACGAATTCAGACGACAAGAGCGTGTAATCGACTTCGCCCGATTCGAACAAGTTGACACCCGTCGCGACTTCTTTGACGACTTTGACGTTGATCGTCTCCATCTTGACGTTTTCAGCATCCCAATAGTCCGGGTTCTTTTTGTATACCCAACCTTCGTTGTCTTGCCAACTGTCTAAGACGTAAGGTCCGTTGTAGAGCGTCTTATCGACCGCACTCGCGAACGACTCGCCTTGCTCTTCGACGAACTCTTGTTTTTGTGGCATGTACGTCGGGAAACCTGTCAACCCGAGGAAGTAAGGGGCTGGCGCCTCCAATTGAACTTCGAGCGTCTTCTCGTCGACCGCTTTCGCGCCGAGCGCATCGAGTTCTTCTTCGCCTGCAAGGATTTTGTTGGCGTTTTTCAAGTCTTGAAGGATATACGCATATTCCGCACCTGTCTCTGGGTTGAGGGCGCGCTTCCATGAATAGACGAAGTCTTCAGCTGTGACCGGTGAGCCATCTGACCAGTTCGCATCACGCAATTTGAAGGTGTATGTAAGTCCGTCTTCTGAAATCTCAACGTCTTCAGCAATTCCCGGTACCGGCTGGTTGTTCTCATCAAGACGATATAGTCCCTCGAAGACGTTGTTCGTCACGATAATCGATGTCGAGTCCGTTGTGAGCGTTGGGTCGAGTTGTGGTAAATCCGTCGCCGAGACGAGCGTGATTTCCTTCTTCGCATCACCCGATGATGATCCGTCCGACGAGCTCGACGATGATTCTTCTCCGCCGCCACATGCTGCTGTCGCAAGCAAGGCAACACCCGATAAAGCTAACCATTTCTTATTACGCATTGTCATACCTCCCGAAAATTCTGATTGTTTCGAATATATTGCAATTAAACTACAAACAAGATGAATGCGCAATAAAATTTTTTAAATTATTCGAAAATATAAACATTAGTGAAATACCTATCTAAACGTCATTGGATTCAGTAGAATAAGGAAATCATCGAATGATTATACATTATCCATGTATAGTTATTCGTCAGACGTTAACTTTTTTTGGAGGGTTTGGAATGAAGGGACAATCAGCCGGAATCGGCTTTTTCGGGCTTGCTGCCATGGTCGTCGGAACGATGATCGGCGGAGGCGCATTTAACTTGCCTGGTGCGATGGCGCAAGGTGCCGGGGTCGGTTCGGTATTGATCGGTTGGACGATCACGGGCATCGGCATGGTCATGCTCGCATTCGTGTTTCAATTTTTAGCGAATACGCGTCCTGAGCTTGAAGGCGGGATTTATGCCTATGCAAAGGAAGGGTTCGGCAAGTTCGTCGGTTTCAACAGCGGGTGGGGTTATTGGATGTCCGCGTGGATCGGGACGGTGGCGAACATCACGTTGATCTTTAGCACGCTCAGTTATTTCTTCCCGATCTTTTCGGCAGAGCATCGGGCGTTTCGATTGATTATGAGCGCGGTCGTGATTTGGGGGCTGTTCTGGATCATCTCGCGGGGGATGAGAGAAGCGGCACTCCTCAATATCGTCACGACGATCGCGAAGCTCGTCCCAATCTTTTTATTTATCATCCTTATCTTGTTCGCTTTCCGGATCGACACGTTCCAAATCGACTTTTGGGGTCAGTCGGGCTTCAGCTGGTCACAGGTGTTCCCGCAAGTGAAATCGACGATGCTCGTAACGTTATGGGCGTTCGTCGGCATCGAAGGAGCGGTCGTCTTATCATCACGGGCCCGTCATAAACGAGATGTCGGACGAGCGACGGTGATCGGACTGGTTGGGACACTCGTCATTTATATGATGATCTCAATCCTATCGTTCGGGGTGATGACCCAAGAGCAACTCGCGTCACTGGCGGAACCATCGATGGCGTATGTGCTTGAGGCGGTCGTCGGTCCCGTCGGTGCGACCCTCATCAATATCGGCCTCCTCGTCTCGCTCTCAGGTGCGTTGCTCGGTTGGACGATTCTCGCGACAGAGATTTCTTATGTGGCAAGTCGCGACGGGGTGTTCCCGAAAGTGTTCAATCGGCTCAATCGGAATGAGACGCCGGTGAGTGCCTTGTTCATCACGCAAGTCTTCACACAACTCGTCACCATCATTGCACTCTTCTCCGAACAGACCTATTTGGTGCTCTCGAGCATTGCCGGGATTGCGGCCCTCGTCCCGTACTTGTTTTCCGCCTTGTTCGGTTGGAAAGAGGCACGACGCACAGGGACGCGCTCGATGCTTGTCATGTCGGGCATCGCGACCGTTTACGCGGCATGGCTCCTCTATGCGTCGGGTGTCGAATATATGCTCATCGCGATGATTTTGTACGCGCCGGGCGTGTTCGTCTTCATGCTAGCCGAACGTGAACAGGGCCGGCCGTTCCTGAGCCGTCTTCAATATATGATTGCGGTCGTCATCCTGTTGGCAGCCACGTACGGCGTCTATGGACTATGGACGGCCACGATCAGCCTATAAAAAAGTCATCGAACGTCGTGAAGACGTCCGATGACTTTTTTTATTGCTTTCCGCCGGTTAACAGGCGAACGACTTCGATTGGAGGAAGTGGCTTGGCGTACAGGAAGCCTTGGAACGAGTCGCAGGCAGTTTGCTTCAAATGATCGAGCATCTCTTGGTCCTCGACGCCTTCGGCGACGACGTGCAGATTCAGGCTCTTGCCGAGATGGACGATGACATCGAGCAAGTGCGACTTCGAGGCGAGCCAATCGTCTAAAAAGACTTTATCGATTTTCAGCTCGTCGACCGGGAACGACTTCAAGTATTGGAGTGAAGAGAATCCAGTTCCAAAGTCGTCAATCGACAGGCGATAGTCGAGCCGCTTGATTTGATTCATCCGGGCGATGATTTCATCCGTCTGTTGCATGACGAGACTTTCCGTGATCTCGAGAATGATGTCGGACGGGTTTAAATTGAGCTGTTGCTTGATATTTCGGAGCGTATTGATGAAGCTGTCGCTCCGGAATTGGTTCGGTGAAATGTTGACAGCCATCGACAACGGATAATCAACGAGTCGTTGCCATGCTTTCAACTGTTTAGCGGCCTCAAGGATGACCCAGTTATTAATCGGGACGATCAGCGCCATCTCCTCGGCGAGCGGGATGAACTCCGATGGCGGGATTTGACCGAGCTCATCGTGATGCCAACGGAGAAGTGCCTCGAACCCGATGAGCCGGTCGGTCTTCAACTCGAACTTTGGTTGATACTCCAAATAAAAGTGTTTTTCCTCGAGCGCTTGATAGAGCGCTTTTTCGATATGGATTTGCCGTGAGAACGCGTCGTCCATGTCTTTCGTGACGAACTGAATCGTCCCGACGCCAATCCGTTTCCCTTTGAACAAGGCGCTTTCGGCACGCGTATATAGTTCTTCTAATGAAGATGTGGCCGATGGATAGAAGACACAACCGATGGAAATCGACACCATGATCGAGTGATGATAAATCCGGAACGGTCGTTGCAGTTCATGTTGCAATTGACGCAACAACTGGAACACTTCCTCTTTCGACTCTTCAAAGAACAGCAGTCCAAACAAGCCGCCCGACGGATGGAACATGACACTCGTCTCAGGCATGAACTGAGTGGCCCGGTCTTTGATTTGGACGAGTAGTTCGTTGCCGACACGAGAGCCGAACGATTCGTTGATGATCTTAAAGCGATCGATGTCGAACAAGGCGACATGGACCAAACCATCCCCTTGATCGACAGTTTTCAAGACGTGGGCATATTGGCGAAGCCACCCTTTTTTATTTAATAGACCGGTCAAATCGTTATGATAGGCGAGGTAGTTGACCTCTTGCTCGAGCCGTTTTTTATCCGAGACGTCAAATCCGAAGGCGGTATATTGCACGACTTCGCCTTCTTCGCTCAAGATTGGGACGACCGTCAAATTGAGCCAGCACGTGTTCGCCGTATGACGTTCCGAGCGGATGGGCATCTCGCCGTTCCAAATACGGTCGGTCGTAAGCGCTTGAAGCACGTCCTCGGCGATCGGGTCATTCTCGAATGACGGATGGATGAGCTCGAACCAATTACGACCGATAAATTGGTGATCAGGGGCCCCAATCAATCCGCATAACAACGGGTTGATTTCGGTGATTTCCCCATACGCGTTCGCAGCCAGATAATAAGTCGACTGCTCAATCATCGCCTGAAAATGATGGAGTAAGTTGAACTGTTCCGTGCTGATGAGCGGACTAAACCCTTTTGGTAAAAAGGCTAAAAAATAGCCGGTGAAATCGTTGATGGAGAAGGATTGTAAATAGGCGGTCGCATAGACGACCGAACCGTTTTTATGTTTGAACGGCGTCATCGCCGTCGTCGAGAACGGATATTGAAGGAGCAGTGGCGACCACGTCTCGAGCGTATGCTCTAAGTGCTGGACGACCGGGAGTGGGTGGTGAAGGACCTCGTCCCGTTCCCATCCGAAGAGCGTTTCCGCATGCTCGTTCCAAAGAAGGACGTTGCCGTCGAGGTTGATGTAACAGCATGGGACAGATAAAGCATCGATGAACTCGTCAATCGGCAAATCGCGCAATGAAGCCACAGCATTTCCTCCAATCTACATCAAATGAATCGTACTCTACGTTCAGTGTACCTTATTTTCCCAACCCGAGGAATGGGCAAGTTGGTCGTTGTCAAAAGAAAGACGGTCATCATATACTGAAGGAGTAAGATAGTTTTTTGATAAGGGGGAAATCAAATGTCAAAGACACAAGAAGTGATTGAATTGACAGAGAAGTTCGGGGCGCACAACTATCATCCACTTCCAATCGTCATCTCGGAAGCGAAAGGGATCTGGGTGACGGATCCAGAGGGGAACCGTTACATGGATATGTTGAGTGCCTATTCGGCCGTCAACCAAGGTCATTGTCATCCGAAAATCATCCAAGCGCTAAAAGATCAGGCGGATAAAATCACGCTGACGTCACGTGCGTTTTACAATGATCAACTCGGTCGTTTCTACAAAAAAGTGGCAGCGCTTACAAACAAAGAGATGGTGTTGCCGATGAACACGGGTGCGGAAGCAGTCGAAACGGCTGTCAAAGCATCACGTCGCTGGGCGTATGAAGTGAAACAAATCCCAGGCCAAGCGGAAATCATCGTCTGCTCGGGCAACTTCCACGGCCGAACGATGGCGGCGGTGTCGATGTCGACAGAAGCGGAATATCAACGCGGATTCGGGCCGCTATTGCCAGGGTTTAAAGTCGTGCCGTACGGTGACATCGATGCGTTCGAGGCGGCCATCACTGAAAATACGGCGGCGTTCATCGTCGAACCGATTCAAGGCGAAGCCGGGATTATCATCCCACCGGCTGGTTACTTGAAACGTGCCAGTGAGCTCTGCCAGCAGCATAATGTCTTGTTCGTGGCCGATGAGATTCAATCGGGGCTCGGTCGCTCAGGCAAATGGTTCGCCATCGAATGGGAAGATGTGGAGCCGGATATGTATATTCTCGGAAAAGCGCTCGGGGGCGGCGTATTCCCGGTATCATGTGTCGCAGCCAATGAGAGCGTCTTGAGCGTATTCAATCCAGGGTCGCACGGGTCGACGTTCGGCGGGAACCCGCTCGCGGCAGCCGTGTCGATCGCGTCGCTTGAAGTGTTAGAGGAAGAGCAACTGCCACAACGTTCACTTGAACTCGGAACGTACTTCATGGACCGATTGAAATCAATCGACAATCCGCTCATCAAAGATGTACGTGGACGCGGTCTGTTCATCGGAATCGAATTGACAGAAGCGGCACGTCCTTATTGTGAAGCGCTCAAAGAGCGCGGTCTGCTCTGCAAAGAAACGCATGAGACGGTGATTCGTTTGGCGCCACCACTCGTCATCACGAAAGAAGAGCTCGATGAGGCGTTCGAGGCGATTTCGGCCGTGTTCGCACCAGCCGCTATTTCGTGATTGCGCATCGCTTGTTATAATGAATACAGACTCAAACACCTGTCTCGCGACGTGCTCGCGGCAGGTGTTTTTTTGAAGGGAGACGGGGCCATGCTCTATGTATACGTCGGCTTGGCAGGAGCGCTCGGTGCCTTGGCACGTTATGGAATCGGGACAGGCATCGAGACGTTTTGGATCGGTCTGTTTCCGCTCGGGACGCTGCTCATCAATTTATCAGGAAGTTTCGCGCTCGGTTGGCTGACACACTTTCTGTTTCGGTCCGGACGTCTCTCCCCGAGTGTCGTCACTGCGGTCGGGACAGGGTTCATCGGCTCGTTTACGACGTTCTCGACGTTCAGTGTGGAGACGATTGAATTGCTAGAGGCTGACGCATTCGGTTCAGCTCTACTTTATGTGACGCTCAGTCTCGGACTTGGGCTGTTCAGTTCATGGTTCGGATTTTGGTTTGGGCGGCGACGGTTTGATCGGGCTGCCATGCGAGAGGAGGGAGTGCGATGACGCTTCTCGTCATCATGATCGGCGCGTTCTTCGGGGCGATGGCGCGATTCGGGGTCGGTCAGTTCGTCAAAACCCGGACGACATCGGCGTTCCCGTGGGCGACTCTCATCGTCAATGTGACTGGTTCGTTTGGACTTGGGTATTTATACGGGGCGAATGTTCACCAAACGCTCATGCTCGGTCTCGGTGTCGGCTTTCTCGGTTCGTTCACGACGTTCTCGACGTTCAAGCTCGAAGTGATGCGGTTCGTTGCCAAAGACTGGTTTCGTTTCGGGATGTATTTGCTTGCGACCTATGTACTTGGTCTGCTGGCGGCCTATCTCGGTTATCATCTGCCATGAAAAATCCCTCGGAAACTTGTTCCGAGGGATTTGCTTTATTCGCTAAGTTGGAGTTTTTCAGCACAAGATGGGCACGTGTTCTCGTAAGACTCGCACTGCTCATCCATCTGTTTCCCGCATTCTTGACACGTCTTGTCCGGTAACTTCCGATAAAATTCGACGGAAGATTCAAGTCGGCTTGCCCATTCATTCATTGTAACTGCCCCCTTTATTTAAGTAACTTAGCTGTTATGTTGGTTTGATTGTATTATAACAGTGGTGTGTAAGTCAACAATAATATATAACAGATTTATAAATCGGATTTTGTTAGAATGAGAGTACAGAAAACGAGGTGAGACGGATGAAAGCACCCCAGTGTGAAACAATCGCCATTCAAAGTGAAGATGTGACGGTATTACAACGGGCACTGACAGACCTAGATGCGGTTCGAGTCAGTCGATTGTTCAAAGCGTTCGCCGATTCGACCCGGCTCAAAGTGTTGTACGTCCTGACGTTAGAACGGGAACTGTGCGTCTGTGATGTGGCGGCCGTGATCGGACATTCAAACGCGACGGCGTCGCATCATTTACGGACGTTGCTCGAGCAAGGGCTTGTCAAATATCGAAAAGATGGAAAAGTCGTCTACTACTCACTCGACGATGATCACGTCCGGCTACTCGTCGAGATTGCGATGGCCCACAGTGCCGAACAAATTGATGCGTGACAAAGAGCCAGCTGGGATTCCAGTCGGCTCTTTTTTTGGTTGTAATTGTGATGGAACAGCGATACGATATATTCAAATGAACGTTTGAATGTAAAGGGGCGAGATAATTATGAAACGAGATGTATTACCTGTCGAAGGGATCACATGTACGAACTGTGCCGCCAAAATCGAGAAAAGCGTGACGGGAGAGGACGGTGTCGCCGCTTGTCAAATCGATTTTGCGACAAGTCGAATGATTATCGAATGGGATGATTCGAAGGATCACACGAAGACGCTCCGCACCATCGAAGCGACGATGGGGCGAATTGAACCGGGTGCACATTTTGTCAAAGACGAGGCGGAAGTGCCGATGTCGGGTCGCTTATTGTGGCGGTTTGGCGTCGCGTTCGCCCTGCTGCTCGTCGGTCTGTACACCGATTCGCTCTTTGTGTACGCGATTGCCTATGTGGTCGCAGGCTATGACGTCGTCTATGCCGCAATTCGTAACGTATGGCATCGGGAATGGTTTGATGAAAAATTTTTAATGACGATTGCGACAATCGGTGCGATTGCGATTGCGGAGTATCCGGAAGCGGTCGCCGTCATGCTGTTCTACCAGCTCGGTGAATACTTCCAAGCACGGGCCGTCCACGCCTCGCGACGGTCGATTCAATCGCTGTTGAACATGAAACCGACGATTGCGCGCGTGTTCGAAGATGGACGTGAAGTAGAAAGACGTCCTGAAGAGGTCGCGGTCGGTAGCATCATCATCGTTCGAGCAGGCGAACAGATCCCGATGGACGGTCGTGTGCTGCGAGGCTCGAGCTCATTGGATACGGCGTCGCTGACAGGTGAGTCGTTACCACGCCCGATCGGTCCCGAGGAAGACGTCCTTGCGGGAATGGTCAACCTTGACGGGCGGCTCGAAGTACGAGTCGAACGCCCGGCGACTGAATCGAGCCTGCAAAAAATGATTGCCCTCGTCGAACAAGCGAGCATGAACAAGGCGAGAACGGAACAGATGATCACACGGTTGGCGAAAGTATACACGCCGGTCGTCGTCGTGCTCGCGGCGGTCGTCGCATTTGTTCCACCACTGTTTGTCGGAAATCTCGAGGAATGGGTATACCGGGCCTTGATTTTCCTCGTCATCAGTTGTCCATGCGCCTTGGTGATCTCGATTCCACTCGGCTATTTTGGTGGGATTGGAGCAGGTTCACGGCGGGGCATCCTAGTGAAAGGCGGCGAATATTTAGATGTGCTCGCCGAAGTCGATACGGTCGTATTCGATAAGACCGGTACGCTCACGACCGGCCGCTTTGAAGTGACCGATGTCGTGACAAACGGGGAGCTGACGACAGACGAGTTGCTTCAGCTTGCCGCCCGTGTTGAGATGGCCTCCACGCATCCGCTCGCAAAAGCAATCGTCGAGCATGCGGGTCCGGTCGCACCGTTCTCGATGATTCAAGAAGAACCGGGATACGGGTTGATGGCGATCGATGGTGAAAACCGCATTTACGTCGGCAGCGCCCGCTATGTTCAAAAATTGGGTTATCCAACCCCGGCGGAGACATCGGGGACGATCGTCCATATCGTCAAAAATGACCGTTGGCTCGGCCGAATCGAGTTGAGAGACCAAGTAAAGCCAGATGCGCAAGAAACGATTCAAGCTTTGAAGCGCTATGGTTATCAGACGGTCATGTTGACCGGGGACCGGCAAGAAGTCGCAGCCGCCGTCGGTTCGGCAATTGGAATCGATGAAGTGAGAAGCGAATTGCTTCCGCATCAAAAAGTCGCAGAAGTCGAGCGGTTGGCGGCAACCGGCAAGGTCGCTTTTGTCGGTGACGGATTGAACGATGCGGCGGCGCTCGCACGAGCCGATGTTGGACTCGTGATGGGCGGCGTCGGGAGTGATGCAGCGGTCACGGCAGCCGACCTCGTGCTGATGAACGACGCTCCGCGCGACGTCGTGGCAGCGATTGAATTAAGCAAGCGGACACGGCGGATTGTTTGGCAAAACATCACGTTCGCGTTCGGTATGAAGGCGCTCTTCCTCTTGCTCGGTCTCTTCGGGCTCGCCTCGATGTGGGAAGCCGTGTTTGCTGACGTCGGGGTTGCCTTGCTCGCCATCGGGAACGCCGCACGTCTCATTCATTCCAAATAAAAAGACCTCACAATGGAAATTGAGGTCGAGGGATCGTCTCATTGGAGACGGTCTTTTTTTCGTGTTTTGAAGAGGAGAAACAGCAAAACGAGCAGTGCGGCGATGAGCAAGATGGCAATCGACGTGAGGGCTTGAATCAACACATCGATTTGATTCTCGGTCGCGACGAGTTGTTTGCGGATGTCTTCATACTGTAGTTTCTTCAATGCGCGCAAATCTTCGAGGATCGTTTGGCGCTGATCGGTCATCGTCTCGGCTAGCTCGGTCGCGGCCTCGAGATCGCCGCGCTCATAAAAGACAAGCACTTCGGCGGCGCCTTGCTCCCATATTCCGTCACGGTAAAGCAAATCAATCAGCGAGCTCGGTGTGCGCGGGTCGTTCGTGATCGAAGTCTTCAACTCTTCAGCTTGCTGGGACATACTGTAATACGATTCTAAAAAACGCCGGTCTTCGTAGGCGAGCAACCCGCGAATGGCGTTGGCTCGTTCAATGTTAAAATACATGATCTCTTCGATGGCATCATAGGAATCGAGGCGTTGACTATGAATCGACTCGAGTTGATGTCTCGTGTCTCGAAGTTGAAACCCAAAACCCGCCAGGATTAGCGCGGATAAAAGTGATAACAAGATGAGTAAGGTCAGCCATTTCTGTTGGGACACGGTCATCCCTCCTTCCATACAATCGTACAATATTTACCGATTTCGTCGCAAAATATTTTTTTGGAAAAGGAAAATTTCGGGTAAAGGTATAAATATATAGTAAAGCGTTTCTTGTTATCGTTTACAATGAAATGAGGAACGATTTCATTCATAAGGAGAATACACATGCCAGAGAACTCATCGTTACACAAGTTACACCAGGTCTTGAAAGAAAAACGAACGAACATGGAATACGACATTCCGGCCTTGTGGAACCGCCTGCAATTCCCTTCAGAGCCTGTCCGAGATGGCGTCGAACGGGTCAATCCTTACGATTTTTTAATCGAGACGATTGAAAAAGCGATTCTCCCGCATGCGGTCGACGGACGGGATTATCATCAGTCGGTCGCCCAAGCGGATGGATATCTTCAAACGGGCGGCGATTGGATCAAGCGTGCCTCCGTCTATTCGATGCAAGTCCGGACCTCGACGTCATGGGATCATGATGGTTCAGGTTATGTCGAGATGGAGAACTCGGTCGGGATGAAGGACACGGGAACGTTCGTCAAAACGCTCGCGCTAATCCCGCACTTGCTTTATATGGGAATTGACACGTTGTTCCTATTGCCGATCTCGCAACATAGCCACAAAAATAAAAAAGGCGAATTTGGTTCTCCTTATGCCGTGCAAGACTTCTTTGGAATCGATGAAGAACTGAAAGAGACGTTGACGGGAGACGGGTTGACGGTCGAAGAAGAGTTCGCCGCGTTCGTCGAGGCGTGCCATATGGTCGGGATTCGTGTCGTCATCGATGTCATCCCGCGCACATGCGCCCGTGACAACCGTCTCATTCTAGAAAACCCGGAATGGTTTTACTGGATCCCGGTGACGGAACTCGACTACTATCACCCGCCGCACGTGCCTGGTATCGGAGAAAACGTAAAACCAGAGCACGCTTTCTTGCCAATGATTTACGGGTCGGAAGACGTATGGGCGCATTTGCGTCGCTTCTCGATGGCGCCGAACCTCGTTGACGCGGACAAGTGGGAGACGGTGAAGACGTACTTGCTCGAGCACCCGGAAGAGAACTTACTCGCGGTCATCGAGCGTGAGTTCGGTTTGACGACCGCTCCAGCTTTTTCGGATTGTATCAATGACCCGCAACCGCCATGGTCGGACGTCACATACTTCCGTCTGTTTCTCGATCATCCGACAGCGGCAGCGCCTTACGTCAGCGAGGCGAACTTGGCTCCGTACATTCTGTTCGATTCGATCAAGTCGAATCAATTCCGGGGCGATCAAATCAATGAGCCGCTATGGGCGATGCTCGCCGATATCATCCCGCACTACCAGCGCGAATTTGGAATCGATGGGGCCCGCATCGATATGGGTCACGCCTTGCCGGTCGATTTGGCACAACGAATCCTTCAACAGCCACGCGCACTCGACGCCAACTTCAGTTTCATCGCTGAAGAATTGATCGAAATCGGAGCGTGGGCAGCGAAAGAAGCGGGCTATAACATGATTATCGGCTACGGGTTCTATAAAGAACCTCGATTCGATACGCATGAGACACACCAGTTCATTTATGACTCACGTTTCTTACCGTTGCCGGTGTTCGCGGCCGGAGAGACAGCGGACACGCGCCGCGTGGCGACACGGGACGGGGGACGGCAAGCGAGTCGCTTGCTCACTGTGTTGAACGGCTTCGTGCCGAACGGGGTCCCGATGACGAACTCGGGGCTCGAACTGTATGAGACGCAACCGATGAACACCGGGCTCGACTGCCGCCCGGAAGAAGCGTACCAACTCTTCCCGACCGATCCGTACTTTGGTAAGCTCGCCTTCTTCGACGCGTATCAGTTCCATTGGGATCACCCGGAACGAGACGAGATGATCGAACTCATGCATCAAGTTGCCGAAGTGCGTCGTCGTTGGTTGGACGTCCTCGTCAACCCGAGTCATTTCGAACCGCTCGCGATGACGTACATGGATGCGCCGTTCATCGGCCTCGCTTGGCTGCGTCCGGATACGAACGAGACGCTCCTTGTCGTTGCCAACACGAGCATGCATCATCCGCTGCAGGGGAAAGTCCCGCTCGACGGGGTGCGCCGCCGTAACTGGAACGCAAGCCGTTTCGCCGAGATGGTCTACTCACCGACGTCATGGCCGTATGCCGAGCACTCGTTCGATGAGAATTGGGACCTGTGGGTCGATTTGAAGCCGGGCGAAGTCAAAATTTATGAGATGAAATAAGCAAATGCCCCGAACCGGTAAACCGATTCGGGGCATTTTTTGTCACATCGTCTGCTTCATGTAGTAGATGACAAACTCATCGAGCGGCATCGGCTTCGCATAGCGATACCCTTGCATCGAATCACAGCCGATCTTTCGTAAGAAATTCTCTTGATATTCTGTCTCGACCCCTTCGGCGACGAGTGCCATCCCAAGTTGTCGGGCCATGGCGACGATCGTCGCGGTGACGGTTTGATACTCCCGGTTCTCTTCGAGTTGCATCGTGAACTCGCGCGGGATTTTCAGCTCATCGATTGGATAGCGGACGAGGTAGGCGAGCGAGCTGTAGCCGGTCCCGAAGTCATCGATCGACAGTTTGATGCCGAGCGCCTTGAGTTCGAGGATCCGGGTCAACACGCGGTCGGAATGGTGGGCGGCGACGGTCTCGGTCAACTCGAAGTTGAGTCGGCTCGGTTCAATCGGGAACCGCTCAAACAAAGTCGTCAAATACTCGATTAAATGTTCATCGAACAATTGACGGACGGATAGGTTGACCGACAATTTTGGCAAATTGATGTCGCCTTGCTCGAAGGCGTACATCAATTGGAACGTCTCATGAATCATCCAGCGACCGAGATCGTGGATGTGGCCCGTCTCTTCAGCAATCGGGATGAATTGGCTCGGCGGGATGAAGACGCCGTCACGTTGCCAGCGCATGAGTGCCTCGGCCCCGATGATGGCTTTCGTTGAGGCATCGACTTGAGGTTGGAGGTAAAGCGAGATCTCGCCTTTTTCAAGGGCGGTGTCGAGTCCTTCCATCAACAGCTTACGCTCTTCCTTATCCGCACGTAGCTCCGGTGCGAATAGGACGGTCTCGTTGCGTCCTTTGTCCTTTGCTTTATACATCGCGAGGTCTGCGTTGGAGAGCAGGTGTTTGAGCGTTGACCCGTGATCGGGATAGCGGACAATCCCAATCGACGCATGGATCTCGACGAGCGTCCCGCCCATAAAATAAGGTGGGCGATAGACGAAGCGTCGCAACCGTTCGACGAGCATCTCATCGTCCCCGTGTTCAGCGACGACGATGAACTCGTCACCGCCGAGGCGTCCTGCATACTCGTTCGGTAATAAGGCGCCTCGGAGTCGTTTGCCGATATGTTGCAACAACTCGTCACCCATATGATGGCCGAACTGGTCATTGATTTCTTTAAAACCGTCAAGGTCTGAGAACATGAGCGAGAACGGTCGCCCTTCGGCGATGAGCCGTTCGATCTGTTCTTGCAGCGCATAACGGTTGTGTAGCCCGGTCAGGCTGTCGTGGTTCGCCTGATAGTAGATTTGTTCTTGTTGGACGATCATTTGAGTGATGTCTTTGACGATTGCATAAATGCCTTCGACTTCACCGTCGATGATCATCGGGATGTTCATCAACTGCCATACCCGTTTCGACCCGTCCTCGGTGACGACATCGACGTCGAGCGTGCGCGGACGACCGTTCTTTAAATCATGCAACACCGTCGCGTAGGCGGACCGGTCTTTTTGTTCGATGATATCTAATATGTTGGAGCCGATGAGCGTTTCTGTGTCATGACCGAGTACGGAGCTCCCGGCTTCGTTCACAGACAAGACTTCGCCGTGAAGATCGAACAAGAAAATCGGTTCGGCATGGTAGGCGAACAGCGATCGATACTGTTGTTCCCGGATTTCAAGTTCATGCGCTTTCGTCGTCACTGCGACTTCGAGGTCGGTATTGACGGTATGTAAGCGGTGGCTGATCAAGGCGTTTTGCTTGGCGACGACGAACTGACGAATGAGCAGCAATAAGACGGCGTTCGCCGTCATCGAGTCGAGCACGGATGTACCGAGCAACCGGTCGGAGGCGAGCATGAACAGCATGACGATCGTGCTATAGACGACGTAATCGAATACGGAATCATGGACGAGGGCGTCCTCGGTCGATTCGTCAAACACGTAACTGATGGAAATGATGAAAATACTGCTCACTTGAAGCAAGTGCACCAGCTCATGGCCGATGCCGTTGAAGAGGAGCAACTGGTTCACGATCGAAGCGGTCGTGAATCCGAGAACGCCGATCAATAAGAGCACGCGGAAGCTCTGACCGGCCGAAGTGATTCGATTCAAATAGAGAAAGCCGAGCATCATGTACAGGCTGATCAACACCATCTGCTCTTCAAACCCATTCAAGTTGGCGGCATAACTTCCGTTCTCGCTCGAATAAATGAACAGATGCAGAGCGCCAATCAACAGAAAACTGAGCAAGGCGAAGATATCAAACGTTCGCAGTTTCAATGTCCGAATCTCAATCGACTGGGTGATGACGATCAATGACATGATCAAATAAAAGAAGTTTTGAATAAATGGCATAAGCTCGATTCCGGTCGACATGACGAAGCGATGACCGACCAAATAGGCGATGAAACAAACATTGCCGGCGCTAACCAGTAAATGGATGTACCGGCGCATTCCGCGATTCCGCAAGACGGCGGTAATGCTGAAGGCGGTCGCTGTGAGCGTGACCACCGTGAAATAGACGAATAAACTCGTCTCCCTCAAGTCATAAGGGGTGAACAGGATCAATAAAAGGCCGAGAAAAAAGGTCCCGACGAGCAAAGCGGGGACTGTTTG
The DNA here is from genome assembly GCF_018618075.1 of Exiguobacterium sp. s5. NCBI lineage: Bacteria > Bacillati > Bacillota > Bacilli > Caryophanales > Exiguobacterium > Exiguobacterium sp. s5. The sequence goes on along the minus strand of NZ_JACSLK010000006.1, from coordinate 138,251 downwards.
GCGCAACGAGTGGTTGGACAACTCATGCACCTCCTTCTGTATATGTCTAAGAGGCTCATCATTATTATCGGATTGTGGATGCATTTATTACACAAAAAAATCGACAGCAAGCTGCTGTCGATTAAAGCGTATAGGAATGTTCCTTAAAGTTACCGACGACTGAATCGATTTCCGAGACGGTGACGAACGCTTCCGAATCAATCTCGGAGACGATTTGACGCAGTTTCGGAATCTCGTTGTTCTGTACGACGACATACAACATCTTCTTCGAATCGTTCGAGTAACCGCCGATCGCGTCCATGATCGTGACGCCGCGTTTCAAGTTCTGCTTGATGACGAGGTTGATCTCATCGGCTTTTTGACAGATGATGAAGCACTGTTTTTGCGCCGAGAAGAAGCGGTGGATTGTCAACAGCGTCCGCGATCGGACGAAACTGAGCACGAGCGCGTACATGACGGCTTTAATGTCGAACGTGATGAACACGAGAATGTAGACGATGATATCTTGTGTCAAAAAGATTTTCGGGAGTGATAAGTTCCGATTGTTCGTGTAAATGACTTTCCCGAGAATATCGAGTCCGCCGGTAGAAGCGCCTGCGAACAATAACAGGGCGAGCCCGAGCCCGGAGACGATTCCACTGAACACCGAGGCGACGAGCGGATCGTCGAGCGGGGTCGGCGGGATGAGCACGGGCAGCGTGTCGATCAAGATGGATGACAAGACGACGACAAGGCCGGTCATGAGGATGAACCGTTTTCCGAGATATTTAATCCCGACGATGAAGAGCGGGATATTCAACACGAGTTGTGTGAATCCGATTGGCGTGTTGAACAATTCATTGACGATCAATGTGATCCCGACGATGCCCCCGGACCCAATCTCGTTTGGTTTGAGCAGTAGACCGACAAAGATCGATTGTAAGATCGTTCCGGCGATGATGAACAAAGTCGTCTCGACGGCGATCCGTTTTCTAGTTTTTGCGTACATAAATAATGGCTAGGCGCCATACGCCCCCTTTGATATAAACTCACTCAAGCGTACTCCGACGATGGCGGAATTTCAAGCGCCGAACGATTACAATTCGTTGTGGAAGCGGTCGATATCGCTTGCGAGTTGCTCGTGTACGTAATCGATGACTTGAGCGTCATCGAATAAGCCGAGTGGGGCGTCGTCCGGAATCGCATCGAATGGGGATACGAAGTATAAGACGGCCGCAACGAGGGCATGTTGTTTGTCCGGCTGCATCTCGAACTGGTGATTATAGACGGCACGCAACATGTTGAGTAACTGTTTCATTTGGAAGTAGAGCGTCAGTTCTTCTTCGCGCTCGATATTGCTAATCTCGTTTGAAGCGACGTCGACCGTCACTTTAGCGAGAGCGAGTTCGCCTTGGACCAAAAGGTCACCTAATGTTTCATTGTCGGTATAGTCCTCGGTCGCGCTCGTTAAAAAGTGTGTGTACGTTGTTTTCCAATCTGACATGTATATTCCTCCTTCTGTCTTCATCTACTAATATGCCCGTTTTTGCGATTTGGTTGCAACTTTTCCGAAAATTTAAGAAAATAGAAATAAGTGAAAAAGGAGGAACTGTACATATGTCTACTGTAACCATGCCGACTGAGGCAGAATTTGCCCGCTACGCTGAGCTTGCCGTCAAAAAAGGCGTCAACATTCAGCCGGGCCAACAGCTCGAAGTCCGAGCTGATATTAGCCAAGCACCGCTCGTCCGTCAAATCGTGAAAGCAGCTTACGCGGCTGGCGCGAAACAAGTGTATGTCAACTGGAGCGACGAAGAGACGACGAAAGTCCGTTACTTCAACGCCCCAGCGGATGCCTTCAAAGAATACCCGGAATGGCTCAAGGCCCGCTTTGAGCAATTGGCCGAAGAGAAGACGGCATTCCTATCGATCGTCAGCGACGACCCGGACGCACTGAACGGCGTCGAGTCGTCACGCATCGCGGACTCGAACCGTGCTGCCGGCGTGGCGCTCGCGAAATGGCGCAAATATGTCATGAGCGACAATGTCAGCTGGTCAATCGTTGCTGGCGCTTCGGAAGCATGGGCGAAGAAAGTCTTCCCAGACCGTGAAGATGCCGTACCAGCCCTTTGGAAAGCGATTTTCGAAGCGACACGCATGGACCAACCGGATGTGGTCGCGGCGTGGGATACGCATGACGCATCGCTCCGTGAACGCGCGACGTTACTCACGAACAAGAAGTACACGAAGCTCCATTATAAAGCACCGGGCACGGAGCTGACGATCGGTTTGCCGAAGAAACACGTCTTCCTTGGCGGCGGTGGTCCGAACATCGACGGTGTCGATTTCATCGCCAACATGCCGACCGAAGAAGTGTTCACGCTCGCCGATAAAGATTCGGTCGAAGGTCACGTGTCGAGCACGAAACCGCTCAGCTATAGCGGCAATTTGATCGATGGGTTCACGCTCTGGTTCGAAGGCGGGAAAGTCGTGAAGGCGGAAGCGAAACAAGGACAACAGGCACTCGATGAGTTGTTGAACCTCGATGAAGGGGCGCGTCGTATCGGAGAAGTCGCGCTCGTGCCGGACGACTCACCAATCTCGAACTCGGGTCTCCTTTTCTATAACACGTTGTTCGACGAAAACGCATCGTGCCACTTGGCGCTCGGACGCGCGTACTCGACATGTCTCGAAGGCGGACCGCAAATGTCAGCCGAAGAGCTCGCCGAGAACGGTGCGAACGACTCGATGACACACGTCGACTTCATGATCGGCTCGGCCGAGATGAACATCGACGGCGAACTCGAAGACGGTTCACGCGAAGCCATCATGCGTGACGGCAACTGGGTCATTTAATCAAGCAAGAGACGAATCCCTTCGTGGAATTCGTCTCTTTTTTCATGTCAATTCATAGAGGAAGGCGAGGGCGTTCGGTAGCCGACGCCGCCACGCGATCTCGTTATGGACGGCACCGGGCTCGACTTCATAGCGGAAGGCGATCCCTGTTCGCGCGACCGTCTCGACGAGTTTCGCATTCGTATAAAGGTAATCCTCGGGCGTGATCGGTCCGCTCGTCTCGTTCGTCCCGATGTCCATATAGAGACGCGCCGTCACATCGGCCTGCTTCACTTCCCGAATGAGGGAGTCGAGATTGGCCCAAGCGGCTGTCGAGAGCGAGCCGACGCGCCGGATGGACGGATAGGCCGTCATCATATAGAGCGAGATGACCCCGCCCATCGAGCTGCCCATCACGCCGACGTCGTCCGGGTCGGTCGCGTAGCGCTCATCAATCCACGGCTTCAACTCTTGCATGAGCCAGTCGGCGTAAGCACGCCCTTTACCCCCGAGCGTGGGCCGTGTCTTGGCGAGTTCCGGTCCGATCCGCCGGTATAGCATCTCATCCTCATAAAATGAATACTCATCGTAGCGGTCGAGCCAGTCTGGGGCACTCGCGATGGCGACGACCATGAGCGGCAATTGTAAGTCCTCGATGTGGCGGTCGATCGACCAACCTTCGCCGATTGTGGCGGTCTTGCCGTCGAACACGTTTTGACCGTCGTGCATATAGAGGACCGGGATCCGCTCGTCAGCCGAAACAAAGTCGGGACGATAGACGCGGACGATCCGTTTCCGGCCGCGTGTCGTCTCGGTCGGTAACGTAAAGCTGAATTGCTCAAGCATATAAAGCGCTCCTTTCCCATTCACTTTCTCCATTTTGCCGGGTGGAACCGGGGAATGCAATCCGTACACTTGACTACCTACCGTTCGTTAGGTAAGGTAGTGAGAGAGAAAGGGGACGATCTGTGATGAATACGAAACAACGAATCGAACTGGCGGCGCGGCGCCGGTTTGCGCTTGAAGGATATGAAGGCTTGTCGCTCGCCTCGCTCGCTGAGGATGTCGGCATCAAAAAGGCGTCGCTATACGCCCATATCGAAGGGAAAGAACAATTGTTCAAGCAAGTCGTCGAGGACATGGGGAACCGTTATGCACACATCTGGCAGGAGGCACGGGACGCTTCCGTTGACGCTGCGCCGCTCGAGCGGATCGAGGCGATCGTCGAGGCGTTGATTCGCTTCTTTGAAGAGGAAGAGACGTGGATGCTGACGAAGCGGATGTTGCTCGTCCCACCGCCCGAGTTGCGATCGTTCATCGAGACGACGCTCGGTTCGGTCGAGACGGAATTGCAAGCGTTCGAGAAAGAACAGTTTCGATTGGCGATGGAACAAGGCGCCTTACCCGAACAGTCACTCGAGGACGTGTATGACGCGTACTATTGTTTTCTAGACGGGGCGCTTCTTTCGCTCTTCAAGCTTGAGACGAATCGCGTCAAACGGCAACGGGCCGCATTCACGATTTTTAAGAAAGGAGTCGGTTGGACATGAAACAAGATCAACTAGCCTGGGTTTGGCTCGTGCTCGCCGGTCTGCTCGAAATCGTTTGGGCGACGACGATGAAGCTGTCGAACGGGTTCACGGTGCTCGGTCCGAGCGTGATGACGATTCTATTATTGATTGTGAGTTTTGGATTGTTGGCGATGTCGTTCCGCACCTTACCGGCCGGGACGGGGTACGCCGTCTTTACCGGCATCGGAGCCGTCGGAACGGTCATCGTCGGGGCGCTCTTGTTCGACGAGGCGCTCACCGGGATGAAGCTCGTCTTTATCATCACGCTTCTGATCGGTGTGGTCGGACTGAAACAAGTGACGGGAGGTGAGTCGGCATGAGTTGGGTATTTTTGATTGGTGCGGGTCTTGCTGAGATGATGGCCGTCTTTTGGATGGGTAAATCAAAAGGCTATCAGATTGTTAAATGGTCGATCTTGTCGGTCGGAACGTTTGCCTTAAGCTTTTATTTATTGTCGCGTTCGCTCGAGACGCTCCCGCTCGGATTGGCGTATTCGATTTGGGTCGGGATTGGGGCGGCCGGCGGGGTCGTGCTCGGCATGCTGTACTTGAACGAATCCCGGGACCGGTGGCGCATCTTCTTCTTATTGCTTATTATCGGAAGCGTCATCGGATTGAAAGTTGTCGCGTGATCAGGATTAGCTTCGAATAAAAACGGGAATTGAATAGTTCAGACTGTGAACGAAAGGGGCGGGGACGATGAGTCATATCAAACTGCAATCCGAGCGTCTACGACTCGAACCTTACACGATTGCTGATTTTTATTTCGTGAAATCGCTACTCCAAGATCCGCGCGTGATGCGTTTCATTAGCCCGGACGGAAAGCCATATACGGATGAACAGACGATCGAATGGTTCGAGCGCCAGTTGGCCCGCTATCAGACGGGTCGTCAAACCGGGTTGCTCAAATTGATGTCGCATGAAAATGACGAGCCGATCGGTCATGCCGGCACGTTGCTCCATGAACTCGACGGCACGATTGAACTTGAAGTCGGATATTGGTTGGCGCCGAAGCATTGGCATATGGGCTACGGACGCGAGGCAGCGGCTCGCCTTATGCGTCATGCGTTCGAAGAAGGTGAGAAAGAGATCATTTCCTTGATTCATCCGGATAACGTCCCATCGCAACGAGTCGCGAAAGCGAACGGATTGCATTGGGACCGTGACACCGAGTATCAAGGCATGCTCGTCTCGGTATATGCCGGTGATTTAGAGCGGTTATGCCGCCATATGAAACGGGAAGAAATGACGCGTTGAAAAAAAGTAAAAAAAGTTTTAAAAAACAGTTGCCAAGGCATTAGTTTCTTGATATATTAATAGTGTCCTTAAGAGAGGACACGACCTGATTCTGTAGCTCAGCTGGGAGAGCGCTACCTTGACAGGGTAGAGGTCGCTGGTTCGAGCCCAGTCAGAATCACTTGGGTGCCAAACCCGATGCGAAACCCATAGGAACGTGGGTTTCCGCGACGCCACTTCTTGCGAGAAGTGGCTTTTTTTGTTTTTCTTTCAATTGACAGTCTACATACACAGTTGGTATATTCCTCTCAATACATACAGAAACGGGGAGTTATACGATGGTCTTAACCGGAACAATCGTCAACGCGGCGTTGATCGTGATTGGCACATTACTTGGACTTTTATTTCACCGCATCCCCGAACGAATGAAAGAGACGGTCACCGCAGCCATCGGTCTCGCCGTCGTCTTGCTGGGGATTCAAATGGGGATGAAGAGTGAGAACTTTTTAATCGTCATCGGCAGTCTCGTCATCGGGGCGGCGCTCGGCGAATGGTGGAAACTTGATGAGAAGTTGAACGAGGTCGGCTATCAATTAGAACGCCGACTCGGCGGCAAGAGCAAGTCGAGTATCGCCGAAGGCTTCATCACGGCGACGCTCATCTTCGTCATCGGGGCGATGGCGGTCATCGGTGCACTCGACAGTGGATTGCGTGGGGACCATGATGTCCTCTATACAAAAGGATTGATTGACGGCTTCACGGCACTCGTCCTTAGCTCGACGCTAGGGATTGGGGTCATGTTCTCGGCCGTCCCGGTTCTCTTATACCAAGGGGCAATCGCCTTGCTCGCCATCCAAATCATGAAGTTTATCCCTGAATCGCTCATGGATGACTTTATTTTAGAAATGACAGCGACCGGCGGCGTCATGATCGTCGCAATCGGTTTAAATTTGGTCGGCATCACTCGGATTCGCGTCGCGAATCTATTGCCGGGGATTTTGATGGTCGCCGTCATCGTCACCGTGTTACATATCTTTCAATGAACAAATGGACGGGCGCAAAAAACGCGCCCGTCCATTTTTGTATAGGTCATGACTTTTTTGAGTTGGAACGTAAAGCCTCGGTGATGAGTTGATCCCAGTCGGCGGCCTCACAGGATGATGTGCACGTCGGTTTGATCTCACAAGTGGCACATTTCCCGGCTTTTGCTTTTCGTGTGTATCGATAAAGCGCATAAACGGCGTATCCGAAGACGCCAAGGCCAATCAATAGATCAAATAAAGACATCTCATTTCCTCCTTGTCACGAAAATCCGAGTAGACGGCCGATTTGGTAGATGAGCAACGATACGACATACGCCACGCCTAATCCGTAAAGGCTAGCGACCCATGTCAGCTTGGCGCTTCCTACCTCACGCCGAATGACAGCAACGGTCGCCAGGCACGGCACATAAAGCAAGACGAACGCCATGAAGCTATACGCGCTCAACGGAGTGAACACGGGAAATAATGAAGCCGACAAATCGGATTCACTGACCGCATAGATGATCGCCATCGTCGAAACGACGACTTCTTTCGCCAAAAAACCGGTGATGAGTGCAGCGCCCGCTTGCCATGTCCCAAATCCGAGCGGTACCAACAACGTCGCGATGACGCCACCGACCATGGCGAGAAAACTCTCGTCCATCGGCACGTCGAACCCATTTGGGCCGGAATAAGCGAGCAACCAAATGAAGACGGAACCTCCAAAGATGAACGTACCGGCTTTTCGGACGAACCCTTTTGCTTTTTGCCACGTGCTGCGCCAAAGCGTCAACCCCTGAGGGACCCGGTAAGGAGGTTGTTCGACGATAAAGAGGCTATTTCGGTCTTCTGCGGCCAAGAGGGACGTAAAAATTTTAGCGATGATCAATGCCAAGATGATTCCTAACATATAGAGCGACAGGACGACGAGCGCTTGATTCGATGCAAAAAAGCTAGCAGCAAAGACGGCGTAAATCGGTAGACGTGCAGAGCAAGACATGAACGGTGAAATGAATATCGTCACCAGCCGTTCGCGCTCCTCCTCGATCGTTCGGGCGGCCATGATACCCGGGACGTTGCAGCCGAAGCCGATGATCATCGGGATGAAGCTTTTCCCGTTCAGTCCAACGAGTTGCATGAAACGATCCATGACGATGGCGACGCGCGCCATATACCCTGAGTCCTCTAAGAATGAGATGAAGAAAAAGAGCACAAAGATTTGCGGTACGAAGACGAGGACGCCACCGACACCGGCGATCACACCTTCGATGATCAATGCCTGGATGAAGGACGAGGTCCCGAGCGTTTGTAACAACCAGCTCGTTCCCGATGTGACGGGACCGGTCAACAATCCATCCAATACATCGGATAAGGGCGCGCCGACCCAGTTGAACGTGATATGGAACAAGCTATAGAGCACCGCGAAGAAAATCGGTAAGCCCCAGATCGGATGTGTGACGACGGCATCGATGCGATCAGTCAGCGTGACGCGCCGGGTATTCCGTTCCTCGACGACGTGCTGACGAACGTCTTTCGTCCACTCGCGTCTTCGTTCCGTGATATGGGCATGAGCGAAGCGACCGAGTTTCATTTCCAACGTCTTTCGAATCGCGAGAACGGTTGGTGCTGAAGACTCAAGTAGCTCGGAAATGACACGGTTTCCAGCCAAGTATTGGACAGCGACCCAGCGGTCACGGTCGGAGCGGCCGGTCGCGTCCAAAATTTGTTGAATCGCTCGTTCGGTATCTTGCCCGTAATCAAGGATGAACGGGTCGCGTGGTTTCGATTGAAGCGAGGATAAAAGGACATCACAACCGGCTCCGGTGCGCGCTGTGATGGGGAAAATATCGACGTTCAACCGTTCGCGCAACCGTTCTAAATTGATGGTGATGCCTCTTCCTTCGGCGACATCGACCATGTTCAATCCGATTTGGAGCGGGCGCCCCATTTCGAGCAGCTGGAGCGTCAATTGTAAATTGCGTTCGAATTGTGAGGCGTCGATGATGTTGAACAGCCCATCGAACGGTTCCTGTAACAGGAACCGCGAGACGATCGCTTCGTCAGCCGACAGCGGGTCTAAGTCATAGACACCCGGCAAGTCGATTAGCTGCCCGATGTTGCCATGCAATTGTCCGACTTTCTGTTCGACGGTGACGCCGGACCAGTTTCCGACGTGGGCGAAAGAACCTGTCAATCGATTGAACAATGACGTTTTTCCGGTATTCGGGTTCCCGATGAGGGCGATTCGTTGGGTCATGGGACAATCACCTCGATTTGTTCGGCGTCACAACGACGAATCGCAATCATTTGTTGATGTTCGATTTGTTCGATGGTGAGCGGTCCGGATAGGATGGCCCGACGTTTGATCCGTATGGAACAGCCCTCATAAAACCCTAAAGCAATCATGCGACGGCGCAGACGATCATCAATTCTCGTCAAATCGGATATGAACACAGGCTGATGCAACGGAATGGCAAGTAGTGAACGCATTGAGATCTCTCCATATTCATTAAATGATAATTGTTCTCAATCAGTAGCATACCATGCCCTTTGTCGTTGGAAGTTCCCATAATATGTGGATTTTATGACTTATCGAGCATACGAAGGGAAACGAAAAAACACCCGCTAGACGTCAGAACGTAACGTTCGACTTCTAGCGGGCATTTCATTCAATGGTTACGTTCTTTCAATCGGTACGTCAATCGCTTCATGGTCTTCTTTCGCGCTTTCACGTAGTGCGGATGACATGACGTCAGCCAAGTCGCGTGTGCGAAGGACACCGACACCCCGATCGGTCGGACCGTCCGGCGCGGCCACATCTGCGATCAAGTCGTTCGTCGGCCGTGTCTCATGGAGGAGAAGCTCAGCTGATCCTTTCATCGCTTGGGCGACGATTTGACGGGCTGTCGTTTCGTCAAATCCTGCTTCCGTCAAGACCGGTGTCATCGACCCGACAATCTCGTAAAAGAAAGCGGGGCTACAACCGGCGGCGGCCATAAAGGCCGACATCGTCTTCGCATCAGTCACAGCTGTACGACCAACACGCTCAAACAACGCCGTCGCCGTTTCACGGACCGTATCATCGGTCTCGGGTCCGAACCAGAGTCCGGTCATCCCGTTTTGATAAGCCACTGGCGTATTCGGCATCGCGCAGACGGCAGGGAGACCTGACGCCTCTTCAATTTCGCTCGGTTCGATATGAGCCGCTACGGAGACGAGGAGCGGTGTGGTCCACGTCTTCGAGCTTACATATGGAAGCACCCCGTCCGGTTGCATCGCAAGGACGACAATGTCATACGCGTTGACATCCTCTTCGTCGACGATTTGCACGCCGAGCTCAGTGTGAAGTTCTGTAAGACGTGTCCGGTCACTCCGGTTCGTCATCGTGATTTGTTCAGGAGACAGGCCTGAGGCTAACCATCCGCGGACGAGTGACTCGCTCATCGATCCTGCTCCTACCATTAAAATATTCATAATCGTCACCTCTTCATATAGATTCGGTCGTGTACATGTTGCCTATCATAACAAATGATACGTCAAATAGCGCCTCTCGTGCTCAAATTGTAAAACAAAGGAAAAACGTGACACCGTCTTGTCACTGGATTGTCGCAGACGTCACGGATGACAAGTCGAACCGGTCGAGCTATCATGGCAGTAATCAATCAGGAGGCGATGAAACGTGAAACGAGTGTTAGTCCGGGGGATTCAAGGGTATCAACGCTTCATTTCTCCGTTGAAACCACCGACGTGTCGGTTTTATCCGAGTTGTTCGCATTATGGGATCGAGGCGATCGAGAAACATGGTGCACTCAAAGGTGGTTATTTGACGACGCGCCGGCTCATGCGTTGCCAACCGTTCCATTCGGGCGGGCTCGACTACGTGCCGGACGAGTTCGATTGGAAGGCGCCGTTACAACGTGAAAAACCCCCATCTCAGCGAGACGTCTAATCGACGGCTCGCTGTTTTAGATACAGCCCCTCTTTCTCTGACTTGTTTTATCACAATACTTTTGACAATCTTCTAAGTATTCTGAAAAAATAGAGATGTACTCATTACATACGGGGAAAGGGGAATACAACATGGGTCAATCGTTCAGTGAACTCATCGGTACGATTTCAAACTTTGTGTGGGGACCACCGTTATTGATTTTGCTTGTGGGGACAGGCATTTATTTGACGGTACGTCTCGGGGGAATTCAAATCACGAAGTTGCCTTACGCATTGAAGCTCGCATTCTCTAAAAATCAGGACAAGTCATCGAAAGGGGACATCAGTCACTTCCAAGCACTCATGACCGCGCTCGCGGCTACGGTCGGTACGGGGAATATCGTCGGGGTCGCGACGGCCGTCGTGCTCGGTGGGCCAGGCGCGATCGTCTGGATGTGGGTATCCGGTTTCTTCGGAATGGCGACCAAATACGCGGAAGCCGTGCTCGCGGTCAAATATCGGGTCACTGATGAGCGGGGACAAATGGCTGGGGGACCAATGTATTACTTGGAGCGCGGCTTGAAACAGCGCTGGCTCGCCGTCGCCTTCGCGGGGTTCGCTTCCCTCGCGGCGTTCGGGATTGGAAACGGGGTACAGACGAATTCGGTGGCGATGGCACTCCAAACGACGTTTGATGTGCCGCTTTACGTATCCGGTATCTTGATCATGATCTTCACGGGTGCGGTCATCTTAGGTGGTGTCAAATCGATCGGACGCGTCGTCAGTTACTTCGTACCGGTCATGATCGTCTTTTATCTCGGCAGTGGATTATTGATTATGATTATGAACTATACGCTCATTCCAGATGCGATTTCACTCATCTTCAGCAGCACGTTAAGCGCCGAGGCAATTGGTGGAGGAGCGATCGGGGCGGCGATTCGTTACGGGGTGGCCCGCGGCGTCTTCTCGAACGAGGCCGGTCTTGGATCGGCCCCAATCGCGGCGGCGGCGGCCAAGACGGATATGCCAGGACGTCAGGCACTCGTCTCGATGACGCAAGTGTTCCTCGATACGCTCATCGTCTGTTCGGTCACAGGGATCACGCTCGTCATGGGCGGACAAATCGGGTCGGGGCTCGAAGGGGTCGCGTTGACGACGGCGACGTTTGAGCAATTCTTAGGGCCGGCTGGCGGATATATCGTGACAATCGGCCTCGTCATGTTCGCCTATTCGACGGTGCTCGGATGGTCGTATTATGGAGAACGTTCGATTCACTACTTGTTCGGCCAGAAATCGATTATTCCGTATCGCATCGCCTTCGTCCTCGTGGCCGGACTCGGCGCGATGACGACGAACCTTAACTTGGTCTGGGCCCTTTCCGATGTGTTTAACGGTTTGATGGCCATCCCGAACTTGATTGGTCTGCTGTTCTTGTCGGGTGTTGTGATCGCCGAGACGAAACGGTTCAATCAGCAACTCGAGCTCGAAAATCGAAATCGAAAAGCATCTTAACGAAACACGCCACCGTCTTCAAGGAGACGGTGGCGTGTTTCGTTTGCGGACCTCTTCGAGTCGCGCTTGCTGGAGGTGGTCAAAGACTTTGGTGATGAAGCCGACCATGATGCCGACACCAGTAATGACGTAGCCGATCGTGAACACTTTACCGAGATCGGTCGTCGGGACGAAATCCCCATAGCCGATCGTCGTGAGCGTGACGACGCTGAAATACAAGGCGTCAAGCCAACGCATGTCCTCGAACCGTGAATAAAATAGTGTCCCCGAGACGATGGTCAGAAGGGCGAGACTGAACAACACTTGAAACTCAGCGTCTTTCAGACCGCGCCAGATTCCGCGAAACATGCGACGAAATGTCAAAATAAATGAGAGCATTCGCCCGCCTCCTTTCTTTATAGGTTTGTTCGCTAATAACAGGGGAACATCCTCTATAGAAAAGTTGGAAAGGATGATACATCATGACACGACCGATCCCGAAAGAACAAGGGCTCGACCATAGCTTGGCGTTCCTCCGGGAGGGCTACTTGTATGTCCCGAACCGCAGAAAAAGCTTTCAGTCAAACCTATTCGAAACGCGTTTGCTTGGGGAGCGAGCAATCTGTCTCGGTGGTGCCGAGGCAGCCGCTTTATTTTATGACGCGGACAAATTCGTTCGGCAAGACGCGGCACCGAAGCGGTTGCTGAAGACGTTGTTCGGGGAGGACGGGGTGCAGACGCTGGACGGTGCGGCGCATGCACATCGAAAAAAGATGTTCATGTCGCTCATGTTCCCAGGAAATATCGAGCGACTGACGAGACTTGTCAGCCGTGAATGGGAACGAGCGCTCGATGCGGCCGAAGACGAAACAATACTCTATGATATGGCGCAAGAAGTCCTCATGCGGGCCGTTTGTGAATGGGCTGGGGTCCCGCTCGGCGAGCATGAAGTGAAACAGCGGACGGATGAGATGCGGTTGTTGTTCGAATCGGGGACGGCCCTTGGACCAAAGCACATACGTGGACGAGCGGCCCGGTCGTCGGCCGAGTCTTGGGTTCGGAAGATGGTCGAGGAAGTGCGGACGAACCGGTTGCTTCCGAACGAACAGACAGCACTGTATGAATTTTCATGGCATCGTGATGAGGCCGGGGAGCTGCTTCCGGCTGATGTCGTGGCGGTCGAGGTGATCAATATTATACGACCGACCGTGGCGGTGTCGATTTACGTCTTGTTCACTGTGCTCGCGTTGCATCAGTTTCCGGAGGCTCGTGCCCGGTTGGCCTACGGCGAGACGGATTCGACATGGTTCGTCCAAGAAGTCCGGCGCTTTTATCCGTTCTTCCCGGTGACGGCTGCGCGCGTCAAACAGGACTTTGAATGGGATGGGTTTGCGTTCGAGCAAGGGACGCTCGTCTTGCTCGACTTGTATGGGACGAACCACGACCCAGCGCATTGGACGGAACCCGAACAGTTCAATCCAGACCGGTTCAAAGGTTGGACCGAGAGCCCGTTCACGTTCATCCCTCAAGGTGGCGGGGATGTGGATTTTGGGCATCGCTGCGCCGGGGAACATGTGACGATCGCCATCATGCGGGAAACGATCGACGTGTTCTTGAACCGCTATCGCTATGAGGTACCGTCTCAAGACCTTAGTTATAGTTTTGTGGACTTACCGAGTTTGCCGAAAAGCGGGCTCGTATTGAAACAGATTGAACGCAAATGAGTCGCCGAGAGGCGACTCATTTTGTGTGCAAGGCTAACCGTTTCGTGATCGGTTGGATTGTGATGTTCGTGTCGACCATACGGTTATCCCGTTTCGGTTCGTCGGTTCGTTCGATTTGCCATGATGTGTCATGCAACTCTTTCAAGCCGAGTGCGATGTCATAGAGGGAATGGCTCGGGTTGCCGTTCAATTGATACAGTCCCGGCCCACGTTTCGTCAAAATCTCGAACAAGGCGTCCGCCGTATCTTCTAAAAACGAGCAGGACGGGTACCAGTGTGCGCTCGCGACGATTACACCTTTTCGCTTCATCTCGGTCTCGAAATAATCCATCATATTGTTCGAACCGGGACCGTCCCCGATTTGCCAACCGAGGCGGACGATTTGGGCACCGGGATTAGTCCGGGCGATGGTTTCTTCACACGCCCGTTTATAGGTACCATATTCATCTGTTGCATCGGGCGGTGTGTCCGGGGTGATTGGTCCCGTCACACTGTCGGAGAAGACGGAGACGGTGCTCGTGAAGAGGAAGGGGATTTTATATTCCCCGCATAGGCGTGCGAGCGTATCGGCCCATTCGGCGGCGCCCATGCCGATATGAAGAAAATAAGTCGGGCGGACCGATTCGATAAAGGCTCGCATCTCAGCCTCGTCAGATGTGGACACTTTCGTGCGGTCCCACGCGACCGGCTCGATGCCGTGCCGCTTTAATGTACGGGCGACGACAGGGGCGACCGTCCCGTTCATGCCTGTCAAAATTGCTTTCATTACTTATTCCTCCCTTCTGTTTGTATCATCCCACACTTCACTGTCCGACAAACCCTTTGAAAGAAGCTTTGTGCTAGACTGATGGGTGGAGGCGATAAAGATGAATATTCGAAAAGCGACACCGGATGATAGCACGCAAATCGCACCGCTCGTTTACGCGGCGATTCACGAAATTGCGTATTCGTTGACCGGTACGTCAGACCAACAACAAGTACTCGAACGACTCTCGATGTGGATTGGTCAGCCCGGAAACCGCTTGAGCTACGAAAACGTTTGGGTGGCGGAAAACGAGACAGTGATGGCGGGCATTCTGATTGCCTACCACGGGGAACGGGCATCGCAGTTGGATGAACCGATCAAGGCGTGGCTCCGGACCCAAAGGCAACCGGACACGTTAGACGTCGAAACGTCAGGGGATGTGCTCTATATCGATTCGGTCGCTGTCGACTCGTCGTTCGGCGGCCGTGGGATTGGGACGAAACTGATTCAACAAGCGATTGACCATGCCCGTGAGACAGGCATCCCACAAGTCACGCTCAACGTTGACCAGACGAACCCGGCAGCCGGGCGGTTGTATGAGCGGCTCGGCTTTAAAAAAGTGAAAGAAATCGATATCTCCGGAGGACGGTTTGATTATATGGCGCTCGCGCTTTGACTGAACCGTCAATCGGTCAATTATCAGTCTTAAAACCGATGCAAAATGATTGCGACTCGGCTATACTAAATGCTTGAAATGAATCAGTAGCGAAAAAGGAGATCATGTATGGAATGGAAAAATATCCTGCGCGGCATCGCGATGGGGACGAGTGACTTGATTCCCGGTGTCAGTGGTGGGACGATTGCAGTTATTTTAGGGATTTATGACCGGTTGATCGAAGCGATCAGTGGGATTTTCAGTCGACATTGGAAACAGCATATCTTGTTCTTGATTCCGCTCGGGATCGGGATGGCGGGTGCGATTTTAGGTCTTAGCCGCGTGATCGAATTTTTGCTGCTTGAATATTACGAGCCGACCCAGTTCTTTTTCATCGGGTTGATTCTCGGGATAATCCCGTTGCTCCTGTTTGAATTTCGATCGCGTGCGGTCATGCGTCCGGTACATATCGTCGCCATGGTGATCGGGGCCATTCTTGTGGCGAGCATGGCTATCATTAAACCGGCAGATACGGCCATCATTACAGAACTTTCCACAAGTACGGCGATCTTGTTGTTCTTCTCAGGATGGCTCGGAAGTATGGCCATGTTGTTACCAGGGATTAGCGGCTCGTTCGTCTTGCTTCTCATCGGGGTCTATCCAACCGTCATCAGTGCGTTATCGAACTTGAATATTCTCATCATCGGTATCGTCGGTCTTGGGGTGGCGGTCGGTTTCATCGTCAGCAGTAAAGTGATCCGCTATTTGCTCGGCCATTTTCCAGGCATGACGTTTTCCGTCATTTTAGGCCTCGTCATCGGCTCGCTCGCGGTCGTATTCCCGGGTCTCCCGGACACGACGCTCATGTGGGTGCTCAGTATCCTCTCATTTGGGGCAGGCTTTATGATCGTCCGTCTGCTCGGACGCTTCTCTGTATAAAAAAACATGCACGACCGTCATCGATTGACGGCGTGCATGTTTTTGTTTATTCAGCGATTGTTGCTCAATAGATGAACGGGATCAATCGTTTACGCGATTTGGCCCACGTTCGATACGCGCTCCCGAAATGAGAGGTCAGCATCTTCTCTTCGATGTGAATTCGCCATAACAGCGCTAAACCAATCGAGAATGTGCCGAATAAGGCGATGCCCCAATGCGTGAAGTAAAGTGAAAACCCGAGTGTGATAAACAAGAGCCCTGTGTAGAGCGGGTGACGTAAATAGCGATACGGCCCCGAACTGACGAGTTCATCCTCGGGACGGACGACGACGTGACGGGTGAACTGATGGCGCAACTGCCCGATGCCCCAATAGCGGAGCGACACTCCGGCTACGTAGCAACCGAGTCCGAGCAGACGTTGGGGAAGCGGTTGACGTACATCTGTCCAGACGGATAATCCGATGGAAACCGCAAACACGATGACCATGATCAATGAAACGATGTAAAAACTGGCGTGCTCACTGGCGCCGTCGGTCGGCTCGGACCGATTTCGGTAACGCCAAATTTCATATAGCCAAGCGACTGAGATGAGAATGAAGAACCCGTCTAACCAATCCATAGCGTGCCTCCTTTCTCAGTATCTTCCACTCAATACCCGCGTCTTCCTCCCCAAAAACGCACGCTGAATGAAAAAACGTCTCGCAATGTGCGGGACGTTAAGTAGTGCTCAGCCGATTAATGCGCGTTGGCAAGCAGTGCTGCGGCGACCTGTTTGTCGTGTTTCACTTCGTTTGTCTCTTCTTTGATCAAGTGATACGTGAGACACATCGGCTTCTCGGTCCGCGGGTCGCGACCGATGATGGCATCGATGTGGAATACTTGTCTGAGGACGAGCGGACAGATGACTTCTTCGGCCGTTCCTGTCGCGAGTACTTCGCCGTCTTTCATCGCGACGATGTGATCGGCAAAGCGAGCGGCCTGATTCAAGTCGTGGAGGACCATGACGATGGTTCGCCCTTGGTCTCGATTGAGCGTCTCGAGCAGTTCGAGTACTTCGAGCTGATGGGCCAAGTCGAGATACGTCGTCGGTTCATCCAAGAAAATCAAATCGGTCTCTTGGGCGAGCGCCATCGCAATCCATACACGCTGACGTTGTCCGCCTGAGAGGGCATCGACGCTGCGGTCTTTATAGGCGAGCGTCCCGGTCACGTCAAGCGCCCAATCAATCACTTCATGATCATGTTTCGAAAGGCGGCCAAATCCGGATTGATAAGGGAACCGGCCGTAGGAGACGAGTTCTCCAACCGTCAATCCGCCGGCACCTTCTGGCGTTTGCGGCAGGATCGCCATTTTTCGGGCGATCTCTTTCGTGTTACATTTGGCGATGTCGGCTCCGTCCAAATGGACTGAACCGTTAGACGGAGAAAGAATCCGGGTCATCGCCTTCAAGAGCGTCGATTTTCCACAGCCGTTCGGTCCGATGATCGTCGTGATTTTATGGTCGGGAATCGACAAGCTCAATTGTTTTACAATCGTCTTGTCGCCATATCCGACCTCGATATCTGTCGTATGTATCCGTGACATGATGGATTCCCCTTTCCGTAGATGACGCCCGTGATAATGATTCTCAATATCGAATCTACTATAGCAAGTGCCACACATCGTGTCAATGTTTGTTTGATGTCAAAATAGATTGTCGACAGGCGTGTTTCAAGGTATAGTGAATGAGAATGAGAATCAATGGCGCTGGAGTTTCAAGGAAGGGTGAGGGCGATGAGCGAACAAGATGTATATGATGTAACGATTATTGGGGGCGGACCAGCCGGACTATATGCGACGTTTTATAGTGGGCTTCGTGGGATGAAGACGAAATTGATTGAGTTTCAACCACATCTCGGCGGCAAAATCCATGTCTATCCAGAGAAGATGATTTGGGACGTCGGCGGGGTCACACCGACGACCGGTGCTCGCCTTATCGAACAATTGGTGGAACAAGGCTTGACGTTTGATCCGACCGTCGTGCTCGGAGAGAAAGTCGAATCGATGACGAAGGACAACCAAGGCCATTTCGTACTCGATACGACACATGGACAGCATGTTTCCAAGACGGTCATCGTCGCGACAGGAAGCGGCATCCTACAACCACAGAAAATCGATATCAGCGGGGCAGAGCGCTTCGAGGTCTCGAATTTACACTATACGGTCAAATCGCTCATGGCGTTCAAAGGAAAGACGGTATTGATCTCAGGGGGCGGCAACAGTGCCATCGACTGGGCCAATGAGCTCGAACCGATTGCTGAGCGCGTCATTTTAACGTACCGGAAAGAAGCGCTCAAGGGACATGAGTCACAAGTCGATAAGTTGCTTTGTGGCCGTGTCGACTGTCGGTTGCATACGCAAATCGAAGACCTCATCTCTCGGGATGGGACGACGATTCATGCGGTTTCGCTCGTCGATTGCGGGACGGGGGAACGTGATCTCGTAGAAGTCGACGAAGTCGTCATCAACCATGGGTACGAGCAGGATACGGCGCTGCTCGGTGATTGCGAGTTACAAGTCGAGATGGTGGATGGTTTTTACGTGAAAGGCAATGCGAGCAGCGAGTCGTCGGTGCCAGGTTTATATGCGGCTGGCGACATTTTGACGCATGAAGGGAAAGTCCACCTCATCGCGGGCGCTTTCCAAGATGCGGCCAATGCCGTCAACCGTGCAAAGACGTTCATCGATCCGGACGCCACGAAAGCGGCGATGGTGTCCTCGCACAACGAACGGTTGAAGACAAAAAACCGTGATATCATCGAGCAGGCATTACAAAAGCAGTGAGGGGCTCCCTCACTGCTTGCTTGTTGTCGGATAGTCGCACAGTTCGACGATGACGCCGCCCGAATGACGTGGGTCCATATAGATGAGACGTCGGCCTTTTGCCGTCGTCCGCAACGTGTCCTCTAAAAAGGAAATGCCGTCTCGTTTGAGCGACTCGATCGATTGAGTTAAGTCATCAACCTGGTAGGCGATATGGTGGACGCCTTTGCCTCGTGCTTTCATGAAGCGGGCGATTGGACTCGTTGGGCTCGTCGGCAACAACAGTTCAATCACATCGTCACCGACGTGGATGACGGCGATTTCCGTCTCGACGCCGACCGCTGTGTTTGTGTAGCGATCGACGAGCTTCCCTTGTAGGACGGTCGTGTAAAATGAAATCGCTTCGTCTAAATCACGGACAGCGATTCCGGTATGGTCAATGTGCATCTTGATCCCTCCTCACACTCTAGTTTGACGAAACTTGAACAAAATGTCACTTCACAACGTTTTGTCGGAATCCGATATACTGAAAGAGGGAGGGACGGCGAAATGAACGGAAAGATCACTCTTGGATTGATCAGCGCGTTCGCGCTGGTGTCATTTGTGTTTGGACTCTCACTTGCGACGTTTGTCGATTATCGGATCAATGAAGAACAAGTCGTCCTGGAACGATTGACGACACATAAAAAAATTGGTCCTGCTGAAATCTTGTCGACGGAAGTGGACTTTCATTTGAACGGTTCCAATTATGCCCTGCGTTTTACAGACGAGCCACATATCACCTATTGGTTCAGCGTGGCGGACCGCGAGATCCAATTCGATCGAATCGAATCGTTGGATCGGCGCGATACAGGACTTAGAACCGATCTTTTTGAACAGATGCCACCGCTCGCGATGGAATCGACAAACGCTGCCGAATGAAAACACGAAACGAACGAGTCCGATGAAGGACCCAGAACGTTTCGTGTTTTTTTACTGTTTACTGTACAGAAGGATAAGGGACCAATTCTTTTAAAAATGTATGAGTGCTGACAGATGTTTGGGTGGCTTTTTGTTTTAGTAGGGCGTCTCGCAAGCTTGGTTGGAGCGATGTCACTGTGACCTTGACGTCTTGAATCTTTTTCAACCTTATGAAAGATGATTGTTGGAGGAACGAGAGACCTTCTCGGGTCGTGAATGAGTCGCACGTCATGTGGAGCTCATGAATATGCAAGCGCGAGAACTCGATTCGGCTATACATCGTGCCCACGACAGCACCGTTCCGTCTCAATGAATGGAACGCACCTTGATTTCGATGACATTCGTCGATGGTTCTAGCCGAAACCGGTAAGGCGCCTGGCAAAAGACGGGCGTACTGATTGCGGGTCGATGACCATAACGCATACGTTTCCGGATGCTCAAGGCAGAGTTGCCATTGCGCGTATGTCTCTTTTTGGAACGGTAGTACAGGTAAATCAAAAACGGTCGACTCAAGATGAGGTGTGAACCCGATGGCGGTGAACGAATCGAGTCGTTGAAGTGCCTTTGCGTTTTGGACATTTAAAGAGACCATCGTTTTTTGTCCGATATGCGGATGGAATTGATACAAGACGCGATCGATCAACCCACGCAATGCCGCGAAGTTTGTATAGGCTGCATCAGTCATGCGAATCTGTTGGGTGGTGGGGAGGTCACGATAATCCACGGTGATGGCGGCCATGAGCTCATTTCCTAGCCAACCGGTATACAACGAGCACTGTGGTGGAAAGCTGAACAGATTCGGGACGTGCTGAGGGTTATAAAGATTGTGGAGCAATGGTCGAAGATGGGGTGGAAGTTCACGACTTTCTTTGATGGTAAAGGTCTGCTTCATCCGAGCGGTCCTACTTTCTATATAAAATGAGATACCCTTAAATTGTAAGCGTTACCACATATAAATGCTCGTATTAAATTGATGAACATTTATTGGGAAATCAAGGGCGTATTTGTTTCAAAAAACACCCAAAAATCTTCCCGATTTGACGTGGAAATGGCTCAAGGACGAGACTCTATCTGGCTAAGACATACATAAAGAGGTTTGATGGCGGAGGATGAAACAGGGTGTGATATTTGTTAAAACGTAGAACAATCCAATTCATGTTAAATGAAAAAGACATGATATACTGATGGGTAAGAAACGAGTCAAGGAGACGACTATGCGATACGTAATAAGTTTTTGGTTATTAGCAGTAGTGTTGATGGGTATACCGCATACGGCGCAGGCGGAAACGAATCCGATCGTTGTCCATGAGAACGTCATCGTTGACGAAGCGGTAGAACTATATGAAGGGTTTCGCTCCCCGAACGAGATGGTGTTCATTTTTGTATTGATTGTATTATTATCCGTGATCGGGCTAGGGATTATCAATGCGATTGAATAACGTGAAAACGTTCACAAAAATGCAATATCTGAATCGGAAGCGGTTTCAAATCTGATTTATACTAAACGTGTAGGAAGGAAGTTCTGCACCAACTTCCCCTCCTTTTCAGATGAACACCCCTCGTTCATATCATGTTTTGGAGTCAACCGACGTTGTCGATTGACTCCCTTTTTTGTATGATTAAAATTGGATTCGTTTTTCTTTGGCGAGTCGTCGCAATCGTTTCGTTTCATTCGCATGGCCACGACTTTCGAGCATATTCACATATACTTTGAACGGTTCTGAACGATGGGAGAAGAAAGGGATATATTCGGCGAACAACTTTTGTTCGGCTTCTGATAAATGGCCGCGCTCCACGAGTAATTCCAGCTCAAGCATCTTTAAGGCTTGATAATCGGCAAGGGCGTTCTCGTCTGTGTGGGCTTTGGCTAATGTGCGGTCGCACAACGTGGTCAAACGTTCACGGAGCAAATTCCATTCGGACGAATTATAAGATTGATCGAGGAGTGTCGAGAGCAGGTCGACCCGAGTCGAGTCAACATCTTTTGGGACATGGAGTGCGGTGTATAAGGAACGATCGATCCAAACGGCGGTCGTGGGGGCATCAAGTTGATAATACTGAATCAGTTGGGATAACATCGTGGTTTGAGACAATTTTAACAACCGGAAAGGATCGCTCGTTGTGAAGAGCGGTTCTTCTCCCGCTGAAGACGACAGCAACAAAAACATTTCTTCGTACATCGTCCGGGCCTCGGGCTCGTCATCCGCGTAATAGGCTAAATCGCGAATGATTTTTTTCGCATGAATGTACCAATTTTTTTGGTCACGTTCACTCATCACTTGGTTCGGGACTACATATAAGTGATCATAAGCCAATTCGACAAAACGTTCAGCGAGGACGATGGTTTGTGAGAGCGAATGACGTTCGTCTGACGATTTTTGTTCTTTATATCGTGTGAACTGGCTGACCATAAAGTCGATGTCTTTCTCTTCAATCACGGTTTTAGGGATGTTTCGATACATCTCGACAATCACATCGCGAAGCGTGGCTTCGCCGTACTGTTCTAGCAACATCCGTAACTTCCCGATACGCATTAGCTCTCCCTCCTTTCAAGAGGACGTCGAACAAAGTAACTGTCCGCAGATGGGCAGACACCAATTATTATTCCTTTCCCGCTTTCGATTCAAAACAACCCTTCCGTCTCATGCTTGAGACGGATTTTTACGTTAACCGTTGTCAGAAAAACGTTTGTCGATGATAATGTAGAAAAATCTAACCATAATTGAGGTATTGCATATGAATGACGATCAACACTTATCACGTGTCGAACGCAGAAAGCGTGAGCTCGAACGGGAACGGTTGAGTGAAGAGGCTCAGCTAAACGAACAAGCTCGACACGAAACGATAAATCATCAAACAAACGAAGAGAACCCGGAAAGATGGGAGACGGGCCGGCAAGCAGAGACGACACAAGGCGAGCATCCGTTTCTAAACCGAGCGCATGAACAGTCGTCTGAACCAAAAAAGAAAGCGCGCGACGTCCGGAAACCGAAAGCGAAGTTAACTCTTCCGTTCGGCACGAAACGTAAATCAAAGCCACGTCGAGAAGAACGACGGGAACCGAGACGCCAAACACGTGAACCGGAACGAACTCACGTCAAACATGAGGCGACCGCACCGAAAGACAAACCGCGCCGCCGGAAGTGGAAAGGGAAGCTATTGCTTGTCATGTTGCTCCTCCTCATCGGAGTCGGCTATATGGCAACGCGTCCTGTCACGTTTTTAGTGATGGGAAGTGACGCCCGCGTCGGAGAATCATTATCTGGATCACGGACGGACTCTTTACAGTTGATGGAATTTGTACCACGTTCACGCACTGTTCAAAACGTCTCGATTCCGCGGGACACGTATACAGCGATTCCTTGCGAACCAGAACGAGAAGGCGATAAGATCACCCATGCGTTTGCCTATGGCGGTGCGGATTGTACGGTCGGGGCGGTAGAAGGACTGACGGAAACCTCGGTTGACGGTCAAGTCGTGATCACGTTTGAAACGTTTATGGAATTGATTGACCTCGTCGGCGGCGTCAACGTCACAGCGACCCACTCGTTCAGCGAGAAAGGCTTCAATCAAACGTATGAGTACACAGAAGGAGTGTCTTACGCCATGGACGGGGACATGGCGCTCGCCTACGCCCGTCACCGGAAGACAGACACGGACGGTGCCCGCTCTAACCGCCAAACCGAAGTCATGTCGGCCGTCGCCGATAAATTGGCCAGTCCGACGGGGTGGACGAAAATCCCGGCGACGTATCGTTTCATGAAAGACGAAATGGGACTCGAAATGAATCCGTTGCAGATGGCATCGATCGGAATGACGATGGTATTACAGCCGCAGGTGGATAAACTTCAAATCGAAGGAGAAGACGCCTACATCGATAACGTCTATTACTATCAACCGACCGAAGCGAGTGTTCAAGCCATTCGTGACGCCCTCGACTTGACGATGTGGGGAACGGTGAGATAATTTCGCGAAAAGGGTTTGATTCCGTTCCGAAAGAGGAAATTTAATCAAATGAACTACTCTTTTGAGGAGGGAAATTTGAATGAAAGTTTTAGTCATTGGAGCAACAGGAAAGATCGGTAGACGTGTATTGAAAAGTTTAGCGAAATCGCATCAAGTGACCGCTTTAATTCGTTATCCTGAACTACAGGCAGAGTATGAAAAGATGGGTGCGCGCGTGCTCACCGTCGACGTCGAGAAAGAATTGGATAAAGGGATTCACGAGGCGACCTCGGGACAAGATGCCGTCATCATCGCGGCAACGGCAGGGGCAGATGGATCAAGCAAGGAAATCGAACTGCTGGACCGCAACGTCGCGATGAAAGCGATTGACGCTGCTAAAAAAGAACGTGTCCGTCACGTCGTCTTGCTCAGTGCATACGGCGCGGATCAACCGGACGCGGCACCGAAAGAACATTTCAACTTCTTGTCTGCCAATAACGCGGCCGATGAGTATATCGAACATAGCGGTTTAAACTACACGATCATTTGCCCAGTGACAATTGTAGATGGGCCAGGGAAAGGCTCGATTGAGGCATCGGAAGACTTGAGTGATGCGAATGGTGCGACGATTTCTGAAACGGACGTCGCGACGATCATCACCGCTTCGCTCGATAATCGTGGGTTGTATGGCCGTCGGATCGAAGTGAAATCCGGCAGTACCCCAATCAATGAAGCACTCGATTTTGACAGTCGTGGAGAAGTGGCGACTGGAGGCAGAACGACGCTTCGTCGACCACAACGCTAACGAAAATCTGGAGGAGAAGGTGTCCTGATGGAACGAAAATTGTATAAAGATCCGTCTGATCAAATGATTGCCGGTGTCTGTTCGGGACTAGGGAAATACCTCGGGGTCGATGTCACGTTAATGCGCATCATCTTCGTCGTCCTCGCTTTGTTCGGGGGTCCTGGTCTATTGATTTATATCGTCCTGGCCATCGTCATGAAAAAACCGCCGTCAGAGTATGAGGCGGAGCAAGAAAATCGCTTTTAACAAAACGAGCTGACCGCATCGGTCAGCTCGTTTTTTATTCGGTATAGAGCGTGTAAGTCGCCTCGAACGACTCACCAGGGTCGAGCAGTTGCATATCTTCTTTATGGCGGATGTCCTTCCGATGACCTTTGTAGTCAGCGTGTCCGAACCAAGGTTCGAGACAAGCGAACGGGGCGTCGGAGTGTGGAGGCGACCAGATGCCGAAATGGGTGAAGTGAGGGGATTCCATGACGATGGCCCGACCGCTCGGTTGATGTCGAAGCGCTGCGTACTCGATTTGTTCAAAGATGAGGGCATCTTGGTCGAACAAGTGATGAGTCAGCGGGATGTAACGGCGTTCCCCGAGCGGTTGATAGGCACCCGTCAAGTAAGGTCCTTCGAGCAATAGACGGTCGAGTGTTCGCGTCTCCCCAAAGTCAATCGTATAGTCTTCAAACGTCCCCCCGGCAAATGGGATATTAAAGGCCGGGTGCCCGCCGATGCTGAACGGGAGGACGGTATCATCTCGGTTGACGACACGATACGTCACGCTCAACTCTTCGCCGATGAGGCGATAGATGACATTCAGTTCGAATGAAAATGGATAGTGTTTACGCGTCTCGACAGAATCGCGCAGGATAAAGCGGACGTGGGTATCGGAAGCCTCGGCGACCTCGAACAGTTCGTCGCGCGCAAATCCGTGTTGGCTCATCGTGTACGTCATTCCGTCATATAAGTAACGGTCGTCGAGCAGGCGTCCGACGAACGGAAAAAGGATCGGGGCTTGCCGGCCCCAATACGTTGGGTCACCTTGCCAGAGGAGCTCCGTCCCGTCGACGTTCCAACTGGTCATTTCGGCACCGTGTGCTTTTAGTGTGACGCTAACTTTCTCGTTGTAAAGTTGCAAGATAGTTACTCTCCTTTGAATGATATGATAAGTTAAGTTTAGGAGTGAACAGTACACAGGACAAGGGGTAAATCATGCGATTTCATAAACTAGCGATTGGATTGATCATGGCTGGCCTCGTGGCCGGTTTAGGCTATAAAGGATATGACGAGTTTAATAGTCAGGCGAAGGAACCGGCGGTCAGCATCGCCACGGACGATAGCGTACTTGGCGGTCTCGAGGTCGGTCAACGCGCGCCGGCCCTTGAACTGGAGACGGTCGAAGGGGAACGCCTATCGCTCGCCGATTACAATGGACAGCCGGTTGTAGTGAACTTCTGGGCGACGTGGTGTCCTCCGTGCCGTGAAGAACTACCTGAACTGATTAAATTTAGCGATGAGACGGGCGTCCCTGTGCTAGGCGTGAACATCACGAATAATGAACGTCGCGGCCGACGAGATGTCGATGCATTTTTAGAAGAAGTGCCGCTCAGTTTCCCGGTCCTGTTAGACGAAGACGGCGAGGCTGTAAAAACGTATCGCATTGTGGCCATGCCGACGACCTATGTCATCGGATCAGACGGTGTGATCACCGCCAAACAAGTCGGACCGGTCGATTTCGATTGGTTGCGAGACAAAACAAAGTAAATGAACGGACAAAGACAGACTGGGAGTGAACCGGTCTGTCTTTGTCTACTTTTTATAATGTTGTTTGATGAGCGCATCAAAATTCGGTGTCATGTCTTCCTCGAGATAATAGTGATGATTATCTCGAATGATTGTATCGCCAACACGTGCTTCTGATGGCAAGAATCGTCTTGGGATGAAACTCGAGCCGTTGTTCCAACGTAACACGGCATACTTCCCTTCGACCCGCACCAATGTGCCGTACTTAATCATGCCTCTTCCTCCTCAACGAACAGCTTTCTGTCTCTTTATTCTTATAGAGTGTATTCCCACATTCCACAAAAGCTACACATATTTGCGCAAGGCTGGACAAGCAAATGGGAACTCAAAGAGGTGACAAAATTGTGAAGAAAGTTAGAAGAAAACGCTTTCTTTTTTGTTTGTTTTCTTCTATAATGAAGGCACGGGGTGATTTTGACGAATTTGTGAACAATGGGGGTATGGTCAATGTTTTCATCAGCTATGATTGGATTGCTCGCCTTAACCGGCGTGACCATTTATGGGATTGACCGTATGTTCACGGTCCGTTCAGAGCGCATCACAAAGAAATAGGTCTACATAATAGGGGGGATCGCAACGTCTTGGGGAGACGTTGCGATTTTTTTGTGTCAATAATCTTGCTGCCGTGACTCGCGATCTTTCGCTTTTTGTTCGACGTGCTTACGGTTCCGTTCATGGACGCGTTGGAAAAAGGCGTGCTCGGGCCAATGGGGAGACCAAACCCGTTCCTCGGGCAGAGCGAGGATATACTCTTCGGCCGCGCTCAGCCGCTCCATCATCTTGCTGCGATCGTCGCATAAATCGCCATGGCCCGGGACGAGCCAACGAATCTCATACTCATAAATGGCGGCTTGGAGTTTTTGCAAGGAATTCAAATACGCCTCGGCATCATGCTCGATGAACGGAGGCTCGATATTGGACCCGTAGTCGCCACAAATCAGGAGTCGCAACGGTTCGACGATTAAAGACATATGAGTCGACTCGTGTCCGGGCGTCAATAAAAACGTGATGGGGGTAGAGCCGAGTGCGAGCGTCCCGTCCTCGGAGATCATGATGTCGACGGCCGGTTTGACGATGGGGCGATCGATATAATACTGCTCATAAAACGACTGGATCTCGTCTAACTGCGAGCGCGCATCCGTCTCGACGAACGCCTGAGATGCGATGACGGTCGCATCGGGAAACGCATAGGCACCGATAATATGGTCGTAATGCTGGTGCGTATAGATGACATACAGCTTTTTGCCTTGTCGACGCAGTTCGACGTCTCGGCGGATGGTGGCAATCTCTTCAGGCAGCCAGTTCGGGTCGATGACGATTAAGCTCTCATTCGTCTCAATCAACGTCGAAGTCGTTCGCATGAGTGCACTTTCGTAAACAGTGAACGGTTGAAGACGTACTTGAATCACGGGAATCCCTCCTTCTTGTCTTCCATCCTTTTCCCGAATCGTCATCATTTAAGCGTCGCCGGTATGACTGCTATTATCGTGAAAAACAAAAAAAGCAGAACGTCAAATGACGTCCTGCTTCATGCACGGTACACCGTGCGGTTATGTGTGCGAGCAAATTCTCGCGTATATGTCGGTAATTGGAGCGGGTGAAGAGAATCGAACTCTCGTCATCAGCTTGGAAGGCTGAGGTTTTACCATTAAACTACACCCGCATATGAAATTTTAAAATGGAGCGGGTGAAGAGAATCGAACTCTCGTCATCAGCTTGGAAGGCTGAGGTTTTACCATTAAACTACACCCGCGAAACGCTTAACGTTACGGTAATATAATAGCACAGGATTTTAGCTTTGCAAACCCTTTTTTGAAAAAACATTGGTTGTTGCGGCTAGGTCGTCTTGCTAAGATAATAGGAGAGAGGAGTGGATGGGGCATGAGTGAGCGTAAATCCTATTTACAGATGATGAGCGAGGGCTTTCGGATGATGAAAGAAGGCAAACAAATCAATCATGAGACGAAGCTGCGCCAATGGACATTCTCGATCAGCCGTGAGGCGAATTGGCATGTGATTCTCCGGACAGAGCGCTTGAAATGGGTCAGTCCGGCGACCGATCAGTTCATCATTGAACCGTTATTCGTCCAAATCGGGGCATTACAGCTCACGCGTCATCTCGAAACGAACGAAGTACGTTTGACTATCGATGAAGAATGGGGAATTGAAAGTAAGGTCGTCTGTGACGACCAGGAGTGGGAACGATTCGTCGCGTCGCTCAAACAGATGAAGGGGGAGTAGTCGTGAGTCGAGAAAGGCTATATCGGATTGAAGCGGAAGCTCGTGGGAGTGCCTGGCGGGCCCGTGTATTGACCGGCATCCAACGATTCCGCTTTTTTAAAGGGGAATTGCTCGCACCGACTGAACGCCCTTACGTCGTCTTGAGTATCTCTCAAGACATGCAGGCACTTCCCGATTTGATTGAGACGGATATGGGTGTCCTGCTCATCCACGAACGAATCGGCCCGATTTTTATGAACTTATGCCCATATGATATTCAACTCGTTCGAGTCGAGTTGCACACGAGCACCGGAAAGACGGATCAATACTGCGCACTCAACGTGTTACGCCGTTTCGAGATTGAACATCTTGAAGATTCGGGCGAGTATCGACCGTTAGATCCGGATCGGCTCTATTTTTTGTCACGGCAAACCGTGAGACTAAATTTATTCGGGCATATGATTGCCCAAGATCGAAACAGCCAACGCCTTTACGTAACGGAGCGTCTCAAATATGCGCTTCAAGCGAAAATGGTGACCGGGCTGGCATTCAAGAAAACGAAGGAGCAAACAGCATGAAGGAATACGAAATTGACGGTTGGATCCGTCTAGACTACCCAGAACACTTTGAATACAACGAAGAAGAAGACCATGTCAGTTTTTACTCTGTCGAGGCAGATGCGCAAGGGACGCTTCAAATGTCTATCTATGAAGCGGAGGAAGCGCAAGCCCCGAGTGACGCCGCACTTCAAGAGTTGAACACGTTTTTAGGTGAGTTCCCAATCGACGTCAAAGTCGCCCCAAGCGTCACGTCGGAGGCCGGCGGCATGACGACGGCCTACGCGAGCGGAATTGAAGACGGCATGCATCTCGACGTATGGTCGTTGACAGACGGGAAGCGACTTTTGTTTTTGACGTATGTCGCCGATGAAGTGACGAATGAGAAGTTAGAGATCGAATCGATTATCGACTCGATCGAGTGGACATAACAAGAGACACGCGCCAACGTCGGCTGCGTGTCTCTTTGTGTCTTACTGGAATTTCGGAACTTCGAAGTAAAGCGTGTAAGCGTCGAGCTGTTGATACATGTTGTAAATATTGGCCGTTTGTTTTGTTGCCCACGAAATATCGGTGGCATATTGATACGTACCTGGATTGCTCGGATTGAACCGCATCTTATAGAGCGTGTTCTGTTTCCGGCTCGGGTTGTTGATATACGAGTCGCCGATGAACTTGGCCCCGCCGATGATAGCGGCTTCCGGTGTGAACCAACCTTCTTTATAAGCGCGCTCAGCACCTTTGACATGGGCGTTCCCGTCAATCGCACCGATGCCGTACATATTGTAGACGGTCTTCGGCGTGACGGCCTTGCCGTCGACGCTCGAGACGACTGTCCCGTTGGCGAGTGCGGACGTTCCGTGTCCCGTCTCTAATAACGCATGCGACAACAGATAAATCTCGTTGACGTTGTGCGTACGTGAGGCATCGATGAACGCTTGGCCACGGCCTGCTAAAATTCCTTTGCCGACGAGCGATTTGTTCAACACGGTCGCTGTCAAATCTGCACTCTTCGACAAGTCGAGGAATTGGAAATATTCACGTGACGTCGTGGCGAACGAAGTCGGTGAAACTTGACGTGTGATTTCTTCATCCGTCGCAAGACGCCAATTCCGGTCATAGACGCGAATATTGTATCCACTCGGGCGATAGTAGCTGATTGTGTAATACTGACCGATTTCACCGGTGATGGTCACCGTCTCACCCGGGTTGATCACCCCGAACGAGTGCGCCGTCAATGAGGCATCTTTCAACACCTTGACGTTTCCAGCAACGTTGGCGGCGCTGACATATCCCGTCAATAGACCCGATTTTACTTTATACCAAGTCGTCGAGCCGACCTTTTGCGTGCCGAGATATTCGAGCTTCGTATTGCTCGAGAGGCTAGTCAAGCTGGCAGCCGATGATGAGGCGGTTGCTTTCAAGTACTGGAATGAAGTTGTAAATAGCTCTGTCGAGGCGATCGTCCCGGTCGTGGCAGTCGTTGTCGCACGAGTGATGTATGATTTCGGTACATACGCGTTCGCGGCGCGATATGCGTCCGACTGGGCGAACACGTTGCGCTGCTTCGTGACCATCGTCGCGAGCGTATACGGATAAGCAGTCTCTGTGATCACCATCTCTTTACTGCCGGCAACAGGCGGCGTGTACGGTTTCGTATACGTGAGGGAGATGTACCCTTTTACGAGCGAACCGTTGACGAGGTACGAGATGACACCCCAGTCGCTGCCGACGATTGGTTTCACTTTGACGACCGTTCCGTTAGCGAGCGTACCGATAACGTTCCCGTCTACCGGTTTTGTCCGGACGTTCAACGTGCCATTGTTGGCGACGACGACCTCGACTTCCCGTTCAGCTTCTAACTGTTCTTCTGGAGCCGGTGGTTTGTCGGCGAAATAGGCGGCGGTCGCATAGCCCGTGAGCGAGCCGTACTTGATTTTGTACATCGAACTCGTCAAGCCAGCCTCAGAAATTTGCTGAACTTTCGTTCCCGTCGGAATGACGGCAATTTTTGTTTTCGGTGAAACAGACCGGTCATAGAGGACGACTCGTTGCGTCGTATAATAATCGGTCACGACGATCACCTCCGGTTTGTCGACTGAGAAATGGCGTGAAGCTGCATAGCCCGTTTTCCCGTCGTAACGTACTTTAAACCATGAGCTCGACAATCCACTCTGCGAAATCTGCTCGATTTTCGCGCCGAATGGAATCGTGTCAATTTTCGTCGCACCCGAAGCCGATGAACTATACATCGCCACGTTGCGAATCGCGTAATAAGGTTTGATCACAATCACTTCTGGCGGAGTCGTCGAGAAGTTTCGAGCCGCGGCATAGCCGGTCACGCCATCATATTCAATCTTGAACCACGAACTTGCGAGTCCGGCCTCTGACACTTGTATCACTTTGCTACCGGCTCGGATTGTCCGTAGACGTTCCGCCCCTGAAGCTGATGATTTATACAAGACGAGGTCACGAGCGGCATAGTAAGGCGTCCGCACGACGGTTTCTGGTTTTGTCTTTGAGAAATTACGTGCTGCCGCATAGCCGGTCACGCCATTGTAGCGGATTTTGAACCAAGATGAGCTCAGCCCTGGCATCGCGAGTTGTTCGACTTGGGCACCGAGTGGGATCGTCGCGATTTTCGTCGCGCCCGAGGCGGAACTGTTATAGAGAGCGACGTTCTTGACCGCAAAGTAAGGGGTCGTCGCTTCCGGTGTCAAGAGCGAAGTCGAGAAGTTCCGGGCCGGGGCGTATCCAACGGTCGAGCCGTACTCGATTTTAAACCACGAACCGGTCGCGCCGAGTGAGGCGAGGTGCGTCACTTTGGCACCTGCCGGAATCGTTCCGATTTTCGTCGCCCCTGAACCTGTCGAGTCATACAGCACGGCTGTCTTGACAGCATAGTAAGGCGTTTCGACAGGCGTCGTCGGTGTGAAGTAGCGGGCTGCAACGTAACCTGTATATTTCCCGTAAGTCACTTTCATCCACGAGCCGGTCGCGCCGTGCGAAGAGATATAGGTCACGGTCGCGTCTTTCGGGATCGTCGTGAGGATGACGGCAGAAGTCGACGTCGACGAACGCAAGTTGACGTTCGCGTCCGCTGTGTAGGCCGATGCCGTTGTCGTCGCTGTTTTTTCAACGGTTGATTTCAATGTCAAATACGTTGCCGACACGTAGCGTTTTTCGCCCTCGAATTCGATTTGGGCCCAGTTATCGTTCGTTGTGTACACTTGAACGGTCTCGCCTTGCGTCAATTTCCCGACAATGTCCGAAGTGGTCGAAGTGGCGGAACGTACGTTTAAAATAGATGTATTCACGGTTCCTTCGTATGTTGCTGCATATGAATGAGCGGGAACAAGCGTACTCAACATTGTGCTAGAGATGAGGACGGCCGTGCTCAATCGTGTGATTGTTGGCTTCAATGTGTTACCCCTTTCGGTGAATACAGATCAACATGTATGTATTCATGTAGTGTGCGGTCTAAGTATAGCGTACTTAAAAATTGGAAAGAAGAATGTAAATTACAAAAAAGGTAAATGAATTAGAAAAGTGATGTATTATTATGGAAAGAAAAAAGAACCTCCTAGGAAATGGAGGTTTTTTTTTCGATTTGTACGGTTTGATGCATCCAATCGCCGATATCGGTCCACACGTCTTGTCGTTGTCGTTCACGCAAAATCTCATGTCTGGCATTGTCATAGGAGAGAACGGTCAACTCGATATCGGCAATTTGGTGTTTACGAACGATTCCCGTGAGTCCTTCACCGTCATGGACGACCGGATCGTCAGCCCCGACAACGAACAAGATGGGTAACGTTTTCGGATGCTCGTGAATCCGGGCAGTGGACGTCACATCGAGTGAGGCGCGGGCGACCTCATGCAAGTAGCCGAGCGTCGGAATGCCACCGCAATCCGGGTCGTTTACATAGGCGGATACTTCTTCTGGAACGCTTGAAATCCAATCGCTCTCGGTCGTGGCGGGTAAGAACTTTAAGTTGTATCGTCCGAACAGCAAGCGTTCGAAAAAGCGAGATTCATATTGGCTCCCTTTGAACCGGATGGCCAAATCGATCGCATACAGTCCGATCCGCCCGATCCATCCCGAATGTGGAGGCGGAGACACGGCGATGACGCCAGCCAGGCGATGACCTAACCGTTGCCCGAGGCGACGGGCGAGCAGTGAGCCGAAACTATGGCCGAGGACGACAGTCGGCAACTCGTCTTGATAGTGATCGAGGAGTGAGATAGCGTCATCAACCATTTGATCAAATCCTTCATGTGGAGACAAGTGGGCGTAAGTGGACTGATCCCGCGCCAAAGAACCGGCACCGCGGAGATCGCATAGGAATACGTTAAAACCAATTTCTGACAAAAAATCAGCGAATTCGACATATCGTCGGTGATGCTCGAGCATACCGTGAAAGATGAAGCAATTTCCAATTGGTTGTGAGGTGGGAATGTGTAGCACATGCGTCCGATACCCGTCCGCATACGTATGTTCCGTGACGTCCATCTGTATCCCTCCGTGTCGTTTAAAATAATCCGATCGCTTTACCGGTCTCGTCGATTCCCATATTCAAGGCGGCCGGTTGCTTCGGCAGACCTGGCATCGTCAAGACGTTTCCGGTCAAGGCGACGAGGAAGCCAGCGCCGACCGACGGTTTCAACTCTCTTACGGTCACAGTGAACCCGTGCTGGTAGCCGAGTTTCGTCGGGTCGTCTGACAGCGAGAACGGTGTCTTCGCCATACAAATCGGTAAGTGTTGCCAGCCGTTCGCTTCGATTTGAGCCATTTGTTTTTTTGCGGTCGCGGTGAAGGTGACGTCGGCCGCCCCATACACTTCACGGGCAATCGTCAAGATTTTTTGTTCGATCGAATCGGTCAACGCATAGAGCGGGGTGAACGCACTCTCATTCGACTCAATCGTCTCGATGACGGCCTCGGCGAGCGCACGTCCGCCTTGGCCTCCGTTTGACCACACTTCACTGAGCGCCACTCGAATGTGGTTCGCTTCACACCAGTCGAGGACGGCCGCCAACTCTTCGGTCGTGTCTGAATTGAATCGGTTGAGGGCGACGACGGTCGGCAAGCCAAGTTTCCCCATCGTCTCGACATGTTTGGCAAGAAGTTTTAATCCGTTCCCGACGGCCCCGACGTTCTCGACGTGGAGTTGGTCTTTGGCGACGCCACCATGCATTTTCAAGGCACGGACTGTCGCCACGAGGACGACGGCGTCCGGATTTAATTTACCGATGCGTGACTTGATGTGACAGAACTTCTCGGCACCGAGGTCGGCTCCGAATCCGGCTTCGGTGACGACGTATTCACCGAGCTTGAGCGCAGTTTTTGTCGCAATCAACGAGTTGCAGCCGTGAGCGATGTTGGCGAACGGACCACCATGAACAAGCGCGGGCGTCTGTTCGAGTGTTTGCACCAAGTTCGGCTTGAACGCTTCTTTCAACAACAGGGTCGCGGCACCAGCCGCCCCGATTTGTTCGGCCGTGATCGGTTCGTTGTCTTGATCGTAGGCGACGACGATGCGCTTGATGCGCGTCTCAAGGTCGGTCAACGAGTCGGCGAGGCAGAGGATGGCCATGATTTCGGACGCCACGGTGATGTCAAATCCGTCTTCACGTGGTACCCCGTGGGCACTGCCGCCGAGTCCGATCGTCACGTGACGAAGTGCACGGTCATTCAAGTCGAGGACACGTTTCCAGACGATTTTACGGACGTCGATCCCGAGGTCGTTCCCTTGATGAAGATGATTATCGAGCATGGCGCTGATCGTGTTATGAGCTGCGGTGATCGCATGCATGTCACCTGTGAAGTGAAGGTTGATGTCTTCCATCGGCAACACTTGGCTGAAACCGCCGCCGGCCGCACCGCCTTTTAAGCCCATCGTCGGACCGAGTGATGGTTCACGTAGACAAACGATTGCTTGTTTATCGAGTTGATTCAACGCCTGTCCAAGTCCGACGGTCACGGTCGACTTTCCTTCACCGGCTGGAGTCGGATTGATCGCCGTGACGAGGATGAGTTTCCCGTCTTCTCGAGTCGCCATCCGATCGATGACATCGAATGATAACTTGGCTTTATATTTCCCGTATAGATCGAGGTCATCTTCTTGTAAACCGAGTTTTTCCGCAATCTCTTTGACAGGTAGCATCTCGGCTTGTTGGGCAATTGTTAGGTCGGATAACGGTTTAATCGTCGTCATGTATAAAATCCCTCCACTTTCGAACATTGTAATCTATTTAGTCCATTTCATTCGTGAATCGACCCGGAATCAAGGTTTAATCTTTCGTTGGGGAAGACTCGTTCGTGTTGTCATTGAGTTTATCATAACCCATCGCTTCGTAGAATTCACCCATTGAGTGCAATATATTCCACCCTTTCCGTCAAATGTATCCGTTTTCATTTTTGGTCCAGGAAGGTAAGTTGATAGTGGAGGCGATGAACATGACAGAAACACCGAAACGAATCAAACGGAGACGAAATTGGAAGAAGCCGGCGAGTTTTATCGCATTCGTTGGTCCGGCCTTTTTGGCATTTGTGGCAATCGTGCTTATTCCATTTTTCAACGGGATTTATTACAGTTTCACAGATTGGAACGGTGTGACGGGGCAATTGAATATGGTCGGACTGGACAACTACCATCGGATTTTATTTGAAGATGAACAGTTCCGCGCTTCGTTCTGGATCACAACGAAATATACGCTCGTGGCCGTGGTGCTGACGAATATCGTCGGCTTCCTATTGGCTTTACTATTGACGATGAACATTAAGACGCGCAATATTCTGCGCACCGTCTTTTTCATGCCAAACTTGATTGGCGGGCTCATTCTCGGGTTCATTTGGCAGTTTATCTATGTGAAGGGCTTTGAATCAATCGGGGCACTGACCGGGTGGAGTCTGTTCGAGCTGCCGTGGCTAGGTGACGCTCAGACGGCGTTTTGGGGCATCGTCATCGTCGCCATTTGGCAAGGTGGGGGCTATGTCATGGTTATTTACATCGCGGCGCTCCAAAATGTGCCGACAGATTTACTCGAAGCGGCTAAAATCGACGGGGCAAACCGGTTGAAGATGCTTCGTCATATCACCCTTCCCATGATCATGCCGTCGATCACGATTTGTCTGTTCTTGACGATCTCATGGTCGTTCAAAGTATTCGATACGAACTTATCACTGACGAACGGCGGGCCGTTCAAATCGACGGAGATGCTCGCTTTGAACATCTATACCGAATCGTTTGTGAATAACAACTACGGACTCGGCTCGGCGAAAGCAGTCATCTTCTTCCTCGTCGTCGCGGCGATTACCGTCACGCAAGTGTACTTGACGAAAAAGCGGGAGGTGGAGGCATGACGACGGAAAAAATTGAACGCATCGAAGCGAATATCGATCAGGCACCACGACAATTGTTGCCGCAAAAGCCGCTGCGGGCGGGTGGATATACGGCCGGTCTCGGTCTCGTCGAACTGGTGGCGATTTTACTCGGGCTCTTGTACCTCGTCCCGTTCTATTACGTCATCGTCAACTCGTTCAAATCGATCGCCGAGATTTACACGAATACGTCTGCCTTGCCGAACGTTTGGCTCGCCTCGAACTATTCAGAGGCATGGGAGGCGATGAACTACGGACGCGTCTTCTTGAACTCGCTCCTCATCACGGCCGGCGCGAACCTACTGATCGTGCTGTTCACATCGATGGCGGCTTGGAAGCTAGTCCGGACGAAACATTGGATTTCGACGGTCATCTTCTTCTTGTTCGTCGCGGCGATGGTAATCCCGTTCCAGTCAATCATGATTCCGCTCGTGAAAGTATCGAGCGTACTCGGGTTGTTAAACAGCCATTGGGGACTGATGGTCATGTATCTCGGGTTTGGGTCAGGCATCTCCGTGTTCTTATATCACGGGTTTATGAAGTCGATTCCGGAAGAAATCGAAGAAGCAGCCATCATTGACGGTTGCTCGACGTGGGGCGTCTTTTGGCGCATCGTGTTCCCGCTTTTAAAACCGATCACGGTGACGATCGTCATCTTGAACAGCCTTTGGATTTGGAACGACTTTCTGTTACCTTCACTTGTCCTCCGAGACATCGAACTGCGGACGATTCCGCTCGCGACGTTCTATTTCTTCGGACAATATACAAAACAATGGGATTTGGCACTCGCAGGTTTAGTCCTTGGGATCGTTCCGCTCCTCGTCTTTTTCTTCGGTATGCAAAAGCATATTATCAAAGGGATCACGAGCGGCTCGATCAAATAACCCTTCCCAAGGGTCTCCCCCGTCCGCTACACGGGGGAGAATTTTTTTGAAAAAAGCTGTTGACATTCGTCGGAATATTTATAATAATTGGGTCAATTCAATTGTGAACGACATTGAAAGGACGAGTACACAGAAGACGTAAGCAAAGCGAGCCGGGGAAGGTGAGAGCCCGGACTGAAATCTCTGTCGAAGAACCTCCTGGAGTCGCTACCCGAACGCTTTGCAAGTAGACGTAGCCGGAATGTTCCCCGTTATCGGAACTACGAGATGTTCGTCTCGAAAAAGTGAGTAGATTCGTCTACTAATTTGGGTGGCACCGCGGAGCTTGAAGCCTTCCGTCCCATAGTCCATGGGATTGGAGGGCTTTTTTCTATTGCTCCGTCCCAAAATCCCACAATTGGAGGAAGAAAACATGACAACGACAGCAACAAGCAAGATGAAAGCGAAACAACAGGCGATTACAGTAGTG
Organism: Exiguobacterium sp. s5; assembly: GCF_018618075.1. Taxonomy (NCBI): domain Bacteria; kingdom Bacillati; phylum Bacillota; class Bacilli; order Caryophanales; genus Exiguobacterium; species Exiguobacterium sp. s5. The sequence continues at coordinate 100,305 of NZ_JACSLK010000006.1, read as the reverse complement.
AAGGCGACATTCGAAGACAAGTTCAGCACGGCGCTTGGGTTGACACAAGTGCAGGCCCCGCTGTTCGTCACATCGGCGAGCGGTGTCAACGACCACTTGAACGGCGTCGAACGCATCATTCAGTTCGACACGCAGTATCCGGGACACGAACTTGAAATCGTTCAGTCGCTCGCGAAATGGAAACGAGAAGCGCTCGGCCGTTACGGATTCGAGGTCGGGGAAGGCTTGTACACCCAGATGCGCGCCATCCGTCGTGATGAAGAGCTCGACGCGACGCACTCGCTTCACGTCGACCAATGGGATTGGGAACGCGTCATCGCCCGGGAACACCGGACGACGGAGTACTTGAAGGCGACGGTCGAATCGATTTACGCGGCACTCCGCGAGACGGAACAGACGGTCGAATCGATGTACGGGATTGAGGCGATTTTGCCAGAGTCGATTCATTTCTTGACGAGCCAAGAACTCGAAGACCTTTACCCGACGCTCACACCAAAAGAACGTGAGCACGCGATTTGTAAAGCGTACGGTGCGGTCTTCCTCTCGCAAATCGGTGGTGCACTCGCCTCAGGCGATAAGCATGACGGTCGTGCGGCCGACTACGATGACTGGTCACTCAACGGCGACATCCTCGTCTGGCACCCGGAACTCGAATCGGCGTTCGAATTGTCGTCGATGGGGATCCGTGTCGACGAGACGGTACTCGCTGAGCAGTTGGCTACAGCCGGTGCCGAAGAGAAACGGAAGTACCCGTTCCACCAAGCCGTCCTCGAAGGACGCCTCCCGCTTACCATCGGAGGGGGCATCGGGCAATCCCGTGTCGCCATGTACTTGCTTCGTGCCCGCCATATCGGCGAAGTCCAATCTTCGGTTTGGCCGAGTGAGATGATCACCGCGTGTGAAGAAGCCGGAATCAGCCTGTTGTAATTATATAGAAGAAACTAAAACCAGGACTTTCTTTTTCAATAAGAAAGTCCTGGTTTTCTGTGCAACATTTTCCACCCTACACGTCAATTTTGACACCTACATAATGGAAGCGTTTTCATCTAAAGTTAGGGTGTACCGATTGGAATCATGATTGTCGACTCTATACTTAGGGAGGAAGCGAAATGAAACGTAAATGGAGATTATCGACCGCCGTGATGACGGCTGGGATGGTATTGACTCTTGCGGCCTGTGGCGGCGGGTCGCTTACGGAAGATGAAGGATCGAACGATGCGAACGCGGATAGCGGGGACAAACAAGACGTCACGTTGAACGTCTTCCAGTTCAAGGCGGAAATCGCCAAAGACCTCGAGGCGATGGCGAAAGAATACGAAGAAGAGACTGGCGTCAAAGTGACCGTCCAAACGGTCGGCGGCGGAGCTGACTATGGGGCAGCGCTCAAGTCCCAGTTCGCGTCAGGCAATGAACCGGACATCTTCAATAACGGTGGGTTCACCGAAGCACAAACGTGGAAAGACAAGTTGGAAGACTTGTCGGACGAGAAATGGGTCGGTGACTTGACCGAAGTGGCCAAAGAACCGATGACGATGGACGACAAACTGTACGGGATGCCGATGAACTTGGAAGGCTATGGTTTCATCTATAATAAAGAGCTGTTCGATAAGGCGGGCATCAGCGAACTGCCGAAGACGTTGTCTGAGTTGACGGATGCGGCTGAGAAGTTGGATAAAGCAGGCATCACGCCGTTCTCGGTCGGTTATGCCGAATTCTGGATTCTCGGTATCCATTTGCTCAACATTCCGATGGCGCAGCAAGACGATCCGGATGCGTTTATCCAGGCGCTGAACGAAAATAAAGGAAAATTCGAGGACAACGAGCAATTCCAACAGTTCTTGAAACTGTTCGACCTCACAATCAAATATGGAAATAAAAATCCACTTACGACGGACTATAACACGCAAGTCACTCAGTTCGCTCAAGGTGAGACGGCGATGCTTCAACAGGGAAACTGGGCGCAACAGATGATTCTTGACGTGAACCCGGACATTGAGATGGGCTTCGTGCCAATCCCAATCAATGATGACAAAGAGAAGATGGACCGCCTCCCTGTCGGTGTCCCGAACAACTGGGTCGTCAACAAAAACTCCGAGTATAAGGAAGAAGCGAAGGATTTCCTCGAATGGATGGCGACGTCTGATACGGGTAAAGATTACATGGTCAACAAGTTCAAATTTATCCCGGCGTTCAAATCGATTGAAGCGAACGACCTTGGACCACTTGCAGACGATATCTTGGCCTATTCAAACGAAGGCAAGACGATCTCGTGGAACTGGTTCAAGTATCCGGATGGTGCGGTCAACGAGTATGGCGCACTGATGCAAGCATACGTTGGCGGTCAAAAGACAGGCGACGAGATGCTTCAAGACTTCACGAAAGTATGGGCCGATAAGGCGAAATGATAGCAACACAAGCGGCGAAATGACCCCTTCGCCACTTGTGTTTTTTTTATGAAGAAACTGTCACATGAATCCCATAAAAATGACACACATACCCCCCTAGGTTTTCGTACAATATGTTCTGAAAGCGATTCATCAAGAGGAGGGGTTATGAAACGACTAAGCGGGTTACTCGCGTTATGGTTCTTCTCACCGATTACTGTTCAAGCGAACGAGGAACCGGTGTCGCTCAAAGAACCGATTGTGATTCAATCGAACGAAACGTTTAACGGTGAAGGAAAGCGGTTCAGTAGTTGTGAACATCCTGCGTTTCAACTTGAAGGGACCGGGGCCGTGCTCGAGAACGTCGAGATCGAACAGTGCGAACGGACGACCGTACCCGCGGTGCTCGTCGTGGGACTCGGCCATCAAGTCATCGACGTTACGATTGAGGCGACCGGGACCGGGATCGCCGTCGAGAACAGTTACGGGGTCAGGTTGATTCGACCGAACGTGACAGGGAAGCGTGAGGAGGAAGGAATCTCCATCGAGGATAGCGAGGCGACAGTCATCAAAGGAGCCATCGTCGACCACGTCCGTGACGGCATTTATATTGAAAACGGGACCGGACACGAGTTGACCCGGCCGCTCGTCACGAACTCACGATACGGCGTTCATCTTATGTTCCCGACGGACGTCTCGATTGTGTCCCCGAATCTGCACAACAATGAAACTGGCGCGATGGTGATGGGGACCGAGCGCGTCCGTATCGAGAATGGACAAATCTATGATCAAGTCGGTGCGACAGGAATGGGACTCATGCTGTTCGAAGCGATTGAAACGAGCATCCGTGCCAATGCGATTTATGGGAACCGCGTCGGCATTTATGCCGAAAAATCGGAATGGACGACAATCCATGATAACGGTGTGAACGGAAATGATATCGGCCTAAGGATGAAACGGGCCAACGGGATGACGTTGACCGGGAACGATGTGACGAACAATCGCTATCCCGTCGTATCATTTGAAGCGGCCGATAACGTGATTGTCGGCAACGAATGGGGCGGGCAGACACTCGATTTGACCCAGGACGGGCAGAGCGAGATCCCGTATCGGGCCGACCCATATTTGTTTTTGCTCGCTGATTCGTATGAAGCGTTTGAATTGCTGTACGGGGCTCCAGGGTTGACCGTACTCGAGCGTGTCCTCAGGAGCCCCGACGAGGTCACGCTCACCGATGTTTCGCCACGGGCGACGACGTTCGAGTTAAAGTGGCAGGGAACGGTTGGGGCAACCGTGTTAAGTGGATTATTGATTTTATTATGGCGATTTGGGAGGAAACAAGATGATTACTTATAAGAAGATGGCAGGATTACTTACCGTATCAGGATTGACGCTCGCATTAGGTGCGTGTTCAAGCGCGGCGGCGGAACCGTTTGACATCGAATGGGGCGAGACCGAATGCGTTGTATGTAACATGAAAATCATGGACGAACAGTTCGCTGCCGAGGCAATCATGGACAACGGAAAAGGCTATGCATTCGATGACATCGGTTGTTTGATGCGGGACTGGTATCCGGAACAGACAGAAGAAGACATCGCAGCTATGTACGTCAAAGACTACAACACGAAAGAATGGGTCGACCTTGAAGAAGGAACATTCGTCTACGATAAGATGTCGAAGACACCGATGGCTTACAATATCGTCTCGTTTGCGAAGGAAGCGGATGCTGAGGCATACGTGGACGAGAACGGCGGCATGGTCATGGACCTCGACGACTTGAAAGACCATTCATGGGAGCGCGGGGAAATGAAACAGCATAAAAAGATGAACGCAGATGATGACAGCAAGATGAGTGAGAATGATTCCTCAGAAGGCCACGGACAGTAAATGATGCTGTGGCGGATCGAGTGGTCGCGCACGTTACGTCAAAAAGAGAGTTACGTCTTCCTGTTCACCTGGATGGTGACGCTCGTGCTGCTTGGCGGTCTCGGACAAGCGCTACCGGTGGCGACCGCCTACACGAACGTCAACGCGACATTACTCACCATCATCGGACTCGTCTTACCGCTTTTCGTCATGTTGACGACGGCGCTCCAGTGGGGAGGGGAGCGGGAGTCGAAACGTTTGCGTCTCTTGACGACGTACCCGCTATCGATGTTTCACCTCGTCTGGATGCGTTACACCGCCTTTCTCGCGACGCAGGCTTTAATTGTCACGCTCGCCTATGCGCTCTCGTCATTCTTCGTATCGATGCCTCTCAAGACGTGGGTCGTCCTTTGGGCATATTCGCTTGGGCTCATCGCGTATGGGGCGGCGTTCGGGACATTCGTTGGCGTCATCGGTCGAAATCGGCTTCAAGCCGTCCTCATGTCTTTCCTCGTTTGGACTGTCTTGATTTTGTTATGGCCGACGGTGCTCGTCAGTGTCATTGCGTGGATACCATACGGTGTTCAGGCGGAAGCGATGGTCGGCGCCTTGTTTTTGAACGGATTTGAGTTGTTGCGCGTCTGGGTGAGCGCAGTATTGGCGGCCCCCGATTTGTTCGGGGCCATCTATGAGACGTTTATTGGGTGGCTCGACGGCCCGGTCGGTACGGCTGTCGTCGGTGCGACGATCATCGGGGTCATTCTCAGTATGTTGGGCGCGGCGGCGTGGTGGTTACGACGGGAGGGTCGACATGATTCAACTTAATCAAGTGGGAAAACGATACGGCGAGTCATGGGCGCTCCATCCGCTTGACGGTGCGATTGACTCAGGCCAGGTCGTCGCTTTATGCGGCAGCAACGGGGCTGGGAAGTCGACGCTGTTGAATCTTATGAACGGCACGATTCCCCCAAGCGTCGGGAGCGTGTCCTTGAACGGTCGAACGATCGATGACGGGAAGGTGTACCATCGGACGTTTGGATACATGCCAGACGACTTTGCGTTCGATCCGTCTTGGACCGTGGGTGAGACGTACGCCTATTACGCATTATGGCAAGGCGTGAAACCGGATTTAGCGCTGTTGGAGCGCGTCGGTCTCGATGGATTGAGAAACCGAGCCGTCGGGAAGTTGTCGAAAGGGATGCGTCAACGTCTCCTACTGGCGCAGGCGCTCGTGACGAAACCTGACATCTTGCTCCTCGATGAACCGACGAACGGACTCGATCCGACTTGGATGCGTCTGCTCGGTGGCTTGTTGCGGGAAGAAGCTGAGCGTGGTGCGACGATCGTCTGCTCGACACACCAGCTTGATGTGGCAGCGATGCTCGCTGATGAAGTATGGATGCTCAAGGACGGTCGGCTTGCAGGTCGCGTCCTCGTCACGGACGAAGCGGCGGCTTATGCTGAAATCAAACGTTTCTTTTTCGAATCGGAAGTTGAGGCTTGTCAAACCGGCGCGGCTCGCACAAAATAATAGACAGTTGAAGTGGTGCTCGGAACCTTCCGGCACCACTATTTTATTGGGGAGATGAAACAAATGAGAAAGAATGTTACGGTCGCGCTGTTGTTGGCGACTTTTTTAGCGGCGATTGAAGGGACGGTCGTCTCCGTCGCAACGCCGGTCATCGCGAGCGAATTGAATGGGGCTGCCCTCGTGAGCTGGGTGTTTGCCGCCTTCTTGCTGTTCACGGCGGTATCGACACCAATCTATGGGAAGGTGGCCGATCTGTTCGGCCGAAAGCGTGTCCTGTTATTTGGAATCGGGCTGTTCACGCTCGCCTCACTTCTTTGCGGACTTGCCACATCGATGGAACAACTGATTGTCTTCCGGGCGCTTCAAGGGCTCGGCGCCGGTGCGGTATTACCGATCTCGATGACGATTATCGGCGATTTGTATAAATACGAAGAGCGCGGCAAGATTCAAGGGATTTTGAGCGCGGTGTGGGGCGTATCGGGCGTGCTCGGTCCGGTCATCGGCGGGTTCTTGGTCGAGACGTTGTCTTGGCGTTACGTCTTCTTATTGAACGTACCGTTCGCACTTTTATCGTTCATCATGATCGTCACGTTCTATAAAGAGACCGTGACCGAGACGACGGAACGGATTGACGTCAAAGGAGCGCTGTTGTTCGCGTTCGGTACGACGGCGTTCTTGTATGGGCTGATCACGTTCAGCGAGACGAACGTCTGGACGGCCTCGGTCGTCGCCAGTGCCGTCTTCAGCGTCATCTTGCTCACCAGTTTCTTCTTATCGGAACGACGGGCGAAGACACCGTTGTTGCCACTCGAATTATTGAAACAACCAATCATCGCGTCGATCAATGGGGCCGTCTTCTTCGCAGCGTGGGTCCTCGTGTCAATGTCGGCCTATATCCCGATTTGGGCACAGGCCGTCCTTGGGAAATCAGCGACCGAAGCCGGATTCATGCTCATGCCACTCTCGGTCGCTTGGACATTCACGTCCATCATTGGCGGTCGGACGCTTGGGGCGGCCTCACCACGCCGCCGAGCCGTCACGGGAATGAGCCTGCTCTTGATTGGGACGATTATTTTAACGCTCATGAACCCGGCGAGCGCGGACGCGTGGGTCTATCTCGCTGTCGCCATTATTGGCGTCGGGTTCGGCTTGTCGCAACCGATGTTCATCGTCGTCTTGCAGACCGTCGTATCTTACCGGCAACGCGGGACCGCGACGGCCGCAAACTCATTTTTGAGTACCGTCGGTCAGACGCTCGGTGTTGCCGTGTTTGGTGCAGTATTCAACTTTATCGTGCTCAGTGGCTTCCGTGACGAGGCGGGCTTGAGCGACGTATCACTCGAATCGTTCTTTAATCGAAGCGTCACCGAGACGTTAAACACGACGGTCCGGCTCCAAGGCGAGCAACTCATCGCCACAGGATTGAATACTGTCTTCATCGGAGCGGCACTCGCGGCGTTCATCGCGTTGTTGATCGCGCTTCGTTTACCAGCTAACCCACCCGAACCTTCACGCGACAACTAAAGACACGATATGATGGTGAAAAGGAGGCGATCATGTTGAAACGATGGATCCTTGTGTTATCTCTTGCCGTATTAGCAGGTTGTGCATCGGAACCTGCTGACGCACCGGCGCCAGAAGAGACTCCGGTCGAAGAGTCGACCGAAGAAACACCTGCGGAAGATACACCAGGCGATGCACCAACATCGGAAGCAGACGATTCGCTGACATTCGGTGCGAGCGAGTCTGTCGTTAAGCAATTGGACGTACCGTGGTCGATGGTAAGGACCGACGAAGGATGGCTTATCTCGGAACGAGGTGGCACAATCGCCGTCATCGATGCGGACGGGAATCTCGATCGACAACCGGTCGTCCTCGAAGAAGATGTGCTCGAAATCGGCGAGGGTGGTTTACTCGGCCTGGCCTTGACAACAGATTTCACGACATCCCGACAAGTGTACGCCTATCATACGTACGGGACACCTGGGGACGTACGAAACCGGGTCGTCGAATTGACGTGGGACGGGGAGCGCTTTGAAGAGACGGCTGTCGTGCTCGATGAGATCCCAGGCGCCCAGTTCCACAACGGCGGCCGCTTATTGCTCGATGGCGACGCACTTTGGGTCACCACGGGAGACGCCCTCGTTCCGGATCTCGCTCAAGATGAGACGTCGATTGCCGGAAAAGTGTTACGGGTGTCCTTATCCGGAACAGGCGAGCCGACCGATTGGATTTATTCGTCGGGCCACCGCAATCCCCAAGGTTTGACGAAAGTTGGCGACACGCTCTATGCGAGTGAACATGGGGCGTCCGGTCACGATGAAGTGAACATTCTCGAGCGGGGAAACAACTATGGCTGGCCGCTCATCGAGGCAGACCAGGAACAAGATGGTCTCGAGACACCGTGGTTCGAAGTCGGGGAGACGTCGTGGGCACCTTCGGGAATCGCGGCGGACGACCGTTACGTATACATGGCGACGCTTCGGGGGAATCGCCTTGTTGCCATCGACCGAGAGACAAAAGAGGTCACCCCGCTCGTCGAGGACAAAGGGCGTATCCGTGATGTCTGGTTAGGAGACGGAGAGCTCTACTTCATCACGAACAATACGGATGGACGCGGAAATCCGAGCAATGAGGATGATCAGCTGTATCGCTTGACCCTCGAATAGAAACTGACACCCGTGTCAGTTTCTATTTTTTTGTTGTCGATATCCAATTATCAGGTATAATGGACTTCATATGGAAAATGAAGGGGAATTTTACATGAAACAATCGCAATTGGTACATAAGAACGAAAAGCTGTATTTTGGACTGCTCGTCGCGGCCAGCGTGTTGACGGTGGTGTTAGGAATCGTCTTCACAATCGCCTCACTCGGTATTTTTTTATGGATAATCGGAACGATTTTAGCACTGTCTCTATTCACGCACTGGCTTCAAATCGGATATATTCGCACGAACGGCGTCAAAGTGACAGAGCGTCAATTCGCCGACTTGCATCATACGTATCAGCGTGTCGGGCAAGAGATGGGGATTCGCCTACTCCCGGACGTCTATATTCTTCAAGCCGGGGGCGTCTTGAACGCTTTCGCGACACGTTTCTTCCAAAAGAACATGGTCATCTTGTATTCGGATATCGTCGAGTTGTCACGTGATGGGTACACGAAAGAAGTCGAGTTTGTCATTGCGCATGAACTGGCACACATTCGCCGTAATCACGTTCAAAAACAGTGGGCCATGATGCTCGGCGGCTGGATCCCGTTTTTAGGGTCTGCCTATTCGCGCGCCTGTGAATTTACGTGTGACCGCATGGCCGCCCACTACATTCAAGACCAAGCCGCATCGAAACGTGCCCTCACGATTCTTGCGATCGGTGGGAAGTTGGCAAAAGAAGTGAGCGAGTTTGACTACTTGTACGAAGCGAGCCGTGAGAACGGATTTATCGCCAAGTTGAGCGAGCTGTTATCGACGCATCCGCCGCTCCCGAAACGGATTGCGGCCATCGCGACGAACGCGGGTGAAACGAACGTTCCGGTCTTCAAGACGGCCGGATACGTCAAAGGCTCGATTATCAGCACGATCATCTTGAGCGTCATTGTCAACGTGGCCATCGTCGCCTGGTTGTTCACGAGCGATGGATTGACGGGCTTATCGGAAGGCATCGGCTCACTTGATGCGATGTCAGAAGAACCGATTCAAGAACTTGCCTATAACGATGCATCGTACGAAGAGTTCGCGGCATTGCTGGCGGACGGTGCCGACGTCAACACGCAAGATCTGTATGGCGATACGCCGCTCCATAACTTGTTATACGGGGAAGGCGCGGACATCGACACGGTCGAGCTGTTGCTCGAGAGCGGTGCCGACGTGTCCCTCGAGAACGAGGACGGGATGACCCCGGCTGAACTCGCTGCCGACTCGGGTCAACCAACAGGAATCATCGAATTGATTCAATCGTACGAGTGAACAGAGAGGTTTATGGCCATGCGTGTGGCCATAAACCTTTTTAATAACAGCTATTGCAAACGCTTGCATAAGCCGTGATATAATGACAGCGAGGAGGCGATACGTGGATGAGCATTCGGACGAAGCTGACGGGAATGATCGCTTTGACGATTATCGTTCCCGTCATTTTGGCGACGGTCATTTCTTTTTGGTACGTCAAAGACAGGGAGCGAGAGCGGGGGCTCCAGCTCACCGAATGGTCGCTTGAGCGTGGGACGCTGCAAATGGAGCGATATATCTCGGACTTGAGCCGCCTGCCGACAAGTCTATATGCGAACCGGGACGTGCTCGATATTCTCGAGTATGGGCCGGGGCTATCCCTTCAGCAGACCGAATTGGAAGTGAGACGGGCGCTCCTCGGAATGTACTTGTCCCGCGAGGATGTGGCCCAGATTCAACTGCTCATGCTCGAGGACATGGACTCGTTCGCCGCTTATAAAATGAAAGTGTCCCCGCGTTCGAAACAGCAACCGAGTGCGATTCAACAGCAGTTGTTGAAGGATGAAGAGAGTCGCGTCCTGCTCGAGGCCTCGCATCCGCTTGTGCCGTATCATGATTTCGGTCCGCTCGTCTCGGAAGAAGAGGTCGTCACGCTTCATTTTCGGCTCGATAAGATTGAGACGGACCAGCCGCTCGCGATTCTTTCCATTGATATCCCGGAAGACGTCTTCATCGGTCAGCTCGCCTCGTTACAGAACAACCCGACTGAGAGCCTCTGGTTCATCGGAGGCGGTAATCAAGTGTTCGCGCAACTCGGTGACGGTGAAATCCCGCAAAACGTGTCGACGAACTCGTTGTCGAGCGACGGGAAGCATCACCGTATTGTCAAATCGTTCGAGTTTGAGAACCAGACGTTTTACGTCGGGAAATCGATTCCAGATCGTCTGTTGACCGAACCGGCATCGCGGACATCGTTTATCATCTTCGTTGTTGGGATGGTGTCGCTCGTATTGGCGTTGATCGGTGCGACCTACGCTTCGATGCGCTTGACGACCCCGATCAAGACACTGACATCTAATATATGGCGCATTGAACAAGGGGATATGACAGTCTCGTTCGATTCCCTGGGAAATGATGAGTTCGGTGTGCTCGGACGGCAATTCAAACGGATGATCGAACGCATTGACGATTTGATTCAACGCGAGTATCGTCTGGCGCTCGAAAATCGGACGAATGAACTGAGAGCGCTCCAAGCCCAGACAAACCCACATTTTTTATTCAACGCCTTGCAGTCGATTGGGACGCTCGCGTTGAAAGGGGACGGTAAGACGGTGTACCGTCTGATTACCCAACTCTCGTCGATGATGCGTTACACGATGCATCCGGACGAGTCGCTCGTGACGCTTAGGCGAGAAGTCGACCACCTCACGTCTTACATTCGGCTGCAGCAAGTCCGGTTCCCGGATCAATTTGAGATCGAGGTCGACGTGCCGGAGACGCTCCTCGACTTGACCGTACCGAAGATGATTTTGCAGCCGCTCGCCGAGAACTTCTTTAAGCATGGATTTGAGCGGGACGGTGCGACAGAAGCGAACCGCTTCTCGGTCCGGATTCACCAAGCAGGGCCAGATCTCGTGATTCGATGTGAGAATAGCGGACGCGATATCTCGGACGAAGAGCTAGCGCTGTTAAAAGAACGGATTGAGAAGTCGACCCAACCTTTGAATGGTGCAGAAGGCACCGGTTTAAAGAACATTCGGGATCGACTCATGTTAAACTATAATCGGGAGGCTCAGTTTATGTTGGCTACACCAGAGACAGGCGGATTTCGTATTGTCATGCGTTTCCCGGCTGTAAAGGAGGCGGATGCGTCATGACGAAAGTATTGATCGTCGATGATGAGTCGCCGGTACGGGAAGCGGTGAAACTGCTCGGGGAGTGGGAACAGCTCGGCGTCACGAAAGTGATCGAGGCGCAGGACGGGGAAGAAGCGAAACGAATCATCGCCAAGGAACGGCCGGCACTGATTTTATCGGACCTGCAGATGCCTCGTTGTAACGGCATCGAGCTGATGGAATGGGTTCATAAGGAAGCTGAGGCGACCAAGCTAATCGTATTGACCGGTTATGACGAATATTCGTACATGCGGCGTGCGATTCAGCTCGGTAGTTTTGATTACTTGTTGAAGCCGATCGACCCGGACGTCTTGAATGAGACGCTTGCACGCGCTCTTGCTGACGTCACGCCTGATGAAGCGGATCCGATTCTACAGATTGGTGCGTTCATCGAGCGCCATTATGCGGAAGAACTCAGCTTACAAGGGATGAGCGAGCGCTTTTACTTGAGCCGCGAATACATATCGCGTCGCTTCAAACAACAGTACGGCGTCAACTTATCCGAATATTTGCTGTCGATCCGGATGCTCGAGGCGAAACGTCTCCTTGAGACGAGTAGACAACGTATTTATGAAGTCGCCCAAGCGGTCGGCTTTTCGGATGATAAATATTTCCGGAAAGTCTTTAAAAAACAGGTTGGCATCACCCCGAATGAATATCGGGAGCAGTGTCACCGACTATCTTGAAGGAGGAATTTAATCATGAGTGTACACATTGGGGCAGAACCAGGACAAATCGCAGAAACGGTATTGTTACCGGGAGATCCGCTTCGCGCGAAATATATCGCGGAAACGTTCCTTGAGGACGTCGAGTTATATAACGAGGTCCGCGGGATGTATGGCTTCACAGGAACATATAAAGGGAAACGCATTTCGGTTCAAGGGACAGGAATGGGCGTTCCATCGATGTCGATTTACGTGAACGAATTGATCATGTCATACGGCGCGAAAAACTTGATCCGTGTCGGTACGGCCGGTGGGATTCAAGAAGACGTTAAAGTACGTGACGTCGTCATCGCGATGAGCGCATCGAGTGAGATGGGTCAAAACCGTGTGCGCTTCAACGGGATGGACTATGCACCGACAGCGACGTTCGACCTCCTACATCGCGCTTATATGAACGCTGAAAAGGCCGGCATCCCGGTCAAAGTCGGTCAAATCTTCACAGCCGACCAATTCTATCAAGATGATTTCCACCATTTCAAGAAGTGGGCCGACTTCGGTTGCCTCGCCATCGAGATGGAGGCGGCAGGACTCTACACACTCGCTGCGAAACATAAAGTGAACGCGTTGACGATCCTTACGATCTCAGACCACTTGTTGACAGGAGAAGAGACGACATCCGAAGAACGTCAAACGACGTTTGACGAGATGATCCGTGTCGCACTCGATACAGCGGTCGAAGTCACGAACTGATGCAAATGCCCTACAAGCCACTGGTTTGTAGGGCATTTTTGTGTCCGTGCGCCTTCCCGTGTATACAAAGTGAAACCGGCAAGCTAGACTGAAGCTGAAACGAACAGTTCGAAAATCGGGCTGTACCAAGGAGTTGTGACTATGAACAAAGCATCTGCTTTTGTCATTTATAGTATCGTCTTTTTTGCTTTCTTTGATCTTTTTGCCCAGCTTCCGGTCATGAGCACGTTCGCGACATCGGTCGGTGCGACACCGTTCATCGCCGGACTCGTCATTGCCATTTATTCGTTGTCGAACACGTTCGGCAACATTTTATCGGGAATCTGGACTGACCGGATCGGTCCGATCGTCATCTTATTCGTCGGTCTCGGGCTATCGAGCCTCAGTCTATTGTCATACCATTTCGTCGACACATCGACGACGCTTCTCATCGTCCGGATCGTGCACGGCTTTGTAGCGGGTTTAATTGTCCCAGCTGCGTTCACGTTGTCTGCCAATTTGACCGCCGCGAACCGTCAAGGGAAGAAAGTGGCATTGACCGGCAGTTTTGTCGGGTTGGCGGCCATCATCGGGCCGGCGTTCAGTGGGATCATGGCGAGCCGAACGACCGTCCCCGTCGTTTTCACATACGTCGCGTTTTATGGGGCGATGGTCGCATTACTCGCACTCATCTTTTTACGTCCGTCGAAACTGTCGCTCGGAACATCGAGCCGTCAAGAGGAAGGGAAATCACGGCTTGAACGTGACGTCGTGAAGGCGTATATCGGTGCCTTCCTTTTAATGTTCTCGCAAGGTGCGATCGCGTTCTTGCTACCACTTTATGTACAGTCGCTCGGCTATGACTCCCGCTTGAGCGGGACACTGCTTAGTACGTTCGGAATCATGGCGGTGCTCGTATTTGTGTTACCGACGAACCGTTTGTTCGATCAAATCGAACCAGCGAAACTTGCGGCACTCGGTGTCGGCATTCTTGGTGTGAGCCAACTGTTGATCGGCCGTGCCGAGACATCTAGTCTCTTATACGGGGTGCTCGCCTTGTACGGTGTCGGTTTCGCGATCTTATTCCCAGCCATCAACACGATGTTGATCAAAGCCACCAACCATGCCAACCGTGGCAAATCCTACGGATATTTTTATGCCTTCTTCTCGCTTGGGACGGTAACGGGCTCGGCTTTTTTAGGCTGGCTTTCCATCACGTTGACGCAAAAATTCACGGTGACCGGAGGCATCTTACTCGCCGCCGGGTTGGTTCTCGTCATGATGCAACAAGCGAAAAAGCGAAACGTGCCCGTGAGATAAGGCAGACCGAGAGTGTGCGGAGCGAAGGTTCAAAATGGTCGATGGCCAAGAGAAAATGATAAGATGAAGCTAGCGCTATCATCTAAGGGAGGCAGATTTATGCTCGCACCAATCGAACAGTTGACCATCGAAGAGCTCATCCGTAAACAACGTCGCTTCTATCGGACCCAAGCGACCAAATCGCTCGCATTCCGTCTCAGTATGCTGACGTTTTTAAAAGAATCGATTAAACATCATGAGGCCGAAATTCTCCAAGCGTTGGAGCAGGATTTGAACAAATCGGAACTCGACGCGTTCACGACGGAGATTGGTTTCGTCTACGATGAGATTACACGGACGACTCGTGAGTTGAAACGTTGGATGCGCCCGAAGCGAGTCCGCGGTGCTTCGATTCATCTCGGGACGAAAAGTGAGGTCATGTATGAACCTTATGGCACGGTACTGATTATCGCTCCATGGAACTACCCGTTTCAATTGGCGATGGCACCGCTCATCGGAGCGATTGCCGCAGGGAACACGGCCGTCGTGAAGCCTTCGGAATTGACACCGAACGTCGCCCAAATAATCACAAAAGTGCTCGAACGGGCGTTCACTGACCGCTACGTCGTCAGCGTCGAAGGAGATAAAGACGTGGCGACGGAACTGCTCGCAAAGAAGTGGGACCATATCTTCTTCACTGGGTCGACACCGGTCGGAAAAATTGTCATGGAGGCGGCGGCAAAACATTTGACGCCGGTCACGCTTGAGCTCGGCGGGAAATCGCCGGCCATCGTCCATGACGATGCCAATATCGAGATTGCGGCGAAACGGATCGCTTGGGGCAAATGGATGAACGCCGGGCAAACGTGCGTCGCTCCAGACTATGTCCTCGTCCATGAATCGAAACGAGAGGTATTCCTCGAAGCCATTAAACGTGAAGCGTTCACGATGTTCGGGAATGGCGTCGGGACGAAGCGGTTCACACGAATCGTCAATGAGACACATTTCGACCGCTTGATCGGATATTTGACGGAAGGCGACGTATTTTTCGGAGGTCAGACCGACCGAGATCAATTGAAGATCGCTCCGACTGTATTGACGGACATCGAAGAAGACGCAAACGTTATGAAGGATGAGATTTTTGGGCCGATTCTACCGGTACTCACGTATCGTCAACTCGACGAAGTGATTGATTTCGTCGCAGCGCGCCCACACCCGCTCGCGCTCTATTTGTTCACTGAGACGAAAGAGGTGGAGCAGAAGGTGATGAAGCATCTCACGTTTGGCGGAGGTTGTGTCAATGATGTCCTTATGCATTTGACGAACCCGAACCTGCCGTTCGGTGGCGTCGGTGAGAGCGGAATGGGCTCGTATCATGGTCGCTACAGCTTTGAGACGTTCAGCCATGCCAAATCGATTTTACGCAATACGACGAAATTTGATTTACCGGTTCGTTATCCGAACTTCAAAGGAGCCGAGAAGTTGATTCGATTCGTCTACCGATGATTGGATTAGACTGCAGAGAGCCTGCAGTCTTTTTTTTGTGAACGAAAAAATAAGAAGATTGTTTGAAATGTCACATACTTTTATGAAAATGCCCATTGCCCTCCTGTATAATAAAACCATATATCACGCACGAGGCCAGATTAGGCATGAGACCAGTGGAGGGAGCAGACAACATGACTATGAAATGTGGGACGACCCAACCGAACAGCTTCGTCTTCTCAGAAGAGACGAAACAGCTCTTATTCGAGATGATGACGTTTCAAGAATATTCAAAAGCGAGTATCGTTTGTTGGGAAGGAGAAAAATGCAGTAAGTTCTTTTATTTGAAGAGCGGTACCGTCAAATTCACGAAACTGACGAAAAAAGGGAGTTCGCTCATCATGTTCATATACGGCGCTGACGACTTCTTTGGAGAGTTCGACATCGACGATGTATTCCCGAGCTCCTACAGTATCGAGACGACCGAGGACAGTGTCATCGGCTGGATTTCAAAACAAGAGATGGACGAGCTCGTGCGTCAAGACGCGCAGCTGGCTACGGAGGTGTTGCGTTGGACTTCGATGATGCGTAAACAGTCCGAGATGAAGTTGCGTGACTTGTTGCTGTATGGGAAGCCAGGGGCGCTCGCCTCGACGTTGCTTCGCATGGCGGCAATGCACGGCGTAGAGGAGACAGAGGGGGTCACAGTTCCGAGACATCCGTCTGACGGCGAACTCGGACAATTGATCGGTGCACCTCGCGAAACGGTCAATCGAATGATGAACCAGTGGCGGAAAGAAGGCGTGTTAACGACGACTCCGACATCGATGGTGTTGCATGACATCGATTTCCTAAAAGAGCTATGTTACTGCGAAGGCTGTCCCGCCGGTATTTGTCGGCTTTGACTTGCCGTTCATAAGCGTTGAAAAACGTGCGGCGTCACAACATGAGAACATGAACAGGTGATTGGACCGACTGATGTCGGAGCAATCGCCTTTTTTGTATGCCTTTTTTTCAAATGTGAACTTTATGTGTGGAAACTACGCAAATTTGATGTGATTGTCACTTTTGAAGTGACAAATGTCACATATTAATCAGTGCCCCTTTTCATACAATGAAAGTGGAAATCAAAGGGAAAGGGGTCCTTCACGTGGAGAAAAACGATGGACAAGAACCGAACTTAAAAGGCACGTTCACATCGGTCATGATTGTCGCTGGCGTCATCATTGCCATGTGGTCGTCGGTCTTTTACTTATTTGTGACACGATAACGAGCAAGAGGAGGGAAGCACGATGCATATTCATAAACTTGAGAAGTATTGGTTAGTATTCGGCATTATTCTATTAGGCGTCTTTTTGACAGTGCTCGGTATCTCTGCGTTTGCGGCAGGGAATCAGCCGGCTTCGGACGCCGATTTGATCGACCCGGCAAAAGTGCATCAAACTGCACCGTTCGACAAACCAGGGCTTCATAAAATCGGTGACAACGAGTATGAGCTCGTCATGGTCGCCCAAGCGTTCACATTCACACCGGGCAATGTGGAAATCCCAAAAGGGGCGAAAGTCACGTTTCTCGTCACGTCACCGGACGTCGTCCACGGGTTCCAATTGACAGGGACACCGGTCAATATGATGGTCGTGCCAGGCCACATCAACTCGCTCACGTATACGTTCGAAGAAGCAGGCGAATTCTTGATTCTATGTAACGAATACTGTGGAACCGGACATCACATGATGTCGACAAAAATTAAGGTGGTGGACTAAATGAATGACGTAGCCTCAAAATTAAAACAGTGGGAAATGGAACGCGGCGTACCGGTACCAAGTATCGGTGTTAAAGAAGCGCGCCTCGCCTATGCCCATGTCGTCATTTCGGTCCTCGCCGTCTTAATCGGCGGTTTGGCAGGACTCATGCAGACGCTCATCCGAACGGGCGTCATCCCGGAAGTATTCGGTTATTATCAACTCTTGACCGCACACGGCATCATGCTCGGTCTCGTCTTCACGACAATGTTCATCATCGGTCTTCTTTACGCGCTCCTCGCTAAGTCGTTCGGACGTTTTGAGTCGTTCCCGACTCGGGTCGCATGGCTCGGATTTTGGATGATCATCGCCGGTGCCGTGCTCGTCACAATCATGGTGCTCGCCAATAAAGCGACCGTGTTGTATACGTTTTACGCGCCGCTCATGGCCGACCCGATCTTCTATATCGGCCTCGTCTTGTTTGTCGTCGGCACATGGTTGTCTGCGTTCGCCATGTTCCGGATGTATGCGGACTACAAACGGGAGAACCCAGGTATTCACCCGCCGCTTCCGGCGTATATGAGTGTCATGACGATGCTATTGTGGGTCATCGCGACGCTCGGTGTGGCCGGAACGATTCTGTTCCAGCTGCTACCGCTCTCGCTCGGATGGAAAGACACGGTCGGGATTGAGTTATCACGGACGTTGTTCTGGTACTTCGGTCACCCCCTCGTCTATTTCTGGCTCATGCCGGCCTATATCGTCTGGTATACGGTCGTGCCGAAAGTCATCGGCGGGAAAATCTTCTCGGATGCGCTCGCCCGGATGGCGTTCCTATTGTTCCTCTTGTTCTCGTTCCCGGTCGGTTTCCACCACCAGTTGACAGAGCCGGGGATTGAGCCGTTCTGGAAGTTCGTTCAAGTCATCTTGACGTTCCTCGTCGTCATCCCGTCGTTTATGACGGCGTTCTCGCTGTTTGCGACGTTCGAGCTGCGTGGTCGCGCACTCGGTGCCCGTGGGTTATTCGGTTGGGTCAAGAAAATGCCATATGGGGATGTCCGTTTCCTCGCGCCGTTCGTCGGCATGTTGTTCTTCATTCCAGCCGGAGCCGGCGGGATCATCAACGCATCGCACCAATTGAACGCGATGGTCCACAACACACTTTGGGTCACAGGTCACTTCCATATCACAGTCGGGACGGCCGTCGCCTTGACGTTCTTCGGAACGGCATATTGGCTCGTACCGGTATTGCGCGGTCGTACACTCACGAAAAAGATGAACCGACTCGGATTGATTCAAACGGGAACGTGGGCGTTTGGGATGTCAATCATGTCTTACGCAATGCACATCTCAGGACTCCAAGGTAACCCGCGTCGGACCGGACCGGCAACGTACTTCTCGGATGCGCTTACGCGCGAATGGATTCCATACCACATCGCCATGGCGATTGGCGGGACGATCCTCTTGATCTCGGTCCTCATCTTCGTTTACTCAATGTTCAACTTGTCGTTCCTCGCGCCGAAAGGGGAGGAAGAATTCCCGCTCGCTGAGACGGAAGAGGCAGCGATGGAGACGCCTCGTTTCTTTGAAAACTGGAAACTATGGATCACCGTCACGTTCGTCTTGATTGCGTTCGCTTATACGGTCCCGATTTGGCACTTGATTGAGAGTGCGCCACCGGGAGCGAAAGGCTGGGTGCTCTGGTAAACTGAAGTCAGCCCTGTAGTTTAGGGCTGACTTTTTTTGTAGGAAGGGGATGAGGGGATGGACACTTTACGGGAAACCATTCGTCGAGAACACGCCAAGCATCCGCAAGGCCGGCCGTTCATCGTCGCCATCGATGGATTGAGCGGAGCTGGGAAGACGACGCTTGTTGATCAACTGCGCGGGACCTCACCGAAGGAAGTGATGCTACATATCGATGATTTTATCGTCGAGCGGCATCGGCGTTACGAGACGGGACAATCGGAAGCGATGGAATATTATGCGCTCCAATGGGACGTCGACTTACTTGTCCAGACGTTGTTCGAACCGTTGCGGCAAGGGGAGACAACGCTGACGTTACCGTACTATGCGCGCGACCGGGACGAAATCGTCATGCGAACGATCGAGATTGCTCCGAACGCACTTGTCTTGATCGAAGGGATTTTTTTATTGCGAGCCGAGTGGCGCCCTTATTTTGACTACGTCGTCTATCTCGACTGCCCACGAGAGGTCCGGTATGAACGGGTCCTGCATCGCGACACATACATCGGCGACTTGGCGGAGCGGCTCGCCAAGTACGAGCGCCGGTACTGGCCGGGAGAAGCGCATTACTTGAAGACGGTCAATCCGAAAACCAAGGCCGACCACATCGTACAATCCATTTGACGCATCCACTTATAGGAGGATGCGTTTTTATTTTGGAAAAAACTGTTGACTCCGTTAGTGTACTATGGTGATAATACAGTCAGGTAGTGTATTAGCCGCATCATACACTTAGAGAGGTGACAACATGATCATACAATTCAACACGAGAGCCCCGGTCTACATCCAAGTCGTCGACTACTTCAAAAAGAAAATGGCACTTGGCGAACTGAAAGCGGGCGAAGAGATGCCGTCGCGGCGCGAGCTCGCGAGCGAATTGAAAATTAACCCGAACACCGTCCAAAAGGCGTTCAAAGAAATGGAGGAACAACAATTGATTACGACCGAACGGAATCGCCCAAGCCGCGTGACGACGGATGAACACGTATTGAAACGGATCCGTACCGAACTCGTCGATGAGGCGGTCGCCGTCTTCGTCGAATCGATTCAAGAACTCGACGTCACGATGGATGAGCTCGTCGATAAAATCAAACGGCAATACGGGGAGGGGAATCTCGATGATCGAAGTATTGGGAGTTAAAAAACGTTACCGGAGAAAACAAGTTATCGAAGACGTGTCGTTCACGGCCCAAAAAGGAGAAATCACGTGCCTAATCGGCTTGAATGGGACCGGGAAGTCGACCATTCTCAAAGGGATCATGGGGCTGACGCCATTCGACCGGGGCACGGTGCTCGTCGACGGCAAACCGCTCGACTTGAATCGTGTCGCGTTCGTGCCGGATCACTCGACGTTCCCGCTCCATTTCACGATTGAACAGTGCGAGGCGTTCATGCGCGACTTTTATCCAAAGTTCGACCCGAAATTGTTTGCCCGTCTTGTCGATGAGTTCAAGCTGTTCCCAGAGGACAAGTTGAATGAACTCTCAAAAGGGACGCTCGCGAAAGTGAATTTGGCGCTCGGCATCGCCCAAGACCCGGACTATTTATTGCTCGACGAACCGTTCTCGGGCATCGACGTATTCTCGAAAGAACAAATCGTCGAGTTGTTCTCGAGTGACATCATGGAAGACCGCGGCGTCTTGATCACGACGCATGAGATTGAAGACATCGAATATTTGGTCGATAAGGCCGTCATGTTGAACAACGGTCGAATCGTCCGTGAGTTCGACGTTGAAGACGTCCGCTTCATTCACGGAAAGTCGATCGTCGATGTCATGAGAGAGGAGTTTGGGGCATGAACTTATTGAAACTAATCGGATGGGAAGTCGAACGGATGACGAAACCGTATCTCATCTTGATCACACTGCTCGTCGTCGTTCAGTTCGGTTGGCTCGGATTCTTTTTATGGAGCGAGACGAATATGTATGAAGAAATCCGTCGCACCGGGACACCGGATTATATCTTGACGTTCGCCAATTATCTCGGAGGCATGGCGTTTATTTTGTCGATCGGGGTAGCGGTGACGGCGATGATATTTTTCAGTTTTTGGATTTGGTATCGGGATTTCCAAGGTCGCGGCACGTTCATGATGCGCCTGCTGCTCATGCCGCAACAGCGGATGCTCGTCTTCGGTGCGAAGCTAGTGACGATAATGTTGATGATCCTTGGATTGTTCTCCGTCCAGTGGATTGCGCTCAAACTCCAGTACATAGCGTTTTCGAGTTGGTTTGACTCGCAAATAATTCCGATGCGTGGCTCATTCGAACAGACCATCGGCTACGATGGGGCGCTCTCAATCATGTATCCTGCTTCAATCGTCAACTTTATCATCCATCAATTGCTGATTGTGATCATCATTTTATTCGTCTTCACATTCGTGTTGATTGAACGAAGTCTATGGCAGCGGACAATGTGGTCGTCGATCATTGCGATGTTGATGCTTGGAACGTTGATTGTCGTTCCTGTGACGGCACTTTTCTTCCTGGAGAACCGCTTGTTTATGGATGAGATGACGCTTGTGATTGGTCTCGGTCTGATGGCATGGATGATGGCAGCGGTGTGGATTAGTCGTCGTTACCTAATGAAGAAATTAAGTGTGTGAGGTGAGCGTATGAAACGAATGTGGAATGTGGTCGCACTCGGTGCGGTCGTCGTCATCGGTCTCGGGACGTTCGCTTTCGATATGAGGGACACGAAAGCGGAATGGGAGTTAGATGTCAAAACGAATCCTAGTGTGTGGGAGTCACAAACGGTTGGTCTATTTTACGGAACGGAAGAAGAAGGTACGACGGAACGATTCCAATTGACGACCGATCGTAGTCGTGTGATGAGCAATGTGAACTACATCGAAGAGGCGTTAAATTATCGGAGCGAGGTAGATTCGTCAGTTCGTGGTTTTTATCGAGAATTGTCTGGCTTAAGTTTTATGCAATCGATTCGAACAGCTGACGGCTATATTGGCGTCGGCCAGAACGGGAACAAAGAGATTGCGGTGTTTCGAATGAATGGACATGAAGTCACCAAACAAGTCTTTGGGAATGAAGTTGATGGCGCTTCTGAATTGATGGACAGTCCCTGGGCCGGCCTCTTTGTTCATGAAGGAAACGTGCATGTCATTTACCGAGATGGTTATGGAGAGAATCCAGAGACGAAAATTGCTAGGTTCGATGAGGCTGCCAAACAAATCGTGATCGAGAGCGTGGCGTTACAAGATGAATCCATTTCGACCGTGACTGGAACATCGTGGGCTTTCCGACCGCACATGGCGACGATTGACGCGGATAATCGGTTCATCCCGGTTGGCATGACCGAGCAAACATCCATCACGGAAAATGGAGAAACTTATTTAAGTGAGCAAGAAAAGATTGGGATTTATGCGTATGATGCGGAAACGAAGCAAGTCGTTGAATTGATGCCAGACGGTGACATGTGGAACGCGACGGTGTACGAGGGTCAATTGATTTCCTTACAAGAAGACGGGACCGAATTCGTCATCGATTTGAAGACTGGGAAGCAGTCGACACGTTCAGTCATCGATGGTTCGGTCGGCACGACCTCATACATCGGGGACCGACTGTACCATGCCCGCCCTACGAAAGACGGGGCCGTCATCGACGTCTATCAAGATGGAAAAGCCATCTCGAGCGCCACGGTGAAAGCGACGAACGACGAGGCGAAAGCATTGGTGATCAACACAGAATATTACGTGGAATAAAAAATAAGCGAGAGGCGGCCGCCTCACGCTTATTTTGATGGTTTCGGGATGATGACCCCTTCTTCTAGATCAAGCAACATGTCGATCAGTTCCGCACAGAACTCCGGGAACTGGTCGAGGAACGCACCTGGACCGACCTCGTCGGTGAAATCGATATACAGGTCCGATACGTTACCGGCCATCTTCGCCGGGAGGGCGAGGAACGCCGACCCGAATCGCCAGTTGCCGCGGATATCGAGCAGTTTACCGAGCATCACATCGCCCGGTTCACGAGCCTCCGGAAGCGTCACTTTGTAGATTTCTTTCGTCTCCCAATCGCGTAAACCGTCCTCGGTCACTTCGAAGACCGAGCAGCGCGGGACCGCCAAGCCCCGAAGCGCGTGATAGAGGGCGGGGGACATCTCGGCCTTGTGATCCGCCAAGTAGCGGCCATGCGGCGTCATCCCGTCTTCATCCGTCTCGAAAAAGACGGCCCAGTCGATAAAGAGGTCGCGGAATAGCTCCGCGTCTTTCAAGTGCCACGTGCCTTCCGAGGCGATCTCTTGTATATAGTTCGTCCATTGCGTGCTACGCGCGAGCGCGGCCTGCTCATACAATTTTTTCAGCTCGGCCAGCAATTCGGACTCTTCTACGAGCAAAGGGAATGGAATTACTTTCCGGTCTTTTTTCATCGGCGTGGTCCTCGTTTATTCGCAGGACGCTTGACGACCGGCGGTTTATCCTCGATTCGTTTCTCGATGACGTCGCCACGGTAAATCTCGAGTTCTTTCAATTCAACGCCGAGTTGACGGGCGAACGATTTCAAATGGGTCAAATCCTCATCTGTCACGAGCGAGAGGACCGTCCCAGCCGCGTTTCCGCGTGCCGTCCGGCCTGAGCGGTGAATAAAGTCGTCGATTGATTCTGGCAAGTCGAAGTGGACGACGTGCGTCACTTCCTCGATATCGAGACCACGGGCTGCGAGGCCAGTCGTGATGAGGAGCGGGTAGTCACCTTTACGGAACTCACGAAGTGTTTCGACACGTTCGCGCTTTCCTTTCAAGCTGTCGAGCATGCGATAGTTCACTTTCATTTTGTCGAGCTCACCTTTCAACGGTGGCAAGAACGACCGGTTGTTGATGAAAGCGAGCGCTTTGACGTTGTCGACGTGAGACAGGCGGCGGAGCAACTCTGGTTTATACCGACGCGTCGTCAACATGTAGCCATAGGTGACTTGTGCGCTTACCGCCCGCTCGATTTTCACGTGGGCCGGTTCGTTCAAGAATGGGGCAGCCCAAGCTTGAAGCGTGTCTGTGAGTGTCGCCGAGACGAGGGCGATTTGATGTTCATGCGCCGTATGTTTGATGATCCGTTCGGCAGATTCTGTCAAACCGCTATCGATGATTTGATCGGCTTCGTCGAGGACGATCGTATGCGTCTCGTGAAGTTTCAACTTTTTCTTCTCAATGAGTTCGACGAGTCGGCCCGGTGTCCCGACGATCAAATGTGGTTTTTTCTTCAACCGGTCGATTTGACGTTTCAACTCGACGCCACCGATGAACGAAGCGATGCGGACGTCACCTTTCTCGGTGAAGCGTTGCGCGACCGTTTGAATCTGCATGACGAGTTCACGCGTCGGCGCGACGATGACGACTTGGATGCGGTCGTTCGACGCATCGATTTTTTCGATGGCGGGTAATAAGTAAGCAAGCGTCTTCCCGGTACCTGTCGGCGCTTCGATCGTGACGTCTTTTCCGTCAAGAAGAAGTGGGAAGGCTTCGGCTTGGACCGGCATTGGTTCAGTAAAGCCAAGGCGATCCCAGGCTTCGTTAATAAATGGTTTTGTAAAGTTCATATCAATTCTCCTTATCGTGGGGCAAAAACAAAGGAAGCATAAGCGCTCCCTGTCTTAGATATAGCGAACATGTTCAGTATCTTGGTCGAATGAAGAACGGAGTGTCTGTGTGAACGTCTGTCCGTCCTCGATGAGTTTGATGTGCACATCGATCTGGTCAGCCGACGCCTCGACGCCTTCGACGGTGAAGCCTTGATACACACGATACTGCAATTCTTTCGTCAACCGTTCGTATGGGGCGAGCTCTGGATACGTCGCTGCCACGTCAATCGGGCGCGAGATGAGAGCCGCGAGCAAGTTATCGCGGTAGTCGATGAAATCCTCGTTTTCGATGTCGTCGTCAAACCGAATCCAAAAACCTGCGTCTTCAAATTCTGTGATGAATCCGTCACGTTGTTCACCGTTTTCCTCTACTTTAAGAGAGATGCGGTCGCCGGTCTTTAAATCGTGAGCGGCTGTCAATAATTCGTACGTCATGGGAAGAACCCCTTCCTCTTCTACAATGTTCTGCCTTCATTGTGTCCGATATAAGGCAAAAATTCAAGTTCTATCCCCGAGGTGTGAGGTACATCACTACGAAAACTGTATAAATCGTCACATCCCATCTGAAATGATACAGAAATGAGTTGAATCCTGCCGTAACAAGACTTATCTGTTTCAGAAGGAAGGGTGTTTGCATTATAACAGTATTTAAAGCGCTTACAAAAACGGCTTTGTGCCAACGTTCATGAGATTGTTACAACTTTCACAAGAATGTAAAACAAAATGTTCACGTTTTCACGTACACTCAACTTATAGAAAGCACGCAGTTATCTCAACTATGAGGAGTGACCCACAATGGCAACCGAAATTAAATCAGCCTGGTCAGGATTTGTACCTGGGCAGTGGACGAACGAAGTGAACGTCGGTGAGTTTATCCGTTTGAACCGACACGAATACACAGGGGACGATTGTTTCCTCGTCGGACCGACCGATGCGACGAACCGTCTTTGGGCACAAGTGATGGAATTGACGAAAGAAGAGCGGGAACGCGGTGGTGTTTGGGCGGTCGATCAAAACAACCCATCGACAATCGTCTCGCACGGACCGGGATACTTAAACAAAGAGCTCGAGAAAGTGGTCGGTGTTCAAACGGACGAGCCGTTCAAACGTTCGATTCATCCAAACGGCGGGATCCGGATGGTCGACGCTGCCCTTGAGTCATACGGTTTCGAGCCGAACCCTGAAATCACAAAGATTTATTCGGAAATTCGCAAAACGCATAACCAAGGTGTCTTCGATGCGTACACACCTGAGATGCGGGCGGCGCGGAAGTCAGGGATCATCACAGGTCTTCCTGACGCTTACGGCCGGGGGCGGATCATCGGCGACTACCGTCGTGTTGCCTTGTACGGGTTAGACTTCTTGATTGCAGAACGTAAAAAAGACTTGGCGAACCGTGGCGGTTTCTTATCAGAGTCAGATATTCGGACACGGGAAGAAATGTCTGAGCAGCTCCGGGCCCTCCAAGAGTTGAAACAACTCGGTGCGGCGTACGGGTTTGACCTCGGCCGTCCGGCGGAAAATACACAAGAGGCGTACCAATGGGTATACCTTGCATATCTCGCAGCCGTCAAAGAACAGAACGGCGCCGCGATGTCACTTGGACGTGTCTCGACATTCCTCGATGTTTACGCAGAACGTGATATCGAAGCAGGTCGTTTGACCGAGTCAGACGTTCAAGAAATCGTCGACCACTTCATCATGAAGCTCCGGATCGTCAAATTCTTGCGCACGCCTGACTACAACGAATTGTTCTCGGGTGACCCAACGTGGGTGACCGAGTCAATCGGTGGGATGAGTGAGGATGGTCGCTCGAACGTGACGAAGAGCTCATTCCGCTTCTTGCATTCACTCTCAAACCTCGGGCCAGCACCAGAACCGAACTTGACGGTGCTTTGGTCGACGAAATTGCCAGAAGGATTTAAACAATATTGCGCGAAGATGTCGATTGAGACGTCTGCGATCCAATATGAAAACGACGACCTCATGCTTCCAGAGTTTGGCGACGACTACGGCATCGCCTGCTGTGTGTCACCGATGAAGATCGGGAAACAGATGCAGTTCTTCGGTGCCCGCGCCAACATGGCAAAAGCACTCCTTTACAGCATGAACGGAGGCCGCGATGAGAAGAGCGGCGACCAAATCGCGCCGGTTTGGGAGATGAACACCGAAGACGTGCTCACGTACGACAAAGTGTATGCCGACTTCGATCGGACGCTCGATTGGCTCGCCGAGCTCTACGTCAACACGCTCAACGTCATCCACTTCATGCACGATAAATATGCGTACGAACGGATCGAGATGGCACTTCATGACCCAGAAATCCTACGGACGATGGCATGCGGAATCGCCGGTCTCTCGGTCACAGCAGATAGTCTGTCAGCCATCAAATATGCGACCGTGAAACCGGTCCGCAACGAGCAAGGCATTGCTGTCGACTTCGAGACAGAAGGCGACTTCCCTAAATTCGGAAACAACGATGACCGTGTCGATTCAATCGCCGTCGAACTCGTTGAGTCGTTCATGGAAAAAGTGCGTAAGCATAAAACATACCGCGACGCGCTCCATACGCAATCAGTCTTGACGATCACATCAAACGTCGTCTACGGCAAGAAAACAGGGAACACACCGGACGGACGCCGTGCCGGCGAACCGTTCGCCCCAGGTGCGAACCCGATGCATGGCCGCGATACGAAAGGTGCTGCCGCATCGCTCTCATCAGTCGCGAAACTTCCGTTCGAGCATGCGCAAGACGGGATCTCATACACGTTCTCGATCGTACCGAAAGCACTAGGCAAAGAAGAAGTAGCTCGTGAACTCAACTTAGCGGCACTTCTTGACGGCTATATGGGCGGCGAGCATAAAGGACATCACTTGAACGTCAACGTCTTCAACCGTGAAACGTTGCTCGATGCGATGGAGCATCCGGAAGAATATCCACAGCTCACCATCCGCGTCTCTGGCTATGCGGTCAACTTCATCAAGTTGACGCGCGAACAACAAATCGACGTCATCAACCGGACGTTCCACGGTTCATTGTAAGTAATCAAGGCTTGGCGGCCTTCTTCTGAAGGTCGCTCATTCGTTAGGAGGTCATTTCGATGACAATGGGATATGTACACTCGGTCGAATCGTTTGGAACCGTTGACGGCCCGGGAATTCGTTTTATCGTCTTTTTACAAGGTTGTGCGCTTCGTTGCTTGTATTGCCACAACGCTGACACGTGGGATTTCAAAAAGAATAACCATCGTTCGGCCGAGGACGTCATTCAAGAAGCGCTCAGCTATCGTCCGTTCATGGAAGCATCAAAAGGCGGTATCACGATTTCAGGGGGCGACCCGCTCGCGCAGCCAGAGTTTTTAGAAGCGCTGTTGCGTGAAGCGAAGAAACACGGGCTCCACACGACACTCGACACGTCGGGTGCACTTCGTCCCCCTAACTTGGACGCCATCTTAGATCATACGGATCTCGTCTTACTCGATATCAAACATATCGACGATGACATGTGTAAGAAACTGACGGGACGGAGCAACGTCAACACGCTCGCGCTTGCTGAACATTTATCCGAGCGCGGAACGAAAATGTGGATTCGCCACGTCCTCGTCCCGGAATGGACACTTGATGAAGGAGCGCTCCGCCGCACGGCCGCGTTCATTCAAAAGCTCGACCACGTCGAGAAAGTCGAAATTTTGCCGTACCATGAGATGGGTGTCTATAAATGGGAGGCACTCGGTCTCGACTATCCGCTCAAAGGGATTAAACCCCCGACGACGGAAGAAGTCGAATGGGCGGAAGGAATCTTACAAGGAACCGTTTAAAAAACTGCGCAGACCGTCACGGTCTGCGCAGTTTTTGGATTACAAATGTTTTTGACTGACGTGCTGACGGATGGCGGCCTCATCGAGTGGGCGCTTGGCGACGCCGGTCTCGACGGCGGCTTTGGCGACTGCGACTGCGACGGCGGGTGCGATTCGCTCATCGAACGGGCTTGGGATGACGACCCCGTTTATGAGATCTTCCTCGGTCAACAAGTCGGCAATCGCGTGGACGGCCGCTTCTTTCATCTCTTCGTTGATCTCGGTGGCGCGAACGTCAAGCGCCCCGCGGAAAATACCAGGGAAGGCGAGGACGTTGTTCACTTGGTTGGCGAAGTCGGAACGACCGGTCGCGACGACACGCGCCCCGGCTTTTGTCGCGAGGTCCGGCATGATCTCCGGAATCGGGTTCGCGAGTGCGAAGATGACCGGGTCGACAGCCATCGAACGAACCATCTCTTCGGTGACGGCACCGGCCGCCGAGACGCCGATGAAGACGTCGGCACCTTGAAGCACATCGGCGAGCGTCCCTTCATGTTGCTTCCGGTTTGTCGCTTTGGCGATTTGATCTTTGAACGGGTTCATCCCTTCGACGCGTCCTTCGTAAATTGCGCCTTTCGTGTCACAGATGACGAGGTCTTCGACGCCGAAACGCTTCAACAGTTTCGCGATGGCGATGCCGGCAGCCCCGGCACCGTTCATGACGACCCGAAGTTCAGGCATAGTCTTGTCGACGAGTCGCAGTGCGTTGACGAGACCTGCTAGGACAACGATGGCCGTCCCGTGTTGGTCGTCATGGAAGACGGGAATCGGGAGCGTCTGTTTCAGGCGCGCCTCGATCTCGAAACATTCGGGCGCCTTGATGTCTTCTAAGTTAACGGCACCGAATGTCGGCGCAAGCAATTCGACCGTCCGGACGATCTCGTCGACGTTATGCGTGTCGAGACAGATGGGGAACGCATCGACCCCGGCAAAGCTTTTGAACAAGACGGCTTTCCCTTCCATGACCGGGAGCGCGGCCTCTGGACCGATATTGCCGAGGCCGAGGACGGCACTTCCGTCCGAGACGACGGCGACCGTGTTGGCACGGAGTGTATAATCGTAAGACAGTTCTTTATCTTCAGCGATGCGACGGCACGGTTCGGCGACACCCGGTGAGTAGGCGAGGCTGAGCGCTTCTTTCGTGTCGACGTCGACTTTCGGTGTCGTTTCCAATTTCCCGTGGTGCATGGCGTGCATCTCAAGTGCGCGTTCGTTCAATGTTTTCATAAGTCTCTCCCTGTGTGCTAGCGATTTTCATCTGTGCGAATACGAATCCATTGTAGCGGAGAAACCGCTTTCTTTCGAGGGTTTTGCCTGCATTTATGCGAACTATTTCTGAACGATTGTTCACAAATGTCGGATTGGTGATAAGACTTGGTGCTAGGGTGGGAAGGTCGAAAAAGGAGCCACAGTTTTTCTGTGACTCCTCTCTTAGATTAAGCTTTCGTTTTTCGTTTCTTCTTCTCAGCGAGACGTGCCGCCTCCGCTTGCCGTTTTTCCGCGTAGCGGAGCTCGCGCTCGAGCTTGACGAAGCTCTGATAGCGTTTCGCATCGAGCGTTCCAGATGTGATGGCGGATCGGACGGCACAGCCCGGTTCGGTGCTGTGCGAACAGTCCCGGAATCGACACGTCTCCGCGAGTGCCTCGATATCCCGAAACGTGTCGTCGAGGTGATCGGCCCCGTCCCAAAGTCCGAACTCACGCATGCCCGGGGTGTCGATGACGAACAAATCGTCAATCCGGAACAGTTCACGATGCGTCGTCGTGTGCTTGCCGCGCTCATCGCTCTCGCGTACGGCTTGTGTCTCGGCGACGGTCTCACCGGCAAGCGCGTTCGTCAGTGACGATTTCCCGACGCCGGACGAACCGACGAGTACGATCGTGCTTTCGCTCGGCAGTGCGGCTCGCAACGCCTCGACGCCGTCGCCTGTGAGTGAACTGACAGGGAAGACATCGACCCCCGGAACCGTCAAAGCGAGCTCATCGACGAGCGCCTCGGCGTTGTCGACTTGGTCCGATTTCGTCAAGATGATGAGCGGTGTGGCTCCGGTTTCCCACGCGCCGAGCGAATAGCGCTCGAGCCGGCGCAGGTTGAAATCATGTCCGCACGCCATCGTGATCAAGATAAAATCGACGTTCGCGCAGATCAATTGTTCGCGCGTCTCGTTGCCGGCCGCTGCCCGTGACAGGACAGTGCGCCGCTCAAGGAGACGCCGAATCACGCCTTGACCATGCTCACGAACGGTGAACTCGACGAAGTCACCGATGACCGGATAGTCGCGCTCGCTTTCGGCCTCATGTCGGAATTTCCCGGTGACACTGCACGTATAGTTCGCACTTTCAGTCGTGATGGTATACATATGTTGGAACTGTGCCGTGACACGTCCCGTTGTCGTTGTTTGATTCAAATAGAATCCTCCTTTTAGTTGTGGAGGACAGTCGCCCTCCTGTTGGCTGACAAAGTGTGTACTGCGAATTGTACGGTGCTCATAAAACATCATCCTTTCGTTGTTCGATGCCTCTAGTATAACACACGATTTGAGAACGCTATCATCTCAGTCTACAGACCGAGGGAAAACAAGCCTTCCGCTCGTCGCACTATTGAAAATAACGTATTATGATAAGAGTGTACTTAACGAGGAGGGATAATCGATGAATCGCCAGGTGAAGCAAGTATTGTTCATTGTGGCCGCGATCTCTTTAGTTCTCGTTCTAATCGGCTTTTTACCGAATATGATCATGTTCGGTTTGGGGGCGCTCTTAGCACTGTGGGCTGGAGTCAGATTCATGGCCGTGACACATGTCGGCGCAAAAATCGGTTACGGCGCGCTTGCCGTGATCGGGATCATCACAATTTTATCGAATATTTGGGCGTTAATCGGGATTGTGGTGGCATGGGTATTGTTTAAAGGGTATATGATGTATGCCAACCAAAAACAAGACGTCGAGATTTTGAATGCGGACGGCTCGCGTGCGAACCGGAGCAGCTTTCAATCGTTTGATCAAGTGTGGCAGAAGTTTGTAAACCGTCGCTAAGCTTCACAAGGAGGATATTATGATGAAAACACCATTTGACCAGTTTCGTGATTTAGCTAACGAGTTGACGAAAGAATTGTCGAAAGAGATGAAGAAGTTCCAAGATAAAGAGGGTCCACGTTCGGCACCGCGTTCGAGCGGGGAGGCCGAGTTGAACCGCCACATCCGTGGTGCTGAAAAAGAAGCGATGTCTGTCGAACGTCTCGTCGAACGTCAAAAAGCGCTCCTCGATGAGCTGGCGACAAAACGTGATGACGCTAAACTGATGGCGGATAAGCGTTACGAGCAGACGGAACTCGCCAAACAAGCAGGCGAAGACAAGCTCGCCGAACGGGCAGCTCTCGAGTCGAAGCATTACGGTGAGCAGTATCGTTATTTTGAAGGTCTCCTCGATGAAGGAGCACGTGAACTCGATACCCTCGAGCGCCGAGCTCTCGAGATGCGACTGAAACTCGATGAGATGCAAAACAAACGGTATGAGTTCGCAATGCGTGAGAACCTGGATTTATTGAAAGGTGCGCTCGATCAAATCTTCGGGGCAGAGACGTCGAAGACACATCCATTCACGGAAGAAGAGAAAAAAGCAGAAGAGAAGAAACAAGAACCGGCCGCTGAAGAGAAGATCGATCCAGCGGACGAAGATGATTTCGAAGCAAAACTAAAAGAACTTGAGCGTCGTTTCAAACAAGACTGACGCAACGGTTCAGCGATGGTCCGGCGAATGGTTGGGCCATCGCTTCTTTGCTTCATGTTACATACTGTTAGAGAGGGGGAAGCAATGTGGAACGTTGGAACACACGCCAAATCATCGGCTTTATGATCATTCTATTCGCCATTGGACTATTTATCGATATCGCGACGGGTGGTAACAGCGTCCTCTTCAGCATGGTCGTCCCGCTATTGTTGCTGTATATCGGGCGTCGTTTTAGCCGCAAAGGCAATCAGCCGGTCAGCTATATCTTTTACGGGATTGGCGGTATCATGCTCGTCGGGCTCATCTTCTCGTCGGCGGCGTTCGGCTTCGTATTGTCAGGTTTATTGCTCATGTTCGGCTATCGACTGTACAAGAATCGTCCGCTCGAATCGAGTCGGTTCAAGTCACATATCCGGCAAGAACAGGCCTTTTCGTTTGGGACGAAAGAGAGCGGTCACTACGTGCTTCAAGACACGAATGAATTCTTCTTATTGCGTGACGTCGAACTCGACTTGTCGCGCGCCATCATTCCGGAGGGAGAAACGTTCTTACTATTGAACGGACTCGCCGGGGACGTCCGAATTCTCATTCCGGCCGGCTACGATTACTCGATTGATGCATCAATCGGATTCGGCAAGATTCAAGTCGATGAGTCGAACTATTCACCGGTGTTCAACCGTCGCTTTTACACGGCTTCGGACGATTATCAAGCAGCAACGCGGAAAGTCCGCATCCATATCGTGCTCATGAGCGGAAGTGTCGAGGTGATGACCGTATGAAGAAGGATTCGTATCCAAGGACGGTCGTCTGGCATCAGTTATTTAGCAGCCTACTGACGGCACTGTTCGTCACGATCGCATTTTTAATAGGTGACTCGACTTCACTCCGAGATTTGTTCACACGTGAAGAAGGGTTGCCTTTCGGTGTGTCTATCCTCGTCATCGCCGTCTTGATCGGTAGTATCTTCGGGGTCGGTTCGTATTTTTATTTGCGACGCGACTTCCGGGAAGTGGCGATCGCCTTGTGGAAGCTTGAGAATCAAAAAGAGATTACATTCCGTCCATTGTCGCCTTATCGAGATACACTCGAACGGATCGCCCGGATTTCTAAGCAACGCACGGAAATGATTGAGATGGCCAAACGGGTCGGGGACCGACCTGTCAGTGTCGAGGAAGCGCGCAGCGAAGCAGTCGTCGAAGAACGGCGCCGTGTCGCCCGTGAACTCCATGACTCGGTCAGTCAGCAACTGTACGCCATCTCGATGATGACGACGGCAGCTAAACAGACGATCACTTCAAAACCAGACGTGGCGGCCAAACAAATCGAGCAGGTCGAAGTGATGGCACAAACTGCTCAGGCGGAAATGCGTTCGCTCCTGTTGCAACTCCGTCCGGTCGAGCTCGAAGGAATGACGCTCAAGACGGGAATCGAGCGCCTGTTAGAAGAACTGTCACGCAAACAATCGACCGAGCTCGTATGGCGCCTCGAAGAAGTCGAATTGTCGCGACATACTGAGAATGAACTGTTCCGCATCGTCCAAGAAGCGATCAGCAACACGCTTCGCCATGCGAAAGCGAAACGACTTGAAATCGAAATGCGGACCGTGCAACAGACGGTCATCTTAAAAATAAACGACGACGGGATCGGCTTTAATGTCGATGATACACAAGTCGCCTCATATGGCTTACAATCGATAAGAGAGAGGACGGCTGAGGTCGGCGGGACGTTACGACTCGTCAGTGTGCCAGGCGTCGGTACTCAGATTGAAGTGCGTGTGAAACAACAAGTGGAGGGGTTAGAATGATTCGAGTCGTATTGATTGATGACCATGAGATGGTGCGGGCCGGCGTCTCGGCGTTTCTGTCGACGCAGCCTGACATCGAAGTCGTCGGAGAAGCATCGGACGGCGCGACAGGGGCCGAGCTTGCCATCGCCGAGAAGCCCGATGTCGTCTTGATGGATTTAGTGATGGAGCCTGTCGATGGGGTCGAGTCGACGAAGCGGATCAAGGCGAGTTGGAAAGACGCCAAAATCTTGGTCGTGACGAGCTTCTTAGATGATGAAAAAGTGTATCCCGTCATTGAGGCCGGGGCGATGAGTTACGTCTTGAAGACGGCAAACGCCAATGAAATCGCCGATGCGATTCGGCAAACGGCAGCCGGCAATCCGGTCATGGCCGCCCAAGTGACGGGCAAGATGCTCGAACGGCTCCGACATCCGGAAAAGACGTTGCACGAGAGTCTGACGGCAAGGGAACGTGAGATTTTACAATTGATGGCGGAAGGGAAATCGAACCAAGTCATCGCCGACGAACTATACATCTCGTTGAAGACGGTAAAGACGCACGTCTCCAATATTTTGACGAAGCTCGACGTCTATGACCGGACGCAAGCTGTCGTTTATGCGTTTCAACATAATATCGTCAGTAAAGGGTGAACAGGGTGCTTCCAAGCGCTGCACTCGAATTGTCCATACATGGCTACACGAAAAACAAGGATCACGCCGACGCGTGATCCTTGTTTTTAGTTCTTCTGTGCTTGAATTTGTTCATCAATCTCCGATAAATATTCCCATCGCTCCATCTTCGCATCGAGCGCTTCTTTCAACGCGGCAATGTCGGCGTACAGTTCATTCACTTTACCGAGGTCGCTACCCGCTGCGGCGAGCCGTGCCTCGGCTGCCTCGATCTCAGATTCGAGAGAGGCGATATCATCCTCGATCGTCTCCCATTCTTTCTGCTCTTTAAAAGTGAATTTGACGACATCGACTTTGACACGCTCTTTCTTCTCTTTCGATTCTTTTTTCACTTGTTGCTTCGTCTGTTCTTGGAGTGTGGCTAAATAGTCACTGTACTCCGCATGATAAACGTTGATCGTCCCGTCTTCGAACGCAATCAGCTGTTCGGCGATCCGATCTAAGAAATAGCGGTCGTGACTGACGGCGATGACCGTGCCTGGGAACGACTCCAAATAGTCCTCGAGGACGGACAATGTCTCCGTGTCGAGATCGTTCGTCGGTTCATCTAAAAATAGCACGTTCGGCTCGTCCATTAAAATCCGGAGCAAGACGAGGCGGCGTTTCTCTCCACCCGACAGTTTGGCAATCGGTTTGTATTGAGCGTCCGGGGTGAATAGGAAGCGTTCGAGCATCTGACTGGCCGTGATCGTCTCGCCGTCCGGCGTATAAATAACTTGAGCGATGCGTTCAATCTCATCGATGACACGGCGCGATGTGTCCTCAAATTCGACTTGTTGCCCGTAATAGCCGAGATGGACCGTCTCGCCATGGACGACCGTTCCTTGCGTCGGTTGAAGGCGATGGGCGAGCAAGTTCATGAGCGTCGTCTTCCCGCTACCGTTTGGTCCGACGATGCCATACCGTTCCCGGCGTCCGAACAACCACGTGAAATCTTCAATGAGCAAGTGATCGTCATAACCGAAGGACAAGTTCTCCACCTCGATTACTTTTTTCCCGAGGCGGCGCGAACCGACGGATACTTCGAGCGCCTCATCCTCGGCAAGCGTCTCTTGATGCTTCAAGTCCTCGACGCGCTGGATGCGTGCCTTCTGTTTCGTCGTCCGTGCCTTGGCACCACGACGCAGCCAAGCGAGCTCACGACGCAAAATGTTTTGCCGCTTTTGCTCCATTGAATGCGACCGAGCTTTTCGTTCGGCACGCTTCTCAAGGAAGAGCTCATAGTTGCCGTCATAGAAGTAACTCGTGCCATCGGCGATTTCAAGGATATGATTCGTGACTCGGTTCAAGAAATAACGGTCATGGGTGATGAGCAGGATGGCCCCCCGGTAATCAGCGAGAATCGTCTCAAGCCAAGCAATCGTATCGGCGTCGAGTTCGTTCGTCGGCTCATCGAGTAATAGTAAGTCAGCTTCGTCGAGTAGGGCTGCGGCCAAAGCGACCCGTTTCTGTTGTCCACCGGAAAGCGAGCTGATCTCTGCCGTCACGTCCGGAAGACCGAGCCGATTTAAAATCGATTTCAACTTCGCTTCAGTCTCCCATGCGTCGGCTGCATCGACTGCTTGCTGGGCTTTCATGAAGCGTTCCAACCATTGTTCGCTCGTCGGGTTCGCCTCGAGTGCTTGGCGCGCGAGCTCATACTGTTTCAACGCCTGGACGGACGGGGTCTCACTCGTGAACAACGCGTCTAAAATCGTTTGCCCGGGGGCGAAGTCGACCGTTTGGGTCAAATAACGAATCCGGTAATCGTTCGGGTGTTGCATCGAACCCCGGTCTGCGGTCTCGACGCCGGCGATGATTTTTAAGAACGTCGACTTTCCGGAGCCGTTGACCCCGATGACCCCGATGCGATTGCCTGGGTGAATCGTCATCGTGACGTCGTCGAACAAGACTTTATCTGCAAATTCTTTATGAATGCCTTCGATGGCTAATAAACTCATGATTCTTCTCCTTCAACGACGCGGCGAATCATCGTCTCTGCCAGCGCCGCAATTTCTTTATTCGGGACGTCTGCCGGATCGATGACCGGTAAAAACGTGACGTCGACCGTACCCGGTGTGATTCGGTTTGTCGTCTCGAGCAAATGGTGGCTTCCTTTAATGGCGACAGGGACGATTTTGGCACCGCTTGATGTGGCGAGCGTCAGGCTACCAGCTTTGAACTCTTTGATTGGTCCGCCTTTTGAGCGGGTGCCTTCCGGGAAGACGATAATCGACTGTCCTGATTGGATCGTCTCGACGCCGGAACGGATTGCTTTAATGGACTGGCGCCGGTCGCTGCGGTCAATGAAGATACAACCCATCAGTTCCATCCAACGCGGAATGATTGGGAACTTTTGCACTTCGATTTTTGAGATAAACGCTTTTGGATGTTTCGTCGCTGTGATCATAATCGGGACATCAAAGTTCCCTTGGTGGTTCGCGACGTAGACGACCGGTTCATTCGGGATGTTCTCTTGGCCGTGAACACGGACGCGAGCGCCGGCGATTCGTAATAGAAAGCTTGCCCATTTATAAGCGACGGTTTGGACGTATCCATAACGTTCCGGGGGCGTCAGTCGCTTCGCTTTCGGATAGAACGGAAGTGTCAGCGGTAAGACGGCGAAAAAGGCGATAAACCAGATGGCGGTGCGGATCATACATATTTCTCCTCTCGATCGTTCAGTAATGAGTCTGGACACGAAGAAAGAGTCTTCCTCTCTTGACGAGAATCCGACTCTTCGGCATGAATCTTTATTCCCAGAAGCGAGAATCGCTTTCCTCTTCTTCTTCCTCGAGTTCGAACGTGATTCGTTTATTCACCGGGTCCACAGCAAAGTAAGCCCCATCTTGTTCGATGCTCTTGAACTGCATGACTTGGTCACTGCCGATTTCAAGCGTGAGTCGAATGCGATTGTCATCGTCGACGAGCAAGATGCCGTCTTCTTTCAGCCATAGCTCCATGACAGGTGAATAACGCAATAGCCATTCGTTCGATAAAGGGATTTCGTTCATACGTGTTTGTGCCTCCTACGGGTTGAGTCCGTTTTGCTCTTCTTGTCTAGAATAGAATAACAAAAGTGGAGGGGGAAGACGAGCGTTATGTAGAACGTTTACGCGTAGTTGAATGCATGCGCGCCACGATGCGCTTGATCTTTTTTTGATTCCGGCGCTCGATGAGCAAGACGTTCGTTTGTGCGACCAACTGTTTAAATGAAGATAAGCCCATGGCGAGCAATACGGCGAACAGGAATGTACCGATCGGGTCTTTGAAAAAACCGGTTTGGAGCGAGACGGACAAACCGACGACCGAAAGAATCGTGGTGAGAAAATAAAATAGCATGAGTGACTCTCCCTTCCCAGATGATTCAATAATAAAAGCCGAACGTTATGTTCGTTCGACAGATGCATAAAAAATCCCTTTTTTTGTCGGAACAAAACAAAAAAACGCCTTCTGTCAGGAGAGGGCGTTTACTCTTGGACCATCGTGACGGATGAAGATACGTTCGTATCGACTCCGTTTGAAAAAATGAAGCTAAGTGAAGCGAGTAGCGCGAAGAAAGCAATCAATAAGCCTTTCATGAAGCGCTTCGCGAATGATCGAGATTGTACATCAAACATTTTATATCCCCCGTTCGGCCATGGCTGAAACCTAATTCGTTAAACAACACTTCCTTAATAATAACGTTTTCAAAATGTGGATACTAGATGGAAAATGCGCGTTCACAAAATTGTCACAAAATTTGAAATATAGAAGCTAGTATACGGACCCATTTAGCAAAACGGAGGGGCAATCTTGTTCACATTTTAGACACAATTGAACGGAGTAAGGAAATCGAACGTGATATGATTAGGAACGTGTGTAGGTAGGTATACTGACAGTAATAGATGAAAAAGGATGTGGATTGTATGGCATTACGTGCAGGAGAAGTAGTAGACTTGGTCGCGGAACGTTCAGCTGATTTTGGTGTGTTTATCGGAAACGGTCGCGAAGAGGTACTCCTTCATCGAAAAGAACAAACTGAAGAAGTCACAGTCGGACAGACGGTGCGGGTCTTCCTTTATCACGACTCAGAAGGACGTCTCGCTTCGACGATGACGATTCCGAGCGTCACGTTCGATGACTATGAGTGGTATGAAGTGACTGGAGTCCGGTATAACACCGGTGTGTTCGTCAATATCGGGATTCAAAAGGATGTACTCGTCTCATTAGATGATCTTCCTGAGAACCGGTCGTATTGGCCAAAAGAAGGGGACAAGCTTTGCATTCGTCTCAAGTACGATCAAAAGAGCCGTCTTCTCGGGGAACCGGCCCACTATGCGTACTTGAACTTGTTGGCGCGTCCCGCTAAAGAAGAATGGGGCAATCAAGATGTCCATGCGGTCGTCGTCAATCGACGCGAAGTCGGTGTGAACGTCTGGGTCGAAAATGAATCACTCGGTTTCTTACATGAAGCAGAGATGACACGTTGGCCACGTCTCGGTGAGCAATTGACCGTACGTGTGACGCAAGTGAAACAAGACGGGACGGTACTCGTCTCGATGAAACCGCGGGCATATGAAGCCATCGACCCGGACGCGGAAAGTATCCGTGCTTATATTGAAGAACGCGGCGGCCAAATGCCTTATGGCGACAAGACGGCGCCGGACGTGATCGATCGTGAGTTCGGGATGAGTAAAGCGGCGTTCAAACGCGCACTCGGGAAACTGCTGAAAGAAAAGCAAGTTGAAAAACTCGACAACGGCTATAAATTGAAATAAGATAACTCATGTCCAGGTGGCTATGAAAAGTTTTAGAATGTATTTCTTTCATTTTAGAAACAAATACGTTATAGTTAGTAAAGTTGACTACGAGGAAACATTGGAAAAACGTCTGTAGAACAAAACCTCAGACGTTTTTTGTATGAAAAAAGGAGAATATAATTTGACAAAATTCCAAGATTTACAGTTAAGTGAAGCATTAGTAAAAGGTGTACTCAAAATGGGCTTCGAAGAAGCTACACCGATCCAAGCTGAGACAATTCCTGTCGCACTCACAGGAGTGGACGTATTAGGTCAAGCGCAAACAGGTACAGGGAAAACAGCAGCTTTCGGTATTCCGACAATTGAGCGAATCGACACAAAGGCACGTCAAGTCCAAGCACTTGTTCTTGCACCGACACGTGAACTTGCGATTCAAGTTGCAGAAGAATTGAACAAAATCGGTGAAGCGAAGCGCGTTTACGCACTTCCAGTATACGGTGGCCAACAAATCGACCGCCAAATCCGTGGTTTGAAAAAGAACCCACAAATCGTCGTTGCCACACCGGGCCGCCTCATGGACCACATGAAGCGCAAGACGATCAAACTCGACGAGATCCAAACTGTGATCTTGGACGAGGCAGATGAAATGCTCAACATGGGCTTCGTTGAAGACATCGAGATGATTTTGAAAGGCCTTCCGGCTGAACGTCAAACGCTTCTCTTCTCTGCAACAATGCCACCACAAATCAAGAAGATTGCTGAGCGCTTCATGAAGTCGCCGACGATCATCAAAGTAAAAGCGAAGGAAATGACAGTTGAGAACATCAACCAACAATTCCTCGAATTGCGCGAAGGTCAAAAATTCGATACGCTTTGCCGCTTGATCGACATCGACTCGCCAGAACTCAGCATCATCTTCGCTCGTACGAAGAAACGTGTTGACGAAGTGACAGAAGCACTCATCAAACGTGGTTACACGGCTGATGGTCTTCACGGTGACTTAACGCAATCAAAACGTGACCAAGTCATCCGTCGTTTCAAAAACGGCACAATTGACATCTTGGTCGCGACAGACGTTGCAGCCCGTGGTCTTGATATCACAGGTGTCACACACGTTTACAACTTTGACGTCCCACAAGACCCGGAAAGCTACGTGCACCGTATCGGACGTACAGGCCGCGCTGGTAAAACAGGTACAGCCCTTACGTTCATCACGCCACGTGAATTCGGTCAAGTCAAAGCAATCGAACGCGTAACGAACAAGAAAATGAACCGTCGTCACGTACCGACAATCTCAGAAGTGCTCGAGGGCAACCAAAAGCAATCGGCTGAAGAATTGATCGAACGTGTTCAAGCGGGCGACTTCAAAGCTTACACGCAACTTGCGACTGAGCTTCT
Source organism: Exiguobacterium sp. s5 (assembly GCF_018618075.1). Taxonomy (NCBI): domain Bacteria; kingdom Bacillati; phylum Bacillota; class Bacilli; order Caryophanales; genus Exiguobacterium; species Exiguobacterium sp. s5. Next base: position 59,248 of record NZ_JACSLK010000006.1, on the reverse strand, counting down.
TGAAGAATACGAAGCAGTCGAGCTTCTTGCAGCGGCACTTCGTGGATTGACGAAAGAGCCAGATTCAACTCCGGTTGAAATCTCGTATGCAGAACCAGTACGCGTCAAACGTCAAGGTGGACGTAACGACCGTGGTGGATACCGTGGAAATCGCAGCGGCGGCGGAGAACGTCGTGGTGGCGGTGACCGTGGTGGACGCAGCGGTGGCGGCGGTGGATACCGTGGCAAACGTAGCGGTGGAGACGACCGTCGTCGTTCAGACGACCGTGGCCCACGCCGTCCGCGTGACTAATCAATAACTAAAACCGCATCTCCTTAAGTGGATTTGCGGTTTTTTTTATGGTGTCATGCTACACTAAATGAGTAGAGACAGAAAAATGAGGTGTCAACGGATGATTGAACTAGGTTTTGGTCTCGTCATACTAGTGGCGTGCGTCCTGGCTTTGAAACCGATTATTACGCGGACCGAGCGTCCGAATTTTCGATATATCCCGGTCGCCACGCTCCTGTTCGGCGCGATGATTTGGCTTGTGATGGCCATCGGCGTGGGCGGGAAGATGGGAATCGGCTACGGTGTGATGAGTATCGTATATTTCATTGCTTGTTTCGGTGCCTATATGTATGTGCATACACGAGCGAGCTGAACCCAGCTCGCTTTCGTGTTTAGAAAAAAGACGAGGTGATCAAGTTGGACGCAGTGGATGTGATGATGAATCCAGAAGAAGTCGAAGTGACATTTGAACCAATCCTGGGAGCCGCCACCTTCCAAGTAGAAGGTTATATGGTCCATGGACAGTTCAGGGGCGAGTCGCTCACCCCATTCTTTTACGACGATGACGTTCCGCTCGAGTATCAGCTCGATATCGCCAAACGGATGGAGCGTTTAGCGGCCGAACAGTTAAGGGATGCGACGCAATTCGTCACGTTCCGATGTCGTTCAGAGTGGATTCTCGAACAAGGAGGCGAGGCGTTTTTGGCCCCGCTTCGAGAATTGAACTTCCCGCTCCATCGCATTTATGTGACGCTTCAAGGGACGGATCTCGTTGACGTGTCACGCTTGTCACGAGTCGTCCAATATTATCGTTCATCTGGTGTTAAAGTCGCGCTCGACTTCGCAGAATCAACGAGCATCGAAGACATCATGACGGTGGCGCCTGAGATGTTGCTCGTCGATTTGGCGACGATGGTCGAGAAGAAGACGTTATCGGTCACGTATCCGCAAATGCTTCAGACGATGGAATACATCGCTTCCCGTCTCGGGGCTCCGCTCCTCTATAAATCAATCGACCATCTCGGACAGTTGCGTTATGCGTGGCGTCATGGCGGACGTTATTATATGGGCAGTCTCCTCGGGCAAAGCGATGCGATGCCGCCGCGCGAAGCGAAAGGTATGAGCGTATTGACGCAAGAAGTACCGTCGTTCTTCTTACACGATCAAGAGCGATTAAAGCGATTATATGAATTGGAGTTCGAACTCCATAAACAAATCCACGATCTCGTCCAAAGCGGGAAGTGGTCGCGCGATAAGAAAGATGAATGGTTGCTCCATATTGCCCCGAAACTCGAAGGGACGTTCGTCCGTTACTATTTGACGGACCAAACCGGGTTCCAGACGAGCGCGAACGTCTATCAGGCACAGTCCGCTTGGACGGTCGATAACACGTATCGCGGCTATAACTGGAGTTTCCGTCCGTACTTTATTCGGACGATGGCGGCGATGGACGTGCGCGGACGGGGCTACTTGTCCGAGGATTATCGCGACTTCAGTTCGAACGAAGTGACGCGGACGTTCAGTTATCCGTTACCGGACGGCATGTTCTTGTTTGCCGATTTATCTGAAGAGTTCTTATATCAAAATCGACTATTAGATTGAGAGGGAAAATGATGTTAGATTATGATTACGATGCATTGCGCGAGATTGGGCGGATTGTCGCCTTGGCTCGCGATGAGATGGCGAAAGCAGTCAAACCAGGCATGACGACGAAACAGTTGGATGAAATCGGGCAGCGTGTTTTAGAAGCGGAAGGGGCCGCCTCGGCCCCGATCACGATGTATGAGTTCCCGGGTTATACGTGTATCTCCATCAATGAAGTCGCAGCCCATGGGATTCCAGGTGACCTCGTCATCCAAGACGGTGACGTGGTCAACGTCGACGTATCGGCCGTGAAGGACGGCTACTATGCCGACACAGGACGTACGGTCATCGCGGGCACACCGAAATCGGCTAAACACGAGCGGTTGGTCGAAGTGTCATTGACATCGCTCGAAGCGGGTCTCAGCAAAGTGAAGGCCGGCGTCAAGGTCAACCAAATCGGGAAAGCGATTTATGCCGATGCCCGTAAGAACGGCTTCACGGTCATCCGTAACTTGGCGGGCCATGGCCTCGGTCGCACGCTCCACGGTGAGCCGGAGACGATTTCGAACTACTATAGCCGTGAAGAGAACGACATCTTGAAAGAAGGACAAGTCATTGCCGTCGAGACGTTCATCTCGACGAAAGATGAAATCGTCTATCAATCAGAAGAGGACGGTTGGTCGTTGTTCACCCCGAACAACAGCCTCGTCTCGCAATTCGAGCACACGGTCGTCGTCACGAAAGACGGCTATGAAGTGTTGACGGGCACATTCCGTTAACGATGAAAAGGCGGCAGACGCGAGGTCTGCCGCCTTTTTTACGGAGTTTTTACAGGAGTCGAATCGTCTGTTCGCTCAGTTGCTCGATTTTCGTCCAATCCGGTGCGACCTGGTCGGGAAGCATCAATTGTCCGTTCTCGACTTCGAGCGGGGTATCGAGCAAATCGGTCTCGAAGTAAGCGCTCGTCCCGGCCATATCGGCCGGGTAGGCGGCTCCGTTCAATGAGGCGAATAAGAGCGTGTGATAACGGCCGATGGAGGACTCATACATCCCACCGACCCAGTAGGGGGTGCCGCTATCACGAATCGCGAGCGCCTCGCTCCAGCCGCCGACGCGGGCCGGTTTGATATTGACGATGCGACCGGCTCGAAGTCGATGCATCGTCGCCACGTCTTGAGCGGCACTGATCGATTCATCGAGACAAATCGCTGTGGTGAGCCGTGCCTGCAAGTCCGCTGTCTCGACCCAATATGTGCTCGGATAAGGCTGTTCGATCATCAAGAGACGGTAGGTGTCCAATGCCTCGAACCAGTCAAGCGATTGCTCGGAGCCACTTCCGTTCAAATCAATCATGAGCGGGGCGTCCGGAAAAACGCTGCGAATCTCGCCGAGCGCAGGAAGCAGTTCATGCGGGGACGCTTTTAACTTGATCCGGTCGAATCCGGACGCGAGCGCAGCCTCGATGGCGTTCAACGTCTGACTGAGCAGACCGATGCCAATCGTCCGGCCGCATGCCACGGCATCGCCGGCTTGGACGTATTGTTTTAATGTCTGATTCGCGCGGGCCGCTTCCACTTCCCATAGAGCGCTCTCCCACATCGCTTTCGCCATCGGTTGGCCGATGATCGAGCTGACATGGGGACCGAACGAGGTGGCAGACAACGTCATCCCTTTCAGGAGTTGGACAATCAAAGCGGACGTATCGATGACGGAGCGGACGGTCTCAGCCGTATACCATGGCGTCTCGAACGCGACACCTTCCCCGTAGCCGACAACACCGTCGACCGTCTCCAGCCGGAGAATGACCGTCCGTCTCGTCGTCAACACGGCGTGGGCGGTGACAATCGGATGTTTGAACGTGAGGGGGACGATATACAGTTCAGCGCGACGAATCATGGTCAGCCTCCTTTAAGCGATGACGCATCAATTTACCGTTGGCGTTACGAGGCAGCTCGTCGACGGCAATCCATGCTTTCGGATGTTTATAAGATGCCAGATGGTCGTGCAGCAGCTGAATCGCCTCATCGAAATCGAACGTACCGACCGTGAAGGCGGCGGGTACCGCTCCCCAAGTCGGGTCGGGACGACCGACGACCCCGACGTCTTGAATGCCCGGGCAACGCAATAACACGCTCTCGATTTCGGCCGGATAAATGTTCTCACCGCCGGAGATGATCAAATCACTGCGGCGGTCATGGACGTACAAGTAACCGTCTTTCATCGTGCCGAGGTCGCCCGTTTGCCAATAGCCGTCGGGCGTCCAAGCATCGGCCTCTGGCTGTTTATAGTAACCAGGGGTCACCGTCGGTCCGTTCACTTCAATCTCCCCATCCGCATTGATACGGAGTTGGGTCGGCGCGATTGCTTGACCGCTCGAACCGATGTGGGCGAGTGCCTCGGCTGGCAACAGCGTCGCGACTTGCGAACACGTCTCCGTCATCCCGTACGTCTGGGCGACCGGTAACTGCCGCCGCTCGGCTTCTTCGAGCAACGGACGCGGTACGGGACCGCCGCCGACGAGCAGAAGTTGCAACTGATGGCGGGAGAGACCTGCGTCGAGGAGCCGCTTAAGCATGACCGCAACGAGCGAGATGTGGGTGATTCTTGCCGTCGCAATCAACTCGAGTGTACGAGCGACATCGAACTTCGGTTCGACGTATAGTAGCGAACCGAAACGGGCGCTCCGATACACTTGCGCGAGTCCGCTCATATGGAAGAGCGGCGTCACGACGAGCATCCGGTCACTTGTCCCGTAACCGAGGCGCGTCTTGGCCGCCTCGGCGCTCGCGACGTGATTGCCGAACGTCTGCTTTACGGCCTTGGCCCGTCCAGTCGTGCCTGAGGTGAACATGAGCGACATGACTTCATCGTCTGCCCACTCGTGCGGTGTAGCGAGTGACGCCTCATCTCGTGACGTCAACGCGAATTGGGTGATTGACAGGTCAATCGGTTCATCGACGAGCAATACATCGATATCGGCCGTCTCGATTTGTCCTGCCAGTTCGCTCATCGTCAACCGCGTGTTGAGCGGAACGAGCACTTTTCCGAGTAACTGGATGGCATGGACAGCGATGACATAATCAGCGCTGTTCGCAGCGCGTAATCCGATATGGCGGGCTTTGGGTGCGACCCGTTCCAAGAAGTGGGCTAAACGGGCACTCTCCGCGCTTAACTCGGCCCAGGTCAAACTGACGGACGCGGTGACGAGTGCCATGGCGTCACGTCGATGTTGTGTCACATAACGATTCATCATCAGGACCTCCAAAAAAAGAGTAGCGAAGTCGCTACTCTTTGTCGATTTACGGGAAACGCGGGAACTGACCGAAGTCTGGGTCGCGTTTTTCTTTGAAAGCGTCGCGTCCTTCTTTTGCTTCGTCTGTCGTGTAGTAGAGAAGCGTCGCGTCGCCGGCAAGCTGTTGAAGTCCTGCAAGTCCGTCCGTGTCGGCGTTCATCGCTGCCTTCAAGAAGCGAAGTGCCGTCGGAGAGTGTTGCAAGATCTCTTGGCACCATTGGATCGTCTCGGCTTCAAGTTGCTCGAGTGGGACGACCGTGTTGACGAGTCCCATGTCAAGCGCTTGCTGTGCGTCGTATTGACGGCAGAGGTACCAGATTTCGCGTGCTTTCTTGTGGCCGATGATGCGAGCCAAGTAACCTGAACCGTAACCGGCATCGAACGAGCCCACTTTTGGTCCAGTTTGACCGAAACGGGCGTTGTCGGCTGCAATCGTCAAGTCACAGACGACGTGCAAGACGTGTCCGCCACCGATCGCATAACCGGCTACCATGGCGATGACTGGTTTCGGGATGACGCGAATCAAGCGTTGAAGGTCGAGGACGTTCAAGCGTGGAATCTCGTCGTCACCGACGTAGCCGCCGTGGCCGCGTACTTTTTGGTCGCCGCCTGAGCAGAAGGCTTGATCGCCTTCACCAGTCAAGATGATGGCACCGACTTCTTTATCGTCACGGGCGCGTGCGAACGCGTCGATGAGCTCGTTTACCGTGAGTGGACGGAACGCGTTCCGTACTTCCGGACGGTTGATGGTGATTTTGGCGATGCCGTTCCACTTCTCGTACTTGATATCTTCGTACGTGCGGACCGATGTCCAGTTTGCTACTGATTCCATTTAAATTCCCCCTAAAATCAATTTCTCTATCATTGTACCAAATTGTTGGGCATTCTCGACATGTGGAGCATGAGATGCGTCCGAAATTTCATGAATTTCAATATCGGGACGGATCAACTGCATATTCCGAGCAATCTGTTGAAACTTCACATCGTGTTCCCCGACGATCAAATCGGTGCGAGGTAAACGGTCGAGTAGCGGCCAGAGCGACGGCATGCTACCCGTCCCGATGGCACGGAGGCTGTCCGCGAGTGCGGCTGGATGTTGGGCCAACCGCTCAGGACGGAGGGCGGCGCGCATCTCGTCGGTTTGATGCCAGAGCGGAAGACGTTCCCAACGGTCAACGAACGCCTCAAGTCCTGCTCGCTCGATGAATTCGGCGAGCTTTTCGTCTTGAAGCCGGCGTTGTCGACGTTCAGCCGCTATGTTGAGCCCGGGTGTCGTGCTAATGCCGATGAAATGGGTGACCCGATCATCATAGGCGGCGAGTGTCATCCCGATACGTCCGCCGAGCGAGTAACCGACGACCGTCCACGGACCTTCGTCCGTATCGAGTAGCGCCGACAAGTCTTTAATCTGTTGACTCATCTTGGCACGCCCGACCGCTTGCTGTCCGGTGCCGCCGTGTTGCAATAGCGACGGGGCGACGAGCCGGACGGGAAGCTCAGGGAACTGGGAGATCCAAGCCGCACTCCCAGTGAATCCATGAAGAAGCAAAACGGGACGGCCGCTCCCACGTTCGAGCACCTCATAGGAGACGCCACGCACGGAACGCATCACGTTTCGTTCTCCGTCGTCAAACGGTCCGTGAGCGAAGCGGTCCAACGACGATGCTCGGCCACGTTTTTATCGCGATCAGACGGAAATTCGATCAGCTGAACGCCTGCTTCAATCGCCGTCATGACATCTTCAGGCTGCTCGAGCAAGCGATAGCTGAGTCCGTATGTCTCGGCAAATCCGCGCAAGTTCAAGTGGAGCGGTGTCCCGAACAAGTCCTCGAACATTTGTGGTGCAATCGAGGCTTGTGGTAAGAAAGAGAAGATGCCACCGCCATCATTGTTGACGACGACAATCGAGAACGTGCCAGGATGCGATTTGACGAGTTGCAGGGCGTTACTGTCGTGATAGAATGCCAAGTCGCCGATCAAGAGAGCGGCCTTGTCTGTATCGTGACAGGCACCGAGCGCGCTCGAGATGATGCCGTCAATCCCGTTCGCCCCGCGATTGGCGAGGACGTCGATTGACTGACCGGCTGAAAGTGTCGTATCGATATCACGGATCGGCATGCTATTGCTGACGAAGATGCGATCAAGACGAGACGCCAGCAAATGACGCGTCAATGCACTTTCTCCGCTCAAAGCAGGTTTTGCGGATTCGGCGACGCGTTCGAACAATGCGAAATGATCGAATAAGTCGGCGTCATAGTCTTTGTTGATGGTGGCGACATAATCAATCGCATCGCCGTACACGACCGTGGCGCTGTTCGACGGGTCGCGGAACGATCCCGGTTGCTCAATCAAGACGTATGGCACGTCGTGAAGCCACTGATTCAGCCGTTTCGAGACGGGGGCAGCCCCGAACCGGACGACCGCATCAGGTGTCCATTCTGTGCGATCCTCGCTAGCGAGCCACGCGTCATAGTTCGTCAAGACATGGTCAAACCGGCGCATCCCGCTCAATGGGTCGGCGAAGACCGGAATACGGTGGGCCAGCGCCGACGCATAGAGAGGCTCAAGCCATGATGTCGGAGTACCTGGTCCGACGATGAAGGCGAGACGATTGACGTCAATCTCTTGTTTGAACCGTTTCAAGTCGAGACTTGTCGGTTTAAGATAGGTCGGGTCAGAGGATTCGGCTTCACCGCCCAGGAGTGACGTCAAGCGCTCGATATCCGGCAACAACGGTTCACGGAACGGGATGTTCACATGGACCGGGCCGAATGGCGCATGCATACTCGCCCGAACGAGCCGGGCCACTGTCTGTTCCATGTAGCGCTGGCTCGCAGCTTCAGGAACGGGGAGGTCGACGCTCGTTTTCACGTGGTCGCCGTACAGTCGAACTTGGTCGATCGCTTGAGGCGCCCCGACGTTCCGAAGTTCGTGCGGCCGATCGGTCGTCAACACAACGAGCGGCAGTTGTGAGATATTTGCCTCGGCCACCGCCGAAAAGTAGTTGGTGGCGGCAGTACCGCTCGTGCAGATGAGCGCGACCGGGCGCAACGATGATTGCGAACGAGTCAACCCGAGTGCGAAAAAGGCGGCCGACCGTTCGTCGACGATGATATGATGTCGGACGCTCGGATGAAGATAGGCGGCCATGGCGAGCGGTGTCGAGCGAGAGCCGGGACTGATGACGACGTCCTCGACCCCTTGTTCGACGAGCCGGTTCATCATACCGGCGACCCACTCCGTTAACGGTTCATTCATGCTTCATTGCCTCCTGCGCGTACTTTGTCCAATCCGAGAGCTTGCTTGATTGGACTGAGCTTGATTTCTGTCTCGGCGAGCTCCGCTTCGAGTTCAGACTCTTGGACGATTCCACAGCCTGCGTATAGCGCCACGAATTGATGGTGGACAAGAGCCGACCGGATCGAGACGACGAACTCTCCTTCACCGTCCGTGTTCAGCCAACCGAACGGTGACCCGTACCAGCCGCGGTCGAACCGTTCAATCTCGCGCAACAAGCGGACAGACGTCCGTTTCGGAGATCCACCGAGCGCCGGGGTCGGGTGGAGCGACTCGATGATCGACAGCAAGGATGCGTTCGTATCGAGCGTTGCTTGAATCGGTGTGTGCAGATGGAACACCGACCGGTTCTCCAAGATGCGCGGCGACTCCGGTGCCTTGATGGTAGCCGCGTATGGTGTGAGGGCGTTCTTGATGTCCTTCACGACGATTTGGTGTTCCTCGAGGTTTTTGGCGTCGTGGAGTAACGTCTGTTTGGCTACATCTGATTCGATCTCGGTGTCTGGTCGCTTGATGGTGCCGGCGATGGCGGCCGTTTCAATGTACGGTCCTTGTTTCTTGACGAGCCGTTCCGGCGTCGCTCCGAAAAAACCGATTTCCCGCTTCGGCTGATACAAGAACACGTAACTGCCCGTCTGATGTTCTGACAAGTGGCGCAGTGTCGTCGCGAACGGGAACGCCTCTTCCGAGGTCTGGTAGATTTCTTCCCGGGCGATGACGATCTTTTCGACTCGTTCTTCGGTGATGTTCAGTTTAGCTTGTTGGAAACTCGACTTGAAATGGTCGACGCCGTCTTTGACTTGTGAGTAAGTCGGTGTTTGTTCGTCGGGCGCATGTAGCGCGTTGAACTGGGCGAGTTGATCGGCCAATTGAATCAAATATTGTTCGACCGAACGTTTGGCCGAGACGAGCGTCGAAACGGTCAACGTGTGCTTGTCGCCCGAGCGGCGATATAGAAATTTCGGCACGACCAACGATGCTTCACCGAACGCTTCCCACATATTTTTTTGGGGCCGCACGAACGTGTCGAACGAAAAGCCCGAGAACGCATAAATGACTGCGTCGACGTCCCGGCGGTGCAGGCTCCAATCGTACTGTAGACGTTGGAAACGTTCGGGACCAGAAGCCGTCAACACGAGCGCATCGGCACATCCGAGCATCTCGAGGGAGCGGTCTGGCGTCGAAAAATAGTAGTGGGACGTTTCAGTGTTTTGAATAATATGGAACGCGTCGAACGAAGGGATTTCCCACGTGTACGAGGCAAGTACCGGTCGTTGCCAAGCACGTGCCCGTTTATGGGCTTGTTCGATTCGTTGTTTAATGTGTGTTTGAGTATCTGGCATGAAAGAAAAGCCTCCTCAATCCAATGGAATTCTCATTCTTTAGTGTATCATGACTTCACGACAGAACTGGCCGTCAAATGCTCGAGAAAGTGAAGGGAGCCGTCCGAGCGGCGGGCATTGACAGGTTTTTTCAAAGAGACGTAAACTAACGAAGGGAGGGAAGTGCATGAAGAAGAGAGAGAAAGGTGCGTATTGGCGCATGATTCGCCCGCATACGTTGACAGCGAGCTTTATACCGGTGCTGTTAGGGACGTTCATCGTCCTCGGGCAAGTCGAGTTGAAGTGGGGATTGTTCTTAGCGATGCTCATCGCCTCGGTCTTGATTCAAATCGCGACGAATTTATTTAATGAATATTATGATTACAAGCGTGGACTCGACCACGAAGGTTCCATTGGAATCGGTGGCTCGATCGTACGTGATGGGTTCACACCCGGACAAGTGCTCGGGATCGCGCTCGGTATGTATGGGGTGGCGGCTGTGCTCGGGCTCTATATTGCGGCTTCAACGAGTTGGCATTTAATTTGGATCGGTGTGCTGTCGATGGTCGTCGGATTCCTGTACACGGGAGGTCCGCTCCCGATCGCCTACACGCCGTTCGGGGAAATCGTCGCTGGCCTATTCATGGGTTATGTCATCATCGGCATCTCGGGATATATCCAAATCGGGACGGTGACGACAGAACTGTTGCTCGTATCGTTTCCGATGGCGCTTTTGATCGGGGCGATCTTGCTCGCGAACAACATTCGTGATTTGGATAATGATAAAGTGAATGGGCGCAAAACAATCGCCTGTCTCGTCGGACATCGTCGTGCCGTTCTCGTCTTGGCCGGATTCTTTATCGCGGCATTGGTCGGCATCCTCGTCGCCGTATTCGGGTTTGGCGTGACGCCGTGGGTGCTGTTGTCATTGCTGACAATTCCAATCATGGTACGGGCAGTGAAGTGTTTTTGGGTCAAGCGTGAACCGGCTGAACTCATGCCGGCGATGGCGATGACCGCAAAAGTGAACACGTTGTTTGGCGCTTGGATGGTCATCGGGTTAATGGTCGCGCGGCTAATCGCGTGAATTAAGAGGAGGGAACCACATGTCAGTCGTTCAAGAAATGCTAGCGTTCAATGAAAAATTCGTAACAGAGAAACAATATGAGCAATTTGTCTCGGATAAGTTTCCCGATAAAAAAATCGTCATTTTAACGTGTATGGATACGCGTCTGACGGCGTTGTTGCCTCAAGCCCTCGGACTAAAAAACGGGGATGCCAAAATCATAAAAAATGCGGGAGCCGTATTGTCACATCCGTTCGGATCGGTCATGCGTTCGATCCTCGTCGCGTTGTATGCGCTCGGGGCCGAAGAGGTCATCGTCATCGGTCATTATGATTGCGGCATGGCGGCGATCGATCCGAATGCGGTCATCGCAGAAATGGAACGTCGCGGCATTGAACCGCAGACACTTCAAACACTCAAGTCGTCAGGGATGGATTTGGAGAAGTGGTTGCACGGGTTTGACTCGGTCGAAGCGAACGTCGTCAACTCGGTCAACCTCGTCAAAAACCACCCGCTCTTGCCGCCGGGCACGAACGTCCATGGGTTCGTCATCGACCCTGCGACCGGTCGTCTCGACGTCGTCGAAGCATAATGCAAAAGGCGGTCTCTTCTGGAGAGACCGCCTTTCTTTCGTTACCCGTATGTGTTGACGGGAATATCTTTATAGTCGTCATCGTCCGAATCTTTTGATTTGGACTTTTTATTTTTCTTATAGTTTTTCTCGTACTCACGTTCGCTCGGCGTTTTGAAGAAACGTTGCCAAGTAGCGTTGATTTCTGAGCCGATCAAAATGATCATGCCGGTCAATTGTAACCAAAGCAACGTGACGATGATTCCTCCGAGTGAGCCGTACGTCGAATCGTAATTGCCGAAGTTCGAAACATACAGGCTGAAGCCGAGGGAGACAATTTGCCAGGCGATGACGCCAAAGATCGCACCAGGAATCGTGCTCTTCCAGAACACGTGTTGCTGCGGGGCGATTTTATAGAAAATTGACAGCGTAAAAATCAAGATGACGGTCGTCAACACGTAGCGGAACACATTGATCAAGATGACGTCAGCCCCCGAAATAGGGATGAAACGGGCCACGAAATCGATGATTTGCGAACCGAACACGTTCGAGACGATGAGCAGTAACATGCCAACGCCGAGTAATAACGTCAACCCGAGGGCGATGCCTTTGCTGACGAAGAAATTACGTTCGTTATCTTCCCCGTACGCGTGAATCGCCATATTGATCAAGCGTTCAACCCCTTTGGCCGCCGACCAAATGGCTAAAATCGCACCGATCGAGAGGAGTCCGCCGCGCGGTTCACCGATGGCGTCGAAGATACCGGTCAAAAACTCAGTCGCGGCAGCCCCGGGCGCCAAGTTGTTCAACTGCTCTTGGAACGACGCCTGAGAAATGTCAAAGAACGACAGCAACGCGAGAATGAAGATGATACCCGGGAAAATCGATAAGAACCAAAAAAAAGCGAGTGTCGCGCCGTAATCTTGAACATCATGTTCTTTGAAGCGACGAAGCAACTCTTTCCCGAAGGCGAACCAATTCTTTTTTTCTTTTACTTCTGTAGTATCCATATATGTGCCTCCTGAACGTTATCGTTAGAAACTTTCTTTCCCGAAATGTCAGGAGGCTACACATGAAATCAGTCTTCGGCCAGCGTTTTATTGAAAAATCGCTCGGCTTCATTCGACAGCAAGTCGGCGAGTGACGGTGGTCGTACCGGCAAATGGCTGAGCGCGCTTCGCTTCACCCACATCGGCGTATACGATCCGTTCGTTTGCTCTGCTTGAAATTCTTCACCTGTCCCGGTCCCGAACTCACCACCGGTCATCCGGGCCCAGTAGTATGGGTTCAACTCTCCATTGAAGGCGACATGTGCGGCCACGCCTTCAAGTTCGACGTGGACGCCGAGCTCTTCGAACGCTTCACGGACGGCCGTCTCTTCAGCCGTATGACCGAATTCGACACCGCCGCCCGGAAACACATAATACAAAAGGTTTTCTTTCTCTCGGCGAATGAGCGCGACTTCGTCATGTTCATTCACGAGGATGATGGCACTGCGTAATTTCGTTCTGACCAATGGAATCGTTCCTTTCGATTTCGTATCGTGAACAAAACGCATCGACTCGCGGCCGATGCGTTTTGGTTAATCTGTTGCTGGTTGTTCAAGTGAGGCGTACATGTCAGGTGTCAGGCCGTTATCGTGCGAGGCGATGACTTTCCCAGCGACGCGCATCCCGAGTCGGAGCGCATCTTCAATCGGGTGACGTTTCATCAACTCAGAGATGACAGCGGAGAAGAATGAGTCACCCGCACCGGTCGAGTCGGCAACTTTCACTTTCGTCGTCGGGACGTGACCTTGTTCATTCGTGCGTAAGTCGACATAGACGGCGCCGAGCTCACTCATCGTGACGATTGTGAGCGGAGCTCCTTTCATTGCGAGCACTTCGGCGACGCGTAACGCATCGTCCACAGTGACGATGGACATATCAGACAAAATCTCCGCTTCTTCGCGGCTACAGATGAAGCCGGTGAAACCTTGGAGTAAATGACGGTTCCGTTCAATCACCGACAGATGACCGCACACGCCATACAGCGGAAGCTTCATTTCGCGGCACAGTTCAATGGTCTCGTTCAATACATTGACCGACAAGTCGAGGTCAATCGCGACCGCCTCACTTTCAGCGAACACCGTATCGATGCGACGGAGGATACATTCTTCCATCATCGCTTCGTCCGGTTGCTTCGAGATTGACGTTTGCAGGTCGCCGTTGTTATCCATGACGGCAAGCCACATGCCCATCCCATTGTCATCGAGCAAATCGACGTGATCGACGTTGACGTTCAAACCGCGGAGTTCTTCGAGAACACCCATCCCGATTTGATCGTTCGTCACGGTCGACACGAAACGGACGTCATTCCCGAGAACACCTAAGTTTTGGGCGACGTTTCGGCCGGTCCCACCGTTCGAGAACGCGATGTCACCGACGTTCTTGGCATCTTTATGAAGCGGGGCGAACGAGGTTCCTTTAATATCGACAAACACCTTGCCGATTACTGCAATCGTATTCATATACTGTACCACCTTTAGCCAATCTTCCTATCAGTTCCGGTCTCATTAGACACATTGTTTCAATTATAGCGAAATTACTAACGGCTTTCAACGACGGTTTGAATGAGTGTCGAATTTTGTCATTCCCACGAGGTGCTGAGCAAACGAAGCCCGTTCAAGATGACGAGGATGGTCGATCCTTCATGGCCGACGACCGCGAACGGCATGACGAGCAGTTCGAAGATATTCGTCGCAATCAACACGAGGATGACACCTAAGGCGAACACGACGTTTTGGAGGACGACGCGATTCAATTTACGGGACTGTTTGATGGCCGAGCTCAACCGACGGAGGTCGTTTTTCATTAAGACGACGTCGGCCGTCTCGAGGGCGGCGTCTGTCCCTTCACCCATGGCGATCCCGACATCGGCTGTCGCGAGGGCAGGGGCGTCGTTGATGCCGTCGCCAATCATGCCGATGCTACCGTATTCTTGTTTTAATTGTTTAATCTGCTCGACCTTCTCTTCTGGGAGACATTCGGCGATGTAACGGGTCAACCCGGCCTCAGTGGCGATGGCGCGGGCTGTCGCCTCGTTATCGCCCGTGATCATGATCGTCGCGATACCGAGATGGTTGAGTCGTTCGATCGCTTGTTTGGCTTCAGGGCGCAGTGTGTCCCGGAGCGCGAACGCTCCAATCGTCTTCTCTTCATCGCTGACGAACACGAGCGTATGGCCGGCAGCTTTTAAACGTTCGACATCGTCGCGGAAGAAATCTCCGCTCAGATCGGCGAATTTTTGTTTGCCGACCCGATAGGCGACACCATCGATCGTCGCTTCAATCCCGGACCCGGTCACGTCTTTGAAGTGTTCCATCGTTCCTGTGTAGTTCCCTGTGAATTGGACGAGCGCTTCGGCGAGCGGGTGCATCGAATGTTCTTCAATCAAGCTGACGATGCGATAGACGTGCTCTTTCTCAACGGTTGGATGGATCAATGCCGATTGGACTTCTGGTTTACCGATTGTAAGCGTGCCGGTCTTGTCGAAGGCGATCGCTTTCAAACGGCCCATGTTCTCGATATGAACGCCGCCTTTGAACAAAATCCCATGTTTGGCGGACGAAGCGATGGCGGCGAGTGCGGCCGGAGTGATGGCTGCGACGAGGGCGCACGGCGAAGCGACGACGAGTAAGATCATACCGCGGTAAATACTCGTCTCAAGCGACCACGGCGTCAACACAGGTCCGAGCAAGATGATTGCGGTGACGGAGGCGAGCACGACTTGAACGTAGCGTCCCTCGTACCGGTCGATGAACTGGGCGGACGGTGATTTTTCTTCTTGCGCTTGCTGTACCATTTGAATGATTTTTTGGAACAACGTTTCCGTGGCGAGTTTTGTCACTTCTAACATCAAGACACCGTTCAAGTTGACGCTTGAGCCGTATACCTCGTCGCCGACGTTTCGGTCGACCGGAATCGATTCACCGGTGATGGCGGCTTCCTCGATCGAGGCACTGCCTTTCAAAATCCGACCGTCGACCGGGATGCGTTCGCCGGGTCTTACGTAGATGTGGTCTCCGACGCGAAGGTCGTCGATATGGACGACCTCGAGGCCGCCCGAAGCGTTCAATCGCGTCGCTTGTTCAGGTTGCAGTTCCATTAATGACTCGAGAGCGCGTTCGTTTTTGTTCATCGTGTACGTCTCGAGTGCACCGGACAAAGCGAAAATGAAGATGAGGATGGCACCTTCCATCCAATAGCCGATGGCCGCGGCGCCGATGGCCGCGATGATCATGAGCAGTTCGACGTTCAACGAACGGGTTTCCCACGTATCGGTCAGACCTTCTTTCGCTTTGGCATATCCGCCGATTAAAAAGGCGGTCAAATAGAGGGTGACGTAGAGCGCAGGAGCTCCGTCTTGTCTTTCCGCGATATATGCGAGTACAATCAATACACCACTGATGAGCGCCATGATGAGCTCGATATGTTCGAACCAGTTGGCCCGTTTGAAGACGTGGCTTTTTTCCTGTGTGACGGTTGATGTGTTCATGTGAGCACCTCTTTCTAAATGAGAATATATATCAGTTAAATGATAATAATTGAGGATGATTATCATTATCTATTGTTGATATGATTGGATTTAATACTAGTTTCGGCTCATAACCTTATTTATAATGATTATCATGTAAGTCTATTTTAGCACCAATCGTAATAACTCACAAACTAAAAGATTAAGGAGTTTTTGTGTCATGCAGAATGTATTTCAACGCCCTTGGACGGTCACGTTCCTCGCGCTATTCAACACGTTTTTATGGGGGAGCGCGTTCCCGTTCATTAAACTGAGCTACGAGGCGCTCGATATTCAAGAACACGAGTACGGCCAGCAGTTGTTTTTTGCCGGCGAACGTTTTTTATTGTCCGGACTGCTCTTGCTCGTGATTAGCCGCCTCGTCTTCAAACGGCCGATTCGATTAAACGCGGAAAAGTTGAAGGCGTATGCACATTTAGGGGCATTTTTGACATTCTTACAATATTTGTTCTTTTATATCGGGCTTTCCATCTCGACCGGGGTGCAAGGTTCGATTATCGCGGGATCGACCTCATTCTTCCAAATGGCGCTTGCCCATTTCCGTTATGAGGATGATCGTCTCAACCGATTGAAGGGGATTGCCCTCACACTCGGGTTCTCTGGGATCGTCATCGCCAACTGGCCGACAGCGCACGCAGAGATAGGATTTGGGATTGGCGAGATCTTGCTCATTATGGCGATGATCTCAGGGGCGTTCGGGAACTTGATTGCGAAAGACTACTCACGCGCACATGATGTCGCCCCGATGACGGCTTGGGCGATGGTCTTCGGCTCGCTCGGTCTTCTCGTCGTCGGCTATGTGCTCGCGCCAGGGGATGTGTTCCTTCCTTACACAGTCACGACGCTTTTCTTCTTGCTGTATCTCGCGCTCTTGTCTGCAATCGGGTTCACGTTATGGAACACACTCATGAAATATAATCCGGTCAGCCGGGTATCACTTTATATGTTTTTTGTTCCCTTATTCGGTGTCGTCTTATCGAGCGTTTTACTCGGTGAAACGATCCCGTGGAACGCGCTTGTCGGATTATTGTTCGTCATCGCGGGCATCTATCTCTCGACTTATTTCCAGGGGCGAGTCAACCGTTCGGCCCGTTGATCAAACAAAGCTGACGCACGGTTGACGGAATCTTGTTCCCATGGCAAAATATATTAAAAATTCTGAATTCTTTCAGTTGAAAATCGGTCTTCGTTGTAAAGACTTGCGTGCGAATCTGATAGAAGGGAGGATTGTGCCATGGCAAGAAATCCGATTGTCCGAAATATACTCATCTCGCGTCAACCACGGGACGAGTACGTCAAATACGTGATGAAGTGCGTAAGTCGCGGATTGAAGGAGCATCACGACCAAGTAGACGCGCGTGCCACGAGGCAAGGGGAGGACATCCAGACGAAGTGGCATATCAATGATCGCGTCATTGAAGTCACAATCAAGTCGGACGTGCTGGCCTCACTAGAGACAGAACCGTTCGCGCTCGATGAAGTGTTCATGCGCGCGTTCGAACGGAATGACGTTCGTCTCGGTCCAATCAAGGAATGAGTGATACGAAAAAGGGTGAGTCTCCGTCGAGACTCACCCTTTTATGCGTCGATTGGCTTCGCTTTCGCTGTGAACAGACTCACAGCCAAGATGCCGAGAATAAGTGTGTACATCAAGAAATACACTTCTTTCGGTAACGCAATCCAAAACGCGCCAATCATCGGTCCGCTGATCGAACCGACGCTGAACGAGATGCTATAGAGCATATTGCCGGTCGGTAACAACGAACGTGGCAACACTTCTGTCATATGAGCCAAACCGAGCGAATACGTGGAGCCGAGACCGGCCCCGGCAAGAGCGAACAAGACGAGCAGCCAGGCGTAATGGTCGACGGCGAGGTTGGCGACGGCGAAGACGAGCGTGCCGAGTGTCAACACGATTTGCAGGATGCGTTTCTTTCCGAAGTGATCGGCGAGGCGGCCGAGCGGTAACTGGACGATAATCGAGGCGACGATGAACGTCGTGATGAGCGTACTCGTCTGCGTCAGCCCGATGTCGTTGCGGACCGTGAAAATCGGTAAGTTGGCATTCAAGCTCGCCTCAAGGAACCCGTATGTAAAAGCAGGTAAGAGTGTATATCCGCCACCGATGAGGACGAGGCGGATGCGTCCTTTCGAGTCGGTCTTCACTTTCTCAGCCTCAGGGTACTCGTTGTCGACCTTGAAGATCAAGAACAAGGATGCGAGACAGAAGACGATCAAGACGAGGAACGGCAGCCAAAAGTGGAGGTCGACGAGCGGGGCGATGAGCGGGCCGACCGCGAATCCGAGGCTGAACGCCATCCCGTAATACGCCATCGCCCGGCCAAGACTTCGCTTCTCGCTCGCAGACGTGACCCACACTTGGGATCCGTAATGGAGCGCCGAATCCCCAAATCCGATGACGAAACGCATGAGTGCCCACATGAGCAGTGACGGCCAGAGCGGCAAGAAGAACGTGGCAAGCGCCGTCAAGACGATGCCGAGGACGATGGTCGGCCGAAACCCGTACTTGCGGACGAACCGTTCGAGTAGTGGCGCAGAGACGATGACGCCCAAGTAGAGCATCGTCGCATTCAACCCGTTCAACCAGGCCGGGTTGCCGTCCCGTTCGATGAGCGTCGACAAGAGCGGGATGAGCGCGCCTTGAATCAAACCAGAAATAAAGACGACGAGTAATAAAATCGAAAACCGAAACCGTTGCATAGTTCACCTCATTATTCATTACATAGTAAAAAGCTGAGAAAGGTCTCAGCTTTTTGGTTCGTCAATCGGTTGAGGTACATGATTCAAGTGTAAGAGTTCATCATCCCAACTGCCTTGACTGAATACTTCATCACGGTCTACTTTGTCTGAAACGAATGCGGCTGTCAATAAGATGCTGAGCACACCACCGAAAATGATGATGGCCATGACGGTGATCATGAATACATAGATGGCTGTCATCTTTAAACACCTCGATTCAGTTTATATACTGAACATTTCCCGAAATGAAACAATTAAAACGGCTCGGCGACACGTTCTTGAAAGTTCACGTCCGGGTAATACGCTTGCTTGACGAGCGCGTTCGGTCCGAGACACTTGACGGCGGGGCAGTGGCATGACAGTGTGGCGTTCAGACTGCTGTTCGTCCACGCCTCATACGCGTCTTGGAACGAGGTATCATACAGTGTGCCGAGCGTGCCGAGCTCGTCTCCGAAGTCGGTGACGATAATCTGGCCATCGAAGATATTCGTGTTGAGGCGTGAGCGGCCATCTGGGTCGTTCCGAACGGTGACGTTCTTCGCCTCGTGGAGTCGTTTCAACAAGGCGCGGTCCTCTGGCGCGTCGGAGCAGGCATAAAACGGCAACGTCCCAAACAACATCCAGACGTTCTCGTCCCGGACGTCGAGCAGGTCATGAATCGCCTGACGGGTGTCGGCAAGCGATGCCGACTCGAGCGCGCTAGCAAAATCTGCGGGGTACATCGGGTGAACTTCATGACGCTGACAGCCGAGTGCGACGATCTCTTCATGGATTTCTTTCAAGTGCGGGATTGTCCGCTTGTTGATCATCGTCTCGGCGGATACGATGATGCCTTCGGAGGTGAGCGCCCGGGCATTGTCTTTCATCGTCTGAAGCATCTTCAAACGTGCCTCCGCGCTCGGTTTCCGGTCCATCATCGCGAAACCGCCCTCTAAGAAATCGGCGTCTGTGCCCCAGTTATGCGAAATGTGCAAAACGTCGAGGTAAGGGGTAATAAGATGGTAGCGAGAGAGTGGGAGCGTCAAGTTCGAGTTGATTTGCGTCCGGGCGCCACGCTCTTTCGCATAACGCAAGAGCGGGACGACGTAGTTCCGCACCGACTTCATCGACAGCATCGGCTCGCCGCCTGTGATGGAGAACGCCCGTAAATGCTCGATCTCATCAAGGCGCGAAATCAATAGGTCGAGCGGGACTTCAGGTTCTTCCGTCTGATCGAGCATATAGCCGACCGCGCAATGTTCGCAGCGCATATTGCATAGCTTGGTCGTCGTCACTTCGACGTTCGAAAGGACGAGGCGACCGAACTCGGTTTGATCGAGGTAGGCTTCCCATGGATCAAACGTTGTCGAGATGTTTTGCATATCAATTCCACCTTTTCATCAAGTCACACGAAATAGTATGCTATAATAACAACTCTTTGTCACGAACCAAAGGAGCGATCACGAGATGGGTAAATCACGAACAGATACGGCAGGAAAAATGAACGTGTTAAAATCGAGAACGGAATTACTGTGCTTATCAGTCAATACGTTGGACGAATTCACGACGCCAGAGGATTTGCATCGATTGTTAGCTGATATTGATTCCTTACGTGCGAAAGTCGTACGTTACGCCAAAGATTTAGAACAAGTATCTCGAAAGGATGAAACACATTGAAACTGATCGTAGGAGAATACACTAGCGCCCAAGCCGAACGGCTAGGCATTAACGGAGAGGGCATCGCGACGATTGATCGGATGGTCATCTTCATCCCAAACTTATTACCAGGCGAGAAGGCGAAAGTCGAGATTACGCGCGTCGAACGGAACTACGCCGAGGCACGCGTCATCAAGCGCGACAACGATTCACCGGACCGGGTCAAACCGCCGTGTCCGATTTATGACGAGTGTGGCGGTTGCCAGATTCAACATATGAGTCCGCGCCTACAGATGGACTATAAAGAAGAAATCGTCCGCAACGCCTTCCGTCAGAAGACGAAACTGAACGTCGACAAGTCGGATATCCGTGCGACGAAAGGGATGGACAACCCTTGGTACTACCGCAACAAGTCGCAATTCCCGCTCTCGACGCGTCGCGGCGAGATCGTGTCGGGTCTCTACAAACCGAACACAAACGAACTCGTGCCAATCGAACACTGCATGGTACAGCAGCGCGACACGACGAACATTAACAACGCCATCGTCCGTATTTTGAACGAGCTCGACATCCCGGTATACGATGCGCGCCGTGACGTCGGTTTCGCCCGTACCGTCATCGTCCGCTCAGGCTACAAGACAGATGATGTCCAAGTCGTGCTCGTCGTCGGGAACGAGGACGTCCCGCGTTTAGATGAATTGAGCGATCGCATCATGGCGTTACCGAACGTCGTATCGTTCCACATTAATATCAACTCGAACCGTTCGGGTGTCATCTTCGGTTACCGTACGGTCCATATCGCCGGTCAAGACAAGATGGACGAGCAACTCGATGACGTCCATTACCACTTGTCACCGCGCGCGTTCTTCCAGCTCAACCCGGCTCAGACAGAAATCATGTATCGTGAAGTCGTCGAGGCGGCTGGACTCACGGGCGAAGAGCGCGTCATCGATGCGTACGCCGGTGTCGGTTCGATCGGGCTATGGCTCGCGCCGCACGCAAAAGAGATCCGTGGGATGGAAGTCGTCCCGGAAGCGGTCGAAGATGCGAACGCGCACATGCGTGAGAACGGCTTCAGCCATGCGACTTATGTCGAAGGCCGGGCCGAACATTGGATCCCGCGCTGGGTGAAAGACGGATGGATTCCAGACGTCATCGTCGTCGACCCGCCGCGCACAGGGGTCGATCATCAACTGTTGAATGCGATGATTTCATCGAAAGCGAAACGCATCGTGTACGTGTCATGTAACCCGCAGACGCTCGCGCGTGACGCGGATCAACTCATGAAAGCCGACTATAAGATCAACTATATTCAGCCGTACGATATGTTCCCGCAGACGGCGCATGTTGAGTCAATTGTCGTCTTCGAGAAGAAGAAAAAGAAAAAGTATTGACGGGGTTGTGAAAACGCTTGCAATAACGATGTTTTCACGTTATAGTTCAGATGTCAGACTTCTTTGATAAACGTTAAGAAGCGGAGGAACATCAGATGATCCCACAAGAAAAAGTGAACGAGCTTGTCCATAAAGCGATTGATGCACGGTCGCGCGCCTATACTCCTTATTCGAAGTTTAATGTCGGGGCTGTCGTCATCGACGAGACCGGCAAAGAGATCTCGGGTTGCAACGTCGAGAACGCTTCGTACGGCTTGTCGATGTGTGCAGAACGGACTGCCATATTCAAAGCGGTATCGGAAGGCAGCAAGGCAATCGAGACTGTCGTCGTCGTCGGCGACACGGACGGACCAATCTCGCCATGTGGCGCTTGCCGTCAAGTTATCGCCGAGTTTGCCAGTGACGACTTTACATTGATTCTCGCGAACATGGCCGGGGAGACGAAAGTGATGACGAAAGAAGAGATGTTGCCTTACGGCTTCTCGCCAAGCGATTTAACATAAAAATGCGGACGAATTTCGTCCGCATTTTTATTTATTGCCCTCATATTTTTTCTCGCTGACCGAGTCATCCTTCGAGTGCCGCTTATGTTTTTCATCTTTCACTTTCTGGTTCAGCTCTTCTACCGGGATCGGGTCGACCGTTTCCATCCCTTCCTGGTCGAAGATGCTCTCCTTGTCCGTATCGACGGCATCCGGATTATCAAACGGTCGCTTGGACGTATCTTTTGACTGTTTCATCTTCATCGCCTCCTTGTCTTGACTGTTATTCCACTTCCTGAATGGGTGTAAACGCTTTAGAAAACGGGTTTCGATTTTGCGGAACAGTGGAATTATCGGTACATAGTGACTAAGGAGGGGTATTCGGATGGATAAGAAAGTATTGATGGGAATCGTACTCGGGGTAGCTGGGGCCGCGCTCGTCGCACCAAAAGTGGCGGCACTCTTGACTCAGGACCGAGATGACGATACATGGAGCAAGATGGACAAGATGGAAAGTGTCGATTCGGATAAGGATGAGGCGGAGGAAGGCCTCACTCAACTCGATTCGAACTATCGGGCCGAGTGGCAAGCGAATGGTTATCCACAGACGCACGCCGAGCGGGAACGTCTCATGAATGAATCAGATGACGCCTATAAAGGCAAAGACATATAAAAAAGACAGCCGCGGCTGTCTTTTTTATATGTCTTCATCCGGCAAGAGCGGCAATGTGAGCGTGACGGTCGTTCCGTTGCCAACTTCTGAAGTGAAGTGCATCGAGCCGCCGTGGCGTTCCATGATGTGTTTGGCGATGGCGAGGCCGAGCCCGGTCCCGCCATCTTCGCGTGTGCGGGACTTATTGACACGGTAAAATCGCTTCGTCAATTGATCGAGATCCTCTTTCGGGATCCCCCGACCTTCGTCCCGAATCTCGGTGACGGCATTGTCGGTGGTCGCATATGTCTTCACATGGATCGATTTCCCGGCTTCGGTGTAGCGAAGGGCGTTATCGAGCAAGTTTCCAACGACTTGCTCGAGGCGGTCGTGGTCCCCAAGAATAATCAAGTCGAAATCGAGGTCCGTCTCAATCGTGACGCCTTTCGCTCCAGCAATCGGCTCGAAACGGTACAGCACATCTTCGAGCACTTGCGAATAGACGACCGGTTCTTTCGTCATCGGATATGAGTCACGTTCGAGTTGGGCCAAGTCGAGCAAGTCATTGACGAGCCGTTGCAAGCGCTCCGTCTCATTCTCGATGATCTCGTAATATTGGTTTTTCGTTTTCTCGTCGAGCGACGGGTCTTGGAGCATTTCCGTATAGCCCCGAATATATGACAACGGTGTCCGCAATTCATGACTGACGTTCGCCAAAAATTCTTTCCGTTGCTCTTCGACGAGACCGAGTGACTCGGCCATCCGGTTCAGCGTCTCGGCGAGCTCGCCAATCTCGTCATCGTAATAAATCGGGATACGGTGCGAGAAGTCGCCTTTGGCATATACTTGCGAGGCTCGCTTCATTTGTATGAGTGGCTGAATGATCGTATCGATAATTTGCGTCCCGAAGATGAGCAAGTTCACGATCATCAAGATGAGCAAGAACGTGATCATGAGCCGAATCGGTTGGAACGGCTCACTGATTTTACTTAACTCCATATATAGGATGAGCGCATTATCGAGCTCGCCGTCCCGGATGAGCGGGAAGGCGGACATCAGGATATCCACATCCTCGGTCGGGTGTTTACGGGTGACGGAGATCGCGTAGCCGTCTTGCAGTTTGGCGAGGTCTTGTTCCCTTAAAAACGTCTTGCCTGAGCCGAGACTGTCTTCCCTGACCGACGAGAGGAACACTTTCGTCTCGGTCAGTTCGTTCGTGTACGTCATACTGTCCGAAAACGCGTCAGAGAAGCCGTCCGCCTTGTAGATGGTGACGAGCTTCTCTCCGCGGTTGATGAGCAGTTCTTCCTGCGTCTGAATATAGAACTTGTCGTACAAGTAAAACGTCATGATGATGAACACGAACGCGGAGAAGAGGCTAGCGGTCCAGATGGTGATCCAAATCCGCTTCCGGATCGTGTATTGCTTCATACGGTCGCCTCGAACTTGTAGCCGATCCCCCAGACGGTTTGAATGTAGCCACCTGCTTCACCGAGCTTGAGGCGAAGCGTCTTGATATGCGTGTCGACCGTCCGAAGGTTACCGTGGTACTCGGTGCCCCAAATTTGATCGAGCAACTGTTCACGTGAGAAGACTTTCTCTTCATTCGTGATGAACAAGTAGAGCAAATCGAACTCTTTACGGGTCAAGTTGACCGTTTTCCCTTTTACGCTGACCGCACGGCCGTCGATATCGATGGACAAGACTCCGGTATCGAACGTCGCTTCTTGTTCTTTCGAGAAGTTATGCGTCCGACGAAGCGTTGCTTCGATGCGGGCAAGCAGCTCGCGCGGACTGAACGGCTTCGTGATATAGTCGTCCGCGCCGATCTTCAAGCCATGGATGCGGTCGAGTTCTTCTGACCGGGCCGTGAGCATGATAATCGGGACGTTCGAGAACTCGCGGATGCGCATGCACGCCGTGAGGCCGTCGAGTTCAGGCATCATCACGTCGAGCAGGACGAGGTGGAACGACTGTTCTTTCAATAAGTCGATTGCCTCGAGGCCGTTCGTGGCTGTGACGGTCTCATATCCTTCCTTCTCTAAGTTCGAAACGAGTAAATCCCGCATTTGTTCTTCATCATCGGTCACTAAGATGCGAAACGTTGGTTCTGACATTGGGCATTCTCCTTTACAAAACGGTTAACGAGGCTGTGTGATAATTCCCTCATACCTCTATCATACCTATCTCTCCGAATTAGAACAGAAATATTCATTGCCGTAAAGTTGTCCTCATGAAATCCACACAAAAACGCCACAAAAAAGCCAATTCTTTGTCAGAATTGGCTTACGCTTCGAGCTGTGCTTCATAGGTATGGTCGAATTCAGGCGCATGGAGTGAGTGCAAGTAGAGTTGGAAGCTCGACTTCGACACTTCATACAAGACATATTCGACGTCCCCTTGGTTGATTTCAGTCAATAGTTCAGACCGGATCTCGTTAGCGCAGAAAGCGTACGGTAGTTTCTCAGCTGCCGCGATCGAACGCTCATTCGATTGACGGATTTTTAAAAATACACTTTCCATGTCAAGCTCGAAGAAAAGTTCAGAGAAGAACGCTTCTTTCGCGACTTGATTGTAACCTTTGCCGTGATACGGTTTGCCAAGCCACGTCCCGAGGAATCCATAGCCCGATTCCACATCGAACAAGCTGATTGTCCCAATCGGGGTACCGAACTCGTTCGTGATGGTACGTGAGATGATGTTTCCTTGCTCTTCTAGCTCGATGATTTGCTTCGTGCTAAATAAAAACTCGTCAAAGTGGACCGTCTTTTGACGGACATACGGAAAGACATCTGGGTGTTGCATCAGTTCGAACAACTCCGCGCAGTCGGTAAGCTCACGAAATTTGAGCACCTTTACATTCCTCCTCCTATTTCAGACCGCTGAAGAATAGTTGTAACGAAAGCATACTTCTGGCTTCGTTGTTCGAACTTGCCTTGGCTGCTCCCTTTTATGAAGTTACAAGATTATTTTATATAGTTTTTTTGAAAAAGCAAGTAAATAAAATGCAACTTCACAAAAAAATAATAAGAGCGCTTTCATGACTGGCCTCACTCACATCTCATGATGTGTTTTCGATCGGCTCGTCGAGTAAACGATGTGGCCATCGACGATGGTCATAATCGGCTTTGACATGTAGTCGAGCGGGAAGTGACTCCAAAGGACAAGGTCGGCATCTTTGCCGATTTCGAGCGAGCCGATGCGGTCGTCTACTCCAAGCGATTCGGCCGGATGGATCGTGATGGCGCGGAGTGCGACGTCGACCGGAAGTCCTTCGCGGGCAGCAAGACCGGCGCAAAGATTTAAATATTGAACGGGCGTATAAGGATGGTCCGTCGTGATCGAGACGATCATATCGTGTTCATGTAAAATTCGGTACGTCTCCCATGTTTTGTTCTGGAGCTCAATTTTCGATTTACGTGTGAACGTCGGACCGACGGTGACATGTTTGACACCGAGTTCGCGTAACTTTTCAGCGACGAGATGTCCTTCCGTACAGTGCTCGATCCGATAATCGAGGTCGAACTCTTGCGCGAAGCGGACGACCGATAAAATATCGTCGGCGCGGTGGGCGTGGACCCGGATTGGCATCTTGCGGTCAAGGGCGAGTTGAATCATCTGGCTGCCGAACGTGCCGATCGTCTTCGTCGAGTCGACGGTCCGGAACGCTTCACGCAATAATCCCATGATCCCCATGCGGGTCAACTCACCAGATCTCCCCATACTGTGGACACGCTTCGGGTTCTCCCCGAGGGCGAGCTTGAGACCGGCATAACGCCGAAGTACCATGTCCTCGATGAAGCGGCCGTGCGTTTTAATGACACTCGTCACCCCGCCGATGACGTTCATACTGCCGGGCATGACTTGAACGGCAGTGACTCCGGCCATGAGCGCCTCTTGAAACCCTTCATCGAGCGGATAGACGCCGTCGATGGCCCGAGCGTGCGGCGTCATCGCCTCGACGGTCTCGTTTGCATCGTTTCCGACTGAACCTGTCCCTTCGTCATACAGTCCGAGGTGGGTATGGGCATCGATAAACCCTGGGAACAAGAAGTTGCCTTCGGCTTCGATGACCGTTTCTCCGTCGAGCGGGTCCAGCAAGTCTGCCATTTCAATGATTTTGCCGTCCTTGACGCGCAAATCTCCGTAAAAATGTGGGGCAGTGATTGGATAAATGTGGGCGTTACGAATTAACAAATTACTCACGTGCTAGCTCCTTTCAAATCAAATGAAGTAGTTGTTTCAAAGCGGGTTCTAACGTTTCGTAACGGAAGCGGAAACCGTGATTGAGTGCTTTCGTCGGGACGACTTTCGCCCCTTCAAGGACGATGACACTCTTCTCTCCGAGCGCGAGCTTGAGGAGCGGTGCTGGGGCAGGTGCCCAATGCGGGCGATGCATCACGCGTCCGAGCGTTTTTCCAAACTCATTCATCGTGACGGGCGTCGGTGCCGTGCCGTTGACGGGGCCTTCGATGGAAGTCGTCTCGATGATATGGACAAACAGGCGAACGAGGTCGTCCAAATGAATCCACGGTACCCATTGCTGTCCTGAGCCGAGCCGTCCTCCGACACCGAGCGTGTACGGCAGTTTCATGAGCGGGAAGGCACCGCCGTCATTCGATAAGACGACACCGGTCCGCATCGTGACGAGGCGAATTCCCATGTCTTTGATCGGGGCCGCCTCTTTCTCCCACAATACACAGACGTTTCCTAAAAAGTTGGTCCGGTCCGGGAGTGGGGTCGCTTCGGAATACGTGATGGAACGGTCTTCCCCGTAAATCCCGATGGCGGATCCGCTGATGACGACGCTCGGCTTGCGTTTCATATTTTTAATGATCCGAACGACTTCTTTCGTCCCGTCGATTCGGCTTTGAAGAATGGCTTGTTTCTGTTTATGTGTCCAGCGTCCATCGTTGATGGAGGCGCCAGCCAAATGGATGAAGGCGTCGACGTCTTGCAACTCGGACTCAGGATGGCTGTCAGGCGTCAACCATTCAACGAACGAGATCCCTCCTTGTCGTGGGCGCGGGCGGCGCGTCAATACGACGACTTGATGTCCGACCTCGGCGAGCGCGCGGACGAGCGGGCGACCGATTAGTCCGGTTCCGCCGGTGATTGCAATTTTCATAAGTCTCCCTCCAGTATATTGAAGCGATTTCAAAACGGGTATGAGTTCCATAAAGAAAGCGGACCGTTCGTATTGTGAATACCCTTTCTTCTAACTTATCAAAAATCCTGCTCGAAAGGGGAACGTGATATGTTAGAAGCAGGAAATGGAGGGATTTCGTGAAAATTGCCAAGTTTACGACCCAGAAGAAAAATAAAGACCGGCTCAACGTGTACGTCGAGAAGGACGGGCGTGAGGAGTTTGCGTTCGCCATCGACCTCGACGTCTTCATCAAATATGAATTGACGAAAGGGATGGAGCTCGAAGACGACTTCGTCCGTGACGTTCTTCAAGCCGAAGAAGAACAAAAAGCATATAAAGCGGCCGTCAATTATTTATCGTACCGAATGCGTGCCGTTTCAGAGGTGCGTGACTACCTCGTGAAGAAAGAGATAGATGAGGCAGCCATCAAGCGCGTCATCGAGCGATTAATCGAACAGCGCTACTTGAACGATGCTGAATTTGCCAAAGCCTATACCCAGACGAAGTTCAATACGAGTCCGAGCGGACCGGTCAAAATTAAACGAGAACTCACCCAGCTCCGAATCGACGCTGACATCATTGAAGAAGTCATCGGCGCAATTTCGCACGAAGACCAGCTTGAAAAGGCCGGAAAATTCGTAAATAGGAAACAAATGGAAACAAATCGCCGTTCTGCCACAGAAGTGCAACAAAGAATTCAACAAACCCTAATGCAAAGGGGATTTACGTTTGATATCATTTCAGAGGCGATTCTCACGTTTTGGGAGAACGAGGATGAGGACGTTGAACTTTCGGCTTGTTTGACACAGGCGGAAAAATTAAATCGGAAGTTCAGTGGATATGCCCCATATGAGCGGAAACAGCGGATGAAGATGCAGCTTCGACGCAAAGGTTTTCCATATGAGGTGATTGATCGGGCTTTAGATCGACTCGCTGAACAAGAGTCATAACGGGAGATTCATTTACGGTAGGGGAAAAATCTGAAAAGGTGGGTCTACATTGACGATTTTTGAATGGATTACAGCACTCATGCCGATTGTGGCAGTGCTCGTATTATTGGTCATTATGCGTTTACCGGCGTCGGTCGCGATGCCGCTCTCGCTCGTATTGACGGCAGGACTGGCGTTCTTCGTCTGGCAACTCGATGCGACACGGATTATGGCGGCGACGTTACAAGGACTCGTGATCGCCGTCACGACGGTCTGGATTGTGTACGGTGCGATTGGGATGATGAATACGATGAAAGAGGGCGGCGGTATGAACGCGATTCGCTCTGGATTCGTTAACATCACACCGGATCCCCGGATTCAAGTGCTCATCGTCGGCTGGTTGTTCGTCT
Organism: Exiguobacterium sp. s5; assembly: GCF_018618075.1. Lineage (NCBI taxonomy): Bacteria > Bacillati > Bacillota > Bacilli > Caryophanales > Exiguobacterium > Exiguobacterium sp. s5. The sequence continues at coordinate 29,859 of NZ_JACSLK010000006.1, read as the reverse complement.
CATTCATCGAAGGTGCTTCGGGCTTCGGGACACCAGCTACGGTTGCGGCGCCCCTTTTGATCGCCCTCGGCTTCCCGCCGATTGCAGCGGTCGTCATCGCTTTATCGGCCGACGTCTCGGCGGTCACGTTCGGTGCGGTCGGCACACCAGCTTTAATCGGAATTGGGAACGGGCTGTCGCTTGACGTCAATCAACCGGAAACGATCGAGTTTTTGACAAGCGTCGTCTTACAGACGGTACTCATCGACATGTTCGTCGGTTTGTTGATTCCGTTTATCTTGATTTTGATGCTGACCCGATTCTTCAGCAAAGAGAAGTCAATCAAGCCGGCGCTCGAAGTGTTCCCGATTGCCATTATCGCGGCACTCGTTTACAGTATCCCGGCCTACATTTGGACACTCATCCTCGGATTTGAATTCGGGGGCATGCTCGGCGGGTTGACGGGTCTCGTCATCCTCGTCGCAATGGCACGCAAAGGGATCCTCATGCCAAAACGGGTGTGGACGTTCGACGGTTATGCCGATGAGATCGAGCAGCCGCTTGAGAAGCCGTCTGTCGGTAAAGGCAAACGTGAACTTCCGCAGTGGAAGGCGTGGGCACCATATTTGATTTTGACGATTTTCCTCGTGTTGACACGGACTGTGCCATTCTTGAATGAATTGGCACGTAGCGTCCGCATTGACTTGCCAAACATCATCGGGGTCGAAGGAATCTCGACGTCGTGGGAACCGTTCTATTCGCCAGGGTTCATGTTCATCTTGACGATGATTGCGACATTCTTCCTCCACAACATGAGCTGGTCACAAGTGACTTCGGTGTTTAAAGCGACGACGCTCGGTGTCGTCGGGACGGCCATCACGCTCGCTGCGTCAGTGCCGATGGTTCGAATCTTCATTCACTCAGAAAATGGTGGAGCTGGCCTGGCTTCGATGCCGGTCGAACTCGCCACGGCTGCAGCCGATACGTTCGGCGGTGTCTGGCCGCTCGTCGCACCATGGATTGGGGCGCTCGGCGCCTTCGTTTCCGGATCGGCCACGTTCTCAAACATGATGTTCTCAAGTTTGACGACGAATGTTGCCGAATCCGTTGGTTTGAACGAGACGCTCGCGTTATCGATGCAGATGGCAGGAGCCAACGCCGGTAACATGATTTGTGTGTTGAACGTCGTCGCGGTCGCCTCGGTCGCAGGTCTTCTTGGGAAAGAAGGAACGATCATTCGCTATACGCTCATGCCGATGATTTACTACGTGACGGCGACTGGCCTTGTTGGCTTGATGCTCGCCACCTTCTTCTTGTAAAAAAGTTACAAATTATTTACGACAATAATATTGACAATTTTCTGAACAGTCTGCTAAGGTTTTAGTAGATTTTCAAACTATGAACAGAGAGGAGCCAGCATGATGAAGTACATTCCAACACTACAACGCACACACACAACATCATATGGCTACTCGTATTTGACTGCGTAATTTGGCAGCTGGATAGGGGTAGTGTCCTTTCCCTGACCATGCAAAAGACTGAAGACTCAGAAGCGTACTTCATCCGATTGGTTGCACAATCAGGTGACGTGCGCTTTTTTTGCGTGCGCGGAAAGGACGGAAGGGGGAATCAGTCATGAAACTGATTAAACAACTAGATTGGTTTATTAAAAGACAGAAGCGGACGTATATCGTCGCCATCATCCTGCTCATCATCACCGGAGTCGTCGATATGCTGCCGCCATGGATTATCGGACAGGCGATCGATGCCATCCGCGAAGGGAGCTTGACGACGGAACGTCTCGTCATGATCGTCGGATCATTGCTCAGTATCATGGTTTTATCATACGTCCTTTCATATCTATGGATCGCCCGTCTGTTTGGGACGGCGTTCCTGCTCGAGAAAAAATTGCGGGCCCGTTTCTTCGGCCACTTGCTCCGGCAGACACCGCGCTTCTATCAACAGCACCGCACCGGGGATTTGATGGCGCTCGCGACGAACGATTTGAAGGCGGTGGAACGGACGGCCGGGTTCGGCGTCATGACGCTCGTCGACTCGTTCAATATGACGCTCATCGCCCTCACAATCATGGGCGTGTTCATCGATTGGAAGTTGACGCTCGCCGCACTCTTGCCGATGCCGCTTCTCGCCTGGTCGATGAATAAGCTCGGACGCCAAATCCATGCTCGCTTCACAGCGGCACAGGACGCGTTCGGCGTGATGAACGACCAAGTCGTCGAATCGATTTCAGGCCTTCGGGTCGTCCGTTCGTTCGTCCAAGAAGAGGCGGACACGAAGAAATTCGACACGATCACCGACGACGTGATGGCGAAAAACATGCACGTCGCGAAAATCGACGTCTTGTTCGAACCGGTCATTAAACTGCTCGTCGGCTTGAGCTATTTGATCGGTTTGTCGTTCGGAACGTATCTCGTGTTCACGAACGACATCACACTCGGACAGCTCGTCTCGTTCAACATCTATCTCGGGATGCTCATTTGGCCGATGTACGCGTTCGGGGAACTGATCAACGTCGTGCAACGGGGGACGGCCAGCCTTGAACGAATCGAGGCGACGATGAACGAGACACCGGACGTCGTCTCGACCGGCACGGTCGAAGTCGGCGTCCCGGAGAAAATCACGTTCAAATCACTATCGTTCCAATATCCAGGATCGACCCGAGCCTCGCTTGAAGACATCGTCTTGCACGTGTCGCGTGGCGAGACGATTGGCATCGTCGGACCGACCGGGGCCGGGAAGACGACGCTATTGCGTCAAATGCTCCGCGAGTATCCAATCGATGACTCGCTACTCGTCAACGGGGTCCCGATTCACGACATCAAACTCGATACCGTGCGCGGTTGGAGCGGTTACGTCTCGCAAGAACATTTGCTGTTCTCGAAAACGGTCCGTGACAATATCTTGTTCGGCTCAAACGATGCGACGGAACAAGACCTTGAAACGGCGATTCGACTTGCGGCGTTCGATACCGATATCGAGCATTTAGAGAACGGTCTCGACACGGTCGTCGGGGAACAAGGGGTCATGCTCTCGGGTGGCCAGAAACAACGGCTCTCGATTGCCCGCGCTCTCTTGAAAGACCCAGAGATCCTCTTGCTCGACGATTCGCTTTCAGCGGTCGACGCCAAGACGGAAGCACGCATCATCGATTCGGTCCGGACGAGCCGGGCCGAACAGACGACGTTCATCGTCGCGCACCGCCTGTCCGCTGTCGCCCATGCCGACCAGATTCTTGTGCTGCAAGACGGTCGCGTCACAGAGCGGGGCACACATGACCAACTGATGGAACGACGCGGTTGGTATTATGAACAATACGTTCGACAAGGAGAGTCGGAGTAATCCGGGAAAGGGGGAATCTCTCATGATCGATCAATACGAATTAGATCCAGTCCGCAGGAAAAAAACGATCCGTTCACTCGTCGGCTATGCCAAACAAGTGAGACGCTCGATTTTCCTCGGTTTGACCTTACTATTTTTAGCGGTCGGCGCCGAACTAGCCGGACCGTATATCGCCAAAATTATCATCGACGACCATATCGTCGCCATCGAGCGCGATTGGGTTCAAGTCGAGTCAGGCGGGAGTGTCGACTTTGACGGCAACTCCTATGAAAAAGAGACACGGCTCGACGGAGAGACCGTCGTCCGACCTGTCTCGATCGTTCAGACGACGGACGGATACTATCTCGTCCCAGACGCTGTCATGAGTGGTGGGGTACGTGAAGTCGAAGACGGCGTCCTCACCATCACACGGAGCGAGGAATCAGCGACGTACGACAATATCGTGCCGCTCTCCTCGACCGATGTGTTTCAATTTTATGAGACGGATCTTCAGGCCGTGCTTATGTTATCTGCCTTGTACGTCGTCTTGCTTCTTATCGCGGCCGGTTTGAACTGGGGGCAACAGATGCTCCTCCAGCGATCGGCCCATAAGATTGTCAAGACGATGCGACTCGACGTCATGCGACATTTGCAGACGATTCCGGTCCGCTACTTTGACCAGACACCGATCGGGAAAATCGTCAGCCGCGTCACGAATGACACTGAGACGATTCGCGACCTATATTTAGGCGTGCTCGCACGCGTCTTCCAAAGCGTCGTCATGATGATTGGTGTCCTGATCGCCATGTTCTTCTTGGACGTGCGCCTCGGTCTCGTCTCGCTCATCATCATCCCGGTCGTCATCGTCTGGATTAAGCTGTTCCAACGCCTGTCGACCCGAAACAACTTCCGTGTCCGTGCCCTCGTCGCGGATATGAACGCCCAATTGAATGAGAGCATCCAGACGATGCCGATCATTCAATCGTACGTCAAAGAAGATCTCGTCTATGACGAGTTCAACGAGAAAAACAGCGACAACTTCCAAACGAGACGGAAACTGCTCAAACTGGATGCGCTCATGTCGCACAACTTGGTCAACTTCTTCCGCAACATGGCGCTCGCCTTACTCATCTGGGTCGTCGGTGCGCAGACGCTTGGAACGGGCAGCGTGCTCACGCTCGGGATTTTATACGCCTATATCGATTACGTGTCACGGATCTTTGAGCCGGTCACACAAATCATGAACCAACTGTCCCCGCTCCAACAAGCGCTCGTCTCGGCAGACCGGATGTTCCAGTTGCTCGACGAGAAAGGGGAAGACGTGTCCACGGAACGGATTGCACGCTTTAAAGGCGAGGTCGCCTTCGAGGACGTGTCGTTCAGCTATGAGGCCGGGAAACCGGTGCTTCAACACATCGATATCCATGCGGAACCGGGTGAGACGGTGGCGCTCGTCGGTCATACGGGCAGCGGCAAGAGTTCGATCATGAACCTGCTCATGCGTTTTTATGACCCGTCAGAAGGAACGCTCAACATTGATGGCATGGACGTGACGAAACTGCCGACGCAAGCCGTCCGCGCCCATCTCGGTATCGTGCTCCAAGACCCGTTCTTGTTCACGGGCTCGATTCGAACGAACGTGACGCTCGGTGACGAGACGATCTCGGACGAGCGGATTTGGCAAGCGTTGACGGCGGTCGGAGCCGATCGATTCGTCAAACAGTTGCCACACGGAATAGACGAGCCGGTCATCGAACGCGGCGCCTCGCTTTCGAGCGGAGAGCGCCAGTTGATCAGTTTCGCCCGTGCCCTCGTCTTCGACCCAGCCATCCTTGTCTTAGATGAGGCGACGGCAAGTGTCGATTCGGAGACAGAAGCGCTCATCCAAGACGCGCTCAAGACGCTCACATATGGGCGAACGACGTTCGTCATCGCGCACCGTCTCTCGACGATACGGGAAGCGGACCAAATCCTCGTCCTCGATCACGGTCACATCATCGAGCGAGGCAACCATCAATCACTCATCGCTGATGGCGGGGTCTACGCCCGGATGCATGAGTTGCAAAGTAAACAACAAGCCATCAGTTGAGGAGGTCTTATGGAGATTATCGGAAAGCATAACCGGGCCAAAGTGTTCAATGAACGGATTGACGATACGACGCGGGCCCAAATCCAAACACTCGTCGATCAACCGTTCACGCAAGGTGCCTCGATTCGAATCATGCCGGACATGCATGCCGGCAAAGGCTCGGTCGTCGGAACGACGATGACGATTCACGACAAGGTCGTGCCGAACCTCGTCGGCGTCGACCTTGGGTGTGGCATGCTCTGTACGGAAATCAAGGTAAAGCGCATCGACTTTCAACGGCTCGACGACGTCATCCGCCAATATGTACCGAGCGGGATGAACATCCGGGATACAGCACACCCGTACGCGTCTGAGCTCCCACTCGAGGATGTGCGGGCGCCTTATAAGCTCGACCGGGCCCTCCGCTCGGTCGGCACGCTCGGCTCGGGCAATCATTTCATCGAAGTGAACCGGGACGAAGCCGGACGCACGTTTCTCGTCATCCACTCCGGCTCACGCCACCTCGGTGTCCAAATCGCTGACCATTATCAACAGTTGGCGGTCGAGCACATGATGAAGACGGTCGACATTCGAGACGAGATTGAACGGATGAAGGCGACGGGACGGCAGCAGGACATCTCGGTCTATCTCGAGACGGAGCGCGAGGCACGGAATCGTTTCCGCGACCTCGCCTACGTCGAAGGGGAAGCGATGGAAGATTACATGCACGACGTGCGCATCGCACAGCAATATGCGGCCGCCAACCGTCTCGCCATGACCGACGTTATCGTTGAGGCGATGAACTGGAACGTCGTCGACCAATTCGATACGGTCCACAATTATATCGATCACGACGCGATGATGCTTCGGAAAGGGGCCATCTCGGCGCGGAACGGGGAGCGGGTCATCATCCCGATGAACATGCGCGACGGCTCGCTCATCTGTACCGGGAAAGGCAACCCGGATTGGAACTACTCGGGTCCACATGGCGCCGGTCGGGTCATGTCACGCTCGGCAGCGCGGAAACGGGTTGACTTCAAAGAGTTCAAACGATCAATGGAAGGGGTTTGGTCGAGCTCGGTCCGGCCGTCGACGATCGACGAATCACCGTTCGTCTATAAGTCGATGAAAGAGATTGTTCGCTATATCGAACCGGCCGTCACGATTGATCAAGTCATCAAACCACTGTATAACTTCAAGGCGAACTGAAAGGTCGAATTCAGTTTCGCCTTTTTCTTTTCCGCGAAAAATCTGATACGCTACAAGAGAGGTGAGCGAAATGGAAAAACGATTGAGTGATTTATCAAAATATGAACTCGAACAAGAGATTCGGGCGCTCCATGAACGGAAGCGGAAAGCCGAGCAGATGGGCATGGTCAGTGAGATTGAGGTCGTCTTGCGACGAATTGCGATTGCCGAGAGCTACTTGATCGACCCGAACTCGTTCAAGCCGGGAGCGACGTATATCGTCAACTATAATGACCGTCCATTCCGATTGAAGTTTGTGAACGGCGTCATGGGTTGGGGGACATTCGAAGGCGAGACGGCTGAGCATGCGATTCCGCTCTCGGAGCTGTCGGAGGTGAACGCATGAACCGGACCGAACAATACGAGCGCTTGGCACACATCTTGAAACAGAAAAATGATGTCTTAAGCGACGTGGAGGCGTTGACGTGGGTCGAAGTGCTCTGGGAGGACTTTGAGACGACACTCGCCCGGGCCGGAGAACCATATCCGGGAGAAGCAAAATCGTTCCAGTATGTCGTGCAACAGATTGATGCGTACGGACCGCAACTCCACTTGTTTCAAACGAAAAATGAGAAGTTCAAGCACTTGATGTCAAAGCGCGACCTTCATTGAAAAATCACGCCATAATTGGCGTGATTTTTTGCTTGCAAACAACTCACAATCCGTTATAATAAAGGTCGCTATTAGTTCGTTTCATAGTTAAGTATTTATAAACTTTCTTTAGTTGGAATCATCTTTCACTAAACTTGAGACGAGGCCGAAAGGAGGGAATGTGACTTGGACGTCGGTCAAAAAATCAAACGGCTCCGCGTCAAGAAGGGCTTGACGCAAGAAGAGCTGGCCGAACGCACGGATTTGAGTAAAGGGTATATCTCTCAAATCGAGCGTGATTTGAGTTCACCTTCGCTTGAGACATTATTCGACTTGTTAGAAGTACTAGGTTGCTCACCGAAAGAATTTTTCGATGAAGAGATCTTTCAAAAGGTAAGTTATAGCGAAGACGACCGGACCGTGTATGTGGATGAGGAACGAAAATACCGGACCGAATGGCTCATCCCGGAATCGAACGAAAAAGAGATGGAACCGATTTTGCTGACCTTCTCCAAACATGGGGAATTCAAGCGCTATGAGCCTTCCCGTTCTGAGACGTTCGTCTACGTCCTGTCAGGGCGGGTCGCCTTGAAGCTCGGCCATCACACGTATTTCGCCAAAGCGGGAGAAACATTATATTACGTCGCTTCGGATTCACATCAGCTCGTCAACGACTGTGATGGCGAGAGTGAATGTTTGATCGTCGCGACCCATTCATATTTATAAGGGAGGAACCGAAATGAACCCAGAAACGATTATCCGCTTTGACAACGTGTCGAAGCGTTACGATGACACCGTCGTCTTGGAAAACATTAGCTTTGAGATTGAACGAGGGAAATTCTATACGTTGCTCGGACCGTCTGGATGTGGGAAGACGACGATTTTGCGTCTGATCGCAGGTTTCACGGATGCGACAGAAGGCGACATCCAGTTCAACGGGAAGCGCATTAACGACGTCCCAGCGAACAAACGTCAAGTGAACACTGTGTTTCAAGACTATGCGCTCTTCCCGCACTTGAACGTGTTCGAGAATGTCGCATTCGGTCTGCGCATCAAAAAGATGAAAGAAGCGGACGTGAAGACGAAAGTCGAACAAGCGCTCAAATTCGTCAACCTGAAAGGGTACGAGTCACGTGAAATCGATGAGATGTCAGGCGGGCAACGCCAGCGTGTCGCCATCGCACGTGCCATCGTCAACGAACCGGAAGTCATTTTGCTCGATGAGCCGCTCTCGGCGCTCGATTTGAAGCTCCGGACGGAGATGCAATATGAGCTTCGTGAATTGCAACAGCGTCTCGGCATCACGTTCATCTTTGTCACGCACGACCAAGAAGAAGCGCTCGCCATGTCGGATGAGATTTTCGTCATGAATAACGGGAAGATCGTCCAAAGCGGGACACCGACCGACATTTACGATGAGCCGATCAACCGTTTCGTCGCCGATTTTATCGGAGAATCGAATATCGTACCGGGCGTCATGCCAGAAGATAACATTGTCACGTTCGCCGGGAAGACGTTCGATTGTGTCGACCAAGGGTTTGATCGCAATGAAAAAGTCGAAGTCATCATTCGTCCGGAAGATTTGGAGATGACGTCGGTCGACTCGGCGAAACTCGTCGTCGATGTCGACTCGCAACTGTTCCGCGGCGTCCACTATGAGATTTGCTGCTATGACCAAGAAGGGAACGAATGGCTCGTCCATTCAACGAAAAAATCGGTCGTCGGCTCAAAAATCGGCCTCACGTTCGATGACGAGGCGATTCACGTCATGCGCTTAGGGGAGACGGAGGAAGAGTTCGACCGTCGTCTCGAGTCCTATGAGGAGGTCGCTCATGAATCAAACTAGTCAAACCGCGAAGACGGTCTATTTGACGACCTATTGGTTATGGATCGCGCTGTTCGTCATCGCGCCGCTCCTGCTCGTCGTCTACTACTCGTTTTTTGATATCGAAGGGAACTTGAGTTTAGAGAACTATCAGATGTTCTTCACGTCGACATATTTGACGATGACGTTGTCTTCCTTCTGGTATGCGTTCTTGATCACGTTCTTCTCGCTCTTGATCGGGTATCCGACCGCCTATTTATTGACGAAGACAAAGCATAAGCAACTTTGGCTTTTGCTCATCATTTTGCCATCATGGATCAACTTATTGCTTAAAGCCTATGCATTCCTCGGAATCTTCGGGACGTACGGCATCACGAACCAATTTTTAGAGGCGATTGGCATCGGGACACAACAGATTTTGTTCACGGATTTTAGTTTCGTGTTCGTGTCGGTCTATATCTTCATCCCGTTCATGATCTTGCCGATTTATAACGCCATCGAGAAGCTCCCGCCGTCGCTCGTCTATGCGTCGCGTGACCTCGGGGCCTCGAACTGGACGACGTTCCGCCGGGTCATCTTCCCGCTCACGCTCGACGGCGTGAAGTCAGGGATTCAAATCGTCTTTATCCCGGCATTGTCACTGTTCATGATCACCCGACTCATCGCCGGAAACCGAGTCATCACGCTCGGGACGGCGATTGAACAACAATTCCTCGTCACGCAAAACTGGGGCATGGGCTCGACGATTGCCGTGTTCTTGATTTTGGCGATGGTCCTCGTCATGGTCATCACGCGTGACTGGGGCGCGAAAGGAGCGGTGCGTCGATGAAACCGAAAAAATTTAAATTAGCCAACCTTTATTTGATGGCGGTGTTCTTCATCCTCTACGCACCAATCATCTACTTGGTCGTCTACTCGTTCAACAGTGGCGGGACGATGAGTAACTTTGAAGGCTTCACGCTCGACTGGTACAAGTCGCTCTTTACCGACACCCGCTTGCTCGTCATCGTCTTGAACACGATTGTCATCGCTCTGCTGTCGGCGACGATCTCGACCGTGCTCGGCGTCATCGGCGCGCTCGCCATCTATACGGCGCGGCAACGCTTCACGAAGACGTCGCTCTTGTCGCTCAACAACGTGTTGATCGTCAGTCCGGACGTCATCATCGGGGCGTCGTTCCTCATCCTGTTCACGATGCTCGGGATTCAGCTCGGTTTCTACTCGGTGCTATTGGCGCATATCGCCTTCTCGGTGCCGATCGTCGTCATCTTGGTCTTGCCGAAGCTGCAAGAGATGAGCCCGACGCTCATCGATGCGTCGCGTGACCTCGGCGCGAGCACGTGGGACGTGTTGACGAAAGTCATCTTGCCGTATATCACACCGGGCATCTTCGCCGGGTTCTTCACGGCGCTCACGTATTCGCTCGATGACTTTGCCGTCACATTCTTCGTGACCGGCAACGGCTTCACGACACTTGCCGTCGAAGTCTACTCACGGGCTCGCCAAGGCATCTCGCTCGAAATTAACGCTTTGTCAGCCATCTTGTTCTTGTTCACACTCATTCTCGTCCTTGGGTATTATGTACTTGCCCAACGCGGTGGTAAAGCGAAGGAGGTAAGACGATGAAAAAATTGGTCATCATGTTGACGGTGCCGGTCCTCGTCAGTGCCGCTCTTTTGCTCTGGGTGTATCAAATCAATATGGCGCAAGGGTTTGGCGGCGATAACACGCTTGTCGTCTACAACTGGGGCGATTACATCGATGAAGACTTGATTGGCGAGTTCGAGGAAGAGACGGGTTTGAAAGTCATCTATCAGACGTTCGATTCGAACGAGGCGATGCTCACGAAAATCGAGCAAGGCGGTACGGCGTTCGACATTGCGGTCCCGTCGGATTACGCTATCAGTAAAATGATCGAAGAGGACCTGCTCTTGCCGATCGATTATGACAAGCTCGAGAACTTCGATAACATTGACCCACGTTTCCTCGACAAGTCGTTCGATCCGGGTAACACGTACTCGGTCCCTTACTTCTGGGGAACGGTCGGTATCGTGTACAACCCTGAGCTCGTCGACGGTGAGATTACGTCATGGAACGACCTATGGGACATGCCGCTCGAGAATGACATCTTGCTCGCAGACGGGACCCGTGAAGTGATGGGCTTCGGTCTGAACTCGCTCGGTTACTCGCTCAACACGACGGACAAAGACGAGTTGCTCGAGGCGGAGAAAAAGCTCGAGACGCTCTGGCCGAACATCAAAGCGATCGTCGGCGATGAAATCAAGATGCTCATGGCCAATCGCGAAGCGGCCGCGGCCGTCGTCTGGTCAGGTGACGCCTCCGAAATCATGTACGAGAACGAAGAGTTGACGTACGTGATCCCGGAAGAAGGGACGAATCTCTGGTTCGACAACCTCGTCATCCCGAACACATCGAAAAACGTCGAAGGCGCGCACCAGTTCATCGACTTTATGCTTGACGCGGAAATCGCGGCCCGCAATACCGACTATGTCGGATATTCGACACCGAACGAAGCGGCACTTGAATTCTTAGATGAAGAAGTGACGTCAGACGAACGTTTTTATCCGTCAAAAGAAGTGACAGATGAGCTCGAAGTGTATGAGAACTTAGGCAAGCGCATGAACGCGTACTACAACGAACTCTACTTGCGCTTTAAAATGCAAAGTAAATAAAAGGAGTCCCGCTCACCGTGAGCGGGACTTTTTTGGATGGGGCGGGGAATCACGTCACCCGTTGCTTGGCAGCGATATGGGCCTCCCTGACGGCTTCGTCCGCAGATGCGAATTGGAGCAGCTGCTCGTAGATGGCCGTCTGTTCCGCCAACGTCAACCGGGCCTCGCCTGGCAAGGCAATCTGCTGTTTCCATGTCTTCCGGTTCAATACGGGAACGTCCGCCACGTCGATGCGTTTCAAGGTCGACCGGTCGCTGAAGACGATCCAAGAGTGGAGCAGACTCCGCTCCACAGCAAGCGTTTGTTCCATCGCTTTCATATGCAACTCGTTTTGTTTAATCGGATTGAAAAAGCGGAACTTCTTTCGATTCGGCATCGACTGCGTCCAGTGCCGTTCTTGTTCATGTCCAAAAATCCAGCCGCTATAATTTTTTGACTCAATCACGTGGACACCACTCTGGTTGATGAACACCACATCGATTTCAGTCGTACGCTCTCGATTCTTTGGGTGAGGCAAATATAGATTCGTCAAGATGAAGGGATTCGGGACGCGCTCCTCGATGGCGGCGACACATAAATACTCGCCGTATAAGCCGGTGTCTTGAACGACTTTGAAATAGCTGTGTCCGGTCTGGGCGTAATAGCGGCTCCGTTTATAGCGCTTGACCTTCGTATACAACATACCGCCAAGCACCAGAAACAGAGGACCGAATAGACTGACCAATGAAATCAACATTCCGTTGAACGTGCTCGTTAGAAGCTCGGACATAGGCTGCCTCCTTTCGTGTCTCTTTTTACTATATCGAATCGGGCCGATTTTTAGGTTGATTTTTGGGTATAATTGGAAATGTGATTTTAAGAAAAAGATGTCTATTGATTGAAAAAAGACCAGCCATCGAGATGACTGGTCTTCTACATTCAGCTTTGATGCAACTCGGCCCGTTCTTCGTCCGTGAACACACGGGAACGACTTAAAAATCGTTTTCCTTCCACGCCCTCGACCGAGAACATGCCGCCCCGGCCCTCGACGACGTCGATGATGAGCTGGGTGTGTTTCCAATAATCGTATTGCTTCTCGTGCATATAGAATGGACACCCACCAATCTCACCGAGCAGGACGTCATGATCCCCGATCATGAACTCATCTTGGGGGAAACACATCGGGGAGCTCCCGTCACAACAACCGCCCGACTGGTGAAACAAGAGCGGTCCATGTTTTCGTTTCAGCTGTTCGAGGAGCGCAAGCGTGGCGGGGGTGGCCTCGACGCGATTCACCATCTCAGAAGAACCCGAGTTTTTGTTCGCTATAGCTGACGAGCATGTTTTTCGTCCGTTGATAATGGTTGAGCATCATCTTATGGTTCTCGCGGCCAATCCCAGACATCTTGTATCCGCCGAACGCGGCATGGGCCGGATATTGGTGATAGCAGTTGATCCAGACGCGACCCGCTTGAATCTCGCGACCGAACCGGTAAGCCCGATTCATGTCACGGGTCCAAACGCCGGCGCCGAGTCCATATAACGTGTCATTCGCGATGGCGAGCGCCTCGGCATCGTCCTTGAACGTCGTCACCGACAAGACCGGTCCGAAAATCTCTTCTTGGAAGATACGCATCTTGTTATGGCCTTTGAAGATGGTCGGCTGCACATAATAACCGTCAGCGAGTTCGCCGTCCATCATGTTGCGCTCACCGCCGATGAGGCATTCCGCACCCTCCGACTTTCCGATCTCCAAGTACGACAAGATTTTTTCCATCTGCTCATTTGAGGCTTGGGCACCCATCATGACGTCAGGGTCGAGCGGATTTCCGAGTTTGATCGCTTTGACCCGTTCGAGGACGCGTTCCATGAATGGCTCATAAATCGACTCGTGGATGAGCGCGCGTGATGGGCACGTGCATACCTCGCCTTGGTTCAAGGCGAACATGACGAGTCCTTCGATCGACTTGTCAAAGAAATCATCATCGGCGTCCATGATGTCGGCAAAGAAGATGTTCGGCGATTTGCCGCCGAGTTCGAGCGTGACCGGGATGATGTTTTGTGAGGCATACTGCATGATGAGTCGACCTGTCGTCGTCTCACCCGTGAACGCGACCTTATCGACGCGGTCGCTCGACGCGAGCGGTTTGCCGGCCTCGAGTCCGAACCCGTTGACGATATTCAACACGCCTGGCGGAAGCAAGTCTTCAATCAATTCCATGAGCACCATGATGGAAGCAGGCGTCTGTTCAGCTGGTTTCAACACGATACAGTTTCCGGCAGCGAGAGCCGGCGCGACTTTCCAGACCGCCATCAAAATCGGGAAGTTCCATGGGATGATTTGGGCGACGACACCGAGCGGTTCATTGAAATGATAAGCGACCGTGTCGTTGTCGAGTTCACTGATGCCGCCTTCCTGTGACCGGATGACGCCCGCAAAATAGCGGAAGTGATCGATGGCGAGCGGGAGGTCGGCGTTGAGCGTCTCGCGGACGGCTTTCCCGTTCTCCCACGTCTCAGCGTAGGCGAGCATCTCAAGGTTCTCTTCCATACGATCGGCGATTTTATTTAAAATGACAGAACGTTCGGTGACCGACGTTTTGCCCCATGCGTCTTTGGCGGCATGGGCCGAATCCAAGGCGAGCTCGATATCTTCTTTCGTTGAGCGGGCGACTTCGCATAAAACTTTACCATTTACCGGAGAGGTGTTCTCAAAATATTCTCCCCCTGCAGGCGCGGTCCACTTTCCGTTGATGTAGTTTTCATAGCGGTCTTTAAAATGAACTTTCGTGCCTGTCGAGTTTGGGACTTCATAAATCATGGTCGTTCCTCCCTTTTCCGTAAAGTGTAGGGACCTTATGTATGCGCTTACATTTTACTGTAAGCCAACTGTTCCCTTTTTCCATCGTAACGGGAGGATGTGATAAAAGTCAAAATTTTTTGACAATAATTTGTCACATTTAGCAGGTAATGTTTTGAAGTCAAGATTTGTGGTAAACATCATATTAGCATCAATTTTAAATCGAAGGAGTGGACGTAATAATGGCAAAAACATATCAAGTCGACCCGGCACACAGTTCGATTACATTTACGGTCAAGCATATGATGATCTCGAAAGTAAAAGGGGAGTTCAAAGATTTTCACGTCGAAGCGAACGGACAACCGGACGATCTCGCGAACGCCCGCGTGAACGTGACGATCAAGGCGGCATCGATCGATACGAATAACAGCGATCGCGACAACCATTTACGGTCCGGAGACTTCTTCGATGTGGAGCAACACGAGGACATCGTGTTCGAGTCGACATCGTTCCGCTCAAAAGGCGGCGGTGAATTCGAACTGACCGGGAATTTGACAATTCGCGGGACGACCCGGGAAGAGACGTTCGAAGTCGAATATGAGGGAAGCGCGAAAGATCCATGGGGCAACATGAAGCACGCCTTCACCGGTGACGGGTCGATCAACCGGGAAGATTACGGATTGACGTGGAACCAGGCGCTCGAAGCGGGCGGCGTCCTCGTCGATAAAAAAGTGAAGTTTGACTTTGAGCTCCAGTTCACGGAGTCGGAGGCATAAAAAAAGTCGCTCTCGCGAGCGACTTTTTACTGTTCGTAGGCCAATTTCTTTTGTAAGCTCTCTTCGCTGAACACCCAACCGGTGAACGAAGACAACACTTCGTTTGACACTTCATCGACGATGACGACGGCGACGAACGGATAAATGTCTTTCGAAAAGTAGCGCAAGTTCGTGAAGCGATATTCAATCATGCCATTGTGGCGTGTGACCGTATACGTGTGAATCTTCGAAAACTCAAGGAACGATTGAAGATCCGCATTTTTACGGGCCTCCACGAAGTGAAGGTCGTCTTCCCCAGGCATCGGCTTGTCACGGAAACGACCACATTCGATGACCGTCCCTTTTTTTACTTTGACTGCTCCTAAACCGTTGCGGAATCGAACGGCGACGTGCCAGTCATCCCAGCCGATACCCGG
Source organism: Exiguobacterium sp. s5 (assembly GCF_018618075.1). Classification (NCBI taxonomy): domain Bacteria; kingdom Bacillati; phylum Bacillota; class Bacilli; order Caryophanales; genus Exiguobacterium; species Exiguobacterium sp. s5. Next base: position 14,145 of record NZ_JACSLK010000006.1, on the reverse strand, counting down.
CGAGATGAACAGTTCGTGGGCGCCGGCGAAGTGACGGGCGACCGTGGCGAGGGCGCGATTACGCAATTTGAACTGGATGGCGTAATAGCTGATGACGAGCGCAATGAGCAGTGCAAAAATCGGGACAGTCGCCCCTGTGATAAGCCATAATACATATGCGCCGTAATAGGCAGAGAACAAATACGGATCGAACGTCCCGATGACGCCCCAGCCAATCCATTTCTTCGAAAATGGTTGGAGGGCTTGCGTCCCGTAGGCGTTGAACAAGTCGACCGTGACGTGCAACAGCACGGCGATTTGTGCCATGACCCATAATGAGGCAGGGTTGACGCCAAGCGCGGGTCCGATGACAGCGCTGACGATGATCGGCCAGGCGAGGAGTGCGGTGATTCCGTGTGAACGACCGCGGTGCTGGCGTAAATACGTGCTATTTCCTTTTAGTTTGAAGACCGTGTCAAAGTCCGGAGCATGCGAGCCGACGAGAGCCGTCGCTGTCATGGCTAGAAACATTTGTGCGTCGCCTGACACCTCTGGGCTGAGGGTCGCGATTGCACTTAAACCAAGTCCCATCCCAATGTGAGTAGCAGTATCCAATGTGCTTCAGCACCTCCATAAGTAGAAAAAACGGCGTTATTTGATCCATTTCATCATACAATATTTTTAAAACGAGGGGAAACGAAATGCTCGATGTTGATAAATTGTTCACAAATTATAATATTCAAGAATTTAACACAAATTTAGTGACGTGGTTCAACCGCGAAAAGCGAGATTTGCCGTGGCGTCACGGGAAAAATCCGTATCGCGTCTGGGTGAGTGAGGTCATGCTCCAACAGACGCGCGTCGATACCGTCATCCCATACTATAACCGTTTCATGGAGCGCTTCCCGACGATTGAGGCATTGGCAGCGGCCGAACCCGATGAGGTCGTCAAATATTGGGAAGGACTCGGTTATTACTCACGGGTCCGAAACCTTCATCAAGCCGTCCGGGAAGTCGTTGCCGTGTACGATGGCATCGTCCCCGAGGAAAAAGAGCGGTTCGAAAAACTAAAAGGCGTCGGGCCGTATACGACCGGGGCCGTGCTCTCGATTGCCTACAATCAGCCGGAACCGGCCGTCGATGGCAACGTCATGCGCGTCATGTCCCGTCAATTCGGGATTTATGACGACATCGCCATCCCAAAAACGCGGAAATTGTTTGAGCAAGTCGTGCGTCGACTGATGGACCCGGCGCATGCCTCGGACTTTAACGAAGGCATCATGGAACTTGGGGCGACGGTATGTACGCCGAAAAACCCGATGTGTTCGCTTTGTCCCGTTCAAGACGATTGTTATGCTTATACCCATAACGTTCAAGATGAACTCCCGGTCAAGACGAAAAAAGGGGCGGCTCGGATTGAAATGTATGATGCGCTTTATTGTCGACAAGAGGGCCGCGCAGCGTATATGAAGCGACCGGAAACAGGTCTTCTCGCTGGAATGTGGCAATATCCGCTTACAGACCGGGGAACGGGGGAACAGTTAAACGGAACCTATGTTGGACAAGTGAAACATGTGTTTTCCCACATTGTCTGGTACATCGACTTATACGAAGTCGAGACGTTACCGGCAGGGGAATGGACTTGGCTCGACGAAGAGGCACGGGACGTGGTGACCGTATCGGTCGCCCAACAAAAATTAGAGCAGATGGCAGGTGCAAAAGATGAGACAGTTTGACGTACGAACACCATATGACACATCCGTTGACACGCTTTGGACGCTGCTTCAAGATGCTTCGCTCTTATCAACACTGACATCGTTCCCGAAAGTGACGCTCCTTGGGGATGGGGCATCGGTCGAGGGGAATCTCGTTCAATTGCGGGTTGGTGTCGGTCCAGTTTCATTACCGTGGAACAGTGCCATCACCTTGACCGGGAATTACGCTTTTTGTGACCAAGGTGTGAAGTTGCCGTTTCCGTTCCGTCGCTTCAGCCATGTCCATCGGGTCGAACAAGTCGGAGGACAGGCTGTCATGGTCGATGAGGTCACATTCGATAGTTACGTACCGACCGTCCTTGTCGAATACTTCGTGCTTCGACCGATGTTCAAAGCGCGAGCCAAAGCATTCCAAAAAACACTAAATTCGTGAAAATAAGAGATTTCCTTTTTCATTGGTTCTGAAAGTCGCTATAATTAAATATGAGAATTGTATAGCATCATAGCGGAAAGGAGGAGCTTATGAGCTTATTTCCCAAAGCAGGTAGCAAGATCGAGATACAGAGCTACAAGCACAACGGAACTTTGCATCGCGTTTGGGAAGAAACGCTCGTCCTTCAGTCGTCAAAAACGGATATGATCGGATTCAATGACCGCATCATGGTCAGTGAGTCAGACGGCCGGCAATGGAGAACTCGTGAGCCGGCAATTTGCTACTTTTCATCTGAGTTTTGGTTCAATGTCATCTGCATGATTCGCGAAGATGGGATTTACTACTACTGTAATCTAGGTTCGCCGACAACGTTCGATGGGGCAGAACGTGCCATCAAGTACATCGATTACGATTTGGACATCAAGGTGTTCCCGGATATGTCGTACACGATTTTAGATGAGGATGAATATGAGCGGCATCGTCGCGAGATGAATTATCCGAAAGCGATTGATCGAATCTTGAAACAGAACGTTCAAGAACTTATTAACTGGATTCGAGGACGGAAAGGGCCGTTCAACCCAACATTCGTCGATGAATGGTATCGCGAATACGAAGCACGTTACCGGAGATGATTGCTCATCTCCGCTTTTTTCTTGAAGGAGGAACTAATGGGTAGTATTAAACGTTATTTAAAGTTCGTTAAACCGTATAAAAAACAAATCGCGCTGACCATCTTCGTCGGGATTTTGAAATTCTCCATCCCGCTCGGGTTGCCGCTCCTTTATAAATATGTCATCGATAACTATTTGACGGAAGATGCTCCGGCTGCCGACTACACGGAGCTCGTCTGGCTGTTCAGCATCGTCTTCTTCGTCTTCCTCGTCTTGAAGCCACCGATTGAATACTTACGCCAATATTTGGCGCAATGGGCGGCGACGCGGATTTTGTTCGACGTCCGGAACCGATTGTTCGACCACGTCCAAAAGTTGTCGCTCCGCTACTATTCGAACAATAAGACGGGACAAATCATCTCGCGCATCATCAACGATGTCGAGCAGACGAAAGATTTCGTCATCACCGGTCTGATGAACATCTGGCTCGATATGGTCACGATTTTGATTGCCATCGCCATCATGTACACGATTGACCCGCAGCTGACGCTCATCGCCGTCTTGCCGCTCCCGTTCTACGCCATCGCCGTCCGTTACTTCTATGGACGATTGCGCCGGCTCACGCGGGAACGCTCGGCCGCCCTTGCGGACCTTCAAGGTCATTTGACCGAACGCGTCAACGGGATGGCCGTCATCCGCAGCTTCGCGCTCGAACCGTATGAGAACAAAGCGTTCGAAGAACAAAACGGCGGTTTCTTGAAGGCTGCTCTCCGCCATACGGGGTGGAACGCGAAGACGTACGTCGTCGTCTCGACGATCACCGACATCGCTCCAATTTTGATTTTCACGACGGCCTCATGGCTCGTCTTGCAAGGGGACGTCTCGCTCGGGACGCTCGTCGCCTTTATCGCCTATATCGACCGTCTCTATGCACCGCTCGGTCGTCTCGTTAACTCGGCGACGACGCTCACGCAATCAGTCGCTTCGATGGACCGTGTGTTTGAATTCCTCGATGAGCCGTACGACATCGAAGAGAAGCATAGCGCATTCGTACCTGTACAAACGGCTGGCGATATCGAACTCGACCGGGTCAGCTTCGCTTATGAGAAAGACGGAGCCCGGGCTCTCCACGATGTCAGCTTGCACATCCGTTCTGGAGAGCGGGTCGCGTTCGTCGGCATGTCTGGCGGCGGGAAATCGACGCTCGTCAGCCTGATTCCACGGTTTTATGACGTCACGTCAGGCAGCATTAAAATTGACGGTACCGACGTCCGCGATTTTAAACTGCGGGCCCTCCGTGACCAAATCGGGATGGTTATGCAAGACTCGGTCCTCTTCAGTGAATCGGTCGCGATGAATATTCGGATGGGGAATCCGGAAGCGAGTGACGAAGATGTGATCGCCGCCGCGAAAGCTGCCAACGCCCATGAGTTCATCTCAAACTTGCCGGACGGCTATAATACGCCGGTCGGGGAGAAAGGGGTTAAACTGTCAGGTGGGCAAAAGCAACGGCTCGCCATCGCCCGGGTCTTCTTGAAACATCCACCGATCATCATTCTCGACGAAGCGACGAGTGCGCTTGACCTTGAGAGTGAGGCGATGATTCAGGATTCGCTCGCGCGATTGACGAGAGGCAGAACGACGCTCATCGTCGCGCACCGATTGTCGACCATCACCGACGCCGATAAAATCGTCGTCGTCGATAACGGACAAATCATGGAGACCGGGACGCATGAAGAACTGATGCGTCGCCGCGGCGCCTATTACGATTTGTATATGATTCAAGATTTAGCAGTCGTCGAATGAGACGGGACCTCGAGGAAACTCGAGGTCTTTTTGTTTTCCGTGACAGTGAGACGGGAATGAAGAAACGACATGCCAAAAGGGGGATGAACCAATGATGAACGGGGAAGGATTAATTACGGTAAAACCGCTAAAAGACGCGCTCGAGCTGACGTGGTCAGTCGAAGGGACGGTCCGGCTCACGCGGAACGGGAAGTATGTGTATGAAGGAACCGATCAACACTATGTCGATCACGAGACCGGTGTGGGAGAACAAGTCGCTTATCGCATCACGGACGAACAGGGGGAAGTGGCGAAAGTGTATACGGCCGCCGTCGACCCAACTGACGACTTGTACTGGAATCGTCATCTCACGTCGGCAGTCGTCGCCTCGAACGGCACCCATCTCCAATGGGACCCGATTGCTGACGTCGAAACGTATGCGATTTACCGGCAAGGACGACGCATTGCCGAAGTCGTCGGCCATGCTTATTTGGACGAGACGCCGCTCCATGAGCCGACAATGTATGAAGTGCGGGCGCTCCGCTCTGTGAAGCGAGATGAGAAACCGGGGACGAGTCTCATTCACGCCGTCGGCAAAGCGATGTCACTCGCCAAAGAATTGAAGACGGACACGAGACGGGACAAGGAATTGTACGTCATGTATTTTCTCGTCAGTCCGATTCGACCTGATTTGGAGACGGTGGACCAGATTCAGCTTCGCGTCCAGACGTTCATCCGCCCGCCGATGATTAAAAACCCGAACTTGTTGTCGCCTCATCCGTATTTTGAAGGAGACGGTCGCCCTTATAACGTTCATGCGACCGACTATCGCACGCGGACGGAAGTGAAGGCCGAAGGGCTGAGTGATATTCCGATCGTCTCCATCAAAAAAGATGCGAATGTGACGCGTGGCTATACGAAACATCACCGTTTGACGGGTGAAGATATCGCCTCTGTCGACCAAGTGTATCTTGAAGATGTCGATATCGACCGCGGGCGGGCGGCGTATCGGTTGCAACATTCCGTTGGCAACCCGCTCGTTATCGCGCCGGACATCAAATATACAATCGTCGCGCAATTAAAGGACAATGCTACGTTCAAGCTGTCCGGAAGTCATACGCAATCGCCACATCATGAAGTGTATCTTCAAGTCGGTGATGCCCCATGGACGACGATTCACCGGGCGGACGACCTCGGTGTCAGTTTCATGGGCAATCCGATGCCGGAGTGCCACTGGACGTACTTGACCTGTATGGACTAAAAAAAACCGTCGACTCATCGAGTCGGCGGTTTTGGTTGTTGGTCGAGAAATCGGCTCCGTTCTTCCGGCGTCGGCAGTTTGCACGTCTGTTTTTGTCCGAACCACTGATAACGATGTTTAGCGATCACATCATAGCCGAAATCACGAATCGGTTTTGGGACGAACCTCACAAACCTGAGCCAACGCCACTTCCCATCCAATCCTTCAGCGATGCGGACCGCCGCGTCGGATTTAATGTACGGGACACCATCGCGAATCAACACGATGCTGTCGACCGAGTCGTTGATACGATGACGTTTACGTAAAGCTTGACCGGCCTCGCCTTGAAGCGAGGCGAAATGAAAGTTCCCCGTCGCGTCACGGTTCAAGATGAACTGGACGCTCGCGTCGCAAAAGTTACAGTCTCCATCAAATAATACAATGGCTGGCATACCACTCGCCTCCTTCACTCTTGCCTGTTTCCGTTCCGGTGTCACTTCAAACGTCATGCGGCGAGCTGGCGCACCGATTCCATCCTATATAACGAGACGTAGTAGAGGTAGGCACCGAGCGCTCCGAACAAGAAGATGTAGCCACTCATGAACACGGGTCCGATGAATGCTCCGACGACAATCCCGGCCGCGGCCACGAGTTTGGCCCCGTGGAATGTGAGTCCACCGAAAGCAAGGTACGAGGCGCGACGCTCCGGGTCGAGCAAATCGACTTGTTTCACTTGGTGGATCGGCGAGTACAGCAATTCGCCGACTGTGAAGACAACGGCCAAGACGGCGAGAATCAGGAACGAGTTCATCGACGTGATGGCAGCGTACGCCGTGATGTATAACGACAAGCCGATGAAGAACACGTATTTCTCACGGTACCGTTTCACAAACGCAGTGACGGCGAACGTGATGGCGACGACGAGTAGTGTATTCTCGAGTTGCATGAATGCCATCATTCGGACACCATCGAACGGAACACCGACGATCGAGCGCTGTTGAAACGATTCCGCCAAATGAACACCGATATAGTTCGCCATATGGAACTCGGTCGAGAAGACGAGCATGCTGCCGAGCACGAACAACATCCAGCGTCGGTCATTGAGGGCGATCCGGTAGTTTTGAATCACGCCGACAATCGGATTGGCCGGCGTCGACCGGTTACCTTGATGCGAATCGACGAGATAGCGTTGCAAGACGACCGTTGTGATGGTCAATACGAGCGTCATCCCGACGAACAAGCCGAAGCGGTAGTCACGATAGAAGGCACCGCCGAGCATGACACCGCCGGCGATAGCCAAGTTGACGAGCCAATAATCATATACATAAATCGCTTTCCGATTCGATTCTTCCATCGAATCGATGACGATTGCCTCCAAGGCCGGATAGTTCAACCCGTTGGCGACCGCGTGACCGAAGTAGAGAATGGCCACGGCGAGTGCCCAATTGTTTGATGGGTGAATCGCCACCGTCATTCCGATGAAGCAAAGGATTTGAACGAGTTGGCCGATTTGTAAGACGTGCTTGCGATTGAAGCGATCCGAGAAGTACCCACCGAACAAGCCGGTGACATACCCGACGATGACGAATGACGTCATGATGATCCCGGCAGCGATTTTGTCGAGTTCTTCTGAAAAGTATAAAGCCATGAATGGAAAGATGGCCGAGCCGACGATGCGGATGAAAAAGCCGCAGACGAGTCGAAGCCGAACGTTGGTTGGAAAATCTTTGAATTTCATGTGAGCACCTCCTTGTCACTACTTTAAACGTGGACTACACTTGGTAAAAAGAGACAAAATATTTGGACATGTCCACTTTTAGGGGGGAGGTCATGAATGCGAAACTAGTGGCGATTTATCGCCACACGATAGAGACGGGCAAAAGGGAAGTGACGTTGCGGGAAGCGGTTGAAGCGGTCGGCTATAGTGAGAAACAAGTGAAGCGTGATATCAAGGCGTGGCAAACGTTAGGCTGGGTGGAATATCAGGCCGGGAAAGGGCGGGGTCATGAATCAATACTCCGCTTTCAGTCGGGATTTGCTCGAACGCTGAACGACTGGGTCGAAACCTCATTCTCAACGGCCTCGATGGCGGACGCGGCCAAATGGTTGGAGTGGGAGTGGCCACCCGAGTTACGTGAATTGATTCAAGCCCGGATTTGGAGTCGATTCGGTTTCGAACAGACGGAAGAAGACCGATTCGTGTTCCCGCGTACCCGGACGCTTGAATCACTCGACCCGCTCGACATCCATATCGCGATGGAGGCGTCCTTGTCTCGGCACGTCTTCGATCGCCTCTTCGAATGGGATGGGACGACGGTCCAAACGTCCCTTGCCCATCATATCGAAGAAGTGACATTCGGATTTCGGTGTTATATCCGAAAAGGCGTCACATTCCACAACGGAATGACGTTAGCCGCCAAAGATGTCGTTTACTCGTTGAATCGATTATTGGCTCGCGGAAAACAAGTTTGGTTGTTCGCGCCAATCGAACGGGTCGAATCGCCGGCGCCTTACGTCATTGACATCCATACGAAAGCGCACCGGGCCTACATCGAACGTTTACTTGCCCAAACGCCGGCATCCATTACGTATGAAGGGGCAGAAGGGATTGTCGGGACGGGACCGTTCAAATTGGAGAAACGGTCCGAAGAAGTCGTCCGGTTGCGGGCGTTCGAGCGTGGGCTTCGACCGCGTCCTTCATTAGATGTGGTCGAATTTGTCACGTTCTCAGAAACGGATTATGCCAAGTGGAGCGCCGGTGATGATCAGAGCATCGTCAAGTGGATCGCTGAGGCCGGGGCGCGTTATCTCATGTTCAACTTGCAGCACTCTTGGCTCAAAGATGATATGGACACACGACTTGCCATTCAACAGGCAATCCATAAAGAAGCGTTCGTCGACTTGGGAGGAGAGCGTCATCAAGTGGCCCATGGTTTTTTCCCGGAGGCGAGTCGACCGGTGGCGGCACCAAAAGCAACGGGAAGTTCGCGCCGTCCACTGCGTCTATTGCATTTGCCGTTCGACGTTGCGACAGAAGACGCGATGCTTGTCGCGGAACAGTTGCGCGTAGCCGGCTTTATCGTTGAGACCGAGACGTATACGATTGCCTCGTTACTACAAGAGGAGACGCTGCGCCGTGCTGATTTGATTTTATGCGGGGAGATGATGAGCGAAGATCTCGATTTGGCGTTTCTCGCGTTTTTGACGAGTGAACTGTCACTCGTCGGCAAGTTAATCGCGCATGAAAAGGAGCTCCGGACGATGATAGACCGTTACCGTCAGACCGATATGAGTGCGTGGCCGTGGCTCCATCGTGATGTCGAGCGTTATTTGACAGAAGCAGCACTTGTTATTCCTCTGTATCACGTGGCCCGAGAGCGGCGATTCCCGAGCTTTCTAGGGGAAGTTCCAGTCGATGTGTTCGGCCACCCCCGCTATGACCAGCTGTGGATTCGGCCTTCGGTGTAAACGAAAAAGAGATGCCGCGGCATCTCCTTTTGCTTATAGTTGGGCGAACGCGCGATTCACAGCGGCAATCGTCTCTTCGATATCTTGTTCGGTATGCTCAGTCGTCAAGAACCAAGCCTCGTACTTCGAAGGGGCTAAATTGACACCGTTCTCGAGCATCAATTTGAAGAAACGTCCGAACACTTCACCGTCTGATTTTTCGGCGCCTTCGTAATCGGTCACAATCTCGTCCGTGAAGTAAACCGTAAGGGCACCTTTTAAACGGTTCAACGTGATGGTCACACCATGTGTTTCTGCGGCTTCACGAATCCCGGCCTCGAGCTCGGCACCGAGTGCGTCGAGCTTTTCGTAAACGCCGGGTTGCTCGAGAACCTCGAGACAAGCGAGACCCGTTGCCATCGACGCCGGGTTGCCGGCCATTGTTCCGGCCTGATAGGCTGGGCCGAGCGGAGCGACCGTCTCCATGATTTCAGCTTTACCGCCATAGGCACCAATCGGCAAGCCTCCGCCGATGATTTTCCCGAGTGCGGTCATATCCGGTTCAATCCCGTACACTTGCTGGGCGCTTCCGTACGTGAAACGGAACGCCGTGATGACTTCGTCGTAAATGACGAGTGCACCATGTTCATGGGTGATGTCATTGACGGCCTGGAGGAAGCCTGGTTTCGGCTCGACGATCCCGAAGTTACCGACAATCGGTTCGACGAGGACGCAGGCGATTTGACTTCCCCATTCGCTCATCATGTCTCGGAACGCCTCGACGTCATTGAACGGCACGGTGATGACTTCTTTCGCCGTAGCTCGTGTGACGCCGGCTGAGTCTGGTGAGCCGAGCGTGGCCGGTCCACTGCCTGCCGCGATGAGCATCAAGTCCGAGTGACCGTGATAGCAACCGCTGAATTTGACGACGAGCTCACGACCGGTATAGGCGCGAGCGACACGAACGGTCGTCATGACCGCCTCGGTCCCTGAGTTGGTGAAACGGACTTTATCCATTGACGGGATGGCCGCCTTTAGTTTTTTCGCGAACTCGACTTCAAGCGCGTGCGGTGTCCCGTAAAGGAGTCCTTTAGACGACGCCTCAATCAACGCTTTATGGATATGCGGATGGGCGTGGCCTGTGATAATCGGTCCGTACGCCGCCAAATAGTCGATATAGCGATTGCCGTCGACGTCATAGAAATAAGCGCCGTCTCCTCGTTCCATATAGACGGGTGCACCGCCGCCGACTGCCTTGAATGAGCGGGAAGGGCTATTGACCCCGCCGACGATGTGCGTCAAGGCGTCGGTATACAAAACGTCTGAATTGTTGCGTGTAGATGGTGTTGCCATATGTATTGCCTCCTTTTACAAATTCGCACTTATTGTATCATAGCCGTCAACCGCATAAGCTCAACGTTTGACGACCGTTCAAGAAATCAGTACACTATTTATAAAGATTACTATGTAAGAAATAGGTTAATTCTAACTGACATTTCGCATGAATTTTATAGAAGAAATGAGGGATTGACGTGGGAAGCGAAATGCTTGACCATGCTGTTCAGTCGCTCCGAGAACATGGAGTCAGAATGACGCCTCAGCGCCAGGCCATTTTGGAGTACCTCGTCACGGAGCACAGTCACCCGACAGCGGATGACATTTATAAGGCACTTTCGGCGAGATTTCCGAACATGAGTGTCGCTACCGTCTACAATAACTTGCGCGTCTTTAAAGAAGTCGGACTCGTTCAAGAGATGAACTATGGGGACGCTTCGAGTCGCTTTGATTTTGTGACGTCGCGTCACTACCACATCATCTGTGATGCATGTGGGAAAGTCGTCGACTTCAACTATCCGGTCCTCGACGAGATCGAATCGGTCGCGTCTCAATTGACAGGGTTCAAAGTCGATCGTCACCGTCTTGAAGTATACGGGACGTGCCCAGCTTGCCAAGCTGAACAAGCGCATAAACATTAAAAAACATCCTCAGGCAGAGGATGTTTTTTTATTCGTGTGAATGGGTTTGACGCTTATTATATTTTTCATCGAACTCTTTACCTTCGAGCGATTGATCGATCGTGAGCGGTTCGTCGCAGTGCATACATAAGTCGACCCGGCCGAGCATCTTTGTCGGTTTCTCACAATTCGGGCAAGTGACGACGATGGCTTTCGTGGATGCCATCCCAATAATAAAGTAGAGCGCTGAACTCGATAACACCATCACGAAGCCGAGCAACATGAAAATAATCATCAGCCATGTGATGCTTTTCGCCAACAGGCCGAGATACATGACTCCGATTCCCGCAAAGACGAGCAACAACGCAAGGTTTCGAGCGCGGTTGATTTTATTCCCCCGTTTTTTCATTTCGTAATCCCTCCATGTCTGTCTTTACTATAGCTCATCTGCACGACCGTGAGAAGTTCATACAATCGCTGGCAGGAGAATTTTAAAAGAAGGCGAATCATTTTTGTATCAGATTATTGGGTGGACGATTGTGGTTCATCATTATAGAAAGAAGGTATCAAGGTGACTATGGAGTATGCGACGCGCACGATCTATTCGGAATATGCGGCCTTGAAGACAACGCTTGGCATCATTGAAGTGAAAAAGAAACGGCCGAGAGATCCTTTGACCGATCAATCGGACCGGCTGTTGATTGTGATTGAAGCGAAAGAAGAACCGTTCTGGACAGTGAAACATTATCAGGTTGGGCAAGAAAAAATTATTCTTCATCTCGTAAGTGACTCGATGATGGATCGTTGGATTTTAATGAACGAGAATCGCCGGGCCATTCATTGGATTGAAGATGGAATGGTCTTGTTTGAACGAAATACGTTTTTATTAGACTTGCGACAACGCCTTCGTAATTTTTCGAATGATGAGCAACGTCTTCAACTGTCCCTTGCTTTTGCGAAGTTGTTGCGACGCTTTGAAGATGGACGAAGCTTATTTTTACAAGAGGAGCATCAAGATGCTTTCACCCAAATCCATCATGCCTTGACTCATTTGGCGCGGTTGTCGGTGTTGGAGGCCGGAATTCATCCGGAAATCGTATTGTGGAAGCAAGTGCGCACACTCGATTTGGAAATATATAAGTTACATGAAGAACTGGTGAGCGGACAAGAATCGCTAGAACAGCGGATTCATTTGGTAATCATCGGCATTGAACATTTGATTCAATCGAAAGTGTTGCCCGGCACTCTTCTTCTATTACAAACGATGCAACAACGGGATGAACCGTGGCCGTTCTCAGAATTGATGGAGCATCCGAACTTGCAAGCATTGAAAGTCGACCTGGGGAGCATCGTCGGCTTCCTCGTTCGAAAAGGATATGTCCGGTCGGTCGCCCGGCCGACAAAAGGCGTCGGTGTCGAAGCAATCGCTTATGAAATCGCCTGACTACTATAGAAGCGAATGGAGTAGCTGATTTAGATGAAAATGATGAAGTTTATATTAGGCAGTGTGTTTATTGTGTTTGTGGCTTGGGTCATATCAGTTTTCATAGGATTGTTCATGATGGACGATCCGGTTGCCGGGGCACGTCCGATTGTATGGACGATTTGGTATGGAGTGGCGTTAGTGATTGTCATTATGGCGCTATATGACTTCTCACCGTTGAAAAAAGGTCATCTCAAGCGAATCACTTTAATTGGAACGGTGCTCGGGATCGTCTTCTTTGGTTCGGTGAAAGGCTATTATGTGTATACAGAAGGTTTACGGATTGAAGAACGGGGCGTCGAGTTGATGGACTATCAGCCTTTTAAGGAAAAATCAGATTTAGCGGAGCTGGACGGCGAATCTTCGTTTAAACTAGACTCGAAGTTGCCGCGTCTCGATGGCGCGACAGCCCTTTATCCACTTTATGCGTCTTTCGTCGAGACGGTCTATCCATCAGGCGAATATAATCCATACGGCATCGAAGAATGGGATGAGAGCCCTGTCGTCTCGACGACGACAGGTGAAGCCTATGATCGTTTGATTCGCGGGGAGACAGATATCATCTTTGTTGCCGGACCATCGGATCTACAAGTGGCTGCGGCCGAGAAGGCTGGTGTGCAGTTCAACATGACGCCGATCGGGCGCGAAGCGTTTGTCTTCTTTGTACATGAAGACAATCCGGTTGACTCTCTCAAATTAGAAGAAATACAGCAAATTTATGCGGGAGACCTCGACGATTGGAGTGAGGTCGGAGGCGAGACTGATACGATTCGAGCATTTCAACGTCCAGAAGGGAGCGGGAGTCAGACTGCTCTTCAGCGGGTGATGGGGGAAGAGAAACTGATGGATGCCCCAGTCGAAGATGTCCCGGAAGGAATGGGTGGGATTATCGAGCAGACGGCAGCCTACCACAACCATAAGAATGCGATTGGCTTTTCTTTCCGTTATTACGCGACCGAGATGGTAGAGGACCATGACATTAAATTACTTCAAGTGAACGGGATTGCCCCGACGGTCGAGACGATCGCTGACGGGACGTATCCAATCACTTCTGAATTTTATGCCATCACGACAGAAGAGAATTATGAAACGTACAAGCCGTTTTTGGATTGGATGACGTCTGAAGAAGGACAAACATTGGTAGAACGGACGGGTTACGTTCCGTTAGCGCAAGACTGAAGGGTTGAGCCTCGCTAAGGGGCTCAACCTTTTTTTATTTTTTGTGATATTTCTATTGACGAAGTGGTAAATAGAGATTATAGTTATAAACGTTGTCACAGCGAAAGATTATTTCAGTAAAACAATTTGTGAAAAAAGTTGTTGACGCGGAGATAGACGACGTGATAAATTAATGAAGTCGCCAAGAGCGGCAGACGAACTTTGAAAACTGAACGATGAGGCAAAAAAAGTTTTACAATTTTTGAATGAAGCGCAAGCTTCGTCATTTTTAAAGAGCTATATCAAATTCTTTGGAGAGTTTGATCCTGGCTCAGGACG